>DASXHD010000134.1:0-8780 GCA_036488725.1 Polyangiaceae bacterium | reverse complement strand
TGCGAGCCTCGCCGCAGCGCCGATGCCGAGGGCGTACGAGAGGAACCATCCGCGCACGAGCGTGTTCGTGTCGGACTCGAGATGGAGCGCGCGCCGCCACCACGGTGGGCTGCTCGGTTGCGCGCCAGCTGCGGCTTCTCGCTCCACGATCAGATGGTGCGGCGTGATCGGCGCCGGGCACTGTTTGCCTGCGACCGCGTCGCTCGCGCCGCGATAAAAAAAATCGAGACCGAAGAAACCGGCCGTGCCGAAAGTCGCGACCTCCGGCGCGATTTCCTCGAGATGCCGCCGCACCGAGCAAGAGCGGTCATCGAGACAGAAGACTGCCCAAACTTTGCTCGCCCGCGGCGCGTGCGACGCGCGACGCGCGTTCTCGGTCAACGCGCCGAGCAGCGGCTCGTCGTAGCTCCACTCGAACGCCTCCTGCCAGATTTGCAGACGGACGTCTTCGGGCACGGCGTCCGTTCGAGCGCGGGGCGACGAGCTCACCGACGGAGCGAGCGGCGCGAAGTCCTCACCGAGCTCGTGCTCGAGGCACCCGAGCTCGGCGACCAACGTCACCGCGGCGCAGTCGAGCAGCGTGACGTCACGATGCTCGAGCAAAAGATTGGGGTTGCGCTCGCACTCGCCGATCAGCCCTGACCAGCCGCGAACCGCGAGGAGCGTTTCGAGCAAGTACGTTTCGTACGACTCCTCGCGGCCGACGGTCTTGGCGAGCGCTTTTGCGATCGCGTCGCGCGCGGGAAGCGCGAGCAGCGCGCGCGCGCCGCTCGTGTGGAATGGAATCAGCGGCAGCGCGCTGTCCGCGGCGAGTCGCGCGACGCACTCGTACAAACCGACGCGCTCGGCGTCGGGCATGCGCCACGTCGAAAGGCCTTGATCGAGATAGCTGCCGAAGAGGCGATAGAGGTGCAGGTGCGAACGTCGATGGAGCGGGACTCCGCCGAGGCGCTCGGTCCACAAGGCGCGAAGACCGGAGCGCGCCGCGACGTCTACCGCCGGTGCGCTCGTGAAGAGCGTCGCGCGCGCCGCCGAGCGAGCCTCGCCCTCGGGAAACCGCCCCGCGAGCGCCCGATCGAGCGCCGAATCCGAAATACGGCCGTCTCGGTACGCGTCGACGAAAAACGCGAGGGACATCCCTCGCCGCGCGCCGTAGACGCTCGCTGCCGCAGCCACGGCTTCGTGGAAGCTCGTCGCTTGAAGCGCGTGGAGCGTGTTGTGGTGGACGAAGTCCTTGATGGGGCCTTGCGTCGGCAACCAGCGCGCGACACGAGAAAGTGCCGCGTCGAGATCGAACCCGGGGCGAACGTCCACCTTGACCGAAGGTTACGCGTTATTGCAACATCGTGCAATATGAAGCGGCACAAGGATCTGCTCGCGCTCCTCAAGTCCAACGGGATGCGCGTCACCGCCGGGCGCCGCGAGCTCCTTCAGTTCATCCTCGACAACGGATCGCGCCGCGTCAGCCTCGGCGAAATCCACGCGCACATGGATCGGAAGAGGCCGGTCGACCGCGCGAGCATCTACAGGAACCTCGAGGCGTTCAAGAAGCTCGAGATCGTTCGCGAGCTGAAGCTTCCGGGGATCGGGAAGTGCTTCGAGTACGTGCTGGATCGCAAGGTCCACCATTTCTACGTCTGCAAGGTGTGCGGACGAGCCAAGCCGGGAGACGCGCGGCTCTTCGACCGAATCGAGGCGGCGCTGAAAAAGATTCACGGCTTCGTGAACGCGAATCTGTCGGTCACATTTTATGGAACGTGCGCGCAGTGCGCGCGTCCTCGCACGTCCGAAAGCCGAGCTCGTCGGCGTCGCGCGCGGGCGTCGCGTACGCGCGGCAATGAACGCAGGCGAGATCGCACGCTTGCGTCAGCTCCCAAATTGCGATGAACGGCCGCTCGTCGAAGGGATGGGTTTTGGTTTCGCGTCGAAGCATCGTCGCCTTCGAAGCAGGCGCCGTGCCACGGCGACGACGTCAGGCTTCGGTCACGTCGGCGCCGAACGGAATCACGACGCGAAAGATCGTGCGACCCGCTTGGCTCTCGACGGCGATCGTTCCGCCGTGATCGGTGACGATGCGATGCGTGATCGCGAGGCCGAGGCCGGTCCCCTCGGACTTCGTCGTGAAGAACGCGTCGAAGATTGGCGCGTCGGGCGACGGCAGACCCGGTCCGTCGTCTTCGACCTCGACGAGCGCGCCGCGCGGCTGCCGCCGCAAACGCAAGACGACATGGCCTCCCGTCGGCGCGAGCGCCTCGATCGCGTTGCGCGCGAGGTTGAGGAGCACCTGCTCCATCTTCGCCGCGTCGAGCTCGACCTCGATGTCCTTCGACGGCAAGTCGCACGCGACGGCGACCTTGGCGCGCTCGGCGTCGGGCGCGATGAGCCCGCGCACGCGCTCGATCAGCGCGAAGAGCGAGGTCGACTTCTTGTCGAGCGGCTTGGGCCGCGCGAAATCGAGAAACTCCGTGACGAGGACCGCGAGACGTTTGATCTCGTCGCCCACGACGTCGACCGCCTCGAGCGACTCCGCCGTCGCGCCGGCGCGTTTGAGCATGCGCTGCAAGTAGGCGACGTGGAGCTGCGCGCCGTTCAGCGGGTTGCGAATTTCGTGGGCGAGGCCCGCGGCGAGCGTCCCGACGGCGGCGAGCTTCTCGGCTTGGCGCGAGCGCTCGCCGAGCTTTTTCTCTTCGGTCGAGTCGTGACCGATGAGAAAAATCGCGACCGCGCCGATGCGCGTCGGAGCGATGTCCCAGCGCACGTCGCGGAGCTTTCCCGCGCGCGTGCGGACGAACGTGTCGGCGCGGTGACGCTTGGCTTCGACCGCGCGCGCCGCGAGGATCGCGGACATCTCGGCGTGCGACTCCTCGGCGAGGATGGTCTCGAGGAACGGTTTGCCGATGACTTCTTCGCGGCCGTAGCCGGTCGCCCCTTCGGCGCCCGAATTGAAGACGAGGATGCGACCGTCTTTGTCGAGCCCGACCACGAGCTCGCTCGTGAGCTCCATCGCGGCGACGTCGGCGGACGCGAGCTCGGTCGCGCTTCGATCGAGCTCTTGTTTGCGCTCGATGCGCGCGAGGTGCGCGGCCGAGTACGCCTCGAGCATCACGGCGAGCTCCATGTCGATCGCTTTGTTGAGCGCGGCCTTGGTGGCCATGACCTCGCTCCGCGCCGCGCGCGCTTCGACGAGCCCTTGTAAGTCGAGTCGAATGAGCGACATCGCCGTGAACATGTATCGCTGCGGCAAACCGATGCGGACGTGCACCTCCCCGATGCGCTCGGTGCGCGCGTAATACGCCGCGTCGTACGTTCCGCCGAGGAGGCGGTGCATCCACGCCTGGAGCGATTTTTGGAGGCGCGCGATTTGTTCTTCGCCGGTGAAGACTGCGTGCGCTTCTTCGTGCTCGCGGATCTTGTCGTAAAACTCTTGCGCGATGCGCGGGAAATCGGACGCGAGCGCGTCGTGGACGCGCGCGAGCAGGAGCGCGTCGCTCTCTTCGAAGCCGACGTAGCGCTTCAGCTCGGCCACGCGTTCGTCGAGTGCCACGGGCAGAGCTTACGCCAATCCGGCGCTGCCGAGCGCGGCGCGCAGATCGCCGTAGACGAGCGGCTTGGTGAGGACGATGGGCGGCGGATCGAGCGCCGACTGGACCAGGTGCGGATACCCGGTGACGACGACGACCCGCATGTCGGGCCGGCGCGACTGCGCGTAACGAACGACGGCCACGCCGTCGACGGTGGCCATGCGAAGATCACTGATGAGGATGTTCGGGACCGGCGAACGCGTGAGCCGCGCGATGGCGGCCGGCCCGTCCACGGCGACCTCGACCTCGTAGCCGTCCTCGCGAAGCATGCGGCCGAGCGTGCGCGCGGTGCGCGCGTCGTCGTCCACAACGAGGACGAGCGGGCCCATCAGCGTGCCTTCGCCGCGTGAATGGTGAGGACCGGGCGCGTCGCCGTGCGGATGATCTTCTCGGCGACGCTGCCGAGCAGCGCGTGCGAGAGGCCGCGCCGGCCGTGCGTGCCGATCACGATGAGCTCGGCTCCCACCTCTTCGGCCACGCGATGAACCTCTTCCCACGGCGTCCCTTGCTGAACGACTTTCGTCACGTCGACGCCGGACGTCGCGTACGCGGCGCACGCGCGCTTCATCGAATCTTCGGCTGCGGTCATGATCTCTACCGCGAGCTCAGGCGGCGCGACGAATGTTCCGCTCGGGAATCCGTAAACGGGCAGCTCGTAGACATGGAGCGCGGTGACCTTCGCGCCGAGCGCCTTGGCCAAGTCGACGGCGTAGTCGAACGCGGCCTTGGAGGCTTCGCTGAAGTCGGTCGCGACGAGGATTCGGGTCGGAGTCGCCATGTGCCCCGATGGTGCAAGAGGCTTGCCGCCGTCGAACCAACGAGTTCCGCCCGTTCAAGGAGCGGACGCGCGCCGATTCTGCGGGCGCGCGCACCGACTGCAGCGCCGTCAGCCCGGCCAAGTCCAGTCGCGCACCTCGGGCATGTCGTCGCCGTGCTCGCGGATGTAGCGCGTGTGAAAGGCGCGTTTTTCCGCCATGTGCTGGCGAACGTGGGCGGCGCGCGAGCCGAGCGAAGGCACGCGATCGATGACGTCCATCACGAGGTGAAATCGATCGAGATCGTTTCGCACGACCATGTCGAAGGGCGTGGTCGTCGTGCCCTCTTCTTTGTAACCGCGCACGTGGATGTTCGGATGATTCGTTCGCCGATACGTGAGGCGATGAATGAGCCACGGGTAGCCGTGGTAGGCGAAGATGACCGGCCGATCGCGCGTGAAGAGACCGTCGAACGCCGTGTCGGAGAGACCGTGCGGGTGCTCGCTCTCGGGCTCGAGCCTCAAGAGGTCGACGACGTTCACGACCCGCACGCGAAGCTCGGGCAAGTGCTCCCGAAGGAGCGCGGTCGCGGCGAGCGTCTCGAGCGTCGGCACGTCACCGGCGCACGCGAGGACGACGTCCGGATCGCCGCCTTGATCGCTGCACGCGAAATCCCAGATGCCGATGCCCGCCGTGCAATGCGCTTCGGCTTCGGCGATCGAGAGCCACTGCGGCGACGGCTGCTTGCCCGCGACGATCACGTTCACGTAGCCGGTGCTGCGCAAGCAGTGATCGGTGACCGAGAGCAGCGTGTTCGCGTCGGGCGGCAGATAAACGCGAATGACGCCAGCCTTCTTGTTGACGACGTGGTCGATGAACCCGGGATCTTGATGGCTGAAGCCGTTGTGGTCCTGCCGCCAGACGTGCGACGTGAGCAAATAATTGAGCGACGAAATCGGGCGCCGCCAAGGGATGTCGTGGCACGTCTTCAGCCACTTGGCGTGCTGGTTGAACATCGAATCGACGATGTGGATGAACGCTTCGTAGCAAGTGAAGAAGCCGTGGCGCCCGGTCAGCAAATAACCTTCGAGCCAGCCTTGGCACTGATGCTCGCTCAGCATCTCCATGACGCGGCCGTCCTGCGAGACGTGATCGTCGCCGGGAACGATCGCGGCCATCGACATGCGCGTCGTCGCTTCGAAGACTGCGTTCCAGCGGTTGGAGTTGGTCTCGTCGGGAGAGAAGACGCGGAAGTTCCGCGCGTCGGCGTTCCGGACGAGCACATCGCGGATCATCTCGCCCTGAACGCGCGTCGCCTCGGCGTTCGCGGCGCCGGGCTTTTTCACCGCGACGGCGTACTTGCGAAAGTCCGGCATGCGAAGCTCTTTGCGAACGACGCCGCCGTTGGTGCGCGGGTTGGCGCTCATGCGGCGGTCGCCTTGGGGCGCGAGCGCCGCGATCTCCGGCAAGAGCGCGCCGCGCGCGTCGAACAGCTCCTCGGGCTTGTAGCTCTTCATCCACCGCTCGAGCATCGCGAGATGCTCGGGGTTCTCGAGCTTGCCGAACGGGACTTGGTGCGCGCGAAAAGTTCCTTCGACCGGCTCGCCGTCGACGACCTTCGGTCCGGTCCAACCTTTCGGGCTTCGAAGAATGATCATCGGCCAGCGCGGGCGCTCCGATTTCGCTTCGCGCTTGATGCGCGCGACTTCGTCGAGACATTCGTCCATCACGGCGGCCATGCGCGCGTGCATGGTCATCGGGTCGTCGCCTTCGACGACGCGCGGCGCCCAGCCGTACCCGCGCATCAGCGCGTCGAGCTCGCTCGGCTCGATGCGCGCGAGCACTGTGGGGCCGGCGATCTTGTATCCGTTCAGGTGAAGAATCGGCACGACGACGCCGTCGTGCACCGGATGCAAAAATTTGTTCGAGTGCCAGCTCGTCGCGAGCGCGCCGGTCTCGGCCTCGCCGTCGCCGACGACGCAAAAGACGGTGAGCTCGGGGTTGTCGAACGCGGCGCCGAACGCATGCGAGAGGGCGTAACCGAGCTCGCCGCCTTCGTGGATGCTGCCCGGCGTCTCCGGCGCGACGTGGCTCGGGATGCCGCCTGGAAATGAAAATTGTCGAAAGAGCCTCCGCATGCCTTCTTCGTCGCGCGACACGGCCGAGTAAACCTCGCTGTACGTGCCTTCGAGCCACGCGTTGGCGACGATCGCTGGGCCGCCGTGACCGGGACCGGTGATGAAAACCGCGTCGAGATCGCGCTCGCGGATCGCGCGATTGCAATGCGCGTAAAGAAAGTTGAGCCCGGGCGACGTTCCCCAATGACCGAGCAGGCGCGGTTTGGTGTGCTGCAAACGAAGCGGCTCGCGGAGGAGCGGATTGTCCAGCAAGTAGATCTGGCCGACGGACAAATAGTTGGCGGCGCGAAACCATGCGTCGAGCAGCTTCATCGGAGGGCCTCCAGCGTTTGGCGCGCGATGACGATCTCTTCGTCGGTGGGAATGACGCGCGTTCGAAAGCGAAGATGTTCGAGACCGGCGGTGATCCGTTCGCGGATGAGCGGCGCGTTTTCGCCGATGCCGCCGGAGAAGACGAGCAGATCGATTCCGCCCATCGCGGCGGCGAGCGAGCCGATCGCGAGCTTCACGCGGTACACGAAGACTGCGAGCGCGTCTTTCGCGCGCGGGTCGGTCGCTTCGGCCGCGAGGAGATCGCGCACGTCGCCGCTCGTCTCGGAGAGACCGCGCAAACCCGATTCGTGATTCACGAGGCGCGCGATCGCGTCGGCGCTCAGGCCTTCTTGGCGAACGAAATGAAGCATGACGCCGGGATCGAGATCGCCCGACCGCGTGCCCATCGGGATGCCCGACGCGGGCGAGAACGCCATCGTCGTTTCGATCGGCTTGCCGTTCACGACCGCGGCGAGGCTCGCGCCGCTCCCGAGGTGCGCGAGCACGACGCGGCCGCGCGCTTCGTCGCCGAGCGCGCCGACCAAGAACGTGTACGAGAGACCGTGAAAGCCGTATCGCCGAACGCCTTCGCGTTCATAGCGAAGCGGGATCGGCAGGAGGCGCGCGACGCGCGGCAGGTCCCTGTGAAATGCGGTGTCGAAGCACGCGACGTGCGGCACGTTCGGCAGGCGCCGCTCGAGCGATTCGATCGCGTCGAGCTCGGCGGGCAGATGCTCAGGGTCGAGCCACGCGAGCTCGCGCAGCGCGGCGATCACGTCGGGCCCGAGGCGCGCGGGCGCGTCGAAGCGCGGCCCGCCGTGAACGACGCGATGACCGACGGCGACGACGTCGCCCGCGCCTAGCTCGGACAGCGCTCGGTCGAGCGCTTCCTCGCGATTCGTCACGCGCGTCGCCGTCGCATTTCCGGTTCGCGCGAGCGAGCCCGCGTCGAACGTCGCGAGCTTCACGCTCGAGGATCCGATGTTCACCGTGAGCACGAGAGGCATCGCGAGGCGCAACGTAGCATCACGTCCGGTGATGGCACGCGCACGTCGGCCGGCTCGGAGTTTGGAGCGATGCCGCCGCGGACGCGACGTCGACGAGACCGAACGCGAGGACGGCGACGCCCGCGAGACGCCGAACCCACGCGCGCGCGCGCATGAGCGTGACGATGCGGGCGGACGCGACGCCCGTCGCGAGCATCGCGGGCGCGGTGCCGAGACCGAACGCGGCCATGACGAGCGCGCCTTGGGCGGGACTGCCGGAAGCGAGCGCGAGACCGAACGCGGCGTAAACGAGCCCGCACGGCATGAGACCCCAGAGCGCGCCGACCGCGAACGAAGCGCGGCGCGCGACGAAGGCGGATGCGATCGGTTGCACGCGGCGCCAGAGCGGAGCGCCGAGTCGCTCCACGAGCGCGAAGCGGTTCCACGCGCCGGCGACCCAAAGACCGGCGGCGACGAGCATCGCGCCGGCGACGAGCCGGAGCGCGACGCCGACGTGAGGCACGAGCTCCGCGACGCGACCGAGGGATGCGACGATCGCGCCGCAGGCGACGTACGCCGCGATGCGACCCGCGTTGTAGCCGAGCGCCGGCGTGAGCGGTCGCGGGCGCTTTCCGAGCTGCACGAGGCCGCCCGAGAGGGCGCTCGCGATTCCGCCGCACATGAGCACGCAGTGCGCGCTGCCGAAGAGTCCGAGGAGAAACGCGGAGACGACGAAGCTCATCGGACACCCAAGAGACGCACCGTCTGGGCGATGGCGTCATTCTCTGCGCCCGCGCGCGCGACGCTCACGTGAACGAGATCGCCGCCGAGCGGCTCGGAGCGCGGCGCCGTCACGAAGATGACGACGTTCGTTTGCGCGAGCGGGTCGAGCTCGACGCGCGGTGATGCGAGCGTGACCGTCGCGCGCTCGGGCGCGTCGACGTGGAGCTCGTACGCCTGGCGGGTGCCGAGCTTGTTGACGACGTGCACCTCGAAGCCGTTGCGTAC
>DASXHD010000032.1:0-122751 GCA_036488725.1 Polyangiaceae bacterium | reverse complement strand
GGATGAATCCCAAAGTCACTCTCGCGCTTTTTCTCTTCTCCAGTGTTTCGTTCGCCCAGCTCGAGTCGGGGTCCAGCTCCTCGAGCACGTCCGGCGTCACCAAAGGCTCGACCGACGTCGCCGCCGACGACACGGCCGCCGCGGCGCAAAAAGCCGACAAGAAGGACAAGATCACCGAGGTCTCGTTCAACGCGGGCGGTCTCTTCGCGGCCGGCAACTCGCGCAGCGCGGCTGTCACCGCCGGCGTGCGCTCGCGCGTGAAGCGCGGCGACCACCAGTTCACCGGCGGCGCCCAAGCGAACTACGCGCGCGCCGCGACCGCAGTGAACGGCAGCGAGGCCGGCGAGCCGACGACGACCACAGTCGAGAACGTCCAAGGTCTGCTGCGTTACGACTGGTTCTTCAGCAAACACTGGAGCTTGTTTTTGCAGACCGTCGGCCGGCACGATCGCTTTCAGGGACTCGAGTTCCGCTGGCAGCTCGCGCCGGGCGTCGCGTACTACTTCATCCAAAACGAGCAGGTGCAGTTCTGGGCCGAGGCCGGCTACGACTTCCAGTACGACGTCCGCAGCGACGACTACATCAAGAACGCCGACGGCACGGCCAAGCTCGACACGAACGGCGACCCGCTCGAAAAAACCGAGGCCGTCCACAACGCGCGCCTCTTCGTCGGCGTCGACCACAAGCTCTTCAAGGGCATCGAGTTCATCGCGAGCGTCGAGTACCTGCAGGATCTCGCGGACGACAACACGTTCCGCTTCGTCTTCGACTCGGCGATCAAAGCGCAGATCGCCAAGCACTTCGCGCTCGCGACGGCGGTGACGGTGCAATACGAGAACAATCCGCTGCCGGGCGTCGACAACACCGACGTGATGTCGGCGGTGTCGCTCGTCTACAACTTGTTCTGAGGTTTGGAACGAAGTGGGCCGCCTCGGAGGACGAGGACGTCGTCGGTCGGGAGCGAGCGCGGCACGCTCACGCGAACGGGCCGTTTGAAGCCGCGCGGATCGCCGAGCGCGCCGGTCGCGACCGCAAAAGCGAGCGTCTCGGGCGACGCGACGACGCCGTTCGGGGCGCCGAGATCCGCCGACTGCGCGACGAGACCGCTCGAAGGATAGAGCTCCCCGCTCGCGACGCGCGCGTCGGGCTCGACGAGACGCGCGCCGGTCGCGATCAAATCCGAGAGCGCGCCTTCGGCGGCGAGGACCTCGAGCATCTGTCGCGTCGGCGGCGCGAAAAGTAAATCGAGCCCAGGCGGGACGCGCTTGCTCTTGAGGAGCATCGCGGTCGCGAGCAAGTCGCGCAACGTGACGCCGCCGTCGCCGCCGAGCACGACTTGGGCGACCGCTTTTCCGGCGAGCTCGCGCGCGGCGCGCACTTTTCCGCCTTCGAGCACGAGCGGGTCGACCGCGCCGAGATCGACTTGCATCACGTCGTCGAACGGCGCGCCGGGGTCGGGCGCGAGCGCGCGATGCGCCTTCGAACGCCGTTGATCGCGCAAGAAGACCTCGGTGCGCTCATCGCTCGGAAAAATCGCAGCGATCGCTCCGACGTGCGGCGCGACGCTCGCGATCACCGCGCGGTCGCCGACCGAAAGAAGCCGCACGCTCGGCCCACCGATTTCGACGACGACGCGCGCGCCATGCTCGCCCGCAGCGCGCTGCACGACGTCGCCGAGCCCGCGCCGGATCAAGTCGAGCGCGACGTCGCGCGCGCAAACGAACGGCCGCGTCCGGCCCGAGAGGAGCACGTGCACGCTCCGCGGCGCGGGGATCTCGATCGGCAACCCCGCGAGCGCCGCGCCGAGCTCGGACGCGTTCGCGTGGAGCGCGAGCATGCCGATGCCGCCGACGGACGCGAAACGCGGATCGTCGGTCACGCACAATCGCGCCGGGCTCGCGAAGCGCTCGAGATGCACCGGCGCCGGAAACCCCGCGCCCGCGCGCGCGACGACCAGCCCGTGCGCGAGAAGCGCCGCGCGCCCTTGCGCGTCCTTGCCGCGCGGTCCGACGCAGGTCGTCTCGTACGCGACCGCAGCTTCGACGCCCGTCCGCTTGAGGCCGCGCGCGAGCGCCTCGTCGACGGCAGCGTGCGGCGCCGCGGCCAGCGCGACTTGATCCGCCTCGGCGCCTCCGTCGACACCCCGGCCGGCGAGAATCTTCTGCACCATCGTGCGGGGCGAATCCCCGAGCCGGCGCGTCGCGCTCGTGCGCATGGGCACGCGACGGTATCAAGGAGTTGACCTTCGCGCCACCAGACATCTACGCTGAGCTGATGTTCGAAGACGCTTTGAAAGGTCTCGTCGAAGGCGTCGACGGCGGCCTCGCGTGCCTCATCATGGACTCGAGCGGCATCGCCCTCGAGAAGTACGCGAAGGACGGCGCGCCATTCGACATCGACACGATCGGCGTCGAGTTCAGCGTCGTCATCGGCGCGATCAAACGCGCGAGCGAAATGCTCGAAGCGGGCACCGCGCGCGAAATGGCCGTCGCGACCGAAAAAATGATCACGCTGATCCGAATGGTCGGCGACACGTATTTTCTCGCGCTCACGATGAAGCCCGACGGAAACTTCGGAAAGGGCCGCTACATGATGCGCACGGCCGTCCCGAAGCTCGCCGCCGAGCTGTGACGCGCGTCCTCTGCATCTCGGGCCCGAACCTCGGCCTCCTCGGAACGCGCGAGCCGGACGTCTACGGCAAAGAAACGCTCGCCGACATCCATAAGCGCATCAAGAAGCGCGCGACCGAGCTCGGCGTGGTCGTCGACACGAAGCAGAGCGACAGCGAAGGCGAAATCGTGAAGTGGATCGGCGCCGCGCCCAAGCGCTACGCGGGCCTCTTGCTCAACGCCGCCGCGTACACGCACACGTCGCTCGCGATCTTCGACGCGCTCAAAGCGACCGCCCTCCCCTGCGTCGAAGTCCATCTCTCGAACCCCGAAGCGCGCGAAGCGTATCGCCACGAATCCAAAATCGCCGCGGCGTGCATCGGCAAAGTCTCGGGCTTCCGAGGCCAAAGTTATCTGCTCGCGCTCGAAGGACTCGCCTTGCATCTCGGCAACGGCGCCGACTGAGTCATTTTTCCCGCTGAACGGATCGGCGCGTCGCACGCTACGCACTCGACGAGCCTGTAGCCGAATCCGTTCCACTGTTTTAGAGTGCGCCGCGAATTGGAGGCCACGCCTTGAGCTGGGATCCCGAAAAGCTTCGATCGCTGTTCGACCTGCTCATCGAGAAGGAGATCGCCGAGTTCGAGCACGAGGACGAAGGCGCCCGCGTTCGAATCGTGCGCGGCAAGATCGCCGTGGCGACGGCCGCCGTCGCCCCGCAACCCGTCGCGCACGCGCACGCCGCGCCGGCGGGCACCGCGGCAAATAACGTTTTGGGCGACTCCGACGTCGCCGAGGTCACGAGCCCGTTCGTCGGCACCTTCTATCGATCGCCTTCGCCCGACGCGCCGTCGTTCGTCGACGTGGGCTCGATGGTCCGGCCCGGCCAAACGCTCTGCATCATCGAAGCGATGAAGCTGATGAACGAGATCGAGTCCGACGTGTCGGGCACGGTCATCGAGGTCTGCGTGCCGAACGGCAAGGCCGTCGAGTTCGGACAGAAGCTGTTCAAAATCAAGAAGGCCTGAGTGTTCAAAAAAATCCTCATCGCGAACCGTGGTGAGATCGCGCTTCGCATCGTGCGCGCGTGCAAGGAGCTCGGCATCCGCAGCGTCGCGGTGCACTCCGAGGCCGACGCGCGCGCGCTCCACGTTCGCTTCGCCGACGAAGCGGTGTGCATCGGTCCGTCGCCCGCGTCGAAGAGCTATCTCAACATTCCGGCGATCATCAGCGCGGCGGAGATCACGGCGGCCGACGCGATTCATCCGGGCTACGGGTTTCTCTCCGAGAACGCCGAGTTCGCGCGCATCTGCGGCAAATGCGGGCTCAAGTTCATCGGCCCGACGCCCGAAGCGATGCAAGCCTGGGGCGACAAAGTCACCGCGCGCGGAAACGCCGAAAAATACGGCCTTCCATTGTTGCCCGGGAGCAAAGTGCTGCGCGACGTCCCGCACGCGCTCGAAGAAGCGAAGCGCATCGGCTTCCCCGTCATCTTGAAAGCATCGGGCGGCGGCGGCGGCCGCGGCATGCGCATCGTGCGCGCCGAAGAGGAGATGGAGTCGAGCTTCCAGTCCGCGCGACGCGAGGCCGAGACCGGCTTTCGCAACCCGGACGTCTACCTCGAAAAATTCGTCGAGCGCCCGAAGCACATCGAGTTCCAAATCCTCGCCGACGGCAAAGGCAAAGTCTGGACGCTCGGCGAGCGCGAGTGCTCGCTCCAGCGCCGCCACCAAAAAATCATCGAAGAAGCGCCGAGCCCGGTCGTCACCGAGGAGCTGCGCAATCAAATCGGCGACGTCATCCGCAAAGCGGTGCGCGAGACCGGTTATCGCTCGCTCGGCACGCTCGAGTTCATCATGGACGAAGACCGCAAGCTCTTCTTCCTCGAGATGAACACGCGCGTCCAAGTCGAGCACCCGGTCACCGAGATGACGACCGGTCTCGATTTGGTTGCACTTCAAATCAAAGTCGCGGCCGGCGAAGAAATCGATTTGCCCGACACGCGCCCGTGGAGCTTCCGCGGTCACGCGATGGAGTGCCGCATCAACGCCGAGGACCCGAAGTCGTTCGCGCCGTGGCCCGGCCTCATCACCGAGTATCACCCGCCGGGCGGCGCCGGCGTGCGCATCGACAGCGGCGTCTACGGCGGATGGAAAGTTCCGAGCGACTACGACTCGCTCCTCGCGAAGCTCATCGTGCACGCGCCCACGCGCGCCGAGGCGCTCATCCGCATGCGGCGCGCGCTCGGCGAGTTCATCGTCGGCGGCATCCGCACCAACATTCCGCTCCACAAGATGCTGCTCGACGATCGCGAGGTCATCTCGGGCGACATGACGACGCGCACCATCGAGCGCGTCCTCGCCGAAGCGGCCGAACGCGACTGAGCTTGGCCCCCGCCTGTCCGCGGCCCGGGCGCAGCGCGTTCGATCGTCGTCGGCTCTGGAGGAGGGGTTTTTTGACCACGCGCACGATCGAACGCGCCGCGCCGGGACCGCGGACACCGAACCCCATTGCACCCCGCGCGCCAACGCGATCTACCCCGTTTACAGGCCTTTTCGCGCTCGAGCTCGTGCGGACCGACGCATCACCTGCGGCGGCTTGCACCGCGCGCGAGCGCGTGCGCTCTCAGT
The DNA here is from genome assembly GCA_036488725.1 of Polyangiaceae bacterium. Lineage (GTDB taxonomy): Bacteria > Myxococcota_A > Polyangia > Polyangiales > Polyangiaceae > DASXHD01. The sequence goes on along the minus strand of DASXHD010000032.1, from coordinate 117,512 downwards.
TTCCTTCCCAGCGAAGGCTTTCGCCCACGGTCGAGGCGATCTTCTGCTGGTTCATCCCTTGCGGATTGCTCGTGTAGATCCCGCCGCCGCCGCGCGTCGAAAAGAACGCGACGACGCGCCCGTCGGGCGAGCACGCGGGGTACGTGTTCGACCCTTGGTCTTGCGTGAGGCGCTTCATGCCGGTGCCGTCCGGGTTCACGCTGAAGATGTCCCACGTCGCGCCGTCGCGGCCCATGAAGAGGATCTTCGTTCCGCCTTCGGGGTCGTTGCACCAAACGGGCGCCATGTTGTACGAGCCGCGCGAGCTCACCTGCCGGCCGTCGACGTAGATCTGCGGATTACCGCCGGCGCCGTTCGAGACGTACGCGAGCTGGCCCGCCGGGCCGAACGCCGGGTGCGTGTTGAGGTGGCCATGCGTGTACTTCGTCAGGCCGGAGCCGTCGGCCGCGCCGATCCAAATGTCGCTCGCGCCGCCCTGCGAGATGACGAGCGCCATCTTGCCGCCGCCGAACGCGACGCCGAACACGAGCCCCGCGTGGCGCACCGCCGGAACCGGCGACCCCGACTTGAGCAGCACGTACTGCCCGTCCGCCAAACCACCTGCATAATACACGTTTCCGCCGGGCCCGATCGCCGGGGCGAGCGCGACGTTCGTGGTCGTCGGCAAGCGCGCGAGGCCGCTCCCGTCGCTGTCCACCGTGAAGATGCCTTTTTGTCCGCGGCCGGTCGTCGCCGAGAAAACGAGCCGCGTGCCGAACGTGCCGGCCGTGCCCGTGAACCACTTGATGACCTCGTTGACGAACTGGTGCACGGCTGCGCGCGAGTTCGCCGCCGCCACGTCGTAATCGCGCTTGAGCACGGCGTCCGGTCCGCGCGAGACGACGAACAAGCGCATCTCGATGTGGACCATCCCGCCGGCGCGCGGGTACGCGTTGCCCTTGATGACGCCCTCGGCGCCCACGTTGCGCCACGAGCTCGGGTCGATCGAGTTGCCCTCGGCCTGGAGGTTCGCGGTGAAGCTCTGCGGGTCGAGCACTTGGAACATGCTCGACAGAACGAAATCGCGCGACGCGGTGTCGACCGCGGTGCGGCCCGTCGCGTCGTCGCCTTGCCACTTCGGCAGCGCGACTTTGAAGAGCGACCGATTGCCGCCTTGAACGGTCAGCGTCGTCACTTGACCGCCCGTCGGCTGCTGCACGTTCGGCAGCGTGTTTTGCGCGCGAACGTCCGCGGCAAACGACACGAAGGCCAAGAGCACGAGCAAGAGCCATCTCATCGGCATGATGTTCCGTCTCCGAGCGTCAGGTTCACGGTGTGGCCCTTCCACTGATCGGCGACCTCGGGAGGAGGTTCCGGCAACGTGGTCCCGCCGTCGAGAAGTTTTTGCAGCATGTTCCGTGCGGAGTCGTCGAAGAGCGGATTTCCGCTCGATTTGATCGGTTCCACTCTCAAGTGCCAAATGATCATGCGCGGATTGATGTTGATTTGGAAGACCACGCAGAGCTTCCGCTCGTCGGCGACCGAAATCACCGTCGGAACGGTCCAGCGATCGTGGAACCACGACGAGAGCTTCAGCGCGTACATGTCGCCGGCGTGGACTTTGTTCGGATCGGTCTCGAGGCCGCCCTCGACGCCCGCGTCGCTTCCGATCGCCACCTCGGGCCGCCCGCCGTCCTCGGGGAACGGCATCTGCTTGTCGACTTTGTGCTCGTGCTCGGAGTCGATCGCGTTCGGCGGCGGCTCGCCCGCGTCCGGCTTTTGCTGAAGCGGGTTTTCTTGCGAGGCGATGATTTGTTTTTTCGGCGCCTCGTTCTGATGCGGCACGATGCGGTCGGGCAGTCTCTTCGGGTCGAGCGGATGCCCGAGCTTCAGCAAGTTGGCCGCGATGACCGGACGGGCGACCTCGATGTTGTCGGCCGTGTCGGTGAGCGGGTGAACGATCTTCAAAAAGAAGAGCAGCGCCGGAATCGCGTGCAGCGCGACGGCGAGCCCGACACCCACGGCGATCTCGTCGCCCGAGTAGTGCGGCCTCACCCAAGCTCTGCTTTTCGCGGCGGCCATCGTCTCTCTATTTGACGGTCAACGGGTCCGTCACCATTCCCAATTTTTCGACGCCCGCCTGCCGCGCGGCCGCCATCACGCGCAAAACCGTGCCGTACTTCACGTTTTCGTCGGCCTGCACGTAGAGCTCTTTTTCGGTCTGAAGGCGATTGTTGGTCTTCAATTTGTTCTCGAGGTCGCCGGTGATTTCGTCCTTCTCCAGATAGACGTGGTCGTCGGCCGTGATGATCACGAGGAGCTTCGTGTCGTCCATCGCCGTCGGCGACGACTTCACCTTCGGCAAGTCGACCTGAACGTCGGTGCGGAGCAGCGGCGCGGTCACCATGAAGATGACGAGCAAGACGAGCATGACGTCGATGAGCGGCGTCACGTTGATCTCGTTCATCCCTCCGAGCCGGCGCCTGCCGCGCCCGCCGCCGCCCGCCGACATCCCCATTTTACAGCCCTCCGAGCTTCGCGCGGGCCGAGACGTCCTCGGCGAAGCCTTCCATGCTGTCGGCGATGACCTGAACTTTGCGCGCGAAGTAGTTGTACGCCATGACCGCCGGGATCGCGGCGACGAGGCCAATCGCGGTCGCGATGAGCGCTTCGGCGATCTTCGGCGCGACGACAGGGAGGTTCGCGTTCTGCTGATTTCCGATGCTGAGGAACGCGTCCATGATGCCGTAGACCGTTCCGAAGAGGCCGATGAACGGCGACGTCGAGCCGATGGTGCCGAGCACGCTCATCCACGACTCGAGGTGCGAGACTTCTTGTGCGGCCGCGCGGCGCGTCGCCGACGCAACGTGCGTGTGCTGCGCTTCGTCGAGCCGGCCGGGGCGGCCCTGCGTCACCCGTCGCATCTCGTCGTAACCCACGGCGAAGATCCGCGCGAACGGCGAGCCACGAAACGCCGCGAGCCCTTGCGCGATCGCGTCGAAGCTCGGCGTCTGGTCGAACACGTCGAGAAATCTCTTCGACTCGCCTCGCGCGCGCGCGATGTGCAGCGCCTTGGCGCCGATCGTCAACCAACAGACGATCGAAAAAATCACCAAGATGACGAGGACCGCTTTGACCGGCACCGAGGCGTGAATGACGAGAGAAACGGGATCGAGCTTCGGCGCGTCGCCGGTCGTTTGCGGGTCGAGCAACATCATCGGCGTGGGTTTTACTTCCCTCGAAGGCCCTTGCCAACCGGCGTGCAGCGTGCTCCGTTTCAGCCGCCCATGCAGCTGAGTCTGAGGAAGATCGCGCTCGAGCTCGCCGGCATCGGTTTGCTCGGCGGCGGAGTCGCGCTCACGGCCTGCACGGCGCTCACCGGAAGCAGCGTGGCGTCGAACGTCGCAGTGAGCACGTATGTCCCACTCACCAGCATCGAGGTCGACTCGGCGTCGCTCTTCGAGCGCCGCGGCTGCGGAGCGGGCTCAGGCGTGCCGTTCAAGTACGTCGTGTCGGTTTACGACGCGGTCACCGGCGGCGAGCGGATCGGGACGGTCGCGATCGACATCGGCGCGAGCGACTGCTTCACCGACGCGCTCTTTCAAAACGTGCCGACCACCCAGGGCGTCAACTACGACTGGTTTTCGCTCACGGTCGACGTCTTCGACGAGCCCACCTACGAGGCCAACCGTGACTTGATCGACGCGCCCGACGTCGGCAACGCCGACGCGATCCACGGATTGGCGAATTGGTCGACGACGTGCGTCGCGCAGCAGCAGCCCAACGTGCAGTCGATCGCGGCGTGCGACCCGCTTCCCTGAACGATCCTCGGCCGTGACCTTGCGCGGTCGATCCCGCGCTTCTACGTTATCCATCATGCGAGAGGCCGAGCAGCAGGTCGCGTTTCCGCGCCCCGGTCGCGGGGTGAAGGCGCTGCTCGTCGTTTACGTCGCGATCGCGCTCGTCGGCGCGCTCCTCTTCAACTACGGAGGCCACGGCGGCGCCGCGGTGCTCGCCGCACTCGCGTGCATCCCCGCGCTCGTCGTGCATCACCCGTGGTCGGTGCTGACCGCGGGCCTGCTCACGAGCCCGCGCGATTTCACGTCGATCATCATCACGGCGGTCGCGATTTACTTTCTCGCGCCGGATCTCGAGCGGCGCTGGGGGATGTGGCGGTTCTTCCGTTTTTATGCGCTCTCGATCATCGCCGGTTTCGGTCTCGCGCTCGTGCTCGCGAAAATCGCTCCTGGCGATTCGCAGGTCTTCCACCCCGGCGCGATGTTCGGACCCGCCGCCGCCCTGACCGCGCTCGCCGTCGCCTGGGGACGCGAGAACGCGTCGGCGCAAATCCGTTTGTATTTTCTGCTCCCGATTTCCGGACGCATGCTCGTCTGGATCACGCTCGGGTTTTGCGCGCTCGGGTTGTTTTTTCCGGCGACGCTCACCGAGGGCGTCGTCGCGCCGTTCGGCGGGTTCGTCGCGGGACTCTTGCTCGCCGGATCGCCCTCGCCGCTCCGCGAGATTTACCTCCGCGTGAAGCTCGCGGTGCTCCGCCGGCGAAGCGGGCCCATTCACATCGAGGGGATCCGCCCGCAGAAGCGGCGTCCCGGCGCGCCGCCGCTCCGCGTGGTCACCGGCGGTCTCGACGAAGATCTCGAGAAGCGACAGCCGCCGAAAGACAAGCGCTTCCTAAACTAGGCGCGCGGCCAGCTTCATCGCGGCGAGCATGCCGCGCGGGTCGGCGTCGAAGCGCGCGGCGCGATCGTAAGCGGTGCCGTGGTCGACGCTCGTCCGCACGATCGGCAAGCCGAGCGTCACGTTCACCGCTTCGCCGAATCCGAGGAGCTTCATCGGGATGGTCGCTTGGTCGTGGTACATCGCGACGACGCCGTCCCACTCGCCGCGCGACGCCAAGCGAAACGCGGTTTCGGCGGGGACCGGCCCGAAAATTTCGGCGCGCCCGGCGACGCGTTTTTTGGCGCGCGCGATCCCGGCGGCGATGCGCGTCTCGTCGCGCCCGATGCGACCGTTCTCGCCCGCGTGCGGATTGAGCGCCGCGACCGCCACGCGCGGACGCTTCTTCGTCTTCGCGAGAAAATCCGCCAACCAAAAGGTTGCAGTTGCAACCGATTGCGCAGTGACGGCGCGCGGGACCGCCGAAATCGGGATGTGCGTCGAGACGAGCGCCGTCACGAGCGACTCGCTCGCGAACGCCATGACGACCTCGCGCGACCGTAGCCGCCGCTGGAGATGCTCGGTGTGCCCGAGGAACTGCCGCGCGCCCGGCGCGCCGGACGACGCGATCGCATCTTTGCTGACCGGCCCGGTGACGAGCGCGTCGGCGCGGCCCGAAGAAACGAGATCGCACGCCGCGTCGATCCACGCGAACTGCGCGGCGCCGCCCGCGCGCGACGGTCGCCCGAGAACGCGATCGCGCTCGGCGAGGGTCTCGGTCGGCTGCCACACCGCGATCGCGCCGCGCACGAACGTCGGCTCGTCCACGACGTCGATGCGCGCGCGGACGCCGCGCGCTTTCGCCGCGCGCAGCACGACCTCCGCGTCGCCGACGAGGAGCACGCGCGCGGAGACCTTCGCGGCGGCGACCACCGAAACCTCGGGCCCGATGCCGCTCGGGCAGCCGATGCTGACGGCGAGCTTCATGCGGCCCCTCGGAGGAGATAACCCGCGCCGCGGAGCGTCTCGAGCGGCAGCGCGTCGCCGAGCTTCGCGCGAAGTCGCCGGACGTGGATGTCGACCGTGCGCGCGCCGCCCTCGTAGCGCGGCCCCCACACGCGCGCGAGCAGCTGATCGCGTCGCAAAACGCGCCCGCGGTTCTGCGCGAGAAACGAGAGCAGCGCGAACTCGCGCGCGGTGAGCGCCACGCGCCGTCCGTCGAGTGTCACTTCGTGGAGCGCGCGATCGATCACCATCCGCCCGATCTTGATGCGCTCTTCGGTCGCAAATTCACTCTGAGCCCACTCGAGCTTGCGCAGCCGCGCGTAGAGCTCGACCGGCGTGGACGGCAGCACGATGAAGTCGTCGAAACCGCTCGCCGGGTCGAAGCTCTGGAGCCAGCGCGCGGGCAACGCGACCATCGCCGGCGTCCGCTCGAGCGCGGCGAACTTGCGCGCGTGCCGCAGCGTGCGCGCCGCGAGGTCCGGCCGGAGCTCCCCGTCGACGACGATGCACTGCGGATCGTCACCCTCCTCGAGCACGTCGTCGACCTCGGCGAAGAGCGAGCCCGCGCGCACCTGGGCGCCGAGTCGCTGCAAGGTCCCCGCGATTTGTTGCGGCACGTCCTCATCCGCTTCGATCGCCGGCCCGAGAACGACGACCACCGAGCCCACGCCCGCGTTGTACCTCAATCGCGCAGTGCGTAGAACCCCGCTTGCCCAAACGCGCGCCACACGATTTCGACGCGCGAAAACCCCACGCGCGAGAGGAGCGCGAGGTGCTCGCTCACGCGAATCGGAAAAAACGCGACGCCCTCGCGCGAGAGATGCTTCGCGACGGTCGCCTCGTCGCGCCCGGCGCGTCGCTGGTATTCGGCCCACCGTTTGCGCTGAATCGCCTGACCCTCTTCGGTCTCGGCGCGCACGTTCTCGAACGTCACGAAGACGCCGCCCGGCGCGAGGAGCTCGCGACATCGCGCGACCGCCCGCGCGCGAGCGTCCGCGTCGCCGTAGTGATGGCACTGCATCGCCGTGATCGCATCGAAGCTCGCGGAGCGAAGCGCAGCGAGCTGAGGACCGGGCGAGCTCGAGGGGTGAAGCCCCTCGACCGGGACAGGCAAGTCTTGCGACGTGGCGAGCACGAATCGGTCCGGCGGCAGCTCTGGGTTGCGCGCTCGCGCGATCGCGAGCATCGCCTCCGAGGGATCGGCCAACCAAAATTCCGTCTCCGGCGCGCGCGCGCGCGCGAGCTCCACGAGCTTGCCCGGCCCGCACCCGGTGTCGAGCCACCGCTTCGGCGTTTTCACCGCGAGGACGACGTCGATCGCCGTCCGCAGCATCTCGTCGTGAAACGGAATCGTCTTCTGGACCTCCGCTTCGTATTCGCTCGCTTTGTGCGCCGTCGTGTTGTCGCTCATTGGATGCCCTCAGGGAGATTTGGGCCACCCCAGGCTGAAGCCTGGGGCAGGCGAAGAGATCCGCTGTGGATCGCGAGCTTTTGGGCCACCCCAGGCTGAAGCCTGGGGCAGGCGAAGAGGTCAGCGAAGCGCCTCGAAGACATGCTCGCGCCCCGCGAACGATGCGGTAAGCCCGCCTCCGGCGGGCTGAGACGACGCGTGCACTCTCGCTGCATGCCCGGGCTTCAGCCTGGGGTTCCCCGGGCTTCAACCTGGATTCACGCCCGCGGGCGGCGTGGCCGGGTCGGGCGCGTGGCGCGTCCGGTGCTTTGGCGTGTGGCGCGGCAAGGCCGACGCGTAGCGCGCGAGCTTCGTCGCGTCGCCGCGAAAGACTCGCTTGGCGACGAACCGCACATGGGCGGTCTCGGCGACCACGAGGTGCGCGAGCGAATCGAGCGCGGTCGTCGCGTCGTGGCGGTTCGCCTTCGTTTGCACGTGCGCGACGTCCGCGCCTTCGAGCGACGTCACGAGCTCCTCGAGGTGACGCACGCCGTGGTGATCGAGGTGCACCTTGGCCGCTTCCTTCGGGTGCGCCTTGGCCGCCTCGAGGAGCGCATGCGCGAAACCCTCCACCGACGACACGCTGCTCGCGTCGAGCACGCGCCCCCACCCGAACGCGCGCGCGAGCGACTCGTCGCGGCTCTTCGCGTCGGCGAGCCAGTGGAGCTCGCCTTCGTCGCGCACCGCGCGGCACACTTCGGCGAGCGCGGCGCACGTCTCGGCGACGTGCACGCCGGCTCCGACCTGCTCGTGAAGCTTGTTCGTCCGTGACGCCGCGCCCGCTTTGAGCTTCTCGACGTTCGCGCCGAAGCTCGCGAGCTCGTGCGCGTCGACGTGCGCTCCGAACGATTTGTCGTGAACGTCGGCGCGCGCCTGCGCGAGCACCATGTCCGCATCGCGCGCGATCGCCTCGTAACCGTGCATCGGCCTAGTCCCCATGTCTTCCTCCTCGCGCTCATGGCAAGCGCGCGCCCAAGATACGCAAGCACGCGCCGATTTGTCACCGCCCGAAGCGCCCGCATCGCAAGCAGGCGCGGATTTGCCGCAAGCGCGGACCGATTTGCCGCAAGCAGCCGCGCATTCGCGGCAAGCACGGATCGATTTGCCGCAAGCAGCCGCGCATTCGCGGCAAGCACGGACCGATTTGCCGCAAGGAGCGGCGGATTGGATCCAAGCGCCCGCCGCTTGGGTGCGAGCCGGCGCGCAGCCGAGGAGATCCGAAGCAGTTGGGCCACCCCAGGCTAAAGCCTGGGGCAGGCGAAGCGATCAGCGGAGCGCCTCGGAGACTTTGCTCGCGCCGCGAGGACGCTGCGGTAAGCCCGCCTTCGGCGGGCTGAGAGGTGCGTGCTGCGCGCCCTCGATCACCGCGCGGAGGCTCAATCGCTTCTTCTTAGCCTGCCGAAGGCAGGCTTACCGCCCCGCGAAGCGCGGAGTGGCAAGCTCTCCCATCGCTCCGCTGATCTGCTGCATGCCCCAGGCTTCAGCCTGGGGCTGCCCAAAAAAACTACCATGCATCACTGGCCCGTGCCGTACGGCAAAAGCGTCCCGGCCAAATCGTCCGAAGACTCGATGACCCGCGACTCACCCGACGCGCGATTCACCCGACGCGCGATTCACCTGACGCGCGATTCACCCGACGCGCGTCCCGCCGACCGTGATGCCCGCGATTTTGATCGTCGGGCACCCCACGCCGACCGGAACGCTCTGACCGTCTTTACCGCACGTCCAAATCCCGTCGGACACTTCCACGTCGTTGCCGAGCATCGTCACCTTGCGGAGAACGTCCGGCCCGTTGCCGATCAAGTTCACGCCCTTGAGCGGCGCGGTGATTTTTCCGTCTTCGACGAGGTAGCTCTCGGTCAGCGAGAACACGAAGTCGCCGTTCGAGATGTCGACTTGGCCGCCGCCGAATTTTTTCGCGAAGACGCCGCGCTTCACGCTCTTCAAAATCTCCTCGGGATCGTGCGGCCCCGCGAGCAAGATCGTGTTCGTCATGCGCGGCATCGGCGCGCACGCGAAGCTCTCGCGCCGCCCGTTTCCGGTCGCGCGCACCTTGAAGTGCTCGGCCGAGTGACGGTCCTGCATGTAGCCGCGGAGCTTTCCCTTCTCGATGAGCACGGTCGACGCGGGCTCGTTGCCCTCGTCGTCGACGTTGATCGATCCGCGCGACTGCAAAAGCGTGGCGTCGTCGATCACGCTGCAGAGCTCGCTCGCGACCACGTTTCCGATTTGTCCGGTGTAGTTGCTCGTGCCGCGGCGGTTGAAGTCGGCTTCGAGCCCGTGACCGACCGCTTCGTGCAAGAGAATCCCGCTGTCACCCGGAGCGAGCACGACCTCCATCGTCCCCGCCGGAGCCTCTTGCGCGTCGAGCATGCGGATCGCTTGCTCGGACGCGACCTTGCCGTGATCCTCGGGCGACTTTCCGTCGAAGTAGCCGAGCGTCGTGCGACCGCCGCCGCCGGAGCTGCCCTCTTGCCTCTTGCCGTCGCGCTCGGCGACCGCGCGAATTCCGAAGCGCAGGAGCGGCTGCGTGTCGCGCGCGAGCTTGCCGTCGCTCGTCGCGACGAGGATCTCGCGGATCTCTTCGGCGAGGCTCGTCTCGACCTTGACGATGCGCGGATCGAAAGCGTGCGCCGCCGCGGCCGCGCGCTCGAGGAGCTTGCGCTTCGCCATGCCGGGCTCGTCGAGCGTCACCCTCGGGAGCTCGTACCGGTTCGCGACCGAGAGGACCTTCACCGGCTTTGGGTTCGACGGCGCGCCGGCTGCGATCTGCGCCGCGGTCTCGGCCGCATGCTTCATCGCGTCCCAGTCGAGCTGCTCGACGTACGCGTAGCCGGTCGCGTCGCCCTTCTGCACGCGAACGCCGAGGCCCATCGAGACGCCGCGCGACGCGCTCTTCAAAATCCCTTCGTCGAACACGAGCCCGCCCGCCGCGCGATACTCGAAAAATAAATCCGCGTAGTCGCCGCCTTTGGACAGCGCGACCGCAAGGAGGCGCTCCGCGAGCTGCGCGTCGACTTCGCTGGTGCCACCTGGACCGAACGGCGCCTTGTAAAGGCTCGAGTGACTCATGGAGGACGCAATCTAGGCCGTGTGGGAAATTCGTCAAAGCCGCCCGCGAACCCCTATGATCTTCGGCCCATGCTTTCGACCGCCCTCATCGCGCTGCACCTCACGGCCAACCTGATTTGGATCGGGGTCATCGCGTCGGTCGGCTGGCTGACCGCGGCGGCGGCGAAATCGGGCGACGCTTCGGCCGCGATCCTCGCGCGAAATCTCTACATGCGAGCCGCCGTTCCGGCCTTCCTCGCGAGCTTCGTCTTCGGCGCGAGCCGCCTCTTGCAAGACCCCGCGTACTACATGCACCTGCATTGGTTCCACGCGAAGCTGACGGCCGTCTTGTGCGTCATCGCGCTTCACCACGTCATCGGCGGAAAAGCGCGAAAAGTCGCCGCGGGAAGTATGCAAGCGGGGCGTAGCGGAGGTATCCTTGTGGGGGCTCTTCTTGCCGCCGCGTTCTTGTCCGTCGCCTGCGTGCTGTTCAAGCAATCGCTCATCCCCTGAGCGAGGCGCGCAGCCGGCGTCTTCGTGCTCGAAGGGAGTCGTCTAATCCGTGGCGATTGATCGCGAAAAGGTCCTCGAGGCCGCCAGCAAGCTCGTAGAGAAGAAGCGCTACGACAAGGCGATCGTCGAGTACCAAAAGCTCGTCGACAGCGATCCGAACGACGCTCGGACCCTGCTGAAGATGGGCGATTTGCAGCTGAAGATGGCTGCATTTCCCGAAGCGATCACGACCTACGAGCGCGTCGGGCGCTACTACGCGGCGCAGGGCTTCGCGCTCAAAGCGATTGCAGTCTACAAGCAAGTTCGCGAGATCGTGCAGAAGCACGTGCCGCATCTCGAAGAGCGGTACGCGCACATCCCGCCGAAGCTCGCCGAGCTCTATCAGCAGCTCGGTTTGGTGAGCGACGCGCTCGCCGCGCTCGACGAGGTCGCGACGCGCCTCGCGCGGCAGCAGCGCGACAACGAAGCGCTCGAGATTTTCCGGAAGATCGTCACGCTCGATCCGACGAACCCGCTCCCGCACTTGAGGCTCGCCGAGGCGCTCTCGCGATCGAAAGACGCCGACGGCGCGGTGAGCGAGTTCGGTCAAGCGGCGGCGCTGCTCATCAAGCTCGGCCGACGCGACGACGCGCTCAAAGTGCTCGAGCGTCTCTTGCACCACCGGCCCGAGCCGGCGCAGGCGCGTCTTGCGGCCGAGCTCTACCTCGAACGCAGCGCCGCAAACGACGGCATGCAGGCTCTCGCGAAGCTGCAGATCTGCGTGCAGGCGAACCCCAAGGATCTCACGACGCTCGATCTCCTCGCGCGCGCGTTCGTGCAGCTCGGGCAGCCGCGCAAGGGCATCGAGGTGCAGAAGGAGATGGCGCGCATCGCGCGCGAGCAGAAGCGGCTCGACGTCTTCAGCGATCTCGTCGACAAGCTCCTCTCGCTCGCGCCCGACGACGCCGGCGTGCAGGAGCTCGCCGCGTCGCGCGACGAAGTTCTCGCGCAGCCGGGCGAGGTCGAGGAGGTCGCCGACGACGCCGATCTCATCGAAGAGGTCGACAGCGCGGTCATCGAAGAGGTCGTGCCGGATCCGGCGCCTTCGGCCGAGCCGCTGCTCCTTCGCCAGCAGGAGACGACCGCGCTCGACAGCGCGCAGTACGACGTGATCGACGGCGCGCCGGAGGTGTCGCAGACCGGCGAGGAGCCGATTCCGGAGCTGCCGCTCGAGCAGCATCCGCGCGTGCTCGCGCTCATCAGCGAGGCGCAGTCGTATCGGCGCGTTCGTCTCTACGATCGCGCGGTGCGCGCGCTCATCAACGCGCTCGAGATCGACGGGCGATCGATCCCCGCGCGCGCCGAGCTCCGCGACGTCTATCTGGAAGCGGGCGAGCAGGACGACGCGGTCGTCGAGATGCTCAACATCGCTGCGCTGCAGCTCGATGCGCTCGACGGCGACGGCGCCGCGCAGACGCTCCAAGACGTGCTCGCGCTCGACCCGCACAACGAGCGCGCCGCCCAAATGCTCCGCGAGCTCGGCTACGAGCCGGTCGAAGAGCCCGCGCAAGGGCCCGTCATCGACTACGTGCCGCCGACGTTCACGCCCGATCCGCAGCAGCGCATCCACATGGGGAGCTACGATCCGGAGGAGCCGCTCCCGTCGTACGACCTCGACGACGCGAACGAGGCGCCGCAGGCCCTGGCGAGCACCGACATTTCGCCGCTCCCGAGCTTCCCGCTCGACGCGGCCGAAGCACCCGCCGCGCCGTCGAGCGCCGCGTTCGATTTGGTCGGCGGCAAGACGAGCGAGGTCGCGATGGCGCCCGAGGCCGCGACCGCCTCGTACAACAAACCGACGAACGAAGAGATCGAAGAGGCGCTCGAAGAGGCCGACTTCTTCGCGTCGCGCGGCCTCTTCGAAGACGCCAAGACCGTTCTCACCGAGCAGCTCGCGCGCGCGCCGAGCCACAAGCTCCTCATCGAACGGCTGCGTGAAATCGAAGAGCAAGAGGTCGCGGCGCAGCGCGGCTCCGGCACGCGCGCGCGACCGCAATCGGCAGCGCCTTCGCTCGCGGCCGACGAGTTCGACATCGCCGCGTCGCTCGAAGCGCTCGACTCGCTCGAGGTCGCGCCCGAAGCGCAGCAGCTGATGGACGAGACCGGCCAGGTCGACGTCGAAGAGGTCTTCGCGAAATTCAAAGAAGGCGTCTCGAAGACGCTCTCCGCCGACGACGGCAAGGCGCACTACGATCTCGGCCAGGCCTACAAAGAGATGGGCCTCGCCGACGACGCGCTCAGCGAGTTCGAGACCGCGGCGCGCGATTCGAAGCTCGAGGTCGAAGCGCGTTTCTTGATGGGCATGATCGAGGCCGAGCGCGGCAACATCCAGCAGGCGATCGCCGCGTATCAAAAGGGCTTGAACGCCAAGGCGCGCACGCCCGAGCAAGAGACCATCCTCTGCTTCGAAATCGGCGCGATGTACGAAAAGCTCCGGATGAACAAAGACGCGCTCAGCTTCTACCAGCGCGTCATCCGCCGCGACCCGAACCACCGCGACGTGCAAGAGCGCGTTCGCCGCCTCTCGCGCCCCGACACCAAGGCGCCCGTCCGCCAAGTCGCAGTCGGCGCCGACGACGAGTTCGATCGCGCCTTCGACGAGCTCCTCGGCGACGGCAAGCTCGGCAAGTAGCTCAAAACGCGACGCTGAATTGCACGGCAGGTCCCACTTGGACGTGCGGGCCTTGGTCGTTGCCCACCAGACCGAGGACGCGGGCGCCGATGTCGAGGAGGACGGCTTTCGTTTTCACGAGGTCGAGGCCGACGACGCCGCCGAAGGCCAGATCGCCGCTCCCTTCGGTGATCGCGTAGCCGACGCGGAAGCCGAGGTACGGGTTCAAGAACTTGCGACGTCCGCCGCCGAGCAGGTCCGAATACAAATCGAGGCCGAGGAGGAAGGTGTACGCCCACTCGCTGCTCGTCGGCTTGTCGGCGAGGGCGGCACGCGCCATGTCGACGTCGATGGTGATGGCTCGCGCGAATGGTTTGAACTCCAACGAAAAGCCGCCGCCGACGTAGCCGATGCGCTGCGTCTCCGAGCGGAGGTCGAACATCATCGTCGCGCGGAGCGTCGGGAAGAGCGTCGCGGTCGGCGCGAAGACGGCGTCCTCGGACGACGAGCTCGGCACGAATTTCACGCGCACGGTCGCTTCGGCCACGCGGTCTTTGAGCCAGCGCATGTCGCCTTCGATGCGATCGATTTCGGTTCGAAGTCGTTCGAGCTGCTGCTCGACTTGGAGCGTCTGCGGGACGTCTTTCGCTTCTTTGAGCAGCTCCTCGAAGCGGTCGCGTGTCGCGCGGCGCTCGCGCAGCAAGAGCTCGCTGTCGTGGTACTCCTTCGAGACGTCGCGGCGGCGCACGTCGCGCGCGGCCGTCGCGCCGAGGCCGCCGAGACCGCCAGCGAACGACTCGAACTTTTCAGCCGGGATTCGTGCCTCGAACGTGACCTCGGTCTCTTTGTCGGTCGTGCCTTCGTCGACCGTGATGCGGCCGCCCCACTTCGGAACGAGCTCGCGGAAATTCGCGGCGCACTTCGTGACCGCGTCGCACTGGATCGAATAGCGCGCCTCGATGTCGATCATCTCGCCCTGCTCGGACGTCGCTTCGCTCGGAAGCTGCGCCGTCGGCGTCGACGACGCGACCGTGCTGCTCATGAACGAGAAAAGTTTGTTCGCGGCCGGCGCCGACTCGGTTTGGACCGCCGCGATCTCCGCCTGCTGGACGCCCGTCGCGCTGCCCGGCGAGTACGCCGCGAGCGTCCGCGCGTCGGCGGGGTTCGGAAGCGACGCGGGCGATTGGGGTTCTTGCCGCGCGCACGCCGCGAGGGCGCACGCCGAGAAAAAAACGAAGCTCTGCCGCATGGCGCGTTCAACGGCCGAGCGCGCGTGACCTTACACTCGAATCTCTTTTCTCAACGTGAAGGCCTCGCGCGCGAGCGAAAATCCGGCGCGCGCATAGAGCCGGCGAGCGCGCGCGTTGTCTTCTTCGGTGCACAGCTCGATGTGCTCGGCTCCGGACGCGCGGAGCGATTCGATCGCGCGCGAGAGGAGCGCAGCGCCGATGCCGCGACCCTCGAACGCCGGGAGGACCCCGAGCGCCTGAATGTATCCGCTCGCGCCGTTGTGCTCGACGTGACAGAAGCCGACCGGCCCTTCCGCCTCGGCGACGATGATTTCGGCGCCGGGAAAGCGCAGGTACGCCGCGATCGACTCGGCGCTCTCGGTCGTGAAGCCTTTGTCCCGCACGAGGCTCGCGTTCGAGATCGCGGCGACCGCGCCTTCCTCGCCCGGCGAAAACGCACGCAGCGCGACGCCTGCCGCAGCGGGCGCGACGAACGCGCTCCCGTCGCGCGCGAGAAAGAGATCGTGGATGTAAACCGAAAATCCGCGCGACATGGCGAACGTGCGCCCCGCGATCCAACGCGAGTCCAAGAAAGACTCGATCGTCCGCGCGCCGTCGGCGATCGCTTCGGCTTCGCCTCGATCGAAGAGCTCGCGCGCGAGACCGCGACGGCGCGCGGGCGGGTCGACGAAGATGCGAATGCGCCGCGCATCGCCACCGGGTCGCTTGAGCGTGCCGACCGTCATCAAGGCCACGATCGCGCCTTCTTCTTCGACGACGCGGAAGCGTCTTCCGCCCTCCAAGGTCGCGAGCGCGCGGAAGGCTCGCCAGCGATCGAGCGTCGTCGCTTCGATCGACGGATCGTTCGCGTGGAGACGCGTGTAGAGTGCAACGATTGACTCGTCGTCGCGAGGCTCGAACGGACGCGAGGTCATCGGAGCGCCGCGAGGAGCTTCGACGCGAACGGATCGTCGGTGGTCACGGCGGCGACCGCGGCTGCGCGCGGGACCTTCGCGAAGAAAATCGCCCTGAAAACACGCTCGATTTCGTCGATCGACGCGCGGGGTACGCCGCGCCGCTCGAGGCCCACGCGGTTCACGGCGCGCGGACGCGCGCGGTCTCCGGCCGTGATGCAAAACGGCGGCACGTCGCGCTCGACCATCGCGCCCGCGGCGACGAACGCGCTCTCGCCGACGCGCGCGAACTGAGCGACGCCCGCGAGCCCGCCGAAGGTCGCGTGGTCCTCGACCACGACGTGCCCTGCGAGCTGGACGCCGTTCGCGACGACCACGTGCGAGCCGATCACGACGTCGTGCGCGACGTGCGAGCCGACCATGAACAAATTTTTCGACCCGATGCGCGTCGCCGTCTCGCGCGTGCCGCGGTGCACCGTGACGTGCTCGCGAAAGACGTTGTCGTCTCCAATTTCGACGCGCGTCGGCGTGCCGCCGGACTTCTTGTCCTGCGGTAGGTCCCCGATCACCGCGAGCGCGTGCACGCGATTGCGCGCGCCCATCCGAACGCCGCCGTAGACGACCGCGTACGGGCCAATCTCGCAGTCCGGCCCGAGCTCGGCGCCGCGCTCGACGATCGCAGTCGGATGAATTTTCATCCCGAGCGATCCACGACCGACGCGAGCAGCTCGCCTTGCGCGCACACGGTGCCGTCGACGAGCGCCTCGCCGCGAAATTTCCAGACGTTGGTCCGGTGGTGAAGCACGCTCACCTCGAGGTCGAGTCGATCGCCCGGGATTACGGGCCGCCGGAACTTCGCCTTGTCGATGCCGAGAAAATACATGAGCGAGCCCTGCGGATCGAACGGCTCGCTCGCGTACGCGAGCAGCCCGCCGAGCTGCGCCATCGCTTCGAGGATGAGCACGCCCGGCATGATCGGACGCGAAGGAAAATGCCCGAGGAACCACGGCTCGTTCATGCTCACGCATTTGTGCCCGTGGATGCGCTTGTGCGGCGTCACGTCGGTGACCCGATCGACGAGCACGAACGGATACCGGTGCGGCAAAATTTGGAGGATGCGATCGATTTCGAGGACGGTCATCGGCGATAGAGACGCGCGAGCGCGCGGAGCCAGCGCATGCGCGGTTGGGCGGGATATCCTGCCACGACCGCGCCCGCCGGTACATCGCCGATGACGCCGCTCTTGGCCGCGATGCGCGCGCCGTCGCCCACGCGAACGTGATCGGCGAACCCCGCTTGTCCGCCGACGAGCACGCCGCGTCCGAGGACGACCGATCCCGCGAGGCCCGACTGCGCCGCGATGATGCACTCTTCGCCGACGTCGCAGTTGTGCCCGACGTGAACATGCGCGTCGAGCTTGGCGCCGCGACGAATCCGCGTCGGCGCGAGCGTTCCCGCGTCGACGGTGCAGAGCGGACCGATCCACGCGTCGTCCTCGATGACGACGCCGCCGAGCTGCGGAACCGGCCGCGTGACGGCGTCTTTCGTCGCCCAGCCGAAGCCGGGCCGGCCGATCACCGCGCCTGCTTCGACGTGAACGCGCGCTCCGATTTCGACGCGCGGCCCGAGCACGACGTTGTCGCCGAACGTGCACCCTTCGCCCCAGCGCGGACGCTCCATCGGCGCGATGCAATCATCGAGCACCTCGGCGAGCGCCCAGCTCGCGTGCGGATGCGACCAGACTGGCCCGTCGAGATCGCGTCCGAGCGCTTCGTCCGCGAGGATCGCCGCGCCGCGCGCGATGGCGCGCTTGGCCTTCGCCGCGAATCGACCCGACGTCAGCGGCGCGAGATCGCCTTCGCCCGCGTCCTCGACGCGCGCGACCGACGCGACCTTCGCCGCGCCGCGAACCACTCCCCCGCCCCGCGCGCAGAGCTCGGCGAGCGTCGCCGGCGCGCGCAATCGGAGCATGCTCAGGGTCTCGGCAACCCGCCGCCGCTGCCCGTCGGCGCCGGCGTCACCGGAGGAATCTGTCCGCTGTTGTACATCTGGATGCACTTGTCGGTCAGATCGAGATCGGTGCGCACGTACGCGACGGTCGTCTTGTCCACGACGATGTCGTAGTTCTCCGTCGTCGCGATGCGCTTCACGATCGCCATGATCTTCTCGAAGATCGGCTCGGTCTTTTCCTTCTGCTCTTTGTCGATCTGTTTGTTGTAATCTACAAACATCGTCTGGAGCTCCATCATCTGCTTCTGGAGCTCTTCGAGCTTGCGCGAGTACGCGTCCTTCGAGAGGACCTTCGCCTGCTTGTCGATGTCTTCTTTTTGCTTCTGCAGGTCGGTCTGTTTTTTGTTCAGCTCCTGCTGCTTCTTGTCGAATTCCTTCTTCAAGGTCGCTTGCACGCGCAGGCCGTCCTCGGTCTGCATCATCGCGCGCTGCACGTCGACGACGGCGACGCGCACGCCGGCCTGAGGTTGGTCGGCGTAGGCCGGAACGGCCGCAAAAAGCGTCGCAGCGAGCAATGGGGCGAAACGGAATTTCATCGCGCCGCTCTTCTAACCGAGCTTCCGCGAGGACGCTAGGAATACGGTCGAACTATGTACGCTCGTTCACACTGCCCGAAGGAGGCCCCGGATTTCCCGGAAATCGCGGTGGCCTGGACCTGGCACGGCATATGGATACGATAGGCTCAAGCACCATGAGGACCACGCATAACTTCCGGTTCGTGACTCGTATGAGCATGGCGATCGGCGCGATGGGCGCGATGTTCGTCATGGCGTCCTCGGAGGGATGCGGCCCGGGCGACACGCGGTACTACTGCGACGGCACCGGCTGCTACAACTGCGACGGCTACGGCTGCCACCAGGTGACGCCGCCGCCGAACCAAAAGTGCACCGGCGCGAGCGCCTGCGCGGCGAATCAGATCTGCACCGACGTCGGCTGCGTGAGCACCTGCCAAGCCGACAGCGACTGCCCGCAAGGCGACGTGTGCAAGTCGAACCAATGCGTGCCGCCTTCGACGCAGCCCGGACAAGTCGTGACTTGCACCAAGGACGCCGATTGCGCGTCGGGCGAAGCGTGCGTGGGCACCGGCGCGTGGGCGCAGTGCACGGCCAAGACGAACGTCTGCCAATACTCGAGCGAGTGCGCCGCGGGGAAGGTCTGCGCCGACGGCGAGTGCTTGACCGACTGCAGCTCGGGCGAAGCGTGTCCGACGGGCAGCACCTGCACGAAGGGCATCTGCGAGCCGAACGCGGCGTCGCAATGCACGAGCGATGCGCAGTGCTCCGGCTCGACGCCGAAGTGCGAAGACGGCTCGTGCGTCGCCGCATGCGATCCGAACAGCCTCACCACCGCCGGCTGTCCGAGCGGCGACTACTGCAACGACGGCGCGTGCGTTCCCGATACGCGTCCGGCGCCGAACTGCGGCGACGCGTCGCAATGTCTGAGCAACCAAGTCTGCCTCGACGGCTTCTGCCGGTACTCCTGCGCGACCGACACCGATTGCAAGTTGATCGACGCGCGCATCGGCTACTGCGCGAAGGACAAGACCTGCCGAGATGCGCAAGAAGCGCAGGCCCAGTGCCTCAGCTCCGCGGACTGCCAAAACGGGCAGATTTGCATCTCGAACACGTGCCAGTGACCCTAATATTGCGGTAAGGTCCTTTCGCCTTACGCAATGTTCGAACAATTCGGCATCAACGCTGGGTACGTCGAGGAGCTGCACGCGAAGTGGGTGCAGAGCCCGGCATCCGTGGACGAGAAATGGCGGCGATATTTCGCCACCTACGAGCCGGTGATCGCGCCGCCGACGCCGCCCGCGACCCACGGCAACGGGGTCGCGGCCAAAAAGCTCAACGGTAACGGCAACGGCGCCGCGCACGTCTCCTCGTTCCGGCTCGAGATGCCGTTCGAGACGATGCCCCCGCCGAGCGTCATCGCGGGCGCCGAAGCCGCCGGTCGCGTCTACGCGCTCATCAACGCGTACCGCGTGCGCGGACACCTCTACGCGAACTTGAGCCCGCTCGAGCCGCCGCGCGCGCCGGGCGAAGAGCTCGCGCTCGAGACGTTCGGCCTGACGCAAGCCGACCTCGACGTCACCTTTCCCACGATCAACGTCGACGGTCTGCCCGAGCGCGCGACGCTGCGCGAAATCATCGAGCACCTCCGCGCGACGTACTGCGGCTCGATTGGTGTAGAATACACGCAGCTCGAGCAAGTCGAGATGCGTACGTGGCTCCGCGAGAAGATGGAGTCGACGAAAAATCGCGGCTCGCTCGACTCGCAGCAGGCGCTCCGCATCGTCACCAAGCTCACCGACGCTGAGATTTTCGAGTGGTTCCTCCACAAGAATTTCGTGGGCGACAAGCGCTTCTCGGCCGAGGGCGCCGAGAGCTTCATCGCGATGCTCGACGTGATCGTCGAGCAGTCGGGCGCGCTCGGCGTCGACGAGATCGTGTTCGGCATGGCGCACCGCGGGCGGCTCAACGTGCTCGTCAACGTGCTCGGCAAGAAGGTCCGCGAGATCTTCGCCGCGTTCGACGACAAGCACCCCGACCGTTTTCTCGGCGCGGGCGACGTGAAATATCACCTCGGTTACTCGAGCGACGTCGTCACCCAGTCGGGCAACTCGGTTCACCTCACGATGAGCTTCAACCCGAGCCATCTCGAGTACGTGAACCCGGTCGTCGAGGGGCGCGTCCGCGCGAAGCAAGATCGCGGCAACCGCAAGAACGTGATGCCGCTGCTCGTCCACGGCGACGCGGCGTTCATGGGGCAAGGCATCGTCTCCGAGACGCTCAACATGGGCGGGCTCGAGGGCTACTCGACCGGCGGCACCATTCACGTCGTCGTGAACAACCTCATCGGCTTCACCACCGTGCCGGAGGACAGTCGCTCGACGCGTTACTGCACCGACATCACGCGGATGATGCGCGTGCCGGTCTTCCACGTGAACGGCGAAGATCCCGAGGCGGTGATTTGGGTGGCGAAGCTCGCCGCCGAGTTCCGCGCGCGCTTCGCGCAAGACGTCGTCATCGACATGTACTGCTACAGGAAGTACGGCCACAACGAGGGCGACGAGCCGCGCTTCACGCAGCCGCTCATGTATGCGGTGATCGACAAGAAGCCGAGCGTCCGCGAGATGTACGTGAAGAAGCTCGTCGAGGCGGGCAAGCTGACGCTCGAGCAAGCCGAGGACATCGCGACCGCGCGCAAGGCCGCGCTCAGCGACGCGCTCACCGAGGCGCGGAGCGGCGATTATTTGCAGCCGCCGCGCGCGATGGAAGGCATTTGGAGCCCGTTCAAAGGCGGGCCGGACAAGCTCGTTCCACTGGCGGTGACGGCGGTGCCGGAGGAGAAGCTGCGCGCGCTGCTCGACAAGATGGCGCGCTTTCCGGAGGGCTTCACGCCGAATCCGAAAGTGCTGAAGGTCTTCGAGCACGACCGGCGCGATCTGACGCCGGGCACGAGCCCCATCAAAGGTCTCGACTGGGGCGGCGGCGAGCACCTCGCGTTCGCGACGCTGCTCGTCGAAGGCTATCCCGTTCGCGTCACCGGGCAAGACTCGCGGCGCGGAACGTTCACGCATCGTCACGCTGCGGTGCACGACGTCCACACCGGCGAAGTCTACATGCCGCTCGCGAACCTCTCGGCCGAGCAAGCGCGCATCGACATCTACGACTCGCCGCTCAGCGAAGCTGGCGTGCTCGGTTTCGAGTACGGCTTCAGCCTCGATCGGCCCGATGGGCTCGTGATTTGGGAAGCGCAGTTCGGCGACTTCACGAACGGCGCGCAAGTCATCATCGATCAGTTCATCTCGTCGGCCGAGGACAAGTGGCTTCGCCTGTCGGGCCTCGTGATGCTCTTGCCGCACGCCTACGAAGGCCAAGGCCCCGAGCACTCGAGCGCGCGGCTCGAGCGATTTCTCCAGCTCGCCGCCGAAGACAACATCCAGATTTGCAACCTCACGACGCCGGCGCAGCTCTTTCATTGCTTGCGTCGTCAAGTACTTCGGCCCTGGAGAAAGCCGCTCGTCGTGATGACGCCGAAGAGCTTGCTTCGTCACAAAGAGGCCGTGTCGCCGCTCGCCGATTTTTCGAACGGCAAGTTCCAGCGCGTCATCCCGGATGATTTGGATCCGTCCAAGGTGAAGCGCGTGCTCCTCTGCAGCGGCAAGGTTTATTACGACTTGCTCGACGCGCGGCGGAAGCTCGCGCGCGAGGACGTCGCGATCGTGCGGCTCGAGCAGCTCTACCCGCTCAACGAGGAGCTGCCGAAAGCGCTCGAGCGTTACGCCGACGGCACGCCGCTCGTCTGGGTGCAAGAGGAGCCGAGCAACATGGGCGCTTGGTATTTCTTGAACGCGCGTCTCCGCGACGTCATCGGCGAGCGCTTGCCGCTCTCGCTCGCCTCGCGCGTCGAGAGCGCGAGCCCGGCGACCGGAAGCAAGGCGAGCCACTACCTCGAGCAAAAGATGTTGATCGAAGTCGCCTTCGGATAACGAGAACGCGCTCGTGGGAGGGATGCTCGATCGCGTTCGCGACCATTGGAACCTCGCGGCGCTCTTCGCCGGGGTGATTGTCGCTGCCGTGCTCGTGAACGCCGCCAAGCGCGGGCGGCGGACGCTGCGGCGCACCGTGATTTTGCTGCTTTTCACGTTCGTGCTCGAGGCGCTCGCGGCCGGAGCGCTGGCGGGAGGCGCGCACGTTTGGGCCGCGCGGTTCACGCTCGCCGCGCACCTCTTCGAGGGTCTCGTCGCCGTCAACCTCGTCGCGATCTTCGTCTTCGATCTCGCGATGCGGGTCGTTTCGATTTCGCTGCCGGACATCGCCGCCGATCTCACCATCGGCGCCGGTTACGTCGCGGTCGCGTTCGCCGTGATTCACGAAGGCGGCGGGAGCGCGTCGTCGGTGCTCGGCGCGTCGGCCGTCGTCAGCGCGATCCTCGCGCTCTCGCTCCAGTCGACGCTCGGCAACGTCATCGGCGGCGTCGCGCTCCAGCTCGACGGGTCGTTCCAAGAAGGCGACTGGCTCCAGCTCGAAAACGGCCGGCAGGGTCTCGTGAAGCGCATTCGCTGGCGGCACACGGTCATCGAGACGCGCGACTGGGGCACGCTCATCGTCCCGAACTCGATGCTCCTCGGGCAGCAGATCCTCGTGATGGGCAAGCGCGCGGGGCAACCGCGGCGCCAGCATCGGTACTGGGTTTATTTCAACGTCGATTTTCGATTTCCGCCGACGCGCGTGATCGACATCGTCAACGAGGCGCTCCAAGCGGCGCCGATTCCGAACGTGGCGCTCGAGCCGAAGCCGCACTGCATTTGCTTCGACTTCGCGAGCCACGGCCGCGACAGCTTCGGGTACTACGCCGTCCGCTACTGGCTGACCGATTTGGCGTACGACGACCCGACGAACTCCGTCGTGCGCGGGCGCATCTACGGCGCGCTCAAACGCGCGAGCATTCCGCTCGCGATGCCGGCGCAGACGACCTTCTTCGCGCTCGGCGGTGAAGAAGAAGAGCAGCGACGGGTCGAACGTCATCGCACGCGCCGCGGGCACGCGCTCCATTCCGTGAAGCTCTTCGCCGCGCTCACCGACAAAGAGATCGACTCGCTCGTCGATCACCTTCGCTACGCGCCCTTCACGCGCGGCGAGACCATCACCAAGCAAGGCAACGTCGCGCACTGGCTCTACGTCGTCTGCTCGGGCACCGTCGAGGTGCGTCTTCGCGGCGACGGCGCCGCGTCGAAAGACGTCGCGACGATCGACGCGCCGGGGTATTTCGGCGAGATGGGCCTCATGACCGGGGAGCCGCGACAAGCCGACGTCATCGCGGTGACCGACGTCGACTGTTATCGACTCGACAAAGAAGCCTTCAACCTCGTCTTGCAGGCGCGTCCGGAGATCGCGGCCGACTTGTCGCGCACGCTCGCCGAGCGACGCGTCGAGCTCTGGGCCGTGCGCGAAAACTTGAGCGAAGCGCAGAAACAAAGCCGCAAGGCCAAAGAGCAGGAGCGCATCCTGCAGCGCATCCGCGAGTTCTTCGCGCTCGACGAGACGCGCGCGTCGAAGCTCCCGTGACGATGTGGCGACACGAGCTGCCCGTCGTGCGCGTGGACGATGCGCTGCGTGTGATTCGCGCGCTCGGCAAGCACCGCTACGTCGCGGGGCGAATGCATTTCGTCCACGCGCTCGCGGCGTGCGATCTCGCCGAAGACTCGGAGCTCCGCCGCTGGGCGCGCTTCGCATTGGTCGACGACGCGATCGACAAGGCTTCGCGCGACGAACGGCTCGTGCGCCGCGCGACCGAAGAAGATCTCTGCGCCGTTCTCTCGTGCTACTGGAACGAGGCGACCGCGGGCCGAGCATGCGACGCGCTTCTCGAGCGGCTCGAGACGTTCGGTGTCGAGACCAAGATCGGCGAGCCCTTCGACGACGACGATGACACCTTCCCGCTTCTCGTCGACGCGGGCTTCGAGCTTCTTCCGCTCGGCGAGCTCGACGCCGAGCGCCACCGCGGCGCGATCGAAGCGTTCGGCGAGCCGATTCAATACGAGGTCGCGCGCTTCGAGGAGCAAGAGCACCTCCCGCCAGTCGTCCACTTGCAGGAGCTCCCGGCGTTCGGCGTCAGCGAGCTCGTGCAGGGGGCGCGCGACGGCGAGCTCGCCGAGCCGCTCGCGCTGTGGCTCGACGGCAACGAGACCTATCAGGACTACGTGATCCGCGGGGTCCTCCGCGCGGCCAAGATCGGCTGACTCAACGAACGAGCGCGTGCGCGGCCGCGGCGAGCGCATCGATCCGCGCGGCCTCGAGGTCTTTGTCGCTGTAGAGCATGCGGTGCATCTGCTCGCCGTCGAAGACGGCGACCATCGTGTCGACGAAGAGCGCGAAGCGGCCGCCGAGCGCGGCGGCGAGGTCCGGAAGAAGCGCGCGCGCCAATTCTTCGATCTGTGCGGCGTACGTCTTTCCCACGGGCGCGAGCGCCTTGCGGAGCGCCGGATCGGTCCTGCACGCGTGGACGAGCTCGAGCCACACCTGGTTGATGCGCGAGCGGCAGGTGTCGCGCAAAAGACGGAGCGCCAAGACGATCGGCTCCTCCGCGCCGTGGAGCGACTCGAACGCATTCGTGTACTTTGCAAGTATCTGGCGGCCGGCGTCTTGACCGACCGCGACCATCAACGCCTCGCGCGTCGGAAAGTGTCGGAAGAGGCCGCCGATGGACACGCCCGCGCGCGTCGCGACGAGCTGCATGCTCGTGCCCGCATAGCCGGATTCGACGAGCGCGTCGCTCGCCGCGTCGAGCACCTTGCGGATGGTGCCGGCTCGCCGCTCGGCCTGGGTCTTACGCGGCTTTTGCATTGGAGCCCTGCGCGCGGGCGCGCGCCGCGACCTTCTCGCCCGCGGGGAGAAACTGACCGAACCCTTCGCGACCGAGGGCAATCTCCACGACGCCGTCGCGCGCGGCCACGCGACCGCCGACGAGCACGATCGACGCCGCGCCCTCGCTGCGGTTCACCATGCGGACGAGACCGTCGAAGCCCTCCATCGGCGCCTCGTGATACGCGTCGAGGCGCGCGTCGAGCGCCGCCGGGCTCACGACCACCACGTCGGCGCGATCTCCGACGCGGAGGTGGCCCGCGTCGATCCCGAGCCAGTCGCTGAGCTCGCCGGTCAGACGCCAAATCGCTTTTTCGATCGGCATCGCGCTCGGCTCGTCGCGCACGTGACGGAGCATGCGAAGCGGAAAGCTGTAAAACGCCATGTTGCGAATGTGCGCGCCGGCGTCCGAAAAGCCGATGAGCGCAGCCTCTTCGTTCATCATGCGCCGGACCTCGCGCGGGCGATGATTCGCGATGACCGTGCGCCAGCGAAGCTTCGGGCCATGCAGGACGACGAGATCGAGGAAGGTGTCGACCGGATGCTCGCCGCGCGCCGCGGCGATGTCTCCGAACGATCGACCGACGAGGCGCTCGTCTGGACACGCGACGACGAACGCGTCGTGAAAGTCGCGATGCCAGACGCGCGACGTCCCTTTGCGCTCGCAGTCCTTGCGAAAGCGGCGCCGGTACGCTGCATCTTTCATCAGCGTGTTGCGCTCGACCTCCGACACGAGGTGCAGGAGCGCCTGCCCCGAGCCGAGCTCTTCGAAGACGACGAGATCGACGCCGTCGGCGTAGACCTCGAACGGAACCGGCAGCGTCTGCCAGCGAAAATCCCCGCCGAAGAGACGATTCACGAAGCGCGCGAGGAGCGCGATGACGCGGTGAAGGCCCGGCGTGGACTTCGCGTCGGCGAGCGTGATGAGCGTGGTCTTCAGCGTGCGCCGGAAGAAGAACGACGCGCTCGCGAGCATGAAGAAGAGCGCGTTGATCTTGGTCGTGATGTTCGGCGCGCTCTGGAGGATGCGCCCGCGCCGCCGAAGGACGTCGTGCAACCGGCCGTACTCGCTCCAGCGCGCGTAAGCCGACGGCAGGAGCGCCGAGCGGAAGCGATCGCCATCGAGCTTGTCCCACGGGTTGGTCATGCTCGAGAGGCCGAGGAAACCCGCGTCGAGCGCCGCTTCGAGCCAGCGCTCCATCTCGGAGAGCTCGTGCTCCTCGGGCCTCACCGACGCGTCGACGGCGCGCCCGAGCCCGAGCACACGCGCGCGCAGATCAGAGTGACCGAGAAACGCGGCCACGTTGGGCCCGATCGGGTGCGCGCGTAGAAACTCGACGTACTCGCGCGGCGTCGACCACGTTTTTTTCGAGCGAAGGAGCGGCAGAACGTGCGAGCGCGGGACCGACTCGACGCGCGTGAACAAATCCGAGCAATCCTCCGCGTCGGCGAGGACGGCGCTGATCGAGCAGCTCCCGATCGCGACGGTCGTCACGCCGTGGCGCACCGATTCGCTCAGCGCCGGGGCGGCGATGATCTCGCCGTCGTAATGCGTGTGGAGATCCACGAAACCCGGCATGACCCATTGGCCCTGCGCGTCGACGACCTCGCCGCAGCCCTTCTCGTCGAGCGGTTCGGCGCACTTCACGGCGACGCGCCCGTCGCGAATTCCGAGGTTCACGCGCTCGCCCGGAGCGCCCGTGCCGTCGAAGCAGAGACCGTTCTTGATGATGACGTCGAAGCTCACCCGCCCGCACATAACATAGAGAGTGAACGCTCGCTATGTTTTTTCTTTGAAATGGAGAAAGACGCTCTGCGCGATCGACATCACCGGGACGGCCAAAAGGGCGCCTTTGGTTTGGAAGAGCTGCTCACCGACGACGAGCGCGAAGATGACGAGCACCGGGTGAATCTTCGCTGCGTCGCCCATGATCTTCGGGTTCAGGAGGTTCGCCTCGATTTGGTGCACGACGACGATCCACGCGAAGACGAAGAGCGCGGTGCCGACGTTTTGCGTGAGACCGATGGCGACGGCGGGGACCGAGCTGATGATCACGCCGAAAATCGGAATGAGCGAAAGGACGGTCGCGAAGAGCGCGAGCACGGGCCAATACTTGAGGCCGACGAGCGCGAAGCCGACGGCGGTGAGCCCGCCATTGATGACGCAGATCAAGAGCTGACCGCGCACGACGCCCGCGAGCCCGCTGTCGATACGCGCGAGGAGCTCGCCGAACGACGCCCGCGACTCGGGCCGCACGAGCGAGGCGAGGAACGCGAGGATCTTCTCGCGCGTGAGGATGAGATACGCCGAGACCATCAGCATGAGGCCGCCGAGGAAGATCGCGCGCACCGACGAGGCGACGAGGTTTCCGCCGAACTTGAGTAGATCGACGGCGTTCGCGTGGACGTAGGCGAAGCTCTTGGCGATCGCTTCGTCGGCGAGGTGCGCGAGGTCGACGCGACCCTCGGGCTCGCGCGGCGCGATGATCCACGAGTCTTGGCCCTTCGGCTCGATGACGACGCCGCGGCCGACGTCGACCGCGTACGACCCGTCGGCGCGCGGCTTGACCACGATCGCGGGCGCGCGCTCGTGCTCCTCCGGGTCGTGGCCCGCGAGCCCGAGATCCGTCAGCCGCTTCTGCGCGACCGGGATCCATTCGCTCCGGGCGACCGCTGCGTTGTGACGCATCTCGCGGCCGAGGTTACCGAGCTCCTGCCCCACGCGCGGCGCGGCGAGCCGCACGAAGAGGCCGAGCGACCCGAGCACGACGACATAAACGAGCACGATCGCCCACCCGCGCGGCACGCGCGCACGTTCGACGAACGACACGGCGGGAGTCAGCACGTACGCGAGGACGAGCGCCATCACGAACGGCGTCATCACCTCGTGCGCGACGACGATGACGAGCAAGAGGATCGCGCCGGTCAGCCCGTAGAGGATCGGCTTGCGCCACTTCGGAGCGAAGAGCGCGCTCATAGCCCGGAAAAATGCGACAAAAGGCGTTTCTTTGTATCTTGCAAGTATTCCGGCATCGCCCGCAGATCGGCGATGACCGGCATGAAGTTGGTGTCGCCGTTCCACCGCGGCACGACGTGGGCGTGGAGGTGCTCGGCGATCCCCGCGCCCGCGGCCTTGCCGAGGTTCATGCCGACGTTCACGCCGTCGGGCGACACGGCGGCGCGGAGCCGCGCGACGCTCTCGCGCACCAGCCGAAAAAATTCGTCCGCCTCGCCGTCCTCCAGCTCGCCGAGGTCGCTCACGTGACGCGTCGGCACGACGAGCAGGTGGCCCGCCGCGAATGGATACTTGTTGAGGCAAACGAACGCGCTCGCGCGCCGCGCGAGGACGAGATCGCTGTCGCGACAGAACACGCACTCCCCGCCTTTCGGCCCGAGGATGTATTCCATGCGCCACGGGGCCCACAGATTTTCGGCCATCGGCGCGAACCATACGCCGGAACGTGGAATTCGAAGACCACAAACGACGAACGCCGCGGCCCTCTCGAGCGCGCGGCGTCCATCGCGTGACGAATCGAAGGAATTATTCTTCCTTCTTCTCGTCCTCTTTCTTGTCGATGCCGCCGAGCTTGTCGCCGAGCTTCTGCTTGATGAGCTCGCCGATCGTGCCGCCCGCCTTGTCGGCCTCGCTCGCCGCCTTCTTCGGCATCATCGAGGGTCGCTTCTCGGCCTTGCTCGACTGAGACGCGCCTTCGCCGATGCGCATCGAGAGCGTGATGCGACGATCTTGCGAGTCGATGTTGGCGATCTCCGCCTGCACCTTGTCGCCGATCTTCGGCTCCGCACCCTCGGTGAGATCGCCTTGGGCGATGAGCCCTTCGACGCCGTCGCGCACGCGCACGAAGATGCCGTAGTCGACGATCGAGACGACCGACGCTTCGACGACCTTGCCCGGAGGCAGCTCGTTGAAGATGTTCGGCCACGGGTCGTCGTGGAGCTGCTTGATGCCGAGCGAGACCTTCTTCTCGTCGTGGTTGATCGAGAGGATGATCGCCTCGACGTCGTCGCCCTTGTGGAACAAGTCGGCCGGGTTGTTGACCTTGGCCGTCCACGAGAGATCGCTCTTGTGGACCATGCCGTCGACGCCTTCTTCGATGCCGATGAAGACACCGTAGTCGGTGATCGAACGGACCTTGCCGCCGATCTTGTCGCCCGGATGGTACTTGTCGACGAAGATGCTCCACGGATCCGGCTCGAGCTGCTTGAGGCCGAGCGAGATGCGCTTGGACTTCGCGTCGACCTCGAGGACTTGGCACTCCACTTCCTGCCCGATCTCGAGGACCTTGCTCGGGTGCTTGACCTTCTTGGTCCAGCTCATCTCGCTCACGTGGATGAGACCTTCGACGCCCGGCTCGAGCTCGACGAACGCGCCGTAGTCGGTGATCGACATCACCTTGCCGCGGATGCGTTTGCCCGGCGGGTACGCCTCTTCGGCGTGCGTCCAGGGATCTTCCTGCGTTTGCTTCAGGCCGAGCGAAACGCGCTCGGTCTCGGGGTTGTACTTGAGGACGCGAACGGTGACTTCGTCGCCGACCTTGAAGAGCTCGTTCGGGTGCGTGACGCGACCCCAGCTCATGTCGGTGATGTGAAGGAGGCCGTCGATGCCGCCGAGATCGACGAAGGCGCCGTACTCGGTGATGTTCTTGATGACGCCCTTCACGACCTTGCCCTCCTCGAGAGTCTCGAGGGTCTTGGTCTTGATTTGGTCGCGTTCCTTTTCGAGGAGCACGCGGCGCGAGAGCACGATGTTTCCGCGCTTCTTGTTGAACTTGATGACCTTGAATTGGTAGGTCTGCCCGATCAGCTTGTCCAAGTTGCGGATGGGTCGGAGATCGACCTGGCTGCCCGGCAAGAATGCTTTGACGCCGCCGCGGATGGTGACCGACAGGCCGCCCTTCACGCGCTGGCTGATGGTGCCTTCGATGAGCTCGTCGCGCTCGCACGCGGCCGAGATCTCGTCCCACACCTTCATCTTGTCGGCTTTTTCCTTCGACAAGGTGACGAGGCCGTCGTCGTTTTCGCGGCTCTCGATGTAGACGTCGATTTTGTCGCCGGGCTTGACGGTGGCTTGGCCCTGCGCGTCCACGAACTCGTTGAGCGGGATGATGCCCTCGCTCTTGCCCCCGATGTCGATCACCACCTCGTCGCGCTGGACGGCGACGACGGTGCCTTGGATGATCTCGCCTTCTTTGACGAAGCCTCCGCCTTGGAGGCTCTGCTCGAACAGATTGGCGAAGCTCCCTGCTCCGCCGGATTCGATTGATTGCACTTTACACGCTTTTTCGCCCGAGCCGTGGCCCGGGGCTGGGGTTTCGAATGAGAAAACCGCGCAGAATTGCGCGGGGCCAGCGGATGTACGCCACCGCGGGCGCCAAGTCAAAAGGGCCCTCCCGACGCGCATTTCGGCGTTCATTCGCTCGCATGGATTTTCGCCCTCCGGTCGCGCTTTTCGCGCTCGGGGGCCCATTTCCATTCGATCTCGAGGAGAGACCTGGCTGAGCTAGCTCGCGCGCAGCCCCACGCGTGAAAGGATCAGCTCGACGACCTGGTCGATCGGCATGGTCGACGAATCGAGGCGCACCGCATCCTCCGCGGGCTTCAGCGGCGCGACCGCGCGGCCCTCGTCTTGTGCGTCGCGACGCTTCACCTCGGCGAGCGTCTCTTCGACGGTCACGCTGCGGCCCTTCGCGACGAGCTCCTCGAATCGGCGGCGCGCCCGCACCTCGGGCGAGGCCGTGAGGAAAAACTTGTATTCTGCATTCGGGAAGACGACCGTCCCGATGTCGCGGCCCTCGGCGACGATGCCGCCCGCGTCGCCCGCTTTGCGCTGCATGTCGAGGAGCGCTTTGCGCACCGGTGGGTGCGCCGAGACGGTGCTCGCGTCCATGCCGATTTCGGGCGTGCGGATCGCGCGCGAGACGTCCTCGCCCTCGAGGAGGACGCGGTCGGCGAGGAGCACGATGGCGCCGCGATGCGCGAGATCTTCGGCGAGCGCGCCCGAGCGCTCGGCGTCGGCGACCGAAACTTTACCGCGCTGCGCGGCGAGCGCGACGGCGCGATAGAGCGCGCCCGTGTCGAGCAGCACGTAACCGAGCGCGTCGGCCACGCGTCGCGCGACCGTGCTCTTGCCCGCGCCCGCCGGGCCGTCGATGGCGATGATGGGCCGCCGCATGCGCCCCATCCATTACCATCATTTGGGCGGCGGGTTCGAGAGCGCTTTCCAGTCGTAGCTCGGCTTCGGCGTGGCCGGCCGCGCGAAGTAATAACCCTGGCCGAACTGCGCTCCCGCGTCGCGCGCCGCGGCGAATTCGTCGTACGTTTCGATCCCCTCGGCGACGACCGACGCGCCCATGTCGTTGCAGAGTCGAACGATCGAGACGACGAGCTTGTGGAGGCGCGAGCCGGCGCGTAATCCCGCGACGAGATCGCGATCGAGCTTCACGACCTCGGGGTTGAGATCTGCGATGTACTTCAAGTTGCTGTAGCCGGCGCCGAGATCGTCGACCGCGAGGCACGCGCCGCGCGCGCGCACCTCACGCAGCATGCCGTGACAAAACCGAAAGTGCGTGAGCGGCACCGACTCGGTGATCTCGAGATAGACGGGATGCTCGTGCGAAAAAATCGGATCGTCGGGCCGCACGAGCCACGAGTCGTCGAGCTCGCTCGGGTGGATGTTGAGAAAGAGCGGCGCGTCCGGGCAATCGCACGCCGCGGCCTCGCGAATCGCACGACCGATGCGGCCCATCGCCTTGGCCTCGATCGCCGCGCTCAAGATGCTCGGCGGATCGGGAAACTCCTTCGATTTGCTGCGAACGAGCGCTTCGTAGGCGAACGGTTTTCCCGTCCGCAAATCGACGATGGGTTGGAAGACGACGTAGAGCTGTTTTTGACGGGCCGCTTCTTCGATGCCCGACAGGGCGGCGCGCACCGGCGGTCGCGCCGTCGAGCGATGAGACTTCGGCCCGACCGAACGACGACGATCCGAGCTCAAATCAGAATCTCCGAACGATGGACGAACGCGACCATGCTCCGACGATACGCGCATCCCAAGGAAGGTCAATCGCGCGTCACGCCACGTCGATGCGCGCGCCGAGAGCGCGGAGGGTGCCGACGAAACGCGGGAAAGTCTCGCGAAGACAGTCGACGTCTTCGATGCGCGAGGGGGCGGAGGCGACCAGGGCGAGCGTCGCCGCGGACAACGCGACGCGCGGGTCGCCGCGCGAGTCGATGCGTGCGCCTTCGAGAAGCGCGAAGGTCCCTTCGATGTCGAGGCCGCCGGGCGCCGGATCGCACGCGACGCCGAACGCGCGCAGCGTGGCGACCATGGTCGTGATCTGCGGCTCGTCGCCCGCGTCGCGGATTTTCGTCATGCCGCGCGCGCGGGCGGCGATCGCGCAGAGCGCGGGAATCTCGCCCATGCCTCGCGTCACGCGCTCGCCGGCCATCGCGGCGGCGACGAGCACGCCGCTTTCGACGTGAATGTCTCCGAACGGCTCGCCGCTTTCTTCGCCGTGAGGCTCGATTGCGAGCGGGGCCTGCATGTCGCGGAGCGCGTCGAGGAGGCCGGCGCGCGTCGGATTCGTGCCGACGGCGCGCAACGTCACGCGCGAGCCCGCGACGATCGCCGCGGCGGCGATCAAGAACGCCGCTGCCGAGAGATCGCTCGGGATGCGCACGTCGAACGCGGGCATCGAGCCGCTCCATCCGGCGGGGTCGAGCTCGATCATCGTGCCGAGCGTGCGGAGCGGAACGCCGAGCGCGAGGAGCATTCGCTCGGTGTGATCCGGCGTGAGCGCGTCCTCGCGCAGCGTGGTCGAGCCGTGCGCGTAGAGGCCCGAGAGGAGGAGCGCGCTTTTCTCGTCGGCGCGCGGGTCCGAAAGCTCGCGCTGGATCTCTCCGAGGTGCTCGCCGTCGGCGAGGCCCGCGATGCGTACCGCGCCGCCGGCTTCGATGCGTGCGCCGCGCGCGCGGAGTGCGTCGATGACCCGCGAGCGTGGCGCATCGCCGGCGATCGCGCTCGCGAAGGGCTGCGCCGCGAGCACGCCGCACAAAAGACTCGCGCCGGATTTTTCGCAGTCGAGCTCGCGCGACGGCGCCCGCAGTCCGAAGAGCCCGGCGCCGGTGACGACGCGGTCCGCGCCGTCCGCGACGATCTCGATGCCCATCGCCTCGAGCGCCGCGCGCGTTCTTTCGGCGCGCTCGCCGGCGCCCCAGCTCCGGATGCGACTCTTGCCGTTGCACAGCGCGCCGAGAACGAGCGCGCGATGCGCGATGCTCTCGTCCGACGGGAGCGGCACGCTGCCGACGAGGGGCGTCTTCTGCGGATGGACGATGAGCGCGGTCAAAGGTGCCGGTGGAGCGTGAGCCCGGCCGCCGCGAACGCGAGCAGCGTCGAGAGCACGAGGAGCAGCGCGACCCACACGGGCACGCCGGAGCGCGCCGGCGGCTCGCCGGTATTTTGCGCCGGACGCGGACCGCTCGCGGCCGCCGCGGGCGCCGGTCGAAAGGCTTTGGCGTTCATCGCGATGGTCGCTTCGTCACCGAACGCGCCGCTGCCGACCGACCACATCGCTTCGATCAGCGCGACGCCGCCGACGTTCGCCGCCGGATCGTTCTGCGCGATCGCGTCGCGCAGCGCGACGGCCGCCGTCGCAGCCGCGAGCATCGAAGGGCCGGACAGAAACTCGCCGTCGGCCGAGCTCACGTGCGCCTGCCAAACGTAACCGCCGATCTGCGCGTCGAGGCGCGCGTCGAGCTCGACCGGGCCCGCGTATTTTTCCGCGTAGCCATCGACGATCTCGTGCGCGCTCCGTGCCGCGCGAACACCCGCCGCGCGCGCGAGCACGATCGCCTTGCCGCCTTGGAGCCGCCCGCTCGCGACCTCACCGAGCGCGGCGCGCGTCATCCGCACCTCGGCGTGCGCGAGCGGCCCGACCCACGGCCGCAGCTTCGCGGCGCCGAGCGACGACGCCGGGCCCGACGTCATCTCCTCGATCGCGCGATAGAGGAGACGGCTGTTCGCCGCGAGCGCGACCAGCGTGTAGCGATCGAGCGGCCGAAGCCCGCGCCACTCTTCGAGCGTGAGCGGACGAAGCGCGCGAAGCGAATCGACGACCTGCTGCGGGACCGCATCGAGCGGCGGATCCCTGACCGGCCCCATGAAGCGAACGCGTTTGAGCACGGACGACACGGCGTTCTTCACCGTGAGCTCGTTGATGTGGTCTTTCGTTCCCTCGAGCGCGATCGTCTGACGGTGCGGCAGCGCCAGGGTCCGCCAAGTGTCGAGCGGCATCGCGACGCCGGCGCCGAGCAGGGCGCGCCGCGCGGCGATCGGCGGACGCGCGAGGTCCGGGCCGATCTCTTCGAACGCGAAAATCATCCCCCGCCGATGACCGCCGGCAAGCGCGAGAGCAGATTGCGCAGCGAAGCGTCGTCGACGACGAATGCGATCTGAGCGTCGTTCTTCGCCGGCGTGATCTTCACGTCGCGAATCGCGACGCCGACCGCCGACGTGAGCACGTTGAACGCCGCCGACGAAGCGAGCGCGCTGAGCCCCGCCGCGCCCGCCTGCGCGTGCGCTTCGTCCGCGTACGTCGCAGCGCCCGCGACGTGCATGCCCGGCGCCTGAAAATTCGCCAGCAACCGAACCGCGGTCATCCCGTCGGTCCCTTTGAGCGGAAAGCCGCCGGTCAGATTCGCGAGCGGCATCGACTTGGTGTCGACCGCGAGCGACGCGGCCGCGCCCGGCGTCGCGAGCGTCTGAAGCATCCACGCGGGCGCGTCGTGCGCGAAATGACGATCGCGCATCCGATCGAGCGCGCGCTTGATCGTCGTCTTCGTCCCCGCGAGCACCAGGTGGGGCGTCAGCACGGCGAACCCGGCATCGGCGACCGTGTACATCGTGCGATCGGCGTATTGCGACGCGACGAGAAGCCCGCCGCCGCGAAGCTGCGTCTTACCGTCCGCGGCCGCGCGAATCTTCGCCTCGTCGAACCGCCCGACGAGCGTCGCGAGCACGTCGGCGCCCTGCATCGAATAAAAACCGCCCATCACGCGATCGAGATCTCGTGACGCCGAGAACCCAGCCTCGGCACCGACCGGAAAATATTTTTCAGCGAGCTGCGCCGCGGCAGGTCCCGCCGACTGACTCGTGTAAAATGCACGCAAATCGACCGAGAACATCCCGAGCGCGCCGCTCGGAAAGAGCCCGAGCGGGTCAGCCTCGAGCGCCGCCGGGGTGAGCGGCGCCGCGTTCGGCTGAGCCGAAGAGGTCGCGAGCGTCGGGGCCGGCTGGTTCGCGTTTCCCCCGCCGCACGCGCCGAGCGCGATCGCAGCGAGGAGGGCCAGGCGGGGCAGCTTCATGGTCATGATCGTAGTACGTGCGCCGAGCCCGTTCATTCAATTTCAGATGCTCGGATACGACCCGAGCACCTTGAAAAAGCGGGCCTTGTGCCGCACGTCCTCGAGCGCGCTGACGAGCGGCCTGTCGGTCGTGTGCCCCGAGAGCTCGACGAAGAACATGTACGTCCACTCCGCCGGGTCGCCCGGGTGCGCAGGCGACCCCGCGTGCGGCGAGGAGTCCGGTCGCGACTGGATCTTGCGCAAGTTGATCCCGCGCTCGGCGAAGAGCCGCAAAATGTCGAGCAGCGCGCCGGGCGCGTCGTGCACGGAAAAAACGCATGCCGTCGAATCGTCGCCGGTTCGTGCGCTCGGGCGCGCACCGATGATCGCGTAGCGCACGCGCTCCGCGCCGTCGTCGACGAGCCCTCGCCGCGCGATCTGGAGATCGTGCTCGGCGCCGAACCCGTCGGTGACGAGCGCAGCCGCGCCGTGATCCTCGGCCGCGAGCTTGCACGCGACGAGCGGCGTCTTCACGTCGTAGATCGTCACCGTTTGCGCCGCGGCTCCGCCGGCCGGCTTCTTTCCGAGCGCCGTCAGCGCCTTCTGCGCGCGCGCGTGATCGGCCGCCGTGGCGTAGACCTTCTCGATGTCGTTCTCGTTGCCGGTGCGATTCATCAGGCACAAATCGCTGACCGCTTCGACCTCCGCGACGATTTTCAAATCGGTCGCGACGAGCGCGAAGATCGTCGCTTGAACGGGCCCCTCGGTCGTCGTCTCGACCGGCAAGACGCAGAACTCGGCGCGGTGTTGAGCGACCTCCTCCAGCGTCTCGGCGATCGTCTCGGTCGCCGAGAGCTGCGCGCTCGCGCCGAACCGTGCCCGCGCAGCGGCGTGCGCGAACCCTCCCTCGGGTCCGATGTACGAGACTTTCACCGGCAGCTCGAGCGCGAGACAGCTCGCGTAAATCTGCTGAAAAATGGCCCTCAAATCGGACGCGGGCATGTCACCGCTCGCGCGCGAGAGGAGCGCGGTGAGCTGCGCCTTCTCGGTGAGAGGAAGCTGCGCCGGGCCCGCGCGAAGCTCGGCCGCGCGGCGCGACGCGTTCGCACGCTTCTCGAGCGCCGTGAGGATCTGGCCGTCGACCCGCGCGAGCTCGGCGCGAAGCTCTTCGATCTCGCGCTTGTGATCCGACATGCCGACGAGCGTAAAGCGGCGGTCCTCGTTGCGCAATGCGCGGAGCCGTTGCACGCTCAGCTGGTGAACGTCGCCTGGGCCGAGCTGCGCGCAAAGTACGAAGAGATGCTGGCTCTTCGTCGTCTCGGCGACGCCCCCCACGACCCGCGGCCGCGGCTCGCCGCGCTCGCCGAGCGCTTCCCCGGCGCGCTCCGTGAAATCGACGCGTTGCCCGAGGACGAAATCGCGAGCCGCATCGACGCGCTCGCGCTCGCCGAGCGCGACCCGACCGCCGCAACCCCGTGGATGCACGCGATGACCCGCTTCCACACCCTCGCGCGCGCCGCGCTCTTCGCAAAACGCGCCTTGCACGAACGTCCCGCGGGGTCCAAGGGGGCGCGAAGCCCGCTTGTCGAGGGCGCAGCCCTCGACCAAGACATCTTTCACGGCGACCCACGGATCGCCGCGCCGCCCCGAGGCCGCTTGATGGATCTCGTCTACGAAAAGCTCGCCGCCGAGCTCGGCACGACTCCGGCCGATGCGAAGCGACTCGTGTTCGGTCCGCCGCGCCGCTGATTATTTCTTTTCGGGCGCCGGCGTCGACTTCGTTTCGGTCTTCGTTTCGGACTTCGTCTCGGTTTTGGTCTCGCTCTTCGTCTCGGTCGCGCTCTCGCTCTTTTTCGGCGACGGCGACGAGTAGAGATCCGAGTACCAACCGCCGCCCTTCAAAATGAAATTCCCGCCGCTGATCTGGCGCTCGGCGGTTTGCTGATGGCACTTCGGGCACTCGGTCAGCGGCGCTTCGCTGATGCGCTGGCTCGCTTCCCAGGCGTTGCCACAGGCTTTGCACGCGTACTCGTAAGTCGGCATCTCGCTCGTCTCGCCAGGTATGCCTCACCTGACCTTGTGTCAAGTTATCGGACGGATTTCGCTTGCTTCAGGCGTAGTTCCCGCGTAGCTGTGCAAGTGCGCAGTGACCACATGTGACGTGACGCTACGTTTGCCATACGTCACATCACAAAGGCCGTTTATTCGCCCTTATTCACGCGCATCGGTAGGCACTTCATGAACGTCGCGCGGAGCGTGGGATGAAGATCAAAAAGCTCGAGATGACCGGGTTCAAGTCGTTCGTGGATCGCACGATGATCCACTTCGACCACGACGTCCTCGGCATCGTGGGGCCCAACGGCTGCGGTAAGTCGAACATCGTCGACGCCATTCGGTGGTGCATGGGCGAGCAGAGCGCCAAGCACCTCCGCGGCCGGAGCATGGAAGACGTCCTCTTCGGCGGCAGCGAGTCGCGCGCCGCGAGCGACATGGCCGAGGTGACGCTCACCTTCGAGAACGACGACCCCACCGGCGTCCCGCTCGAGTTCGCCGAGTACTCCGAGATCGCGGTCACGCGACGCCTCTACCGAAGCGGCGACAGCGAGTATTTGATCAACAAGGTTCAAGTCCGCCTCAAGGACATCACCGATCTTTTCCTCGGCACCGGCGTCGGCACCAAGGCGTACTCGATCGTCGAGCAGGGAAAGATCGGGCTCATCGTGAGCGCGAAGCCCGAGGACCGGCGTCTCCTCATCGAGGAGGCCGCGGGCATCACGAAGTACAAAGCGCGCAAGAAGGCCGCCGAGCGCAAGATGGAGCTCTGCGGGCAGAACTTGCTCCGTGTCGGCGACATCGTCGCCGAGATCGAGCGCAACCTCGGATCGCTCAAGCGCCAAGCGCAGAAGGCGGAGCGGTACATTTCGTATCGCAAGGAGCTCGAGGATCTGCAGCTCCACGAGGCTTCTCACAGGTATCTCGAGCTCGTCGGGTGGACCAAGCTCCACGGCGAGCAAGTCGGTGAGCGCGGCACCGAGGCCGAGCGCGCGCGCACCGATCTCGCGTCGCGCGACGCCGAGTTCGAGGCGGCGCGGCAGGAAGCGTTCTCGATCGAAGAAGAGGTCGAGGGGGCGCAGACGCGCGCGTTTTCCGCGGAGAACGAGGTGCGCGCCGAAGAGTCGGCGATCGCACGCGGCAAGGACAAGATCGAGTCGCTGCGCGCTCGCGAGACGCAGGCCGAGAACGAAGCGCGCGAGATCGACTCGCAGCACGACGCGCTCGTGCGCGAGCGGACGACGTTCGAGGCGGAGGTTCAAGAGCTCGAGCGCGACGAAGAATTGAAACGCGCGCAGAACGAGACCGAAGAAGCGCGCTTGGCGGAAGCGACGAGCGAGCTCGGCGCGGCCGAGGCGCGTGCGCGCGAAAATCAGGAGAGCGCGGCGAGCGCGCAGGCGGCGATCGCGAGCGCGGAAGCGACGCTCGCCGGACACGATCGGCGCGCCGGGGAGATGACCGCGCGGCTCGAAAAAGTGAAGCTCGAGCGCGAGGCGCTCGATGGCGCGCTCGCCGAGCATCAGGGCAAGCAGCGCGGGCTCGAGGCGAGCATCGAGGCGATTCGCGAGGGGAAGGTCGCGAGCGCCGAGGACCGCGATCGCGCGGAAAAACGGCTCGCCGAGCTTCGCGAAGCGATCGTCGGCAGCGAGAAGGCGCTCGAAGATGCGCGCGCCGAGCTCTCGCGCGTTCGCTCGCGACATCAAGCGCTGTCGGACGTTCACGCGCGGCTCGAGGGCGCTTCGGACGGGACGCGCGCGCTCGTCGCGACCGGCGACCCTGCCCTTCTCGGGCTCGTCGGCGATGGCATCGAGGCGCCGGCCGAGCTCACGCACGCGCTCGCCGGATTGCTCGGCGACAGGCTCGAGGACGTCGTCGTCTCCGACATGGATCGCGGCGCGGAGCTGCTCGAAGAGCTCGCTAAAAACGCGGGCGGTCGCGCAGCGATCGTTCCGGCGCGGCCGACGTTCGTCGCCGGCGCGTCGCCGACGCTGCCCGATGCGGAGGGCATCGTGTGCCGGCTCGCCGATTCGCTTCGCTTCGCGCCCGAGGACGAGGCGCTCGTGCGGGCGCTCGTGGGCGACGCGATCGTCGTACGCGACGCCGAGGTTGCGCGACGCGTTCGCGCGACCGATCCGAGCGTCACGCTCGTCACGGTCTCGGGCACCGTGACCTTCCCGGATGGTCGCGTCGTCGGCGGAAGCGGCGACGAAGCCGCGGCCGGCCGGCTCGACGAAAAGCGCGAGATTCGCGAGCTCTCCGAGCGCGTCGCGGAGCTCGATTCGATCGCGAGCGAGCGGCTCGCGACGCACCAGATGCTCCGCGGCGAAATCGCCGAGACGCAAGCGACGCTCGAGCAAGCGCGCGCGAAGGCGCATCAGGGCGAGCTTGCGCTGGTGACCGCCGAGCGTGATCTCAAAGCGGCGACGTCGGCGATTCAGGTCGTCGAGCAGCGCATCTCGGCGCTCGACAACGAGGCCACCGAGCTCGCGCGTTGGATCGACGAAGGCCGCGTCGAGCGTCAAAACGCCGAAGCGATCCTCGACGGCGAGCGCGCGCGACTCGAGACGGCGCAGCACGCCCTCGAAGCCGCTCACGCCGAATGCGCGACGCACCGCGAGCAAGTCGAAGCGCGCCGCGCGCTCGTCACCGAAGCCAAGGTTCGCCTCGCCGGCGTTCGCGAAAAGCTCACCGCCGCCCGCGGCACCGTCGCGCGACTCGAGCGGAGCGCCGCCGAGCTCGCCGACCGCAAACGGCGTCTCGTCGAAGAAGGTTACGAAGCGGCGCGCGCCTGGGGCGAGACCGCCGGACAAATCGCGCGTCACAAAGAGACGCTCTCCACCGCGCTCGACGAGATGCGCGCCGCGCAAGACGCCCTCGCCGAAACGCGCGCGCGTTACGAAGCCGTCAAGACCGATCTCGGCGAACGCGAAGCCAAGCTGAAAGAGCTCCGCGCCGAAACCGAGACCCTCCGCGAAGCGCTCGGCGAGGCCGAACGCGCGCTCCACACGCGCACGATGGCGCTCGAGCATTTGCTCGAGTCGGTCGCCGAAAAGTTCCGGGGCCTCCAGCTCCAGCGCGTCGTCGGCGACTACCACTTGCGCCCGCCGCCGGACGACGAGCACCGCGGCCGCATCACCGAGCTCGGCGGTCTCATCGACCGCATGGGCTCGGTCAACCTCGACGCGATGCGCGAGCATCAAGAAGCCGAAGAGCGCTTCACCTTCTACACGACGCAGAAGGCCGATCTCGAGAAGGAGCTCGCCGATCTCGAAAAAGCGATCGCGCAGATGAACCGCGAGTCTCGCAAGCTCTTCGCCGAGACGTTCGAGGCGGTGAACGCACGCTTCCAGGAGATCTTCCCGAAGATGTTCCGCGGCGGCCGCGCGTCGCTCCGGCTCACCAACCCCGAGGACATGCTCGAGACCGGCATCGACATCCTCGCGCAGCCTCCGGGCAAGAAGCTCTCGTCGATCG
Source organism: Polyangiaceae bacterium (assembly GCA_036488725.1). GTDB lineage: Bacteria > Myxococcota_A > Polyangia > Polyangiales > Polyangiaceae > DASXHD01. Next base: position 76,782 of record DASXHD010000032.1, on the reverse strand, counting down.
AGCTCATGAGCGGCGGCGAAAAAGCGCTGACCGCGGTGTCGCTCATCTTCGCCATCTTCCAGATCAAGCCTTCGCCGTTCTGCATCCTCGACGAGGTCGACGCCCCGCTCGACGAGGCGAACGTTGCAAGATACAACGAAATGATCCGGTCGATGACCGACAAGTCGCAGTTCATCTTGATCACGCACATCAAGCGAACGATGCAGCTGGTCGACGTGCTCTACGGCGTCACGATGCAGGAGTCCGGCGTCTCGCGGCTCGTCAGCGTCAACATGAGCTCGGCGATGGACGCTCTGAAACCGGCCGCCAAGGCGAAAGACCCGAGCGCTGCGTCGGATGACGCTGCTCGCGTCGCTTAGGGCGAAGCTGCGCGCGGCGGCCGATTCGAGCCGCGCGCCGGCGATGCAGGCTTACATGAAGTCGGCGATGCCGTTTCACGGCGTCCCGGCGCCGCAAGTACGTGCAGTTTGCAAAGATAGCTTTTCTTCCTTGGAATACGCTTCGCCCGCCGGCTGGGAGCGGGACGTGCGCGCGATTTGGGACGGCGCGCGATTTCGCGAAGAGCGGTACTGCGCGCTCGCGCTGACGGGTGTGCGCGCCGCTCGCGCGTTCCAAACGCCGCGCGCGATGCGACTCTACGAGCACCTCGTCGTGAGCGGCGCGTGGTGGGATTACGTCGACGTCATCGCGACGAATCGAGTCGGTCCGATTTTGCGCGCGCATCCCAATGGGATGCGACCGCTGCTTCTCCGCTGGGCGAAAGGCGCGAACATGTGGAAGGCGCGCACGGCGATCCTCGCGCAGTGCCGCTCGCGCGAAGCGACCGATCTCGATTTTCTCTACGCGTGCATCGCGCCGTCGATCGACTCGAAAGAATTTTTCTTGCGCAAGGCGATCGGCTGGGCGCTCCGCGAGTACGCCTACGTCGATCCGCAAGAGGTCGCGCGGTACGTGAAGAAAAACGAGGCGCGCCTCTCGGGTTTGTCGAAGCGCGAAGCGCTGAAGTGGGTCAATCGCAAGGATTGACGTCGCTCGCGCCGAGCCGAACGTGCGTGACGCGCGTGCGCTCGCCGGTCTTGCGGACGAGCGTGCCCACGCGGAGGTCGAGCGGGTTCACGAATCGACACGACGACGTCTCGCGAAGGCTTTGTCCTTCGACGGCGTAGGTGACGCGCGACGGATCCGACGGGCCGATGTCGTGCGTCGTGATCGTGCGGCGGCGCGCGTCGAACGTCGTGTTGGCGAGAGCACCGATCGCGTGGGCGAGCGGCGACGTCGCGCTGAATCGCTGCGTGCGCGGGTCGAAGAGAAAGACGTCGGACGAGGACCACTTCGCACCGAATTCGCGCATGACGAGCACGTCCGGATGTCCGTCGAAGTTCGCGTCGACGATTTCGATCGACTGGAGCAGCATCGCCGCGCCGATTTCGCGCCCGCGGAGCTCGATCACTTGCGACGGGCCCCCGCGTCGAATTTCGATCTCGGCGTCGCTGCCGTTTCGATGATCGTGAGCGACGGCGCGAACGGTGACGCCGTGCGCGCGCACCTCGCGCACGTGACCCATCGCGAACACCTGCGCAGCGAGAAGCGGAGCGAACACGAGCACAGTGGCCATTTGTCGCAGGTATCGTGCGCGGGTCGCGAGGGCCAACAAAACGACGGCGCGCTCCGCGAGATCGCGTTAAAACGCGCGACATGTCGAAACGGCTTTTGATTCTTTTTGCGGCGCTGGCTCCGCTCGCCGCATTCGTCGCGTGCACTGGCGACGACACGCTCGGCGACGGCGGCACCGACGGCGGCAAAGACGTGACCGTGAAGGACGCGAAGAACGACGTCACGCTCGACGTCGCGACGGACACCAGCCTCGACACGAAGCTCGACGTCGCGCCGGACGCACCCGCGGAGGCGGCGACCGATTCGGCGACAGACGCAGCGACCGACGCGGACGCCGATTCGGAGACCGATTCGGCGACGGACGCAGCGACCGACGCGGACGCGGCGACGGATTCGTCGGCCGATGCCGGCTCCTCCTGGCACGCCCCGACATGCGACGGCGTCGTCTCGTCGGGCGAGTATGGCGGCGCGTCGAATCAAACTTCGAGCGGCGGCTCGACTTGGTCGATGACTTGGGACGCGACCAACCTCTACGTCGCGCTCACCGCGGCGGACGTCGGCGAAGCGACCGTCATCTACGTCGGCTTCAGCGGCAACGGGATTCAAAACGGCCAGACCTACGACGGCACGAACGGCACCCTCACGTTCCTCGCCGACGGCGTCGTCTACGCCAAGCACGGTTACAACGAAGCGCGCACCGCCGACGCCGATGCGGGCGCGTGGAGCGCGCAGACCGTCGGCGCGATCACTTTCTGCGACGACGGACAAAACACGCGCGAAGAAGTGATCCCGTGGACCGCGCTCGGCGCGACCTCGATTCCGTCGAGCTTCCGATTCATCGGCTACGCGACGTCGGGCACCGGATTCGTCTACGCGCAAATTCCGACGACCAATCCGGTCGGCCAAATCGGAACTGCCGCGACCTTCATCCACGATTTTTTCGTGAAGAGCACAGACGACGGCGCGGGAAGCTTCCCGTTCGACGTCACGGAATGATCAAGCGGAGCGCGCGCGGAACGACCTCGATGCGCGCGTGCTCGGTCGCTTCGAGCTCTTCGCCGTCCATTTGCGCGGCGAACGGCGCGCCGCCCGCGCGCAGGCGAAATCGAAGCTCGATGCGCGACGCCGAAATGGGCTTCGAGTGCTCGACGCCGATGGTGTTCAGCATCTCCTCGGTGATCGGGTTGCCGTCGAGGTCGACGATGGCTTTGCTCGTCCAGTCGCGCTTGCCGCGAAACGGGACGATCTCGAATTTTCCGTCGTCGTGCGCGGCGTGCCGATCGAAGACCCACGCGCCGCCGTAGACGCGCGTCGCCTTCACGATCAAATCGGTGAGCCCTTCGAGCTCGAACGTGCGCCCGTCGGCGGTGACCTCCGCGTCGAATTTGTCGGAAACGACGTACGAATCGAGAAAGACGCGGAGGAGCGCGCTCGCGTAGACGAGGTGATCGCGATAGACGTCGCGCAGCACCGGCACGCGAGCGACCGCTTCGCGCTCGAGGTTGCGCTCGCGAAGCACACGCGCCGAAATTCCCCAACCGATCGAGTCGAAGAAAAACTCGCGGCTCACCTTGCCGGCGTCGAGACGCGTTTCGCGGCCAGCGACGACGACGCTCACGTTGCGCTCGAGCGCTTCCTCGCCGGCGGAGAGACCGAAGCTTCGGCCTTGATCGTTCGCCGTGCCGGTCGGAATCATCCCGAGCGCGACCGATTCTTTTTTCGCCGACGAGAGCACGCCGGCGGCGACCTCGCGGAACGTTCCGTCGCCGCCCATCGCGATGACGCACGAAAACTCGCCTGCCTCGAGCGTGCGCGCGACCGCGGCCGTCGTGCGCCCCGCGGGCTCGGTCGGCAGAAGCTCCGATCGCACGCCCGCGGCTTCGAGCAACGCGCGAACGCGCGCGATGCGCGCTTGGTTCTTGCCGCTCTGCGCCGTCGGATTGGCGACCAGGAGGTGGGTGGCGCTCATCGCACAAATGATAAGCTGATCGCGTGCGAGCCGCCGATGAGCGACCAAGCGGTGCCCAAAGAAGAAGCCGAGACGCTCATCGAGCAGAGCGCCGCGCGTGCGGTGCCGAGCACGTCGCATCCGACGCCGCCGACTAGCACGCGATCGCTCGCGACCGTCGCGGCCTCGGTCGTCATGCGCACCGAGGAGGTCGAACGCGCGCGCGTGTTCTATCGGCTCGTCGCGCTGATGGCGTCGGCGGCCGGCGCGTTCATGCCGATCGTTCCGGGCCCCCGCTGGCTGCGCGCCCTCGCGATGGCGCTCTGCGCGCTGTCGGTGGTCTCGAGCCTCTTCGTGCTCCGGCGGCTACGCGACGAGGCGGGCTACACGCCGCGCACGATCGCGTTCATGGGCGCGCTCCTCGGCGTCGTCGGTGAGCTCGTTCTCTTTTACTTCGGCCTCTTCACCGCGGCGGTCATGGTCCTCCCGCTCGGCGTTTATTTTTTCGGCCTCAGCGAGAGCCGTTTCGGCGCGCGCGTCACTTTTTGGACCGGCACGATCGTCTACGCGCTCCTCTCGATCGGCGTCGTCCTCGGGGTCCTCCCGGATCTCGGGCCGATGCCCATCGGCTCTCTCGCGACGCCCTGGAAGTGGTTCTTCGTCATCATGGTGCAGGTCGTCTTCACGTCGACGTACCTCCTCGCGCGCTCTTCGCGCCGTGCGACCGAAGCCGCGATCGACCGCGTCGAAAAAGCGAACCGCCAGATTTTTCAAAAAGAGGCGCTCCTCGCCGAGGCGCGCATCGAGCTCGATCGCGCGCTCCGACCGGGCGAAGGCCGCTACACCGATCACGTCGTCGACGGCTGGACGCTCGGCGAGCTGCTCGGCCGCGGCGGAATGGGCGAGGTCTACCGCGCGTCGAAAGGAGACGCGCTCGCCGCGATCAAATTGCTCCACCCGATCATCTTGGGCGATCCTTCACATGTAAAGCGTTTCGAGCGTGAGGCCGAGCTCGCGCAGAAAGTCGTCTCGCCCCACGTCGCGCGTGTCATCGGCACCGGCGCGGGACCGGGCGGCGTGCCGTACGTGGCGATGGAGCTCCTCGTCGGAAAAGATCTCGCGTGGCATCTCCGCCAGAAGCAGCGGCTCAAGCTCGCCGAGACGGTCGAGCTCGTCGAGCACGGCGCGCGCGCGCTCGCGGCGATACGCGAAGCAGGCATCGTGCACCGCGACCTCAAGCCGCAGAACCTCGTGCTCGAAGAACGAAAAGGCGACGGCAAGCGCGCTTGGAAAGTGCTCGACTTCGGCGTCTCGCGGCTCGAAGCGTCGGGCCACACGCTGACGCAGGGCGCGCTCGTGGGAACGCCGGCGTACATGGCGCCGGAGCAAGCGCGATTGCAAAACGTCGATCATCGCGCCGACGTCTACTCTCTCGCCGCCGTTGCGTACCGCGCCATCACGGGCAAGCCGCTCTTCGCGGGGCCCGACGTCGCGACCGTGCTCTATCAAGTCGTGCACGACACGCCCGCCGCGCCGAGCGCGTTCGCGCGCGTGCCGGAAGACGTCGAGCTCGTCCTCGCGATCGGGCTCGCAAAGAAGGTCGACGAACGATTCCAGCGCGCCGAAGATCTCGCCGACGCGTTCGGGCGCGCGAGCCGCGGCGCGCTCGACGACGCGACCCGACACCGCGCGCGAAAGCTGCTCGCCGAGAGCCCGTGGACACGGCCGCGCGAAGGTGACTTGTCGTGAGGCGCGCGGTGCTCATGCTCGTGGCGTGTGGATGCGCGAGCGAGTCGCCGCACGCGACCATGTCGCTGCCGGTCGCGCTCCCCTCGCCTCCGCCGCTCGAAACGTCGGCTCCGCCGCTCGCGCACGCGAAGTCGACGCTCGACGTCGCCGACTTCACGTCCGGACGCGGCCAGGTTCATCTCACGCGCGAAGGCGCGACCGCCGCCGGAAGCTTCGGCGCGAGCGGCGTCGTGACGTGCGGCATCGCCGGCGATCACTTCGACTGCCATTGGTACGAAAACACGACCGAGGGTCTCGCCGTCCTTCAGCGCAAAGCCGACGGCAAGCTCGAAGGCACGTGGGGCGTGGGCGCGAGCGCCGACGACCACGGCGCTTGGACGCTCGTTCCCGTCGTGCGCTCAGACGACTCGCCGTTCGGCGGCCTCTGGGACACGAACTTCGGCGCGGCGACGATTCGCACCGCGAGCGGCTCGGCGGATCTCGCGATCGACTATCGCGACGGGACGATGCAATGCAAACCGACCGGCGACAAGCTCGCGTGCGCCTGGACCGAGGGCAGCACGCACGGCAAAGCGGAGCTCACGATCGAGTCGCCGCGCGTGATGCGCGGAACGTGGGGCAACGACGCGAGCGCGACCGACGGCGGCGCGTGGCTCTTCGTGCGTCGCTGATCTCAGCTCGCCAAAACGCCGAGAGCAAAATATCCGCCGAGCCGCGCGAGCGCGCGCGCGACCGGCCACGGATCCATCGGCAGCGCGCCGAAGTGACGGCATCCCGCGTGGACGAAGCTCTCGTCGGCGACGAGCACGCGCTCGAGCTCCGGGCGCCTCGGCCCATAGAACTCGCGCACGAGACGCTCGCGAATGCGGAGGTCCCGCCCGAGACGCGAGCGTCGCACGCGCCCCGTCCAGCTCTCGATGATCGTCTCGCCGCGCAGCGCGAGCGCGACATGCGGACCGACCATCGACCCGTACTCGACGGCCTGCGCGATGCCTTCGCCGGTGATCGGGTCGATGCCCGCCGCTTCGCCCGCGAGCATGAGCGGGCCTTTCGCGAACGTCTCGGCGACGTCGACGCCGCGCTCGGCGAAGCGTTTGTTCTTGTAGCTCGTGATGTCGAGCCCCATCGTCGCGAGACGTTCGCCGAGCTTTTTTCCGAGGTCCACCTGCTCGTCGCCCAGCTTCAAATGGTAAATGCCGCGGCAGACGAGCGCGCGACCGCCGACGACCGTCGGAAAATCCCACGTGTAGCCGGGCAGCTCGCGATCGGTCGCGTCGAAAAAAATCACGCCGCGCTCGCGATCGCCGGGCACGCTCTCGGTGTCGAGCTCGAGCACTTGCGCACGCAGCGTCCCGGGCCCGAGGCCGATCGCTTTGCGCACGACGCTCCCGACGCCGTCGCAGCCGACGACCACGCGCGCCTCGAACGTGCCGGCCGACGAGCTCACGATCGCGCCTTCGCGATCGGCCTCGACGTGTTCGACCTTCGCGTCTTCGACGATCTCGACGCCGCGGTCCTTCGCGAGACGCGCGATGCCCTCGTCGAATTCGATGCGCCGAACGACGTGACCGATTTCGCCGACGCGCACGGTGCGCTCGCCTTCCGACACGCGCAGCGCCATCCCCTCGATCGGAACGCCCGGCACTTTCGGAAGAATGCCGAGCCTCGCGAGAATTTTTTCGCCGCGCCCGCCGATCGCGCCCGCACAATATTTCTCGCGCGGGTAGCGCGCTTTCTCGAGCACGCGCACGCGCCCCGCGAGCGAAGGATCGGCGTCGAGGATGGACACCGCCGCGGTGAGCCCGGCCGGCCCTCCTCCGACGACGATCACGTCCGACCTCATGAGAGAGGGACTAGCACGCCCGGATTCATGATCGCGTGAGGATCGAGCACGTGCTTCGCCGCGCGGAGCACGTCTCCGAACGGCGCGGGTCGCTCGCGGTCGTACCAAGGTCGGTGAAGCCGCCCGACGGCATGATGATGCGTGATGGTGCCGCCCGCGCGTGCGATCGCGTCGCTGACCGAACGCTTGATGCGCTCGTGCTGATCGAGCTCGCGCCCGCGCTCGGCGACCACGCCGAACGTGTAATAAGGCGCCGGCCCGTCCGGGTAGACGTGCGAAAAGCGCATCGCGACCATCGCGCCCTCGAGCGCCGCGCGCACCGCGCGATCGAGATCGGAAAACCGCGACCACGTGCACGCGGTCTCGAAGGTGTCGACCATGACGCCGTACGGAATGAGTGCACTCTGCATGTAAGGCGCGCGCAAAAACGAAGCCCGCCACGCCTCCGCGCCGCTCGCGGCGCCACGCATTTTTCCGCGACGATAACGCGGCGGCTCGGCGCGACCGCCCGCGCGCACCGCGATTTTGAGCGCGCGCTCCATCCATTCGACGAGCTCGTGATCGGCCGACTCGAACGCGAGGAGGAGCGCACATTCTTGGACGCTCACACCCGAGAGCATCGCCTCGTTTCGATCGAGCACGCGACAGTTCGACGGCAAGAGCCCCGACTGCGCGACTCCGCGCGCCGCTTCGACGGCCGCGTCGATCTCGCGAAAGAACACGCTCGCCTGCGCGCGATGCGTCGGCCGCGGAAACGCGCGCACCGTTGCTTCGGTCACGATGCCGAGCGCGCCCTCCGAGCCGAGGACGAGCCGATTCGGATCCGGACCCGCGCCCGACGCGGGAAACGTCTTCGTCTCGAACGCGCCGGCCGGCGCGATCATCCGCACCGACGCGACCATGTCGTCGATGTGCGTCCAGCCCGTCGCGAAATGCCCGCCCGCGCGCGTCGCGATCCACCCGCCGAGCGTCGAGAGCTCGAAGCTCTGCGGATAGAAGCGAAGCGAAAGGTTGTATTCTGCAAGTCCGGACTCGAGCTCCGGCCCGCTCGCGCCGCCTTGAATGCGCGCGAGGCGTGACGTCGAGTCGACCTCCACGACGCGCCGCATGCGCCCGAGATCGACGCACACGACCGGCTTTTCGCCGTCGTACGTCACGCCGGCCGTCACGCTGGTTCCTCCGCCGAACGGCACGAGCGCCGCGCCCTCGCGCGCGCAGAGCTCGAACGCCGCCGCGAGATCTTCCTCCGACTCGGCGTACACGACGACGTCCGGCGCGCACGGAAACTCGCCCCGAAACGCGCGCACGATGTCGCGATAACCCTTCCCGCCCGCGTGCATCACGCGATCGTGTACGGCAGACGTCGCGCGCGCCGCGAGCGCCGGCGGGATCGCGATGCGTGCATTCTGCAACTTCACCGACGCAAGCGTCGGCAGCGGCTCGGGCCGCGGCGCCCCGAGCGAAGGGATCATGAACGCCGCTTGCCCCGCGAGCGCCGCGCGCGCCGCTTCATCGGGAAAATCTTCCTCGAACCCCCAGTGCCAAAAGCTCCGCGTGCGCATCACAGCGCAGTGATGACGAGGTTGTCGAACACGAGCTCGGTCTCCCATCCATCGAACGCGAAGTGGTCCTGCCCAGCGCCCTCCAGCGGATGCGGATCGTCCCACGAAAGAAACGGCTGCCCGTCGATCTTCCAGTCGATGTGCCGATCGCGCCGAGTGATCTCCCAGTGGTACGTGCGGTTCGCCTCGACGCGCGGCGACGTCCGGAGCGGCACCGCCGAATCGAACTGCCACGCGTGCTCTTTCTTTCGCACGAGCACCGATCGCGAGTTGCTCCACCCGCCGAAAATGAAGACGTACCCGCTCGCCTCGTAGATCGCGTCTTTTCGGACGTCTTCTTCGGACTCGTGACGAAACCCGTCGCCGAACACTTCGACCTTGATGTCGCCGCGCGGCGACCGCGACATCACGTCGACCTCGACCTTCACGTCGCGCGGCAGCCGCCGCTTCAACCAGAGCGGGTGATTGTGCGCGTGATCGACGACGAGCTTTCCGTCCTCGATGCGATACGGCGCGCCGGTGTTGCGATAATCCGACCCGACGTCGGCGCGGTCGAAGTGATCGACGAACGTCGCACCGAGCGGCGGATCCGCGGGCTCCTCCGCGGATCCTGCGTGGCACGCGACCGCGCCGAGAACGAGGAGCGCGCTCGCTCTCACGGCGCGCTCCACGGCGTCACGAGCGCGAGGTTCGTCGCGACGATTTGGGTGAGCGCCTCGCTGCACGCGGCCGCGAGGACGCCCTCGCGTTTACCCGCGCAGCGCGCGCGCCACGCAGCGACGATCGACGGAGCGTCCTGGCCCTCGAGCCGTTCGCACACGGCGGTTCGCCACATGTCCTCCGGTTGCGCGCGCGAGAGCGGCGCGAGCCGTCGACACGCAGCCCGATCTTGCGCGACCTCGTCGCGGCGGTTGAAGTCGTAGGGCGGTCCATGCGCGTAGAGCGTCGGCCCAGGCAAGACCGCGATCACGCCGGCGGCGTCACGCAACCGGAGCGGCAACGCCTCGATGTCCACCTCGTAAGCGAGACGCGTCGTATTTCCGTCGAGCCAATGACTCGCGCGCGCGACTTCCGAATCGGTGGGGACCTGCAGCATCGCCGGCAGCCACGGCGGCTGCGACGCGCCGTCGCGCACGCAGAGCACCTTCGGCACCGGAAAATCGTGCAAGAGGCACGTGTCGACGGCGGCGGTCGCGCGCTCGCCCCACGGGTCCTCGGGCCCCGCGCCGCGGTGAACGAGCACGCGCAAGTCGCCGTCGCGATCCTCGATCGTCGGACGCCCGTTGACCGGCACGCGACGAGTCTCGCCGTTGGTCGCGCCGTGGGCCACTTCGTAGCCACCGTCGGGCGAACGCACGACCGCCCACGCGTCGTGCACGCACGTCGGGTTCGCGTCGGTCGCGTCGCAAGCGCGACCCGCGTCGGCGTTGCGCTTGCAGCTCGTCCGCGCGAGCGCCGAGAGCGTCTCGCAAGGCGACGGACGCCGGGGCGGCTTGTGCATGCCCGCGATTCCTTCCACTTGCCACTCGATCGCATAGAGCTCTATCGGCGGCAGGCACGCGCCGAGCTCGATGGTCGGGCCCTCGAAGCCGCTCGCTCCGCGGTCGTCTCGAACGGCCTTGGTCTTTCCGTCGAGCGCGAGCGTCGTCACGATGACTTGGCCCACGCCCACGGCCGGCGCGTAGCTCGGGCGCATCTCGAAAAAGCACGACGTCGCCATTTTTTCGACGAGGTCGCGCACGACCGCCGGCGAAACTTTCGAGCGCTCGTCTCCAGTCACGACGCTGTGTTGCGTCATGTTGCCATCGGTGTCCAGCGTGACCACCGTCTCGACGGCGCAGGCGGGGCAATCTCTCTCTTCGACGGTGATCGTGGCGACGCCCTGGATGGGAATCGCGCGGCAGCCGCTGACCCTTGCAATCGAGGCGCCGGCTACGGCCCCGAAGAAGAAGGCGATGAACAGGAAAACGCCGAGCGCGAAGATCGCCATCGCCGCGTCGAAGCGAGACCGCGGCTTGGCGTCGTGCGCGGCCACGGCGCGCTTGGCCACGCGCTTGCGGAGCGCGGCGACATTTTTTTCGAGCGCGTCGAGCGCCGCGCGATCCATCACTGGCACTCGTGCGCGCGCTGCGCGGCGTGCCACGACGACCATCGAACGAAGGCGAATCCACCGGCGATCGCGAGCGCGATCAGCGCCACGCCGGCTCGCGACCTCACGTTCGCAAACAAGCTGCGCTCGCGCAACGAAGCGCGAATCGTCGCCTCGGCTCGCGCGAGCGTCGCCTCGAGCTCGACGCGATCCGCTTCGAGCTCGGTCGCGCGCTGCTGTCGCCAGACGTCGTCGTCACGAAAAGGCGTCACGCGCTCACGATACCGCCGGGGCCGCTCAGTGAAAATCTCGACTCAAGTGCGGCAGCTCGCGATCGAGCCGAACCTTTTCGATGTGCTCGACGATGACGTGCACGACGCCGCTCGCAGAGTCGATTTTTCCGCGCGCGAGCACGATCCCGCTCGCCGTCGCGACGCGCCGATGACGCTCGAATGTTTTCGCCCAGAGCACCAAGTTCACGAACCCGTGCTCGTCCTCGAGCGTCATGAAGACGATGCCGCTCGCCGTTCCCGGCCGCTGCCGGCAAATCACGAGCCCCGCGGTGGTCACGCGCGCGCCGTGCGGCATCTTCGCGAGCTCGACGCTCGATTGCACGTCTTTGGAAAGCGCCGGTCGCATCGCGAGCATCGGATGGTCGGCGATCGAAAGCCCGGTGCGCTCGAAATCGAGCACGAGCTGATCGGTCCGCGACAGCGGCGCCAGCGTGACGCTCTCACTCACGCCGACCCCGCGAAATAAACCCTCACCCCTCGGCGCCCGCACCGACCACATCGCGTTGCGCGTGCCCAAGACGAGATCTTCGAGCGCGCCAGCCTCGGCGAGCGCGTCCATCTCGCCTTGATCGAGCTTCGCCCGCGCGCGCAAATCTTCGATGCTCGCATACGGCCGATTTTCCTCGACGCGTCTGCCCGACTCTTCTCCGAGCCCGCGCACGAGCCTCAACCCGATTCTCACGAGCCCTCGCTCGAGCTCGCAATCCCAATTGCTGTAATTTACACGTATCGGAAGAAGCCCCACCCCGTGGCGCTTCGCGTCCTCGAAGATCGTGCTCGGCGAATAAAATCCCATCGGCTGACTGTTCACGAGCGCCGCCGCGAACGCCGCGGGGTGATGCACCTTGAGCCACGCGCTCGCGTAGACGAGCTGCGCGAAGCTCGCCGCGTGCGATTCGGGAAACCCATATTCGCCGAAGCCTTGAATCTGTTTGTAGATCCGTTCGCTGAACTCGGCTCCGATGCCGTGCTCGGCGAACCCGCGATGCAATCGCTCGCGGTGACGCGTGAGCTTGCCGTTGCGCCGCCACGCCGCCATGTCGCGTCGCAGCTGATCGGCCTCGCCGCCCGAATATCCGGCGCCGACGATCGCGAGCTGCATCACTTGTTCTTGAAAGAGCGGCACGCCGAGCGTCCGCTCGAGGATCGGCCGCAAAATCGCGTGCGGCATGTCGACCGGCTCCTCGCCGTTTCGCCGTCGCAAATACGGATGCACCATCCCGCCTTGAATCGGGCCCGGCCGCACGATCGCGACCTCGATGACGAGATCGTAAAAACATTTCGGCCGGAGCCGCGGCAGCATCGCCATCTGCGCGCGCGACTCGATCTGGAAAACGCCGACCGAGTCCGCGCGCCCGAGCGCTTCGTAAACCGCCGGGTCCTCCCGCGGAATTCGAGCGAGCTGATCGTTCGCGAATTCGCCGTCGCCGAGGACGAACCTCAGCGCCTTGCGAATCGCGGTGAGCATGCCGAGGCCGAGCACGTCGACTTTGAAAAACCCGAGCGCGTCGATGTCGTCCTTGTCCCACGGCACGACGGTTCGATCTTTCATCGTCGCCGGCTCGACCGGCGCGATGCGCTCGAGCGGCTCGGCCGAGAGCACGAACCCGCCGACGTGAATCGACAGATGCCGCGGATACCCCTGAATCGCCGCGGCCATCGCGAGACAATGCCGCACCCGCGCGTCGCCAGGATCGAGTCCCGAGTCACGCAAACGCGCGAGCGTCGCGGCGTCCAACTTGTCCCACCACGACACGATCGACGAGAGCCGCTCGACTTGCTCGAGCGAAAAACCGAACACCTTGCCGACCTCGCGCAGCGCCGATTTTCCGCGGTAGCAGATGACCTCGCTCACCATCGCCGCCTGCTTGCGTCCGTAGCGTGCGTAGATTTCTTGAATCACCTCTTCGCGCCGTTCGTGCTCGAAGTCGACGTCGATGTCCGGCGGCTCCTTGCGCTCGGCCGACAAGAACCGTTCGAACAAGAGCGACGAGCTCGCCGGGTCGACCGCGGTGATGCCGAGACAAAAACAAACCGCGCTGTTCGCCGCGCTCCCCCGCCCCTGACACAAGATGTCGCGCGCGCGCGCGATGTCGACGATCTCGCGCACGCTCAAGAAATACGTCGCGACCTCGAGCTTCGCGATGAGCGCGAGCTCCTTTTCGATCGTCGCGCGCACGCTCTCGGGCACGCTCCCATAACGATTTTTCGCGCCCTCGTACGTCATGCGCCGGAGGAGCGAGTCCGCCGTTTCGCCCGCGGGGAGGACGTAAGGAAATTTGTATTTCAGCTCGCGCATCGAAAACTTGCACGCTGCCGCGATCACGCGCGTGCGCGCGATCCAGTCGGGATGGTCGGCGAAGCGCGCGACCATTTCGCGCGGCGAGACGATGCGCGCCTCGGCGTTCGGCAAGAGCTCGCGCCCAGCGTCATCGAGCGTGATGCCGCGCCGAATGCAATGCAGCACGTCGAGCACCGGCTTGTGCTCGGCGACCGCGAACCGCACCGCGTTGTGCGCGACGATCGGCACGTCGAGCTCGCGGCTCATCGCGATGGTCTCGCGCTCGCGCCGCGCGTCCTCGCCGTCCAAATGTCGAAACACACCGAGGCTCATGCGCGCGCCGAACGCGTCCTTCAACGTCGCGAGCGCTTCGCGCGAGACGCTCGCGGGCGCGGTGCACCACAACCCTTCCGCGCGGCGCGCGATCGACTCGGCTGGCGCGTGCGCGGTCTCGTTCTTCGTGAGCTTGGGCCCGTTCTCGTGCGCCTCGCTCAAGAGCTCGCAGAGATGCGTGTATCCTGCATGGTTTTCGACGTGCAGCAACGGGCCGTCCGCGCCGGGCGCGAGCGGCACCTCGCACCCGACGATCATTTTCGTTCGCGAGCCGAGCTCTTCGCACTCGAGCATCGCGCGCACGACGCCGTAGAGGCCGGTGTAATCGGTCAGCGCGATCGCGGCGTACCCGAGCTCGGCCGCGCGCCGCACGAGCGCTTCGGGCGAAGAGCCGCCGCGCAAAAACGAAAAATTGGATCGCACCGCGAGCTCGACGTACGCGTCGCAAATCTCGATTGGCGGGATCGGCGGTTTCTTCGGCGGTGCCGCGATCGGAAGCCTGCTGCCCGCGTCGTACAAAAACCCGCGCATCGTGGGCTGAACAGATTATCAGTATCGCTCGGGTCCGCAAACCGCGAGGATTTGCCTGTTTTGCAGCTGCCCACACCCGAAGCCGTCCGCGCGATCGTCGGCGAATCGTTTCGTCCGACCGACGTCTTCGGCGTCGCCGCCCTCGTCCTCCACGTCGACGGCATCCGTCGCGAAGCATGGAGCGACGCGACCGAGCTCTCCGAGCGACTGTTCGCGAGCTACCCGCGCGGCGACGTCCCGCCGCCGGTTGCCTGGTCCGGCGCTGGCGCGCCGATGGACGCGCCGACGTCCCAGCGCGGCACCTACAAAACGATCGACGACGCCGCGCCCACGCGAACCACGCGCTGCTCGACGTGCATCATCCAACCCGGCATGTCGCCATGCACGCTCTGCATGGGCACGGGCGCCGGCTCCGATCCCGACCCGCACTCGCGATGCATCGCGTGCGCGCGCGGCTTCGTCCGCTGCACCACGTGCGAAGGCACGACGCGCGTCGTCGCGTGCTCCATCCGCTACGTCAACGATCGACTCCTTCGTGTGCGTCGCGCGATCCTTCCGGCGATGCACCCGTCGATCCGTCCGTTCGTCGAAGCGCGCATCCCGCTCGAAGCGCGCTGGCCGGACGAGCACGCGTTCGATCCCGAGCCGTCGCTCGTCGGCAGCGCCTATCGCGGCGCATCGACGGTCAAGGCCGCCGAAGAATTCCACGGCTTCTTCTTCGGCGACGCCATCGCGACCTGCCTCGCCGCGCGCGCCGAGCTCACGACGGGCCTCGCGCGATTCGAAACCGCGACCTTCGCGCTGCCGATTTTATGGGCGGTGACCGGCGCGCGCCACGACGCTTACTTCTTCGATGCCACGCACACGCTACAGCACGTCGGCAACTGACCGCTCAGCGACCGACCTGGACCCACAAGTCGAGCGGCCTCCGGTCGAGCGGCGGAAGCGCGATGCCTCGAGCCCCAGCGACGACGCAGGCCTGCGTGCTCGGGCTGAGCGTGTCGGGCGAAAGCCAGGACGCGTGATCGACTGCGCCGTCGGCTCGAAGATCGAGCTCGAGCTTCGCCTTCGCCTTGAGCTTCGGATCGGCTTTCAACGCCGCATCAACGCACGGTTGAACCGCCGCCATGAGCGCGCGGGTGGCGAGCTCGACGGGACTCTGCCCGATCGGAAAGTCCATCGCGGATGGTTCGTCCTGCTGCGCCGCGCGCGCGGTGGGCGGCGGCGGCGGCGCACTCGCGGTCGCGCTCGCTTTCGCGACCGGCGGCGGCGGCGCGATGGTCGCGCGCGAAGGCTCGGCTTGGTGCGCGCACGCCGAGAGAAAAAGCGTGCAAACTACACGAATCGACATCAGCTCGGATAGCCGACCATCGTCCCCTTCTCGGGGTCCCACAGCTTTTGCCGGAAGCACGCGAGCACGTCGCTCGGCCAAAGGCTCGTGGTCGGCGGATCGTGCAGCTCGGGCACCGCGGCCATCGCTTCGGGCAAGCGATAAAACGGAATCAGTGGGTTCAAGTGATGCACGTGGTGGTAGCCGATGTTGCCCGTGAAGAACCGCATGACGCGCCCCATGCGCATGTAGCTCGACGACTCGAGCGCCGCGCGCGCGTAGCTCCACGTCTCGCGCGGCTGGATGTGCGCTTCCGGGAAGTTGTGCTGCGCGTAAAAGAGATAACCGCCGACGGCCATCGAGATCGCGAGCGGCCCGAACATCCCGAAGAGGAACGTGACGAAGCCGAGCTTCCAAATCACGAGCGCCGTGAGCGCCCAGTTCATGACGACGCCCATCGCGCACGCCCAATGCTTCTTCGGCGCGCGAAGAAACGGCGAGATGCCCATGCCGAGCATGAAGAGCGTGAAGTACGCGCTCGCGATCGTGAGCGGGTGGCGAACCAGCTTGTACATGAAGCGCTCGCGCGGCTTCATCTTCGCCCACATGCCCGTCGTCACCATCAAGTACGAGCCGACGTGCGACCCGACGAGCTTCGCCGTGTTGGCGTGATGGTAGTTGTGCGTCTCGCGCCAAACTTTCGGCGGCGTCATGATGACGAGGCCGTAGACGAAGAACACCGCGCGCGCAGGCTTGGAGTTGCGCAGCAGCGAGCCGTGCTGAAAATCGTGGAAGAGAATGAACGTGCGGACGATGAGCAGCCCGCAGACGATCATCGCGGCCGCGCGCGCGGCCCAATGATGCGCGCGAAACGCGATCGCGTCGGTGCCCGCGACGAGCGCGAGCGTGCTCAGCAACGCAAACCAGCTGCGGACGCGACTTTCTTTGGCGAACGGTCGCGTCGCGTCGATGAGCTCTCGTTCTTGGCGGACGGCGGCGGCTTCCATGAGTCGTGGTCGTCGGGATCTCTTTGCAGAGACTAGACCAGGCCTCATCTCAGATTTTTTGCGGCGGATCCAGTGTCTTGCGGTGCGAAAAAACGTTCTCAGTTCTCACACCACGCGTAACGAACGGCCCACCAAGACTTCGTTGTGGCTGCCGGTACGGTAGCCCTCGAGGTCGAGCGTGACGTAGCTGAAACCGTAGCGCCGGCCGGCCGCCGCGATCGTTTCGCGTTTCTCGAACGCAGCGGTGATTTCGTTTTGGTCGACCTCGACGCGGGCCATGGAATCTCCGCGGTCGTTCACCGCGTGCCAGCGGACGCGCACTTGTCGCAAGCCGAGCGCGCGAAGCTCTGCCTCGAGCCCGCCGATTTGCGCGAGCCGCTCGCGCGTCACGCTCGTGCCGTATGGAATGCGGCTCGAGAGACACGCCGACGCGGGCTTGTCCCAAACCGAGAGGCCGATGATCTCGGCGACGCGCCGCACGTCTTCTTTGTGAAAGCCCGCTTCGACGAGCACGCTGCGCACGCCCGCGCGCTTGGCGGCTTCGAGCCCCGGTCGGTGATCGCCGAGATCATCGAGGTTCGTTCCGTTGGCGACGAACGCGATCGACCAGTCTTTCTGTTTTCGCGAGCTGATGTCGTAAAGCTCGCTCTTGCAGTGAAAGCAGCGGTCGGGACCGTTGCGCTGATAATCGGGATCGTCGAGCTCGTTCGACTCGACGAGCTCGTGGCGCGCGCCGATGCGTTTGGCGACCGAAACCGCGAGCTCTTTCTCCGCCGGCGCGAGGCTCGCGCTCACCGCGGTCATGCCGACCGCGCGCTCGCCGAGCACTTCGTGTGCGACCGCGAGGACGAGCGCGCTGTCGACGCCGCCCGAGTAACAGACGAGCACCGACTCCATCTCGCGAAAAATCGCGCGGAGACGCTCGAGATGAAGATCCTCGCTCACGGGCTTTCTTTAACGACCCTTGCCGCTCGAGGCTACCACTGATAATTTGTTCAGTCCACATGAACGCTCTTTTCGGGAAGTCGATCAAGCCGGCGAGCGCGCTCGCCGATCAGCCCAAAGCGCCGGCGCGGTCGTGCGGCTGGCCCGAGCTCGACCGCATTTTGCCCGACGGCGGGATGCCGCACGCCGTGGTCGAGCTCGTGTGCGCGCACGAAACGTTCGCGGGTGCGACGCGCGTCGCGGTGACGGCGGTGCGCGCGGCGCTCGAACGCGACGCGCGAGCGTGGTGCGCGTGGATTGATGCAGACTGCACGCTTTTCGCGCCCGGCCTCGCGCGTGCCGGCGTCGCGCTCGATCGGCTGCTCGTCGTGCGACCGCCGCGCGAGTCGATCGCGCGCGTCGTCGTGAAGACCGCGAGCTCGGGCGCGTTCGACATCCTGGTCGTCGAAATTCGCAGGGTGCGAGGCGAGAAGCTCGTGCGCAAGCTCGCGCTCGCCGCCGAGCAGCACGGCACGTCGATTTTGATTCTCGCGGCGCCGCATCCCGATCCGTGGCCGGTCGCGCTTCGTCTCGAGATCGCACGCACGCGCGCGGGGCTCGAAGCGCGCGTCACGAAAGATCGCTACGGACGCGTGCAAACCGTTTCCGTGGGCCGAGATGGTTTGGCCAAAGTCGTTCCCATTTCGTGAGTGGTGCACCATGGGAAGGCGCGTCGCGTCGGTCGTGTTGCCTTCGTTTCGAATCTCGCTCGTGCGCGCGCGCTCGCCGGATCTCGCGCCCGGCGATCCGCTCGCCGTCGTGGTTTCGGACGATCGGGACGAGACCGAAGCGCGAATCTCCGGCGGCACGCGCGTGGACGACGTCTCGCCCGACGCGCGAGCGTTCGGCGTTTTTCCGGGCGCGACGATCGCGAGCGCGAAAGCGAAATGCGCCGACTTGCGCGTGCGCGTGCTCCGGCGGGCCGAGGCGGTGCGCGCGCTCGAGGGTCTCGCCGAAATGCTCCTCGCGTTCGGCCCGATCGTCGCGCCGCTGCTCGATCGCGACGCGGTGCTCGTCGACGTGACCGGATGCGCGCATTTGCACGACGGAGAAAAACGATTGCTCGGCGCGATCGTCCGGAGCGTCGCGGAGCTCGGGTTCGAGTGTCGCGCGGCGGTCGCGGCGGGCCCCGAGATCGCGTGGGCCATCGCGCATCAATCCGCGCGCTCGCGCGTCGTCGCCGACGAGGACACGATGCGCGCGCTCGGCGAGCTCTCGATCGACGCGCTCCGTCTCGAGGCGCGGACCGCGTCGTATTTTCATCGACTAGGCGTCCGCACGATCGACGCGATGCGCTCGCTTCCGCGCGACGCGCTCACGGCGCGAATCGAAAATGCGAACCTCTTGCCGCGCGTTCGCGCGCTCCTCGACGGCGACGACCGCACGCCGATCCCGCGTTTTTCGCCCGAAATCGCGCTCGAAGAGCGGGTCGATCTCGATTTTGGCGTCGAGCATCACGAGGCGCTCTTCTTCGTGCTCAAGCCGCTCTGCGAGCGCATCGCCGCTCGGCTCGCGGGCCGCTGCGCCCTCGCCGCGCGCCTCGAAGTGACGCTCGAGCTCGATCGCGCGATGTGCGATCCCGACCAGCGCACCATCAAGATCGTCTCGCCACTCGCCTCGCCCATTCGAAAGAGCGACGAGCTCCTCGCCATCTTGCGCACGCGCTTCGAGCGCGAGCCTCCGCTTCGCGCGCCCGCGCGCGGCGTGATCTTGCGCGCGCCCGAGCTCGTCGACGCCGAGGAGCGAACGCGTTCGCTCTTCACCGCAGAAAGTCGCGCCGAGCTCGCGCTCCCCAAGCTCGCCGCCGAGCTCTCGGCGCTGCTCGGCGAAAGCGCGCTCGGCACGCTCGCGGTCGCCGACGATTGGCGCTTCGATCGTCGCTCGGTGCTCGTTCCGTTCGGCGCGACGCGCCCCGCGACCGCGACCTCGTTCGACGTCGAGCCGATGCGCATCGTCGCGCCGAGAGTCTCGTCGCGATTCGAACAAATCGCGCACGTCGCCCGCTTCGAAAAAATCGTCTGGTGGCGCGAATCTCTCGAAACAATCGACTGGAAGCTCGCGCACGTCGACGGCGCCGTCGCGTTCGTCGAGGTCGACGCGCGCGGCCGCGCGCGCATTCGAGGATTTTTGGATTAGTTCTTCAAGGATGGAGAAGCCGCCAGGTCGTCGCGGTCGTGCGGACCCAGCCTTCGCGCATCGACGACGCAGGGTGCGAGCGCGAAAACGCGATCGTCGCGCCGCCGCTTCCTTCGAGCCGCGCGAAGAAATCGAGCAGCATGATGCCGCCTTTCTCCGACCACTCGAACCGCGGGCGCCGCGCGCGCCCGGTGTCCATCACGTTGTAGAGCCCGGCCGAGTCGGCCGCGATCTCGTTCGGCTGATTGAACGCGGGCACGAGCGACTGGCTCAAATGCTCGACCGTCGCGAGCCCCTGCGTGAACGGCGAGTCGTTGATCGCGCAGCCCGTGTGCCCCAAATAATGATGCGCGAGCTCGTGCGCGAACGTGAACGCGACGATGTCGTCGAAGTTCTCGCGCGCGCGCGAAAGAACGCGCGGATCGATCACGCACTGCGCCGGTAAAACGTTCTGCGGCAGCTGCGGCGAGCCCGGCGTCTGCGCCGTCAGCACCGGAACGATCGCCGTCATGTACGCCTCGTAGCTCTGGGCGCCGTCGATCTCGTCGCACGCCTTGGTCTCGGCGACCGCGAACATCGCGTGCAACATCCCCTCGGTCCCCGCGAGGAACGGCTTGTGCTGCGCGTCGCACCCGGCGTACGCGTTGATCTCGGTCGGCGACGGATCGAGCTTGAGCGGAATGCCTTTCACGCGCGAAGCCTGCGGCGGCGGGAGATGCGCGATGAGCTCGTCCAGCACCGAGCGCGTCTCGGCGTGCAGCGCGGAAGCCGCGAGCGGCGCGAGCAGCGGCGCAGGCGACAAATTCGTCGGCAACGCGAGCGCAGTCGGCAACCCCGGGATGCTCGGGATGGTCGTCGGAAATGTGGTCGGAATCGAAATGCCCTGCGCCTTCGCCGGCGGCGCGAACGCCGCAGCGACGACGCCCGAGAGCGCAAGCATGGCCAAGATGCTCTTCTTCTTCATGACGAGGTTGCTCCACTTGCACGAGGCTCCGCCTCGATGTTCTTGATCGCCTGCGACAGCGCGCGCGCGTCTTGAAAACGGTCGCCCGGCGCGGTGGCCATCGCCTTTTCGATCACGGCGCGAAAACCTTCGGGCAGCCCCTTCCACGCCGAGCGCGCCGATCGCTCCTGCACTTCGCTCCGTCCCCAGAGCCCGCTCGGCACCGGCGGCGGCGGCTCGCCGACGAGACACTCGTAGAGGATCGCGCCGACCGCGAACAAATCGCTCCGCGCGTCGATCTGCCCGCCGCTCTCCTGCTCGGGCGACATGTACCCCGGCGTCCCCAGCGGCGCGCCCATGTTCGTGATGCGCGTCTCTTCCCATTCGACGCGCGCGATCCCGAAATCGATGAGCTTCACGCGTTCACCATCAGGAGCTTTGACGAGGATCAGGTTCGAAGGCTTCAAATCGCGATGCACGACGCCGGCCGCATGGACGGCGACGAGCGCGTCGCAGATTTGTAAACCAATCGGCACGACCTCCTTCGGCTCCAATTTCCCGCGGTTTCGAATGCGCGCGCCGAGCGGCTCGCCCACGAGGAGCTCCATCACGATGTACGACGTGCCGTCGCCGAGATGCCCTTGGTCGAGAATTTCGACGATGTTCGGGTGCCACGCGAGACGGAGCGCCTCCGCCTCGCGGCGCAGTCGATCCGCGGCGACCGACTCGTGCGCCGCAGCCGCGCGAAGCAATTTGAGCGCGACCGGGACGCCGTCCGAGACGCGCTGCGCCTGATAAATCACGCCGGCCGCGCCCGAGCCCATGCGCTGCCCGATGCGATAGAGCCCGGCGACCATCGTCCCTTCGAGCTGACCCGCCGCGGCGCGCTCGCGCTCTTCTTTGAGCTCGAGGCTCCGCTCGAGGACGTGCACGCGTGTGCTCTGCGCCCTCGACTCGGCGCGCCTCACTCGGTCGCGAACCGCCGCGACGCCGAGCACCGCGCCGAACGCCGTCCCGAGCGCCATGATCGTCGGATGCCGCGACGCGAGCTCCGCCGAAGCGAGCGCGAATCCCATCGTCGTTCCAGCGACGACGCCGACCATCGGCACCGTTCGCCAACGCACCTCGTACGTTTGCGAGAGCGTGCTCGCCTCGTGCGCGACCACACCTTCGGCGCGCACGGTCGTCGGCCGATGCCCGTAGAGCGCAGGCACGGCCCGAAGCTCCGCCGCGCGCATCAACGCGAGCAGCCCGCCTTCTTCGATCGCCGGATCGTGCGTGATGAGCACGCGCCCGCGCCAAAACCCGCGGTGAGCGTCGAGCGTCTCCCATCGCGTGCTCCGCGCGTACTCGCTCTCCGACCCGTCGAGACGCGAAAACGCCTGCGCCGGCGATGCCGCGCCGCGCAGCACGCGCGCCCACGCGCCGAGATTCTCCGGCGCGACGAGGTGCGGCCACGTGGCTTCGATGTCCTCACGCGTCGCAACTTTCACGAACGCATCGAGCGCGCTCCGCAGCGTCACCACCGGCATCGTGCGCGTCTCGTCCGCCAGATCGTCGCGCCGCATGCGACAAATGCGGAGCCACTCGTCCGCCGCGCCGTTTCCGCGCGCGTCGAGATAGAGCAGCAGCGCTTTGGGAAGCGCCGCGAGCACCTGCCCCGCGGGAAAGCTAGCCGGATGAAGCACGTCGCGCTTCACTATACGTCCCACGCATGTCCCCAGTCGAACGAGAAGCCGAGCTCGAAGCGCTCCGCCAAGACACGACGCGCGACCTCGAAAAACGGCGAAAGCGCCTGATCCGTCGTTGCGAGGCGATCCGCGGGGACCTGCAGAAGGCCGAGCAGGCTCGCGAGCTCGCCCGCGTCGCCGCCCTCGCCGCGCCGACGGTCGCGACGATCCGGCGCGGCACCACGAGCATGACGGTCGACGACTGGTCGACGGGCGAGCTCGTGCGGCGCACGATTCCGCTCGACCCGGCACGCGCGCCGCGCGACTCACTCGAACGAATCTTCGCGACCGCGCGCCGCCTGCGCAACGGCGCCCCCGTCGCAACCGCCCGCCTCACCGAAGCCGAGCGCGACATCGCCGACCTCGACCGTCGCCTCGCCATGGTTGCAGCTGCAACCAACGCCGAGGAGCTCGCGACCGCACGCGGCGAAGCCAAACTGCCCAAACGCAGCGCGTCGAAGCCGGCGCAAGAGCGCAAGCCGCCGTACCGCACATTCCGCACGCCGCGGGGCACGATCCTCGTCGGCCGCGGCGCCGCGCGCAACGACGAGCTCACGTTCCACGTCGCGAAGCCGTACCATCTCTGGCTTCACGCGCGCGGCTTCCCCGGCGCGCACGTCGTCGTCCAGCTCCGCCGCGACCAGTCGTGCGCGCCCGACCTGCTCGTCGACGCCGCACACCTCGCGGCTCACTTCTCCGACGCTCGCGGCGAGCGCACCGTCGAGGTCACCTACGTGCAGCGCAAGTTCGTGAAGAAGACAAAAGGCAGCGCGCCAGGTGCGGTCGCCGTCGAGCGGGAGAAAGTGCTGCCTCTCCGTTTCGACGACGCGCGCCTGGCGCGTTTGCTCGCGAGCGAGATCGATCAGAATGCGTAGCTGTTCACGCTGACGCCGCTCGCGGAGGCGGGGATGGTCTTGCCGCTGCCCGTGTCGGTGCTCGCCGCGACGCCGCTGCCCCCGCTGCCCACCGTGATCTTCGAGGCGAGCTGCGTCGGCGCCGTGCCTTGGTACGCGATGCCGATCGACGGGCCGCCGCCGCCGTTGCCGCTCACGCCGGCGATGCCGCCGTCGCCGCCGTTCGCCGCGTGAACGGTGTATTGAACCGCCGCGCCGCCGGTGCCGCCTTTGGTGTTGGCGCTACCGTTGCCGGCCGCGCCGCCTGCGCCGCCCGCGCTCGTCTCGATGGTGACCGTGTCGAGCGTGAACGCGCTCGCGATCGCGACGACCGCGATGCTCGCGCCGCCGCCCTTGCCGGACGTGCCGGCCAAACCGGGGCACCCGCCCGCTCCGCCGCTCGCACCCGACTCACCGTGCGCGCCGACGTTCTCGTACGAGTTCGCGTTCGCCATCGAGTTTTGCATCCCTTGTCCGGCCGCGCCTCCGCCGCCTTGCCCGGGCGCCGCGTCCGAGCCCGCGGTGCCATCGGCCGTGCCGTAGCCGCTTGCGCTCAGCGTGCCGAACGAACCGCCGCTCGCACCGTCGGTTCCGTTCGCACCGGCCGCACCGTTGACCGGGCTGATGCCCCATGATCCGCCCTGCGTCGTCGCGCTCGTTCCAACGCTCGGGAAGCCGTACGTCGAGTCCTGGCCGTTGACCGCCCACTCGTACACCAGGTACGTCGAGCTGAATTGGGACAGAAAACGACCGTCCCAGCCGCCCGCGCCACCCTGGCCGGGATCGTGTCCCGCTTCGCCGACGCACGCATTCGTGCCGCCCGCGAGCGACTCCGGAACCGGTCCGAGGCAATGACCGATGGCGCCGTTGCAGACGTCGAACCCGCGCGCGTTCTTGCCGTTCTTCGCGCTCCCCGAGTCGGTCAGCTGGACGCCGTTGGTTCCGTCGGCGCCTTTGCCGCCGGTGCCGGCGTGGATCGTCGCGCCTTTGAACGTGAGGGCCGGCGAGCTCGTAGCGAGAAGGGCGATCGAGCTTTGCGAGCCGGTCGTCAAGTCCGGCGCGTAAACGTCGATGGCTTCGACGCGCGTCAGCGTCGTGATGTTGGCCGCGGAGGCCGCGGGGCTCGCGGGGGCCGCGACCTTCGCGTGCTTCGACGTGTCGATGGTCCAAGCGCTGCCGCAGACGAAGTAACCGAACATGCTGACGCCGTCGGCGAAGTGGACCTGCTCGGGGTACGTCTCGGCGCACGCGTAGACGCGTCGGCCCGCTTGCTTGGCCATCGTGATCGCCGCGTCGAGCGAGGCGAGCGGGCTCTCCTGCGAACCATTACCGCCCGCCTTTCCCATCGACCTCGAGACGAAGATGCCTTCGGCGTCGTTCACCACGCACTTGTCGTCGGTCGGGAGCTTGGTCGTGTCGCAGTTCGGCGGAGGCGCCGCGTCGACCGGGCTGCTCGCGTCGCCGCCACCGTTCACCGGGACGACGCCGCCGTCTTCGTCGCCGCCCGCGTCGGACCCCACGAAGATCGAGTTGCTGCACGCCGCAGTCGCGAGGAAGAGGGCCGCAAAACCGAGACCGATTCGAGTACGCATGATGAAAGGCTCCTTTACGGAGGCCCATCGGCCGAGCTCGGGCGCGGTTGCGTTAAATCGACTATCGTGCGGGAAATGCGCCTGGCGGACACGATCGGCCGCTTCGCGTCCCGCGTGGAAATCGCGCTCGCGGGGCTCGACGATCGCTTGCGCGAAGGCGAGGACGCGCTCGCGCGGGGGGACGCGATGCGCGCTCGGTCGGCGGCGCACCTCGTGCTCGCCGGGTTGCCGGGATCGCCCGTGGCGCTGGCGCTTCTCGCGGACGCTTGCGAGGCGGCGGGGCTCGACGCCGAGGCGCACTTGACGCTCGAGGAGCTCGCGACGCGGGCGCCTTCGCGCGGCGAGGTTTGGTTGCGGCTCGGGCGGGCGCGGACGCGAACGGGCTCGAACGTCGACGACGTGCGCGACGCGTTCGTGCGGGCGCTCGCGGTCGCCGAGCCGGGGAGCGAAGAGCGCACCGGCGCGCTGCTCGCGCTCGCGGATTTGGACCTCGCAGCGGGTGATGGCGCTCGCGCGGAGCTCTGGCTCGAGCGGGCGCCGTTCGACAAGAGCGCGGCGCGCGCGATGCGGCGGGCCGAAGCGCGGATGCTCCAGGGCGACGCGCGCGGCGCGGTCGCGAGACTGCGCGAGGTCGAAGTGGATCCGACGGATGGGCGGGCGGCGCTCGTGCTCGGGCGCGCGCTCGCGATGACGGCGGATGCGGGGGCGTTCGCGCCGCTCGTTCGCGCGTGGGTGCTCGATGCGCCGGGCGCGAGCGAAGCGGTCTCGTCGGCGCTTGCGTGGCTTCCGAGCGACGAGGCGACGCGCGCGCGCGTGCGCACGGTCGTCGAGGCGAAGGGCGAAGCGTCGGTCGCGCGTTGGCGCGCGGCGTTCGCGCGGGCGGAGGGCAAACGCGACGAAGCGAGGCAGGCGCTCGCGGATGCCGTCGCCGGAGGCGATGAGGGCGCGGCGCGGCCGCTGCTCGACGCGGCGCTCGACGATGGTGACGACGCGCGCATCGCGCTCGCGCTCGACGCGCTCGGTGAGGCGCACGATGCCGAGGTCGACGAAGCGCGCATCGTGATCGCGCGCGAAGGGAGCGTGACCGCGAAGCTGGACGACTTGCGGCGCGTTTCGGCGGGGCGCGTTCGCGAGCTCGCGCGGAGGCGCACGCGTGAGGTGCTGGGACAGTGGATTGCGCCGGGCGTGCCGGCGGCGTGGGACGCGCTCCTCGGGCGGTTGGATGCGCATGCGCGCGAGCTGCGCGATCTCGGCGCGATGTCGAACATCGCGGCGCTCGCGCGCGAGCGGTCGCGGCCGGTGAGGCTCGCGATCGTCGGCGAGTTCAACGCAGGCAAGAGCACGTTCATCAACGCGCTCGTCGGGGCGGACGTCGCGCCGACCGGGGTCCTCCCGACGACTGCGACGCTTCACTTGCTGCGGTATGGGCCCGATCCGATCGCGCGCATCACGGTGACGCCCGAAGATCCGAACGCGGCGAAGGAGCGCATCGTGCCGTCGGGCGATTTGCGCGCGGCGCTGAAGAGCCTCGATGCGGCGCGTGTCGAGCGCGTCGAGATTTTGCAGCCGATCGCGTTTTTGACGCGCGTCGAGATCCTCGACACGCCCGGATTCAACGCCCCCGACGAGCGGCACACGCGCGCGGCGCGCGAGGCGTTCGAGGACGCTGACATTTTGATTTGGCTGCTCGACGCGAGTCAGCCGCTCAAGCAGTCCGAGCGCGCGGTGCTCGAGGAAGCGAAAGCCGCGGGGCTGCCGGTGCAGATGCTCGTCAACAAAGCGGATCGGCTCGCGCCGGATCAAGTCGAGCGCGTGCTCGAGATGGTGCGCAGCGCGCTCGGGGAGGTCGGGCTCTCTTCGCTCGCGCCGCCGATCGCGCTGAGCGCGCGGCTCGCGCTCGCGGGCAAGCTCGGCGACGACGCGGCGCTCGCGGCTTCGCGCTGGGCGGACGTGCAGACGCTCCTCGACGAGACGATCATTGCGCGGAGCGACGACCTCAAGGAGCGCGCGCTCCGGCGGCGCGCGAAACGAATCGTGGACGGCTTGTCGGTCGCGGTCGCGCGCGCAGCGGAGGCCGAGGACGTCGCGCGGCAAGATGCGCAGCGTGCACGAGAGTCCATCGCGGCTTGTGCGGCGCGGCTCGACGCCGACGGGACGGAGATCGCGGCGCGGATCGTCGCGGATCTTCCGCGTGACGCGCTCGCGCGCGATTTGGCGCTCGTCGTGACCGGGCGAAACCAAGGAGCCGACGACGACGTGCTCCGGCGTTATCGCGTCGAGCGCGCGGTCTTTCATTTGGCCGGGCCGCTCGCGGCGGCGATCGCGCGCGAGACGTCGAGCGCCGGGCTCGGCGCGAACGCTTGGCGGACGATCGCGCGCACGGCGGTTCGCGCGGCTTCGCTCGGCAGCTCGAGCATGGACGAAGCGGCGCCGGCAGCCGTGCGTGCGGCGCTCAGCTCCGTCGTCGAAGATCTCGGCGCGCGCGCGATCGCTCCGCCGGCCCCACCGACGGCTCGCGGGCTCGCCGCCGAGCTTCAGTCGATCGCGGAGCTCTTATAGCTTCCAGTCGCAGGCGGAGTTTGCGGCGTCGAGCGCGGCGGCGGTGTCGGTGCCGCAGAACGAATCTTGGAAATCGACCGTCTTGCCGACGACGCCGTTCTCGGAGCACACGCAGCTGTCGCCGGTGCAATCGAGCTTCACGCCGGTGTTCGTCCCGATGCATTGCGCGGCGAGCACGCAGTGCGGCGATGAGCCGATGATCGCCGGCGTCGGACACGAGTTGCTGATGGGCTCGCTCGAGCACGCCGACGTCAAGAGAAGACCGAGCGAAAGAGCCGCGAAACGCATGAGGCAGGTTCGTACGGCAAATGCGGCGCGCGCGTCAAGGACGGGATATGCTTCATGCATGCGCGCGCGCGTGATCCTTGCGGCCGTCGTGCTCGTCAGCGCGACGCCCGAGGCTTCGAAGGCCGACCCGATCCTGGGCGTCGGCGGCGGGGACGCGCTCGGGCTTCAGGCGGATCAGCTCGACATCGACGTGTCGGGCGGCGACGCGGTGCTCACCGGAAACGTGAGCTTGTCGAAGGGGGACCTGCGCGTCGCGTGCCCGCGCATCGAGCTCAAGTTCGACAATTCGCCCCACGTGAAATGGGCGCGGGGATCGGGCGGCGTCTCCGCCGACGTGCGCGGCGTGCACGCCGAGGCGCCGGAGGTCGAGCTCGATCTCGCGAAACAAGTTCTCGAGCTTCGCGGCGGCGTGCGGCTCGCGCGCGGCGCGGGCTGGCTCCAGGCCGACAAGGCGATCATCAACATCGACACGGCGAAGGTGACGATGACGCAGGTCAAAGGCTCGGTCCCGGTTCCTCCGAACAAGTGAAGAAGGCGATCCTCGAGGGACGCGGCGTGCGCGTCGTGCGCGGCGGCAAGACGATCCTTCGCGGCGTCGACGTGGCGGCGCAGGCGAGCGAGGTGCTCGGGGTGCTCGGGCCTTCGGGCGCGGGAAAGTCGACGCTCTTCGGCGCGCTGACGGGCGAAATCTCGGTCGACGCAGGAAGCGTGTATTTTGCAAGTGAAGACGTGACGCGCGCGCCGCTCTGGATGCGTGCGCGCGCGGGGCTCGGTTACGTGCCGCAGACGCCGAGCGTGCTGCTCGATTTGACCGTGCGACAGAACCTCGCGACGTTTCAGCGCGTCGCGCTCGGCGAAGCGGGCGACGTCGAGGCTGCGGCGGCGCGGGTCGATTTACGCGAGCGGCTCGACGTGCGCGCCGGGAGCCTCAGCGCGGGCGAGCGGCGCAGGCTCGAGCTCGCGCGCGCGATCACCGCGTCGCCGAAGGCGCTCGTTTGCGACGAGCCGTTCGCAGGCGTGGACCCGGCGGGCGCCGCGCGGCTCGGGGAGCTCTTGCGCAGCCTCGCGAAAGACGAAGGCGTCGCCGTCGTGCTTGCCGATCACCACGTCGCCGAGGCGCTGCGCGTTTGCGACGTGGCCTCGCTCCTCCTCGACGGCGCGATCGCGCTCACCGAGCGGCCCGGCGCGTTCGAGGCGCACGAGCTCGTCCGCGGCCGTTATCTCGGCACGTGGTCGCGCACGATCCCGCCGCGCGCGTAACGTGGTAAACAAAACGGCGTGAATCTCGACGTGCTCTTCGAAGGCGAAGTCGACATCCATCGCATCGCCGAAGTGCTCGACGGGCTCGGCCATCCCGGGCGCGTCGCGACCATCCGCGGCTGGGGCCTGCATCACCAAGCGCGACTTTACGAAGCGGCCAAGGGTCTCAAGCCGCTCACGCTCGACGACTACGTGCCGCTGGGCACAGAGCCGCTCACCGAAGTGATTCATTGGGGCAAGAACTCGCTCCCGGCGTTCACGCATTTTCAAAAACGTTTTTGTCGGCCGAAGGAAGGCGAAGGCGAGCTCTTCGGCTACAACGAAAACGGCGAAAAATGGGCCGTTGGGCCGGGTTACTTCGTGATTCACGCGCCCAAAGAAGGTCGTCCGGGCGTCGAGACCGGCGAGCTCGACATCGACTACACGATGACGCCGGGCGCGAAGCCCGACGCGTGGCCGCCGATCAAGAAGAACGAGTCGGGTCTCGGGCGCGTCGTCTACGGGGGCATGGTCGACGTGATGCGCGGCATCTCGACGCACGTGAGCATCGGGCGCGCGTTTCGCGACGGGAAGTTCACCGAGAATTATTTCGTCCTCTGCCGCGAAGATCCGAAGTGACATTTTCGCTGCGCGTGCATGCGCGCGTCAGCGAGATCCCGATGGAGACGTGGGACGCGTGCGTGGGCGGCGGCTCGCCGTTCGTCGAGCACGCGTGGCTCGAATGCTTCGAAGAAGCCGGGTGCGTCGGCGGTGAAGAGGACGATCACGCGTCGGCGTGGCAACCGGCGCATCTCGCGCTCTACGAAGACGAGACGCTCGTCGCGCTCGCGCCGACTTATGCCAAGACGAACAGCGAAGGCGAGTTCATCTTCGATTGGGCGTGGGCCGATCTCGCGCGGCGAATCGGGATTCGTTATTACCCGAAGCTCCTCGTCGCGTCCCCGTTCTCACCGGTGACGGGCGAGCGGGTGCTCGTCGCGCCTGGCCGAGATCGCGAGCGCGCGATCGCCGCGATGGCCAGCGCCGTGCGCGCCTTCGCCGACGAGTCGAAGCTCTCCTCGGCGCACGCGCTCTTTCTCCGCGAGGACGAGGCGCGCATTTGGGAGACGGCCGGTTTTTCGCGACGCGCGAGCGTGCAGTACCACTGGCTCAACGAAAATTTTCGGACGTTCGACGACTGGGTCGCGACGTTCAAATCGAAGAAACGAAATCAGCTTCGCCGCGAGGCCGCGCAGCCCGCGAAGGACGGCGTGCGCATCGAGACGATTCCGCCGGACCGCATCACGCCCGAGATCGTGCGCGCGATGTATCGCTTCTACGGGACGACGGTCGACAAGTTCACGTGGGGGCGGCGGTATCTCAATCGGCGATTTTTCGAGCTCGTCGCCGAACGTTTTCGCGACAGGCTCGCGTGGGTCGTCGCGTGGCGTGGCGACGAGCCCATCGCCGGCGCGTTCAACGTCGAGAAAGGCGATCGACTCTACGGCCGCTATTGGGGCGCGACCGTCGACTTGCCGTTTCTGCACTTCAACGTTTGCTACTACCACGGCATTCGGCACTGCATCGAACGCGGGCTTCGCGCGTTCGAGCCCGGCGCGGGCGGCGAGCACAAGCTCGCGCGGGGATTTCGGCCGACGATGATGCATTCGGCGCATTACGTGCAGAATGCACGTTTCCGTGGGATCATCGACGACTTCCTCGAGCGCGAGCGCGAAGCGGTCGCCGCGTTCGTCGCGTCGGGGGGCACCGAAGAGGGAGAGACATAAAGATTGAAAGAGCGGAAGGAAGATTTTTTTGGAGTTCTTCCTATCTTCGAATCTTCATGTCTCTCATTTGAACGAGTCTTTGGCGGCGCGGCGGGCGGCGAGGTCGGCGACTGTGCGGGCGCGGACGAAGGGGTTGATTCGTTTTTCGGCGGCGATCGTCGAGGGGACCGAGGGGACCTGCACCCGCTTGGCGGCGGCGGCGATGTCGGCGCTGTCGGGCTCGACGTGCGCGGCGAAGCGGAGGTTGGCCGCAGTGTATTCGTGGCCGCAGTAGACGCGCGTCTCGTCGGGTAACGCTGCGAGCTTGGCGAGCGACGCGAACATCATCTCGGGCGTGCCTTCGAAGAGGCGACCGCAGCCGGCGACGAAGAGCGTGTCGCCGGTGAAGACCGCGGGCGCGCCGTCGGCGAATCCGTCGACGACGTAGGCGATGGCGCCGGTCGTGTGACCCGGGATGTGGAGGATGCGCACGCGGAGCGCGCCGAGCTCGAAGGTGTCGCCCTCTTCGAGGAAGCGCGTCTGCGCCGCGATGCGCCCGCGATCCGACGCGTGGCCGCACACCTCGCGGACGCCGAGCTTCGCGACGAGCGCTTCGTTTCCGCCGACGTGGTCCCAGTGGTGGTGCGTGTTCCAGATCGCGTCGAGTGTCTTGGTGCCGAGCGCCGCGAGGACCGGCTCCGCCTCCGACGGATCGACGACCGCGCGCTTTCCGGTTTTGTCGCACGTCACGAGGTACGCGTAGTTGTCTTTCAGGCACGGGATGGGCTCGATCATGTTCCACCGTCTTTGTGCGTACCCCAGAGGCAGCCGACGCGGCATGCCGTCGCGGGGACGTCGTGAATCGTTCTGTCGGCGGCCTTCAGGCGCTGCGTCATGTCCGTGTAGACGTCACCGTGCTGGATGGGGTGCGCTTCGTCGGGGTCGGCGTCGAGGTCGAAGACCTGCATGTACTCTTGGTCGCCGAACGCGATCACTTTCTTGCCGTCGTGGATGAGCGCGCGGCGCTTGTCGTTGTCGCTCGTCTTCGGCAAATCGACGACGACGTCGCGCGGCTCGGGGGTAGCGCCGAGGATTTCGGGCACAAGGCTCTTGCCCGCGAGCGCCGGATCGCTTTGCCCGAAGATGCCGAGCATCGTGGGCGCGATGTCGAGCGCGCTCCGCGGTACGTCGATCGTGCGATGCGCGACGCCCGGCACGACGAAGAAAAGCGGCACGCGAATGAGCGGCTGCCAGAGCTCGAAACCGTGGCGCGTCATGCCGTGCTCGCCGAACGCTTCGCCGTGATCGGCCGACACGACGATGATCGTGCGCGAGGCCCACGGTTTTTTTTCGACGAAGTCGAGGAGCTTTCCGATCGAGCGATCGGTGAACGTCACCTCGCCGTCGTACGCGTCGCGCGCGCCTTTGCCCCAATCGATGCCCTCGTGGTGCATGTACATGTCGTGTGGATCCAAAAAATGGAACCACGCGAAGAAGCGTCCGGCGTCGTTCTTTGGATCCGACAAGAGACGCTCGGCGATCGACTCGAGCTCGGGCGACGTGATGTTCTCGTCGGTGAACTGGTTCCACTTGAGGTTCGGGACGACCTCGTACGAATCGAATCCCTGCGAGAATCCCGCGTCTTTGAAGTAGCCGTGCGCGTGGCCGGCGAGCGTGTGAACGCCGGCGGCTTGGAGGCGCTCGGGGAACATTTCGTTCGACTGCGCATACGAGCTGAAGAAATATCCGTCGCGCGTCATCTCGCTCGGGTACTTGCCGCCGAGAAATCCGCCGAGGCTCATCGAGGTGTACGAGCTCAAAGAGTAGGCGTGCGTGTAGACGACGGCGCGCTCGGCGAGCTTCGTGAGGTTCGGCGCGATCGGTCGCGGGTAGCCGGCCCACGGCATGTCGGCGCGCAAGCAATCGATCGTGATGAGGATCACGTTCGCGTCTTTCGGGATCTCGGGCGCGAGCGCGGCGGCCTCGGGCGCGGCGTCGATGGTGGTGGACGACGTCGACGAAGACGCGGCGGGCGGGGGCTGCTTGTGCTCGGCGCTCGGACAAGCCGTGAGCAGCAGCGAAAGCGTGACCCCCGCCCGTTTGAACGTCACTTCAAGAAGACGCGCATGAAGGAGGCGACGTTGCCCATCGTGCCGGCGTCGTCGACCGCCACCGAGCTCGCCTCGACGTCGACCTTGCCCGTGTACGTGAGGGTCGGGATGTTGGGATCCGCGACGGGGAATGGCACGGTGCTGCACGTCGGGTGCGTGACGGTCACGCTGGAGAACATGCCGATGGGCAGGTCGTAGATGATCGCCGACGGGAGCGCGCCGTCGGTGACGGAGGTCGCGCTCGCGCTCGGAAGGTTCGGGCTGCCACCATCGAAGTAGACGAGGTGCGCGCCGGTTCCGCCGTCGACGGCGAGGCCGGGCACGCTGATCGTCGCGCCGGTCGCGCTCGCGCATCCGCCCGCGTCTCCGCCGGTCGCGATGACTTGAATCGTGAGCACGCCGAGCGTCGGATCCGGCTGCGGCTGGAGGATGGACTTGAGGAGCTGTTCGGTGCCGTTCGCGACCGCCGAGGTCTTACCGCGCACGGAGTCCGCCGAGAGCTGCCACTCTTGCTCGTGGAGGGTGAGGTAACCGTCGAGCGACGTCGTCATCGAGTAAGGCGTGTTCTTCGGCACGACGAGATCGTAGTTGCCCTTCGAGTCGCCCTGCGTCGTCGAGCCGCCGCCGGTGATCGTCGCGCCGCCGAGGCCGGCGCCGCTGCTGTAGTCGACGATCTGTCCGGTCTGGTGGAAGCCGTCGACCGGCGCGTCCGAGTTGGCGACGTCGCCGCCGGCATCGCCGCCCGCATCGCCCCCTTTGTCGTCGCCGCTGCATGCAGCGAACGCGAGGAACGGAACGAGCACGAGCGGAAGGAATTTAATCGATTGCATTCTGCACCTATCTCAAAAAGTGACTATTCGACGGCGATCCCGAGCTTCTGGCGGACTTCGAAATACTCTTCGCTGACCGAGAAGAGCACGGCTTCTTTGACGCGCTCTTTGCCGGGCACGCTCGCGCCCTCTTCGGTCGCGCGGATGACCTCGGTCGCCATCTGGAGATCGTGGGCGAGGAGAAAGCCGATGCGGTCGGCGGTGAGGTCGACCGACGCGACCCACTTCTTGAGATCGAGCGACGCGCCGGTTTGAATGAGCTTGGAGACGAGGCTCGCGAGTCGCTCTTTTTGGACGCCTTGGAAATCGGGGCGCATCGCGGTCATCGCTTCGTCGACCGGGCCGACCAGATCGGCCGAGACGGGGAACTGCGGGACGCACGTCTTGATGGCCGCGAAGAGCCACGCCTTGAGGCCGGTGCCCGTCGGCACGAGATGACGCACGTAATAACCCTGGCGGTAATACGTGAGGTGGCGGCCGGCGACGAACGCCATCGATTGCGTGGGGACCTGCGCTTCGAACGCGGCGCGCCCGAGGACGATCGCGGGCGAGTGCGCGTGGATGAACCCGAGGCCGCTCGGGTCGTTCGGATTTTGGAAGACGAGCGGCGAGTTCTGATTGCCCTGCATACCGAGGACGCCCATCACGTAATAAAGCGTCTGCGAAACCGGATACGGATGGAGCGCCGGATCGATCGCGTAGCGGCGATCGTAACCGAGCGACTCGAGCGGCTGCGTGCGCGTGCGGATGATCGTCGGCTGGATCATCGCGAAGATGTTGGTGAGCATGCCGTCTTGCTCGGGGTGCGCGAGCCTGCGCCAATCTTCGTCGGTCATGACGGCTTGCGCGGGGGCGGCGTTGTCGGCGCGGTGGCTGCGATAAAAGCGCTCTTCGTCCGGCTCCGCGAGGTTCAACACGGCGAGCGCCTGGCACAAGCACCACGCTGCGTCGCCGCGTCGCGCTTCGGTGTAGAGACGGCGAAGGAGCTTGTAGCTCTCGACGCGATACGGGTTGCGGCGGAGGATTTGCGACTGCGCCTTGACGGCTTTGTCGAGGTACTGCGAGACGTCGCTCGCGTAGAGCTCGGCGAGGACGTCGCCGCGCTCTTTGTTTTCCGGATCGAACGCCTGCGCGGCTTCGAACGCGTCGATGGCCATCTCCGGCTCGTTCAAGAATTTTTGATAGAGCGCGCCGAGCTGGTCGAGGATCTTCGGGATGGCCGCGCGATCTTGCGCTTCTTTGGCGCGATCGAGCTGAAGCTTCAGGTAACGCTCGGTGCTGTCGTGATCGCCTTTTTTCTGCGCGAGCTCGAGCGCTTCGTCGATCGCTCGGACCAGCGTGGGGTCGGCCTCGAGGGCGCGATCGTAATACGTGAGCGCCGCATCGACGTCGCCGAT
Organism: Polyangiaceae bacterium; assembly: GCA_036488725.1. Classification (GTDB taxonomy): domain Bacteria; phylum Myxococcota_A; class Polyangia; order Polyangiales; family Polyangiaceae; genus DASXHD01. The sequence continues at coordinate 41,734 of DASXHD010000032.1, read as the reverse complement.
TTGCTTGCCGGAGATGGTCGCTGCAGTCTGCATGTATTTCGCGCGCTGCTTCGGATCGTCGACGAAGTCGGCGAGACGGAGGACGACCTCGACGAGCTTTCGCCAGTCTTTTTCCTCCGAGTAGAGCTGCATCAGGCGCGTGAGGAGCTTGCGATCGTCGGGGCGCTCTTCGAGGGCAGTGGCGTAAGTCTTGGACGCGGCGGCGCGGTCGCTCAGCTTTTGCGACTCGAGGTCGCCGATCTCGAGCAGGATTTCGAAGCGCTCCTGACCGCTCGCCATCTCGAGGCGGCGTCGGCGAATGCGGATCGACTCTTTGTAATCTTCCTTCGCCTCGTAGACTTTCGCGAGGGCGCGGAGCGGACGCGAGACGGACGGGTCGGCGTCGGCGGCTTCGCGGAGCGGCTTGATCGCCGCGTCGAGATCGCCGGTGCGGCGCGCCGATTCGCCGAGGCCGTAGAGCGCTTCGGCGCGCGCTTGGCCGACGATCTTCGTGCCGAACTTTTCGAAGAGGTCCTCGTACATTTTTCGCGCGGTCGCCGGGTCGCCGAAATCGAAGACCGCCTTCGCGGCTTTCGCGGCGCTCTCCTGATCGGCCGGCGCGAGCTTTTGCAGCGTCTCGACGGCGAGGAGCACGCGCGGGTTCGCGACTTTGGTGCCGGTCGGCGGGCTGAACGGCGTGACGTCGGACGCCGCGCCCGGCGGGAGCGAAGACATCGACCGCTGGAGGTTCGCGCTCGCCTCGATGAAACGGAGAAGAACGCGCAAGCCGTCTTCTTTCGGCAGCGCGGTCGTGCGGCCGACGAGTGACTCGTAATACTTGCAGGCTTCGATGAAGCGCTGACTTTCGTACGCGACGTCGCCGAGCACGAGCTGCGCGTCGGGGTTGCTCGGGTCGAGCTCGAAGGCGATCTTCGCCGAGGCTTCGGCCTTCGCGTCGTCGCGCAGTTGGTTTTTTTGCAAGCGCGCGAGCTCGGCTTGGAGACGCGCTTTGGCGAGGTTGTTCTCGGCGGTCGCGAGCTCTTTTTCGATCAGCTCGACGACCGACACCGCGTCGCCGCGCGCGGCGTACGCGGCGCGCAATGCGGCCGACGCGCCCGCATCCTTCGGGTTCGCTTCGAGCGCGAGCTTGTAACGGCCGATCGCGCCGTCGCGATCGCCGCGGCCTTCGAGCAGCTTCGCCGCGCGCATCCACTGCTCGGCTTTTTGCTCCGGCGAGCCGGCCTTGGCGGCGAGCGCTTCGATCGCCGAGAGCGCCGCGTTCGCGTCGCCGCTCATCTCGCGCAGGCGCGCGAGCGCTTCGAGCGCGCCGGCGTGGCCGGGCGACATCTCGAGGATCTGCTCGTACGCGCGCGTCGCGCGCTCGGGCGAGCCGACTTGCTCCGCGAGCGTTCGCGCGCGGCCGAGCATGAGCTCGAGCCTCCGCGCTTCGTCGCTCGTCGCCGCCGCGTGACGCTCGGTGATCTTGACGACCTCTTCCCACTTGCCCTGCGCGCGATAGTGCCGCGCGAGCGCGGTGAGCGCCGCGTCGTTCGCGCCGTCGAGCGCGAGGATGTTCTCGAGGCAGAGGCTCGCGTTCTCGTGATCGAGGAACTCCTCGTCGTAGAGCCCGGCCATGCGCTCGTACAAGTTGATCTTCTGGCGCGGCGTCGCGGCGACGGCGACTTGGCGCTCGAGATTTTCGAGCAGCTCTTTGTAGCGGCCGCTGCGGTTGAAGATTCGGTCGAGCCCCTTGAGCGCGCCGAGATGATTCGGGTCGATCGCGAGGACCGCTTCGTAGTGGCGCGTCGCGTCCGGCAAGTTCTCGAGGCGGTCTTCGTAGACCTCGGCCATGCGCGCGAGCACCTCGGCGCGCTCGGCTCCGCGGCGCGCTTCGGCGCGGCGATCGAGCAGCGTGACGAGCGTCTTCCAGTCCCCTTCCCGCTCGGCGATTCGCGCGAGCGCGTCGCCCGCGCGCGCGTGCGCCGGGTCCTCCGCCAAAACGGCGCCGTAGATGTCGCGCGCACGTTTGCTGTCGTTCAAGCGCGTCTCGAAAATTTCGGCGGCTTCGGTCTTGAGATCGCGCGCGCGCGGCGAGACGCCCATCGCGTCGGCGTGCGACTGGAGCGTCTGCGCGAGCTCGGGCCACTGCTGCGCCTTGCGATAAATCTGGCCGAGGCCTTCGAGCGCGACCTCGCTCGCCGGCTCGGTCACGAGGATCTGTTGATACGCGAGGAGCGCCGTGTCGGCGCGGCCGACTTTTGCGTCGTACCAACGCGCCGCGCGCGCGAGCAGCGCGTTCTTGTCGACCGTCGCGAGCCCTTCGGCTTTGACCGCCTCGGTGATCGTCGCGAGCACTTCGTTCCAGCGTTCGGTCTTGCCGGCCGCGAGACGCTCGACCTCGGACACGATCTCTTCGTCGCTCGGCCGCTCGGCGAGCGCCTGCGTGTACGCGACGAGCGCTTGCTCCGGATCGTTCAGCTCGGTCGCGTACGTCCGGCCGATTTCGGCCATGATGCGCGCGCGCTCCTCGGCGCTCTTCGCTTTCTCGGCACGCGCGAGGAGCATCTCGACGATCTCGTCGAACTTGCCGAGCGATTTCCGCACGCCCTCGAGCGCGGCCGACGCGACGTCGTCGTCCGGGTCGAGCTCGCAGATGAGCGCGTACATGTCCTCGGCGCGGGTCTTTTCTTTTTGTCCGTCGAAGATGCGCGCCGCGCGATAGAGCAGGCTCTTCTTCGTTTCTTTCGCTTCGTCGCTCTTGGCTTCGATTTGGTCGGCGGCGATCGCGAACGCGTCGGCGATCTTCACCGGCTCGGCGACTTGATCGACGGCCTTCTCGAGCGCGATGGCGGCTTCGGGATCGTCCGGCGAGGCGACGAGCGCGTCGACCAGCTCGTCGACCTTCTCCTGCGCGAGCATTTGCGCGGGCACCTTCGCCGGCGCGGCCTTGCCGAGCGAGTCGATGACCTCGACGAGCGCGCCCGCGTCGCGCGGACGCTGCGCGGGATCTTTCGCGAGGAGCGAGAGCACGAACGCGTCGACTTCTTTCGTCACCCAACCGCGCGGCGCCTTCGCGCTCGGAGGCTCGGGCGCCTTCGCGAGGTGCGCCATCGCGGCGTCGGCCGCGCCCTGCTCGACGGGAAAAACCGGCTTGCCCGCGAGGAGCTCGTAGAGCATCGCGCCGAACGCGTAGACGTCGGTGCGCGCGTCGGCGGATTTCCCGCGCACTTGCTCGGGCGCGATCGTCTTGGGCGACCCGTAGCACGCGAGGAGCCCGTACGTGCCCGACGTCGGCGTGAGACGCGGGCGAAGCCGGTCGCCGCCGAAATCGATCAGCACCACTTTGACCGATTGCGCGTCGGCTCCGCGGAGCACGAGCGCGTGATCCATTTTCAGATCGCCGTGCGAGAGCTGCGCCTTGTGGAGCGCGGCGAGCGGCTCGAGGAGCGCGCGCAAGATCGGGCGAAGCTCGTTGATGTGCGACGGACCGGTTCGCGCGAAACGCGACGCGAGCGGCTGCGCGTCGATGTGCTCGTAGGCGACGTAGAATGTCCCGTCGATCTCGCCGGCGTCGATGTTCTTCGGCAGCCCTTCGTGCTGGACCGTCGCGACGAGCCGATTCTGCGTGAGGAAGCGATTGACGGCGCGCTTGTCGCGCGCGGCCTCGCGGCGCAGCGTCTTCAGCATGTACGCGGCGCCGTCTTTTTTGGCGAGGTAGACGACGCCCATCTCGGTCGCCGAGATTTTGCGGTCGATTTGATACTTGCCGAACGGCTTGCCTCCGGCGAGCTCGGGCTCGCCGAGGAGCGCGGCGGTGTCGCGGAGGCGCGGGTCGACCTCGCGCCGCATTTGCAAAACGACATCGACGAGCGCTTCGACCGACTCGCTCGACACGGCCTGCTCGGCGAGCGACCGCGCGAAGCTCGCCTTGGTCGTCGTCGACTCGACGTCGTGCGCGAGACCGACGAGCCCGGCGACGTGGGACATCTCCTCGAGCGAGTAGAGACGCTCGAGCTCACTGCGCAAAATGTCGACGGTCTGGCTGCTCACGGGCCGGCAGAGTAGCGGAAAAATCTAGCAGAAAGCACCGCAATGTGCGCTCGGGGCGGCGGCAGCTGGGCTTCCTGGGAGTGAAGCCGCAGGCAGCTGGGCTGCCTGGGACTGAAGTCCCAGGCAGCAGAGAGATCAACGGCGCGTGATCGCGAACCTGTCGGCGGCTTGGAGCGAGGTGCAGTAAGCCCGCCCGCGGCGGGCTCAGAACTAGAAAGTTCGGCGCGCGATTCTGAGCCCGCCGAAGGCGGGCTTACCGCGCCGCTCGCCGAGGCGCTCGCGAATCCCGAGGCGCTTCTTTGATCTCGCCGCTGCCTGGGACTTCAGTCCCAGGCAGCCCAAACTCTCGAGGGGCTTCGAGTCGAACGCGCTTCGCTCTCGAGCCCTAGAGCGGGGTCCCCGGCGAAGTCGTTTGCGTTCGGGGGCTGAAATCCCTCTGCCGAAAACGATTCAATTCCCGCACTGGTCGGAGTACGTCGCGCCGCACGGCGTGTTGCGCGGCAGCGGAGCGACCAGCGCGCCGAGCATCGCGGGCTCGGCTTGGTAGCCGACCGACGTCGAGAGCGCGTCGCACGGGGCGCCCGCGTTGTCGCTCGCGATCGTGTGGGCGACGTCCGCCGCTTTGCAGATCGAGCTCTTGATCGCGAGGTACGTCGCGTTCGTTCCGCAGAGATATTCGCCTGGGTTGAACGGGTCCTTCGCGGCTTGCATGCCGGTGAGCGCGTTGCGTGTGTCCCAGCGGCCCGCGAGAACGCCGTCGAGCGCGTAGCCGTTCGGCGTGCTCGTGATCGTCCCGACGATCACGGCGTCGTCGAAGCGGAGAAAGTTCGTCCCGAACGACTGACCGATGCTGAACGGAAAAGACGCGCTCGCGACGAGGACGCCGCCCGACACGTAAGCCGCCGTGTCCTCGTTGACCGCGTTGTACGGCGGCGGCGTGCCGCTCACCGACGACGGATCGATGGCCCACTCGTCGGTCCCGTCGTGCTTGGGGATGGGGTTGGCGCCGGCATCGTCGAGCGGCAACGTGCCCGTCGAGACGAACACCGCGAAAGAGACCTGCGTGTCGTTCGGCTGCCCGTTCCAGTTGCGCACGCGCAGCATCATGCCGTTCACGCCCTTGGCCACGTTCGCGTTGATCTTGTCGGTGTTGAAGACCGACGACGAGAGCTGAGCATATTGCTTGAGGAGCGCGCCGCCGGCGTTGTCGCGTCCGACGGAATCGTCGCAATGTTGCGGCGCACCCGCGGCCGGCACGCACGTCTCGGGCGCCGGGCACGTGCACGTGTGATCGAGATCGAAGCCGAACACGCCCGCGTCGGCCGCGAGCCCGAAGTCCACGTAGCGCAGCGCGACGACGAACTCGACGTCGCCGCCGTCGCTCGGATCGTCCGCAGCCGGGCGCCCCGGCGGCTCGGCGTGGTTGCACGTGTCGACGTCCGCGCCGGCCTCGACCGGAGCGGCCCCATCGGACCCGCCGTCGACGAGCAGCGAGCTATCGTAAATGGCGCAGCTCGCGATCGCCGCGAGGACAACGGCCTTCAGGGCTCGCATCGTCGCTAGTCTAAATCAACCACGAACCGCAGAGAGCGATCAGTGATGCTCGTGCTCGCGCGTGATCCCCGGGTGGCCCGGGTCGCCCGGCTCGTGCCGCGGGTTGATCGTCTTGAGCGATCCGTCGCGCGCCGGCAGGCTGAGGAGCAAATCTTTTTCGTAGATGAACTGCTCGCGCGAGTCGTACGGCGCGGCGTGCGCGCCGGTGTCCATGCGGATCGCGTCGCACGGGCACGCTTCGACGCAGTAGCCGCAGAAGATGCAACGGAGCTCGTCGATCACGAAGCGCACCGGGTAACGCTCGTAGCCACGATGCTCGTCGCCCTCGGCGTACTCGCCCGGCTCGATGAAGATGCATTGCGCCGGGCACGCGGTCGAGCAGCAGAGACACGCAACGCAGCGCGGGCTTCCGTCGTCACGCTGAACGAGGCGATGCACGCCGCGGAAGCGCTCGGGATACGGCCGCTTCTGCTCCGGATACGAGACGAGCGTCACGCCGTCCTCGAACGTCTCGAGGATCGGATCGGGGCGCTCGTTGCGGATCATCTCCTTCGTGTTCTTGAAGAAGTGCTTCATCGACACGCCGAGACCTTGGAAGATCGCGGGCAAGTACGACTGCGTCGTCGGCGTGTGCGGCACGTGCTGGACGACGACGGCGTTGGTCGGAGACGAAGGTTTCTTCGGGAATGCGTTCATGTTCACGCCTGCATCGGTGTGACGGGGGTTCCGCCGGTCTTCGCGGCGAGCTTCGCCGCGCTGCCGACGACGCGCGGACGGCGCTGGCGCGGCTTGAAGAACCCGACGACGAGCCGGACGACGCCGTAGGTGATCGCGATCGCGACGATCGCTTGCGAGAGGTCCGCGGCGAGGTCGAGGCCGTTCCAGAGCGGCGCGCCGCCTTTGTCGATCGCGAGGACGACGAACCCGGTGACGAGCACGTTCGCGAGCGCGAGCGGAAGGAGCACGCGCCAACCGAGCTTTTGCAGTTGGTCGTAGCGGAAGCGCGGGAGCGTCCAGCGAACGACGGCCTGGAACCAGCAGACGGCGGCGACCTTTCCGAAGAAGGCGAGGACGCTGATGATCTCCATCCAGATGTGCGGAATGATCTGATGCCAGACGAGCGCTCCGCCGAGCTGGATCGTGATGCCGTCGCGATGCAAAAACGGCAGCTCCCAGCCACCGAGGAAGATCGTGACCACGAGCATCGAGCTCGTCACGACTTCCATGTATTCTGCAAAGTAGAACATGCCGAACGTCATGCCCGAGTACTCGGTGAAGTAACCGGACACGAGCTCGCTCTCGGCCTCGGGGAGGTCGAACGGGATGCGCTTGGTCTCGGCGACGGCGGCGGTGAAGAAGAGAACGAACGCGAGCGGCTGCGCGAAAATTCCCCAGGTGTGGTCGCCCTGCCAGCGAACCATGTCGTCGAGGCGGATGGTTCCGTAGATCATCATCGCGCCGATGAGCGTGAGGCCCATCGCGACCTCGTAGCTGACCATCTGCGACGCGGCGCGGAGCGCGCCCATGAGCGAATATTTGTTGTCGCTCGACCAGCCGGCGATCGCCGCGCCGACGATGCCCTGCCCCGCGAGCGCGAAGACGTAGAGCAAGCCGACATTGAGCGACGCGACCATGAACGGCACGCTGACGCCGGGCGCGCCGCACGTGCCGAGGCGCGGCACGACCGGCCAAACGGCGTTCCAAAAGTGCGTGCCGGGCGGCTCGCGGATGACCTCGTTCAGGCAAAGCGTGTCGCCGAACGGAACGACGGCGACGAGCGCCATCACCGGCATCATCGAGAGGATCGGCGCGAGCGAGTAGAGGAGCTTGTCGGCGCGCGGCGGCCTATAGAACTCCTTCGTGAAGAACTTGAGGCCGTCGGCCGCGGGGTGAAGGAGACCGGCGAGACGGAACTCGCGGCCGAAGATCTTCACGACGGCGCGGTTCGGTCCCACGCGGTCTTGCATGAGGCCGCCCATGCGGCGGTCGAGCCACGTGAGGATGGCCGCCGTGTTCACGACGAAGCCGATCATCACGAGGATTTTGATCAGCGCCGCGACGACTTGCGTTCCGCTCATGTCATACCGCCTGCGTCGCCGTGGTGGGCATCACCGCGGGCTCGCGCAAAGGCTCCGGAACGGCGAGCTTCGCGCGGACGTCCTTCAGCTTGGACCAAGTCGGCTCGTGACCGAGCGCCAGCGCGAGCTCGGCGATCTGTTGAAACGCCGGTCGCGACGCGCCCTGCGGGGCGATCGCCTTTTCGGACATTTGCTTGATGCCTTTGTAGTTCACGTAGGTGCCGCTCTGCTCGGCCCACGACGTCGCCGGGAAGACGACCGCCGCCGCCGCGGTGAGCGCCGACTCGTGCGACGCGATCGTGACGAGCGCCTCGAGCTTCGCGAGCTTCGGTTTTTCGTTTTCGAGATCGCCGGTCCTCGCGCCGAGCGCGATCACGTGCCGAACGCCGCCCGACTCGATCGCCGCGAGGAAATCGGTCCAGCTCTTGGCTTCGGGAGCGAGCTGCTTCACGCCTTCGCCGTTCGAGTTCTTGTCGGCGCTGATCAAGATGTCGTCGTGATCGCCGTCGGGCGCTCGCGCGACGAAGAAGCTCGCGGCCCCGAAGAGCGATTTGCCGAGCTCGAGCATCGCCCAGTTGTCCTCGAGCGAGTGCTGGGCCGACAGGACGATCGCGATCGACGCGTGCGGCACGCCGTCGAAGAGTTTCTTCGCTTTGTCGAGCGCCTTCTGCGGCGAGGCCGGCTTGCCGCCCACGCGCGCGTCGGCGACGCGGCCGTCGTGCGCGTCGCGGTAGCTCACCATGCCGTGATCGCACATCCAGAATTTGTTGACCTGCTCGTTCTCGCGCGGGCGATAGCGCTCGGCTTGGTTCGAGCGCGGGTCGAAGTCGAGCCACGCGCTGCAGCCGGTCGCGCAGCCTTGGCAGACGCTCTTGGCCGCGCGCAAAAACCAAACGCGCGCCTTGAAGCGAAAATCTTTGGTCGTGAGCGCGCCCACCGGGCACACGTGGTCGACCATGAACGTGTAGTTCCCATCGAGCTGCCGGCCCGGCGCGACGACGATCTCTTTCACGTTGCCGCGCTCGCGTTGATCGAGCACCGGATCTTTCGCGACCTCGGCCATGAAGCGGATGCAGCGCGTGCAGACGATGCAGCGCTCGGCGTCGTAGACGATCGTCGGCCCGAAGGAGACGCCCTTCGGCTTGTGAACCGGCTCGTCGCGCATGCGCTTTTGGTACTGGCCGTGCTCGAGCCAATAATCTTGCAGCTTGCACTCGCCCGCTTGATCGCAAATCGGGCAGTCGACCGGATGTTGCAGGAGCAAAAACTCCTGCACGTCGCGGCGCGCTTTGACGACGTGGTCGCTCGAGTCCGAGCGCACGTCCATGCCTTCGCTCACCGCGATTTGGCAGGCGGGCTGGAGCTTCGGCTTGCGCTGCGGCTTGTAGTCGTTCGACGCGGCGTCCCACTCGAGGATGTCGAGCATCACCGGCCGCTGGTTGGGCGGCGGCATGATCTCGACGAGGCACATGCGGCAGTTGGCGGCGACGGTCAGCCCCGGGTGCCAGCAGTAATGCGGGATTTCAATCCCGTGCTTCCACGCCGCCGTGATGATCGTTTGACCCGGCGTGAAGGGGATTTCCTTGCCGTCCAGCTTGAATGTCGGCATTTCGCACACCCTCTATAGAAGCCGCGGGGCCAATCCGTCAAACGAAGCCGGCGCCCCAGAGGTAAAGCGACCAGTAGCCGGTCCAGGGGCCGTAATGTGCGGCTTTTTTTTCGAGGTCGGCGCGGGTCGCGCGGCCGTAGGTTTCCTTCGCGGCGTCCACGAACTTGTCGGACCAGGGAAGGCCGAGCGGCGGCGGGAGCGAGCGCCCGAGGCCCCGATAAAGAATGAACGCGACGCTGAAGTCGCCGACGCCCCAAATGCTCCGGAGCCAGCTCTCGACCTCCGCGATGGGTGCAGTCTGCAGCCATTTTTCGTCGCGCTTCGCGAACGCCTGCGAAACCGCGAAGACGGCGCGGGCTTTTCGCTCGTTGCCGATCGTCCGTCCGAGCTCGGCGAGGCTGGCTTTGGCGAGCGTCGCCGCCTCGGGAAACGCGCGCGCCGCTCCCCATTTCGCGACGATCGCCGCCTTCATCTTGCGCGCCTGAGCAAGCGGAACGCGCTGATTGATGACCGCCCAGCAAGCCGACTCGAACGGCGTCGGAAACTTCGGGTGATGAAGGCCGCGGAGGCGCCTCGCGACCGGGGCGAACGGTTCGTCATGCTCGGCGAGCGCATAGAAGGCCTCGACGTCGTCGGTCGCGCTCAGAAAAAACGCGACGCGATCGGCGATCGCATGCTCGGCTTCGTCGTCGATCGGCTCGGGCGAGCGCAGCGCGCAAGCGAGACCGGCGCGTTCGGCGCGAACGGTCACCGCGATCGGCCGGCCGCGGTGCATCCAAGTTTTGTCGAGCGAACACTCCCCGAGCGCCACCTCGCCGATCATCGGCGAGAAGCCCGCGAGAAACTTGATCGACAGACCGAGCTCAAACGGCTCGGCGACCGGAACGAAAGTTCGGCGAGTATGCATGACGACCAACCTACGAGCGGTCGCTGTCAGCCTTATGTCAGGTTAGGCGATCCAACGTTTGTGCCGGAACCAAAGCACCGCCGCGAGCGCGACGACCGCCATGAGCCCGAGCGCGAACGGGTAGCCGTAACGCCAGTGGAGCTCGGGCATGTGATCGAAGTTCATGCCGTAGACGCCCGCGATGAACGTGAGCGGGAGCATCACCGTCGAGATGAGCGTCAGCGTCTTCATGACTTCGTTCATGCGGTTCGATTGGACGCTCAGGTATGCGTCGAGCGCGCTCGTCACGAGATCGCGGTAGCTGTCGGCGAGATCGCCGACGCGGACGAAGTGATCGTGGACGTCGCGCAAGTACGGCAGCACGTCGGGCGGAAAAATCGCGAACTCGCCGCGCGCGAGGCGGAGGAGAAGCTCGCGCTGGTGAATCGAGACGCGCCGCAGCGATTGGAGCGAACGCTTGAGCGCGAGGATGCGGCCGAGGACGGCGCCGCCCTCGGGCGTGCCGGCTTTCGCGAGCACGTCGTCCTCGAGCGCTTCGACGTCGTCGTCGAACGCGTCGATGACCGGCAGGTAACCGTCGACGAGCCGATCGAGGATCGTGTGCGCGACCCACGGCGCTCCGCGCATGAGCAAACGCGGCGAGCGTTTCAAATCGTCGCGCACCGCCGCCGAGACGATGCCGGTCGCGTCGTGGGTGACGACGAACGACGCGCCGACGACGAGATCGACCTCGCACGTGTGCAGGTCCCCGTTGCTGCGCTTCACCGTGTGCGCGCAGACGTAGAGGTACGTCGGGAACTCGTCGGCTTTCGGGCTCGGGCGGTCGGACCAGATGTCTTCGATGGTCAGCGGGTGGAGGCCGAGCGGACCTTCGAGCAGCGCGTCGACCTCGGGCGACTGCGCTTCGAGATCGATCCACATCGTCTTCTTGGCCTCGACCGCCGCGCGCACCGCGGCCAAGTCGGTCGTCTCACTCAGGGCGTCGCCCTCGAGGATGAAAGCCCGCATGGGGGGACCGTCACCAGGGGCTGGTCTTTTTCCACGCGGCGGTGTCGGAGATGCGCGCGAACCAGGCCGCGACGTGCGGGAGCTCGGCGAGCGAGACGTCCGATTTTTCGGCGTACATGAGCGACGACGCGAGCGTGAGATCCGCGAGCGTCAGCGCGTCGCCGACTACGTAGCGAGATTTTTCGAGGCGCGCGTCGAGCACCGCGCCGAAGCGGCGGAAGGTTGCCAGCGCCTCTTCGACCTTCGCCTCGTCGGGCGCGCCCATGCCGAACTGTTTCTTCATCACGCGCTGGAACGCGAGCGTGCCGAGCTGCGGAGCGAAGTGCGCGGCGTCCCAGAATTGCCAGCGCGTGACGTCGCAGCGGCCTTTTTCGTCGTGCGGAAGGAGGCCCGCTTCGGGCTTCTTCGACGCGAGGTACTGCATGATCGCGCGCGACTCGGTGAGGACGAAGTCGCCGTCGACGAGCGTCGGCACCGCGCCGTTCGGATTGAGCGCGAGGTACGCGGGCGCTTTGTGCTCGCCCTTCGCGAAGTCGAGCGTGATCTCTTCGAGCTCGAGGCCGAGGACCGCCGCCGTGAGACGCGCGCGCCGAACGTTCGGCGAGAGGACGTTGATGTAGAGCTTCATCAGTGATCGCATTCTCCGCCGATCATGTTGAGCGACCCGAACGTCGGGATGATGTCGCTCAGCATGCGGCCGGTGATGAGCTGCTCGAGGCCTTGGACGACGTAGAAACACGGCGGGCGAATTCGCACGCGCCAGGGCGTGCCGCTGCCGTCGGAGACGATGTAGAAGCCGAGCTCCCCGTTGCCGGCCTCGGTGTACGAGTAGCACTCGCCGGCGGGCACTTTCGCGCCCTCCATGACGAGCTTGAAGTGCTGAATCGTCGCCTCGATGGTCGTGTAGACGTCCATCTTCTCGGGCAGCGTGAAGCGCGGGTCGGCGACGTTGACCGGGCCGTCATCCGCCATGCGCTCGATGCACTGCATCAGGATGCGCGCGCTCTGGCGGATTTCGGCGAGACGAACGAGGAAGCGATCCATCGTGTCGCCGCGCGCGCCGACGGGCACCTCGAACTCGACCTCGTCGTATTTCAAATACGGATGCGCCTTGCGGATGTCGTACGCGACGCCGCTCGCGCGGAGACAGGGGCCGGTCCAGCCGAGCGCCTTCGCGTCGGCGCCGCTGATGATGCCGACGTTCTCGAGGCGGTCGATGAAGATGCGATTCTTGAGGAGGAGCTTCTCGCCCTCTTCGAGCAATCGCAAAATCGTCGGGAGCGCGTTGCGAATGAGCTCTTTGAGCTGCGCGGTCGGCGGCTTCGCCATGCCGCCGATGCGGCCGAACGAGTGCGTGAGTCGCGCGCCGGTCTCTTCTTCGAGGATGTCCCAGACGAGCTCGCGCGCTTTGATCCACCACAAAAACGGCGTGATCGCGCCGAGCTCCATCGCCATCGCGCCGGTGCACGTCAGGTGATCGCTGATGCGGGCGAGCTCGCCGAAGATCATGCGGTACCACTGGCAGCGCTCGGGGACCTCGAGGCCGGCGAGCTTCTCGACGGCGAGCGCGTAGCCGACGTTGTTGAGCATCGGCGAGACGTAGTTGAGACGATCGGCGTACGGGAAGACCTGCGCCCACGTGCCGCGCTCGCACATTTTTTCGAAGCCGCGATGCAAGTAACCGACTTGGACGTCGGCCTTCAAAATCGTTTCGCCCGAGAGCTCGAGGACGACGCGCACCGTGCCGTGCATCGCGGGATGCGACGGGCCCATGTTGAGGTGCATCGGCTCGCTGGGGAGCTCGAGCTCGCCTTCTTCGAGATCGAGATCGATCGGTTCCATCAGCTTTCGTTCTTCCCGGCGGTGCGCTCCGAGTCGCCGCGCGGCGTGCCGAGCTCCTCGTGCCACTCGCCGACGCTCTGCGGGCCGCCTTTTTCGAACCACTTGCGACCGAACGCCATGCCCTCGTCGCCGCCGAACGGCGCGACCTTCTCGAGGATCATGCCCGCCTCTTCTTCGGTGCGATACGGAATGAGCGGCTGCGTTTGGTTCGCGGGATAATCTTTGCGGAGCGGGTGGCCCTCGAACTCCGGGTACATGAGGATGCGCCGCAGGTCGGGGTGACCGCGGAAGACGATGCCCATCATGTCGAACGTCTCGCGCTCGAGCCAGTTGGCGCCGACCCACACGTCCGAGATGCTGTCGATCTCGGCGCCGTCGCCTTCTTGATCGCCGACGCGCGCCTTCAGGCGGACGCGGTGACGTTTGGTTGTAGAATACAAGTGAACGACGACCTCGAAGCGGCCGTTTTCGCGGGCCGGATAATCGACGCCGCAAAGATCGACGAACAAATCGAAGTCGAGCCCCGGGTCGTCGCGGAGAAACTTCGCCGCCGCGTGCCACGCCTCGGGCGCGATCACCGCGGTGTCGTCGCCGAGGGCCGAGTGCGTCTCGACGACTTTGTCGCCGAGCTTGCCCATCAGCTTTTCGAGGACGAGCTTGCTCACTCGGCCCTCTTTTTCTTTTCGGATTTCTGCGTGTTGATTTTCACGAGATCGGTCGCCGGATCTTGGCGCGGCTTCACGACCGACGGCTTGCGCACGCCGCTCGCGATCTTGTCTTGAATGAGGAGGAGGCCGTCGAACACGGCCTCGGGCCGCGGCGGACAGCCGGGCACGTAGACGTCGCACGGGATGATTTTGTCGATGCCCGGGACGGTCGTGTAGTTGTCGTAGAAGCCGCCGCAGCTCGCGCAGGTGCCGAACGCCATGACCCAGCGCGGCTCCATCATCTGCTCGTAGATGCGCTTCAGGATCGGCGCTTGGCGCTGCGAGATCGTTCCGACGACCCAGAGTAGATCGCTCTGGCGCGGCGAAAAACGCGGGGCCTCCGCGCCGAAACGCGCGAAGTCGTAGCGCGGCGACGAGACGGCCATGAACTCCATCCCGCAGCACGCGGTGACGAACGGATAGTTGAAGAGCGAGTACTTGCGCGCCCAGCCGAGGAGCGCGTCGAGGCGCGTCGTGGCGAAGCCTTGCTCGCTGCCTTCGAGAACTTTGGTGGTCGTTGCGCTCATCAGGTCTCCCACTCGAGGGCGCCCTTGCGCCACACGTAAACGAGCGCGATGACGATGACGCCAAGGAACCCGAGCATGCTGCCGAAGCCGGTCCACCCGAGCTCTTTGAAGTGGATCGCCCACGGGTAGATGAAGACGACCTCGATGTCGAAGACGACGAAGAGGATCGCCGTCAGGTAGAACTTGACGCTCAGCTTGACGAATTTGCCGCCGTCGCTCGGCGAGCCCGACTCGTACGGCTGCATGCGCTCTTCGCTGAACTTGGCCTGCTTGCCGAGCAGGTTGTGCCCGACGAAGAACAAGGTCGCGAGGAGCGTCGCGACGCCGATCATCATGAAGATGGGAGCGTAGGTGGAGACGAGCATCGCGCGCGTGGTTTTAGTGGCGTCCCATCACGGTGTCAAAGGAGAGAGGGAATGTGGAATGGTGAATGTGTCAGTAGTGCGGCGGCTTTTCGCCCGGCCCCGCCTGCTCGCCCATGTCTCTCAGGCGCGCCGACGTGTCTTTCAGCTCTCGGATGAGCGAATCGATCGTCTTTTGCTGCTCGGCGACGACCGACGAGAGCTCTTCGACGTGGCGCTCGAGGCGCATGTATTTGAGCTCGAGCTCGGTGAGCCGCGCGGAGACGTAGGCCATCAGGACTGCGCGGCAGTGAGCCGCACGGCTTTCCACGCGGTGAGCGCGGGGCCGAGGGCCGTCTCGACCTCGCGGATCTCGGCGGCGAGATCGCGCTCGGCGACGCCGGCCTCGAGCGCGTCGCGGAAGCACGCGTACGCGGCGACGTAGCGCTTGCGCGCGAGGAGGGCCTTGCCGAGGAGCGGAAGAATTTCGGTCGAGGGCGCGCCGAACGCCGAAGCGCGACGCAGCGGTCCGACGGCTTCGCCCGCGCGCCCGCTGTGGAGGAGCGCGTCGCCGAGACGGCGAAAGAGATCGGCCGCGGCGACGCCTTCCTGCGCGTACTGGATGCCGATGCGGAAGACTTCTTCGGCTTGCTCGACCTCGCCGAGATGAACGCACGCCGAGCCGAGCAGGCCGAGGCCCTTCGAGATGAGCGCGCGCGCGTCGGGCGCGAGCGTTTGACCTTCGGGCGTGCGGAGGAAAATCGCGAGCGGCGCGGGCCACGCGCCGAGGAGCTGCACGACTTTCGTCCAGTCGCCTTTGAGCGCGGCGCCTTCGGCCTCGGCGACTTTCGCGAGATCGATCGCGCTCCTTTGCCCGGTCGACGCGCGCTCGAGCTCTTCGCGCACGTGCGCGCGAATGCGCACGCGAAACGTGTCGAGGTCGTAATCTTCTTCGACGCCGTCGCGCCGCACCCAGAGCTGCGCGACCGCCTCCTCGCCGCGCGGCCGCGGCTCGACGACGAGCTTTTGCAGCGAGTACCCGTAGAGCGGCGCGAGCAAGAGGTAACGAACGCCGATGTAGAGCTGAATCGATTCGGTGTCGGTCTCGCGCGCGGGCGGCGGGACGTCGCGGTCTTCTTCGACGAGGAGCGCGCCGACGAGGCGGCGGCGGAAATCGGCGAGCGTGAGCCGCTGCGGCTCGAGGTCCGCGTCGGCATCGCCGAGACCGACGACGAAATCGACGAGCGTCTGATCGGGCGCGCGGCGATCGACGGTGAGCGCGGTGATGCGCGCGCCGACGATGATCGAAAACGCGAAGAACCGCTCGCCGACGATCTCGCACAGCGCTTGGAAGCTGCCGATGCCCTCGCCGATGCGCTCGAACCAGCCGTCGGTCCGCACCGCGTCCAGCGAGAACTCTTGCTTGCGCGCCGCCATGAAGAACCCGAGCTTACTTCATTTGTCCCAGTGAATGCAGACCGGCTTCACCGGGCAGCCCTCACATTTTTTCGGATCGCGGCGCGAGGGGCAGCGCTGGAGCATGCCCATGTGGCAAAGCGAAAAATCGTATTTCGTGGGGTCCTCCCGATCGAAACGCGCGAGCGACGCGGTGATTTCGACGGCCGTCTTCCACGACGCGTCTTTGCGCGCGGTGAGACCGAGGTTTCGCGAGAGCTTGTGGATGTGAACGTCGACCGGGATGACGAGCGCGCTCGCCGGGACGCTGGGCCAGAGACCGAGGTCGACGCCGTCGTCGGGGCGCGTCATCCACTTCACCCACAAGACGAGCCGCTTCACGCTGCTCCCAGCGCGCGGGTCGGCGAGGAGGTGCTTGCTCTTCACTTGGCCCACGTCGCGGATCTCGTCGCAGAGCAGGGCGAGAGCTTCGCGGAAGTTGTCTCGGTCTCGGTCTTGTTCGAGGGGCGCTTGCCCCTCGAGCTCCCCCCTCAGCGCTCGTCGCTTACGCTCCTCTCGCTTCGGTATGGGGGGCTCTGCGCCCCCCATACCCCCGCAGGACGCGAACAAGATCGTGAACCTGTTGCCCAGCGAGCCGTGACGTTTTTGGACTGCGCGGGCGCCGATCAAAAGTCTCGCGATGTCGTCGCCGACGAAGACGCGATGGCGAAATCCGCGGAGCGCGCTCTTCACCGCGACTGCGTCCTCGGCGCGAACGTGCGGCGGATCGCGCGTCATCGTTTGCGAGGTCCCGCCTTCGGCGGATCCCTCGACTCTTCGAAAAATTTCTTCGAGCTTGCGGCGGATCGTCTTCACGTTGCCGAACGCGACGCACGCCGCGACGAGACCGACGAGCTCTCGGTCGAGCGGGTCCTCGTAGCGTCGCACGAACCCGACGGGATCGACCGCGAGCCGCGCGCGGACGTCGCACGTCGCGCGCACGTCGTCGAGCACTCGCGCGAGCTTCTTCACGGCCTCTTCCTAGCACGCCGTGCTATAGGCGCGTCCGTGGACGGCATCGATCGGCTGAAGCGTCTCGACGACTTCACGCTCGTCGATCTCGAGGCGGTTCGTCTGATTTTGCGCGGCGAATCGGTCATCGATTGGCACCGACTCAACTTCGAAAATGAAGAAGAGGCGCGGCAGTTCCTCCGCGCGCAAGAGCTCCACCCCGAAGACGCCGCCGACCGCCACGCGATGGATCTCATCAAGCAAGAGGCCATCGGCTACCTGCGCCGGCACTTCGAGTTTCCGATTCCGAAACCGATCGAGCAGGCCTCGGTCGAAGAGCTGCTCATGGTCGCGTGCGGTCGCGGCCATCGTCAGACGTGCGCGTGCACGATCTTGAAGTGCATGCACATCATCCATCACCTCGAGGGGCGCGAGCTCCTCTTCATGCTGCCGCTCTCCGACCAAGAAGTTTTTCACATGGTCGAAGAGAAAGTTTATCGCGTCATCGGCGGCATGCTCGCGCACGGCTTTCCGATCCTCGAGTTCGTCGGCGGGCGCAAAAACAAAGACTCGCTCTACACGAAGCTCCTCTCGAAGCACGACACGATCGCCGCGCAGGTCTACGACAAGCTCCGCTTTCGCATCGTCACGCGGAGCTACGACGACATTTTTCCGGTCATTCAATATCTGACGACGCACCTCTTTCCGTTCAACTACGTCATCCCCGGGCAGAGCACGAACTCGATGTTCCAGTTCAAGAGCTACGCGAAGAAGAAAGCGCGGCTCGCGCGGCTCCTGCCGGACATGCAGAGCCGCGAGGACGACGAGCTCACGCCGAACGACAACAGCTTCTCCGCGAACAACTATCGCGTCGTTCACTTCGTCGTCGACCTGCCCGTGCGGATTCCGACGAAGCAGCTCGAGCGCGCGGAGGCGGGGGTTTGGCAGCTCGCGCCGGTCGTGTTCGTCATCTGCGAGTTTCAGGTCATCGACCGCGAGACCGAGGCCAAAAACGAGCGCGGCGAGGCATCGCATGCAAAATACAAGGAACGCCAGAAGCGCGCGGTGATGCGGCGACTCCAGATGGGCTCGACGCGCGAGCCGAAGATCGCGCTTCGCGAAGAACGCGAAGCCACGCCGCCGCCGCCGAAATCTGCGCCGCCTTCGCGTACGACGCCGTCGCGCCGCCCGCCCCCGACGCGCCGCTGAATTTCAGCTCGCGAGCGAGTGGTAGATCATCGGGAAGAAGAGAACGACGAGCACGAGCAGCAGCGCGACGCCGACGAGCGCGAGGCCGAGGAACACTTTCGGCGCGTCGTACGAGACGAGCGCGTGCTCGTGGAGGGTGACGTCGTGGGCGTGCTTGCGCGCTGCGTCTTCGAGGCGAGCGACCTCGTCGCGCGCGGCGGCGAGCTCGGTGGCGACGCTCGGATCGGCGAGCATCGCGCGACCGAGATCGACGAGCGCCGCGCGCAGTTGAGTTTGCGCGTCGTCGACCCCGGCGCTGCGCGTCCCCGATTGGCGCGAGAACGCGGCCTCGCGCGTCGTTCGCTCGCGCGCGATCGCGTCGACTTTCGCTTGCGCCGCGACGGCGACGCGACGCGCATCGCCGAGCGCCTGCTCGGCTTGGGTTCGCAGGACGAGCTTTTGCGCGACCTCCGCGGCGGCCGCGTCGCGCTCGGCTGCGCGCTGCGCGCCGTTGCGCATTTCGATTTCGATCCGCTTCACCTTCGCGTCGGCGCGCTTGTGCTCTTCGTCCGCGACGTCGCGCGCGCTCGACGCGCGTGACTCGTCCTGCCGCGCGCGCGCGAGCTCGGCCTCGGCCGCCGAGAGCCGTCCGTCGATTTCGGCGACCGCCGCGCGATACGCGTCCATCGCGCCGGCGAGCGCTCCGTCACGGCCGCGAAGCAAATCTTCGGCTTGTTTCACTCGGTCGAGCGCGGCGCTGCCGCCCTTCGCGAGCGCGCGTGCCCGTTCGCCGAGCGAGACGAGCGCGTCCTCGACGCGCTTCTGCGTCCGGTCGGCCTCGGATTTCTTCGCGACGAGATCGCGACGAAGCGCCGACCGCCGCGTCACGACGCGGTACGCATAAATCGGCGCCGTGTAGAACGCGCCCGGCTGCCCATAATCGGCGAGCACCTTCGCTTCGAACGGATCGACCGCGGGCGCCGCCGACGAGGCAGCCGGCGCTTGCGGCACGGTGCGCTGCGAAACCGGCGCGGCGGGCATCGACGGCATCGATGGCGGATTCGAAACGCTCGGCGACGAAATCCGCGGCGGCAGCGAGCCGCCTTGCGTATCGAGCTCGAGGGACGGGCCGCTCGAAAAATCGTCGTCGAACGGACTGAAGGCGCCCGGCGTCGGCGGCTGGGCGATGCCCGGCTTCGCGGGTGCCGTGTCGCTCAAATCGATTTTGAGGTCGGCCAAATCGTCGAGATCCGGCGCGGGCAGAGGAGCCGCGATTTTCGGCTTGGACATCGGCGCCGACGGCAGCACGAGGTCCGGAACGGCCGTGGCATTTTGGTCGCGCAAAGGCTCCGGCGGATCGGTCGCGCGAAGATCCGACGCGACCTTCCCGCACTTCGGGCACGGCGCCCGAGTATCGCGCACCGGGCCGCCGCACCAAGGGCACTCGGCCATCGTCAGCACGATAGAACGAAGGTATAGCGAAGTCATGCGTCTGTTCGCGGGCCGCGTGAGCCCCATCGCTCAAGAGATCGTGAAGTCACTCGTCGCCTCGGGCGACATCGAGGCCGAGCACCCGACCGAAGTGGTCCTCGACATCGAGGCTGTCCTCCGCAACTACCTCCAGATGGAGAAGGACGTGAACGAGAAGACGCGCGAGCTGCTCGAGCGCACGAGCCGCGGAAACGAGCAATACTCGCGCGTGCGCGAGCAAATCGCCGACAGCAAGGGCATCAAGGTCGGCGACGACACGCTGGATTATTTGCTCGACCAAGTCGTCGAGATGTTCGGCCACTCGAAGAACGTCGACGAAATCTACGCGCAGGACGTCGAGCTCCGCCGAAAGATGGCGCCGATTTTCAAAAAGCACATGGGCGAGGACGACAAGCTCGACGCCGAGGTGCGCGCGCAGTTGAAGCACGTCAAAGAAGGCTCGCGCGAGTGGGACATCGAGTACTCGCGCATGGTCGAGATCGTGAAGCGCAAGCGAGGGCTCACCTGAAGTCGATGACCGGGTTCGGCTCCGGGGAAGGCGCGGCCGCGCCTCGCGGCAAGCTGCAGGTCGAGCTTCGCGCGCTGAATCATCGTTTCCTGGAAATTCGCGTTCGCGCGGCGCGCGAGCTCGCCGAGCTCTCGGCGCACGTCGAGCTCCTCGCGCGCGAGCGGTTCTCGCGCGGGCGAATCGAGATCGTGCTGCGCGCCGAGGCGATGCCCGCGGCGTCGCCGGTGCTCGACGTCGAACGCGCGACATCGGCGTATCGCCAGCTCGGCGCGCTGCGCGACGCGATCGCGCCGGGCGAGCCGGTGCCGCTCTCGCTTCTTTCGGTCGTTCCGGATTTGTTCGTCGTGAGCGAGGTCACGAGCGAGCCGGTGCGCGACGCGCTCGGACGAGCGTTCGCCGCGGCCGCGTCGGACCTCGACGCGATGCGCGCGCGCGAAGGGGCGGCGCTCGAGCGCGCGATGCGTCACCACCTCGGACGCGCGAGCGAGCTCCTCCGCGAAATCGAAGGGCGCGCGCCCGAGGCGCTCGCCGGCGCGGAAAAAAGGCTCCGCGAGCGCGTCGCTCGTCTCGCAGGCTCGGCCGAGGGCACAGTCGACCCGGCGCGTCTCGAGCAAGAAATCGCGCTCCTCGCCGATCGAAGCGACATCGCCGAAGAGATCGCGCGGCTCCGCAGTCACGTCGAGCAGCTCGATTCGATGCTCTCCGAGGCGGGCCCCGTCGGCCGGCGCGTCGAGTTCTTGCTCCAAGAAATGATGCGCGAGGCGAACACGATCGGGAGCAAGTGCGCCGACGCCGCGATCGCGCGCGGCGTGGTCGCGCTCAAAGCGGAGGTCGAGCGCCTCCGGGAGCAAGCGCAGAACATCGAGTGACGGCTCGGCGAGCGCGCGGCCATCGGATGGACGTGAGAGGCGTGCTCGTGCTCGCCGTCCTCGCGTCGGCGTGCGGCGCGCGAACGGATCTCGGCGGCGTGTCGCACGGCAACGGCAACGGCGACGCCGCTTCGCCCTCGAGCCCGTTCGTGCAAGTCGCGTGCGGCATGCATCACACGTGCGCCCGCCGGCAAGACGGCGCGGTTTTTTGCTGGGGCCTCGACACGAGCGCGCAGACGAGCGCGCCCGCGAACGCGACGAGCCCGCCGACGCAGGTGCCGCTCGGCCCCGCGAGCACGATCGGCGTCGGCGCGTATCACTCGTGCGCAATCGTCGCGAGCCACATTTTTTGCTGGGGCGACGATCTCGTCGGCCAGCTCGGGAGCAGCGTGCCGAGCAGCGCGAAGCCGCTCGCGGTCGCCGTCGCCGACGCGACGGGCGTGACCGCAGGATACAGCTACACGTGCGCGCTCCTCGCGAGCGGCGGGGTCGCGTGCTGGGGCCAGGGCGCCGAGGGCGAGCTCGGAGACGGCGCTTCCAAGTCGAGCACGACGCCGATCCAAACGAACGTCGAGAACGTCACCGCGCTCTCGCGCTCCGCCGGCGGCTCGGAGCACACGTGCACCGTGGGCGCGAACGGCAGCGTCGAATGCTGGGGCCTCAACGCCGACGGCGAGATCGGCGCGGGCGCCGACGAAACGTACAGCCCGCTGCCCGAGCTCGCGATCGTGTCCGGCGCCGTTTCGGTCGCGGTCGCCGATTATTCGACGTGCGCCGTCATGCACGATCGAACGCTGCGATGCTGGGGCGACAACGCGTACGGACAGCTCGGCGACGGCACGGTCGCTTCGTCGGGCGTGCCGGTCACGGCGAAGGTCGGCGGCGTTCGCGCGGTCGCGGTCGGCCAAAGCCACACGTGCGCGCTCCAAGACGGCGGCCGCGTCTCGTGCTGGGGCGAAAACTTCGACGGCGAGCTCGGCGACGGCACGACGACGAGCTCCACGTCGCCCGTCGTCGCGATGGATGGCGGCGCGATCGACATCTGCGCCGGCGGAAATCACACGTGCGTCGCGACCGAAGACGGCCGCGTCCTCTGCTGGGGCCTGGGCACGAGCGGCGAGCTCGGCGCCGTCGCGGACCGGCGAACGACGCCCACACCCGTCGACGGCCTGTAAATCGCGCGCGCAGTCCCGTATTCTGCGCCAACGGTCTCCGCATGAGCCCCGTCCCGCGCTCGGATTTCACCCTCCTCATTCTCTCCTCGCCGAGCGGCGCGGGAAAAACGACGCTCACCCGCCGCCTGCTCGCGGCGTTTCCCGACTTGCGATTCTCGGTCTCGCACACGACGCGCAAGCCGCGCACGGTCGCCGCAGTACCCGAGTCCGACGGCAAGGACTACCACTTCGTCGATCGCGATCGCTTCGAAGCGCTCGTCAAACAAGGCGCCTTCATGGAGTGGGCCGAGGTCCACGGAAATCTCTACGGCACCTCGCTCGCCGAAATCGACCGCGCGCGGGAGGACCCGGCGTGCGGCGGCGTCCTCTTCGACATTGACTACCAAGGCGCGCGGCAAATCCGCGCGAAGGTGCCCGACGTGGTCGGCGTCTTCATCTTGCCGCCGTCGATGCCCGAGCTCCTGAAGCGCCTCCGCGGCCGCGCGAGCGACGACGAAGACACAGTGCAGCGCCGCTTCCAGGTCGCGATGCGCGAGATCGAGCACTACGCGCTCTTCGACTACGTCGTCGTCAACGACGACCTCGACCGCGCCGCCGAAACGCTCTGCGGCATCGTCCGCGCCGAGCGCGCCAAACGCACGCGCGTCGCGCCCGTCGCCGAGCGCCTCCTTCGCAGCGGAGAAACGCGTTAGATGAAAAACGTCCTCGCCATCCTCGGCGGCAGCGGCCTCTACGATTTGCCCGGCCTCGAGCGCGTCGAAGAAATCGCAGTCGACACGCCGTACGGCGCGCCCAGTGATACCGTGGTACGTGGTTACCTTGGTAACACCGCGCTCCTCTTCTTGCCGCGGCACGGTCGCGGACATCGCGTGCCGCCGCACGGCATCAACTTCCGCGCGAACGTCTGCGCGCTCAAGAAGCTCGGCGCGACGCACCTCGTCTCGGTGAGCGCGGTCGGCTCGATGAAAGAAGCGATCGCGCCCGGCGATCTCGTCGTCGTCGACCAGTACATCGATCTCACCAAGCGCCGCGTCTCGAGCTTCTTCGACGAGATCGTCGCGCACGTGAGCTTCGCCGATCCGGTCTGCCCCGAGCTCGCCAAGGCGCTCGCGACCGCGGCGACGAGCGTCCACAAAAACGGCGAGCGCGGCGTCCACCGCGGCGGCACCTACGTGTGCATCGAGGGCCCGCAGTTCTCGACGCGCGCCGAGTCGCTCCTCTATCGCTCGTGGAACGTCTCGGTCATCGGCATGACCTCGATGCCCGAAGCCAAGCTCGCGCGCGAAGCCGAGCTCCCGTTTGCGACCCTCGCGCTCGCGACCGACTACGACTGCTGGCATCAATCCGAAGAGCAAGTCACGGTCGAAGCGGTGGTCGCGGTCATGCGCGAGAACGTCGACACCGCGCGAAAAGCCATCGCCGCGCTCGCCGCCGCCCTCCCCGACCCGACGAAATCGAACGCCCACGCTGCCCTCAAAGGCGCCGTCATGAGCGACCTTTCGCGCGTGCCGAACGAAGCGCGCGAGCGGCTTCGGTGGCTCCTCGGCTGATTTTGTGAGAGAAAGCGCCCCGCCATGAGCAATACACTCGTCGTCGGTTCCCTCGCGTTCGACGACCTCGACATGCCCTCGGGAAATTTCCGCGACGTCCTCGGCGGCGCCGCGACCTACTCGTCGATCGCGGCGTCGATGCTCGCGCCGGTTCGCCTCGTCGGCGTCGTCGGCGGCGACTTCGACGAAAAGCACCTCGACATGCTGCGCTCGCGCGGCGTCGACACCGGCGGCGTCGAGCGCCAAGCGGGAAAGACGTTCCGCTGGCACGGCCGCTACAGCCAAGACCTCGCGAGCCGCGAATCGATCGACACGCAGCTCAACGTGTTCGCCGATTTCCGACCGCGAATTCCCGAAGGGTACAAGCGCAGCGAGGTCGTCCTCCTCGGCAACATCCACCCGAAGCTCCAGCTCGAGGTGCTCGCGCAAGTCGAACGCGGCCCGCACACGATGGTCATCGCGGATACGATGAACTTCTGGATCTCGGGCGAGCCCAAGGCGCTCACCGAGATGCTTCCCAAGGTCGACCTCTTCGTCATCAACGACGAAGAAGCGCGCCAGCTCGCAGGCAAAGACAACGTCTCGCTCGCGGCGCGCGAAATCCGCAAGATGGGCCCGAAGCGTCTCATCATCAAACGCGGCGAGCACGGCGCGGCGCTCTTCGACGATCACGGCGTCTTCTTCGTGCCCGGCTATCCGCTCGAAGAAGTGCTCGACCCGACCGGCGCGGGCGACACGTTCGCCGGCGGCCTCGCCGGCTACATCGCGTCGCAAAAAGAACAAAACCTCCACACGGTGCGTCGCGGCATGTTCTACGCGTCGGCGCTCGGCTCGTTCTGCGTCGAGGGCATCGGCCCGAAGCGCCTCCTCGAAGTGGACAAAGCGCAGCTCCAGACCCGCCTCGACGCCTTCGCGCGCATGGTCGATTACGGCGGCTCGCTCCGATAGATTGGGGACATCGATGAAACGTTCGGCGGCAATCTTTCTTGCGGGCGCAGCTTCGATCGGCGGCATCGCCGCGCTCATCTCGTGCATCAGCGAGCACGAACGGCCGGTGAGCGACTCGGGCCCGCCCGTCGGCGTCGTCGAATGCGATGGTGGAGGACCCGGGGGATTTCCACCGGGAAACTGCGACCCGTCGGACAACACGTGCCCCTCGACCGGCGGCACCTGCTCGATCGACACGACCAAATGCGGCGACCCGAGCACGTGCCTGCCGCTCGCCGACAACAGCAAAAAAGCGGCGTACGACTTCCGCCTTCGCCGCCTCTTGATCACCGCGCCGCCGTCGCTCGTCGGCACCGGCGTCGGCCTCGGTCTCGTGCAGACGAGCGTCATCGACAAAGGCGTCGACCTCAACGCGCCCGAGTGCGGCGACCACGGCAACGGCGCGTTCAACTGGCTCCTCCACATCGACCCGACCGCGGACCAAATCTTGACCGGCGGCGCGCCTCCCTCGCCCGACCCGTTCGGGGCCGGCTACTGCTTCTACCGCCACGTCCTCGGCAGCCTCGACATCGAGCCCGCACAAGTCGGCATCACGTTCGACGACGGCGGCGCGTTCACGACCGCGCCGATCGCGCTACTCAACGTGCCGGTGTTCCTCTCGCCCGATGCGGGCGCGGCCGACCCGAGCAACGTCATCATCCTTCCGCTCCGCAACGCGATCTTGAAGCAGGCGACCCTTTCGTCGAACAACAACTGCATCGGCGCCTTCAACCTCCCGGCGCTCGACCCGGGCTGCAACGTCGCCGACCCGTCTTCCTGCTCCAAGTGGCACACCGCCGGGAGCCTCGGCGGCGTGATGACGCTCGAAGACGCGGACAAAGTCCCGCTCACGATCTTGCCCGAGACGCTCTGCGTTCTCCTCTCGCAGACCTCGCCCGACCCGACGACGCATAAATGCATGCGCGACGGCAGCGGCAACATCATGGCGAAAGGCGACTACTGCTCGACCTCGAACAAGCCGGGCGACTGCCAAGACAGCTTCTGGCTCTCGGCGACGTTCGCGGGCTCCGCGGTCACCATCAACGACGGTTCGACCGAGCCTACATGTCAGGGCGGCACGTCGGACGCGGGTACCGACGGCGGCGGCGACGCGAGCGACGCGGCGACGGACTGATTTCCGTCCCGAATGGTGTAAACTTAGCGAGATCTCGGGCGCGGGCTGGCTTCGCGCTCACCGGAGGGTTCCATGCTTCGTTCTTGGTTTCGGCGGCTCGGCGCGATCGGGTTCGTTTTGTTCGTGCTGGCTTGCAGCGGCGGCGGCTGCTCGAGCGGCTGCGCAGGCTGCGGCGTCACGCCGCTCCCGGGCGGTTTCCCGAAAGCGAGCGCGATCACGAACGCCGGCTCGGTGCGCGTCACGCGCGCGGGCTTCGACTTCTTGCAAAAGAACCTCGGAACCATCGCGGGCAAAGCGCTGGGCGGCGGGACGATCACCTATCCGATCCCGAAGAGCTCCGGGACGTTCTCCTTCGTGACCTACACGATCTGCGACAAGCCCACCGCCTCGCAATGCCAAGCCGTCGTCAACGTCGGCGGCGCGAACCTCACCCTCACCGCGGTGCATCCGGATTCGCTCACGATCACCGGCACGATTCCGGTCAAGGTCCAAGACATCCCGGTCAACATCGATTTCCAAATCACGTCGTGCGGCCTCGACGCGAGCGTCGGCTCGGGCGGTAACTGCGACTCGAACGTTCAGGCCGTCAACGTGCCGGTCACCATCACGCTGCCGCTCGTCGCCGAGACGATCGCGCCGCGCGACGGCTACACGAAAGTCGACACCGCGAACGCCGTCGTCAACGCGACCATCGATCAGAACAGCATCAACTTCTGCGGCGGGTTCTGCGCCGGCGCGGCGAACACGTTCAAGTCGTTCCTCGTCGGGCAGCTCACCGGGCCGCTCGAGGACCAGCTGAAATCCGCGCTGCAAAGCGCGCTCTGCACGGCGACCAACCCGGCGCTCAACCCGCCGTGCCCGACTGGTTCGACCGACAACGGCGGCACCTGCTTTTACAACACGCAGCCGACCGTGTGCGTGCCGACGCTCCTCGGGCTCGACGGCCACGTCGACCTCAGCGGCTTCCTCGCGAGCCTCTCGCCGGGCACCGCGGGCGGGCTCGACTTCGTCCTCGCGTCGGGCGGCAACGGCATCGCGTCGAGCGCGATCAACAACGGCACGCTCACCAACACGCCCGACTCGAGCAACGGTCTCACGCTCGCGCTCATGGGCGGCGGCTTGCCCAACCCGCAATCGGGTTGCGTGCCGCTCTACGACAACAAAATTCCGACCGGCATCCCGCTCCCCGACGAGATGCAAGACAACACCGTCGCGCCGTGGCCGCAGGGCGACAACGGCCCCGACCTCGGCATCGCGCTCGCCGGCCGCTACCTCAATTTCATGATGGGCAGCGTCTACAACAGCGGCGCGCTCTGTCTCGGCATCTCGACCGATCAATTTTCGCAGCTGCAGAGCGGGCTCTTGAGCGTGCTCATCCCGAGCATCAAGCGCATGACGTTCGAGCAGAAGCCCGGCCCGGTCGCCGTCACGACGCGCCCGCAGCAGCCACCAGTGATCAAGCTCGGCGGCGGCACCGATCTGAACTCCGATCCGCTGATGTCGATCACGCTCAAGCAGTTCGCGATCGACTTCTACGTGTGGAGCATGGACCGGTACGTCCGCGTGATGACCTTCACCGGCGACATGACGATTCCGGTGAACCTCACGACGCACGTGGACCCGAACACCAACCCGAACGGCGGGCTCCTCCCGGCGATCGGCAACGTCGCCGTCGCGAACCCGGTCGTCACCAACAGCGAGCTCCTCACCGACGACCCGGCGACCATCGCGAGCGGCCTCGGCAATCTCTTCGGCGCCATCGCCGGGCAGCTGACCGGCAGCCTCAAGCCGATCGATCTCTCGACCGCGCTCGCGACCTACGGGCTCGGCATGACGATTCCGGACGGCGGCATCCGCAAGCTCTCGAAAGGTAGCGACGACTTCCTCGCGATCTTCGCCGACCTCGAGCTCGCGAAACAAAACGCCGTGCAGCAAGCCGACGTGCAGGCGCGCATCCTCGACAAGAAAGTTTTTGCCGACGCGATGACGCTCGGCACGGTGAGCCGCGCGAAGGAGCCGATGCTCCACGTGCTCTTCTCGTCGTCGCTCGACAACGGGACGAAGGCGGTCGAATACGCGTACGCGATCGACAAAGGCTCGCACAGCGAGTGGTCGCAGACGCGCGACTTCACGATTCAGAACGACGCGCTCTTCATGCAAGGCAAGCACGTGCTCAACGTGTGGGCGCGCATCAAGGACCAGCCGTCGAGCGAGTCGGCGCAGCCGGCGCAAGTGCCGTTCGCGATCGACGTGCTCCCGCCGAACGTGACGCTCGCGAAGAACGACGACGGAAGCCTCGGCGTCACCGCGTGGGACCTCGTGAGCCCCGACTCGGCGCTCCAGATGCGCTGGCAGACGACCGATTCGCTCGGCAAAAAATCGGCGTGGACGCCGTGGGCGGCGGTCGCGAGCGTTCCGGCGACCGACGCGACGGTGACGGTCGAAGTCCAAGACGAAGAGGGCAACGTCGGCAGCCAGTCGTCGGATTTGATCCGCGGCAAGCCCGATCCGTCGCTCGTGAGCGGCTCGGGCTGCGGGTCGTGCACGATCGGCGCGTCGCCTTCGGGCACGAGCTGGGCGTACGCGATTCCCGCGCTCGCCGGGCTCCTCGCGCTCGCGCTTCGCCGACGCCGCGCGCGCGCCGAGGTCGCGTCCGCGCGCCGCCCTTTTGAGAAAGCCGCGGTGGCGCTCGGCGTCATCGTGACCGGCGCGGCGGTTCTTCCGAACTGCGACTGCGGCGGCAACAACGGAACCGCCGGCTGCGGAAGCGACTGCAAACAAACGTGCGACGACGCGCTCTCGAAGGGCCTCATCGGCGCGTACACGTCGGTCGCGGTCGCGAAGGACGGCACCATCTGGGTCGCGGGTTACAACGACAGCGACGGCGTCTCGACGCTCTTCGGCGATCTCGTCGTCGGCAAGTGGGACCCGGCGAAGACGGCGGTCGACTGGGCGAGCGTCGACGGCGTCCCGAAAATTCCCGACGGCGAGTGCGCCGGCGCCGATCCGAGCGGCTGGCGCGGCGGCGTCGAAGATCCCGGCGACGACGTCGGCCTCTGGACGTCGATGGTCCTCGACTCGAGCGACCACCCGATGGTCGCGTACTACGACGCGACCAACAAGCAGCTCAAGTTCGCGCGCTACGACGGCAGCAACTGGCAGATCCACGTCGTCAGCCAGAAGGCCGGCGCCGATCAAGGTCGCTACGTGAAGTTGATCATGGCGAACGGCAAACCGGTCGTCGCGTTCCTCGGCATGGAGTCGGGCACCGGCGGCTACACGCGCTCGCGCGTGATCGTCGGGCGCGCCAGCGGCGAGAACCCGTCGTCGGCCGGCGATTGGACGTTCGAGGACGCCGCGGTCGACGAGAAGTCACCGTGTCAGCCGCAGTTCTGCGCGGCGGGCCAGGCGTGCCTCGAGACGACCGGCGGCGTCACGGGGATCTGCACGGCGACGGTGAGCGGTTGCAACCCGGCGTGCGGCACCGGCCAAGCGTGCATCACGGTCGGCACCGCGGCGACGTGCACAGCGGTCTACGACTCGACCGATTTCTATCCGAGCTATCCCTCGGTGCTCGGCGATTACGTGAGCCTCGCGAATGGTCCGAACGGGCTCGGCCTCGTCGTCTACGATCGCTTCCACGGAAACCTCTACGCGGTGAGCGACGCGGGCAGCAAATGGGCGTCGACTTTGCTCGACGGCCAAACTGGCTCCGGCACGTCGACCGCCGACACCGGCGACGACGGCATCGCCGCGAACCTCGTCATCACGTCGAACGGCGACTGGAACGTCACCTACGTGAACGGCATCCAGGAGCACTTGCAGTTCATCAACTGGCCCGGCGGCAAGGGCACTCCGCTCGCGCCCGAGGTGGTCGACGACGGTTACGACAACGGCAAACCGTATCCCGACGGGCAGCACGTCGTCGGCGACGACGCCAACATGCAAATCGACGGGAGCGGCAACGTCACCATCGCGTACCAAGACTCGACGGTCGGCGCGCTCCGAGTCGCGACCGGCGCGCCCACGCAAGGCGGCGCGCACAAGTGGACGGCGAAGGCCGTCGCGCAAGCCGGCAAGTTCGCCGGCTTCTTCCCGCGCTACGTGACGGGCACGACGCAAATCGCGAACTGGTGGCGAACCGCCGACGCGACCGAAGGCACCGAGTCCGGGGACGTCACGCTCGTGTCCCCCTGAGAGCTCGGCTCGTTTCCCTGAGAGCTCGGGTCAAGACTAGACGGTAACGATCGAGGGGCTATGCCCCTCGATGCTCCCCCCTCAGCGCTCGTCGCCTTCGGCTCCTCCCGCTTCGGCAAAGAGGGTCTCGAAGCGAGACCCCCTTTGAATCCCCCGGCCTTAGGTTCCTGCTGGGTCTGTTAACTCAAGCAGCGACCACCGACTCGTCGTCGACTTGCGCCATCGTCCGGAGCGCGGGGCCCGAGACGTGCTGGCGCTCGGCGGCGACGAGCTCGAGCAGCTCTTGCTTGCCGGCGACGCCCGAGTCGAGCAGCGCGCGCATGAACCCGTCGACATAGCCGTGCGCGCGCGCGACGCGCGACTGAACTTGCCCGGCGGCCTGCGCCGCGAAGACGTCGCGCAGCATGCCGCGCAGCTCGGAAAGCAGCTCGTCCTTCGATTTGCTCATGCTCATCCGCTACAACGCGGCGCTCCGTCGGGCCAAATTGTCGGCGTCGAATACTGGTATCCGCGCGGGCGTTGAGTTAGACGAGTCGACGAATGGCCGCGCGCACCCACGAGAGCTCGTCCGAAGCCTACGAGGCGCTGAAGGCCGTCGCGAAGCCCGACGCCCTCGCCGAGCTCGCGCGCGTCGCCATCCTCGACGAGGCGACCGCGGATGCGATCCGCGAGAAGGCCAAGTCGCTCGACCTCGAGGGCGACGTGAAGACGCCGTTCGGAGACGCGGGCGAAGTCCTCGCGCGCGGACCGGAAGATTGGGCCGAGCGGCTCCTCGCGCGCGCGCTCGGTGCGCTCGCGATCGCGTCGTCGAAATCCGACGACCTCGCGGACGCGGTGCTTCGGCTGGCCAAGAAGAGCGTCTTCGATCCGTCGACGTTGCTCGACGAGGCGCTCGGCGATCGCGCCGACGCGGTCTTCGAAAAGCTCGCCGCGCGGGCGCTGCGCGCCGAGACCGCGCGCGACGTCGCGCTCGTCGCGTGCGCGGTGCTCCTCGCGAGCAAACGTCCGGCGGCCAAGCGCGAGCTCGCCGAGCTCGCGTCGTCCAAGTCGCTCGACCCGCTCGTTCGCGTCGTCGTCGCGAGCGAAGCGCGCACGCCCGAAGCGCGGATTTCGGGCGAGCTCGTTCCCGGGCCGCGCAACCCGGCGCTCACGGTCCTGCTCGGCATCACCGGGCTCCTCTTCGTGGCGGGCGCGGTTCGATTGCTGATGCGCCTCGTGCTCGCGTACCGCTGCCCCGCCGAAGTGTCGGCGTCGCCGCTCGGCGTTCGGATTCGCGCGCGCACCGAGCTCCTCGGACGAACGCTGCGCGATCGCGAAATCGTGATCGGCGCCGACGCGCTCGCGCGCGCCGTTCGCGAGGTCCGCTTTCCGCGGCTCGGTTTGTACGCCGGCTTGCTCGCGCTCGCCGTCGGCACGTACGTCGGCGTCGGCGCGCTGACCGACGGCGTGCGCGCCGCGTCGCCGTCGCTCTTACTCTGGGGCCTCGTGCTCGTGGCGCTCGGCATCGCGCTCGACTTCGTGCTCTCGAGCGCGCGCTTCGGCGCCAAGGGGACCTGCCGCGTCGTCCTCTCGCCGCGCAAGGGCCGCACCGTGTGCATCGGCCACGTCGACCCGCAGCGCGCCGACGCCGCGCTCACCGCCCTCGCGCAGCGCTGAGCCTTACGCGCAAAGAACGGCGCCTTACGCGCATCGCGCGGCTCCTTCGCGCAAAAGGGCGCCTGCTTACGTGCAAAGGGCGCCTCCTTCGCGCAAAAGGGCGCCTCCTTACGTGCAAAGGGCGCCTCCTTCGCACAAAAGAATGGCTCCTTACGGCAAAGGGTGGCTCCTTACATTCACGGAGGTGCGTTCTTGCTGCGCCGCTCGCCGATCACGACGTCGAGCTTACCCGCAGAGACCGTGAGCTCGTAGCGCACGCGGCGCGCGACGTCGGTCGCGCAGACTCGGACGCGCGCGGACGTCGCGGCGTGCGAACGATCGATCTCGTCGGCGCCCGATTCGTCGAGCGCGAGCAGCGTGACGCCGGTCCCCTCGCCCTCTGCGCCCGCGGTCGTCACGACGCACGTCTTCGGCGGCACCGCGGCCGACCACGTCGCGCGCTTCGCGGCGTCGACCGTGACGACGCGCGCGTCGCCGAGCGTGCCGTCGACGGCGAACGACGGCGCGTCGGCCGAGCGCGCGAGCATCCGCGAAGCGGCGAGCGGCTTTTGCATGAAGACTTGCGACTGCCAGCGCTCCTTGCGCATCGTGACGGCGAACGGGCCGGGTCGGCCGCGCGCTTCGAGCTCGAGCTGCGTCTTCTGCGCGCGGCACACGAAGAGCGCGACCTGCGACGCGCCTTCGCCCGACGCGACGAGCGCGCCGTGCTCGTCCCACACGCGCGCGTCGAAGAGCGAAAGCGGCGCGCCCGCGACCACGTCGACACGCGCGCACGCGCCCGGCGTCGGGTCGAGCGGAACCGACGCGCGCCGCCCGAGCACGAGCGATCCGCTCCCCGCGTTGATTCCGGGCGCGTACCCGGCGTGCTCGAGCTCGCCGTCGAGCGCGCGCTTGGCTTGATCGACCGAGCGCGACGTCGCGTACCAGGCGGTCTCCGGGCGCTCGCTGAGATCGCTCACGTCGGCGAGCGACGTCTTCGCGACGACGATCGCGGCGAGCCCGTTTCCGACGTGCGGCCGCAAATGGACCGACCCGGCGAGCGCGCTCGTCGTGCAAACGAGCACCGATCGTTCGCGCGCCCCTTCGCGCGCGCGTGCGACCACGCGCCCGGCGCCGTCGGCGACCTCGAGATCGAGGAACGCGACGGCGTCGTCGCCCACCGCAAAAATGTCGACGCACTGATCGGCATCGGCCGCGACCGGGAGCATCGTCTCGGTGCGCGCGTCGGCGGTCACGGCGAGCCGCTTCGTCTCTTCCCAATGACCGCCGAGCGCCGCGCGGTGCGCGCGCACGCGCTCCTCGAGACCGGGCCACGCCTCCGCCGAACGCGGACCGTCGCCGCGCGAGCCGTGCGCCCCGAGCTTCGACGCGACCTCCGCGGCGCGGTCTTGCGGCATGATTTGAGCGGCGAGCGCCACGAGGCCTTCACCCGCCGCGTCGTGCACCGCGAGGTACACGCGGTCCGGATGCGGCGGGCAAACGAGGATGGTCGGATGCGCGTCGGGCGCCTCGTCGGCCGCGATCGGATTTCCTTCTTCGGCGAACGCGACGACGTCGATGTCCTCGACCGAGCTCGACGCGCGCGCGTAGCCGAGCAAGCACGACGACGGCGGCACGTCGACGAACGCGCCGCGACGCTCGCCCTCGCCGATCGGTCCCGACGCGACGACGCGCGCCGGTCCCCCGCCGAGCTGCGTCGCGCGAAACGGCAGATCGCCGAGGAGCACCTTCGCGTCGAGATCGCCGGCGACGACGTTCGGCGCGCTCGGCGCGGCAGGTCCCCGCTGCGCCGCGGGGTGACACGCGAGCGCGAGCGGCAAAAAGAAAACCCACCTCACGGCGAGGTCTCCCACGCGCCGCTCGTCATCGCGTAAAGCGCCGCGCCCCACGCGAGCGAGCTCCCGCGCGCTTCGACCGTGAGCCGCACGCGATCGCGATCGCCCGTGCAAAATGAGACGAGCGCGGCGCCGTCGGGCGTGCCGCGTTCGTCGGCGTGCTCGCTCGCACCGACCGCTGCGCGAATGACGACGCCGCGAGGCGCGCCGCGCGTCGCCGCGACGACCGCGACGTAACAAGCGCCCGGCTCGACGTCCGCGACGAACGTCGTCCCGCCGGCGATGCCTTCGAAGAGCGCGACCGGCGCAGATGGCGGCGTCACGTGACGCGCGCGCATGGCACCCGCGAGCCGCCGGCTCGCGTCCGGGCCCCACACGTTCGGGAGCGTCGCAGGCAGCGGCCACGTCGCGCGCGCGATGATGATCGGCGAGAGCGGCACGGCACCGCCGAAGCTCAAGAGCGTGTCTTGTCGCTCGCCCGAGCACACGTCGAGACGCGCGTCGGCCGCTTCGCCGCGATCGCGCGCGAGCAGCTGGTCGCCCGACTCGTCGTGGAGCTCGGCGTCGAGATCGAGGCGCAGCTTGCGCCTTCCGGCGTGCTGCTCCGGCGAAAAAAGCTCGATGCGATGACACCCGCGCTCGAGCCGAACGCGCACGACGCCCGCGCCGTCGGCGTTGGCTTGCGCCATCGCGCGCTGCGAGATCGCGGCGCCGTCGCGGCGCGCGAGCGACTCGGCCGCCTCGGCGCGTTTCTCCGGCGTCGGAAGCGCGGGCACCGGACCCGGGTCGACGAGCGCCGGCGCGGATCCGCCCGCGCGCTCCGGCAAGACGTTGCGCAATTCCGGAAGCGGCGCGCGCCCGAACGCGACGACCACCTCGAGCGCGCCTCGCCCCGCGTCGCTCTTCACGCGAACGGATCGCGCGCCCGGCTCGCACGACTCGACGGCGAGCGTCCCGGCGACGCTGTAGACGTGCGACGCCTCGTCCTCGCCTTCGCCGACGTGAAACGACAGACCTCGCGCGCCGATCATCGCGATGGTCGTACAGCGCGCGCCGTCGCTCGCCGGCGGCGTCACGACGAGCGTCTCGTCGTCGTAGAGAAATCGCGTCGGCATCACCACGACGCGCGCCCCCGCCGCGCGATACGCGTCCGCCGTACGCGACGCGAGCTCGCGAAGCTCCGCGTGCGCGGATCGCGCGAAAAACAGGGCGATCATGACGCCGAGAGCGAGTCGCTTCACTCGACGCAGAGCTCCGCTTCGACGAACGCGCCCGCGTCCGCCTTCCACACGAAGAGCTTCCGATCGTCGACGACACCGGCAGATCCGTCGCCTCGAACGCTCGTCACGAGATACGCGAGCTCGTACGCCGGCGCTTCACCGCCCATCTTCGCCGCGGCCGCGTCGGTCTCCGAGAAGTACGCGCCCGCATCGAGGTGCGAGTGATAGAGCACCTTCACGGGCCGCCCCTCGGCCGCGCCCTTCTCGATCGCGCGCTCGAACTTGAGCGGGTCGATGTCGAAGTACATCCGCGCCGTCCGCGGATACGTCTCGGGGTCGAGCTCGTGGAGCTTGCGCGCGCGATTTTGCATCGGCACGATCGCGTCGACGAGCAGCGCGTCGTCTGCCGGGCCGATCAGAAAGCCGCAGCTCTCCTCGTCCTTCGCGTACCCGGCGCGCGCCTCTTCGTCGACGCGCGCGAGCAGCGCCTTCGAAATCCGCACGCCGCCCGCCGTCCAGGGATGCCGCATGGTCACCAACCGTAGCGCTTCTCCCATTTCATCGGCGCAAAATACCGGTCCCCGCGATCGGCGACGATCGCGACGATGCACGCGTCTTTTCCCTCCACGAGCGCGCGCTCGGCGAGCTTCACCGCGGCGAACACGGTCGCGCCGGACGAGTGCCCGACGTGCAAACCTTCCTTCGATGCGAGCGCGTCGGCCATGTCCCAGCCGTCCTCGGTGGTGACACGAAAAATCTCGTCGTGCACGCTCGGGTCGTAAATCGGCGGCACGATGCTCGACGCCATGTGCTTGAGCCCTTCGAGCCCGTGCATCGCGTCGGCCGGCTCGACCGCGACGCATCGAATCGCGCGCGAGCGCTCGTGGAGGCGCCGCGCCGTCCCCATCATCGTCCCGCTCGTCCCGAGCCCCGCGACGAAATGCGTGAGCTCGCCGCCCACCGCCTCGAGGATCTCCGGCCCAGTCCCGTCGTAATGCGCGAGCGGATTCGATGGATTCGAATATTGGTCCGGATAAAAATATTCGTCGGGCGACGCCTCGACGATCTCGCGCGCGACTTTGATCGCGCCGTCGGAGCCTTCCATCGGATCCGAAAAAACGATCTCGGTCCCGAACGCGCGCGCGATGTCCTTGCGCGCCTGCGACACGTTCGAAGGCATCACGAGCTTGACGCGAACGCCGAACGCCGCGCCGAAGAGCGAATACGCGACCCCGGTGTTTCCGCTCGTCGAGTCGATGAGCGTCTTTTTTGGCGTGAGCCGCCCGTCGGCCATCGCGTCGCGAATCATCCTGAGCGCGGCGCGATCTTTCACGCTCCCGCCGGGGTTCTGAAACTCGAGCTTGCAGAATACACGCACTTGTCGCGAGTCGGGCATGACGCGCCTGAGCCGAACGAGCGGCGTGCTCCCGACCGCGTCGGCGACCGACTCGAGACGGGTCATTCGACGATCTCGAGCAGCGCCCGCGCGGCCGCGCGCGCGCCGAGCGCGATCTCGCGCGCCGCAGGATCGAGCTCGTCGAACCGCGAATCGGCGAGCTCGTAATCGCCCTGCGCGATCTTGCCGACGCCCGCAGCCGCGAGATACCGCGCCTCGATCGACCCGGCGAATCCGCGCGCGACCACGACCTCGGCGGCCGCGATCTTCTCCTGCCCCGCAGCGCCGATTTCGGCGAGCCGCACCTGCCGCGCGAACTTTCGCAATCAGCCTCCAGCGATCGCCGGAACGATGCTCACCTTGTCGCCCGCGCGCAGCTCGGTGCGAAGCCCTTCGAGGAACCGCACGTCCTCTTCGCCGACGTAAATGTTGACGAACCGCCGCACGCCTTTTTCGTCGAGCAAGCGATCTTTGATGCCGGGGTGCTTCTTGTCGAGGTCGTCGATGAGCTCGCCGACGGTCGAGCCGAGCGCGACGACTTCGTCTTTCCCGCCCGTGAGCGTCCGGAGCGGCGCGGGGATCCTGACGGTGGTTTCCATGATTCAGCCTTTGTAGCGTCGTTCGTCGAGGTCGTCGATGAGCCTCGTCGCGCAGGCCGCACAATCCGCGCGCGCGTGCATTTTCGTGCGGCGGAGGGCGTCGGTTTTCGCGTCGTACGAAACGAACGTCCCGCCGACGTCGCGACCGTCGAGGATCGCGAGCGCGAGATCCGCTTGGAGCGCGCCGACGACGCCGACCATCGGCCCGAGCACGCCCGCCGTCTCGCAATTCGCTTGAGCCTCCCGCGGCACGTCCTCGAAGACGCACCGATAACAAGGCGCGCCCGACGCAGCGACCGCGAGCACGGTCCCGCGCAGCCGCACCGCCGCCGCATGAACGACCGGCACGCGCGCGATCGCGCACGCGTCGCCCACGAGAAACTTCGTCGGAAAATTATCGGCCCCTTCGACGACGACGTCGCACCCGCCCAGGAGCTCGCGCGCAGTCGCCGGCAAAAATCGAGTCGCCACACGCTCGACACGCGTCATCCCTCCGAGCGCGCGCGCCATCTCGTCAAGCTTCGATTTTCCGACGCTCGTCTCGTCGAACAAAATCTGTCGATGCAGATTCGACGCGTCGACGACGTCGTCATCGCAAACTCGCAGCGCCCCGACGCCCGCGCGCGCGAGCGCCAGCGCGCACGGATTCCCAAGCCCGCCCGCGCCGACGACGAGCACCCGCGCGTCGCCTCGCTTCATCGCGAAAAATACGAGGCCATGCTGAAATACCGCTCGCCCGTGTCGGGCAACACGGTGACGACGTTCTTCCCCGCCCCGAGCTCGCGCGCGACGTCGATCGCAACTGCGACGGCCGCGCCCGCGCTGATCCCCACGAGCAGCCCCTCGCGATGCGCGAGCTCCACTTTCGTGCGCCACGCGTCGTCGTCGCTCACCGTACGCACCTCGTCGACCACGTCGGCCCGATAATTCTTCGGCACGAACCCCGCCGCGAGGCCCTGAATCTTCGTCGGCCCGCGCTCCCCGCGCGAAATCGTCGCGCACGCCTCGGGCTCCACCGCGATGATACGTGTATTCTGCAACACCTCGCCGACCCCGCTGATCGTCCCGCCAGTCCCGACGCCCGCGACGAACGCGTCGATCGTTTCCGCTTCCATCGCCTCGACGATCTCGCGCGCCGTCGTTCGCGCGTGCGCCGCCGGGTTCTCGGGATTCTCGAACTGCAGCGGCATGAACGCGCCCGGCGTGCGCGCCGCGATCGCCCGCGCTTCGTCGAGCGCACCCTCCATCTGCGCTTCTTCTGGCGTCAGCACGACCTCGGCTCCGAACGCCGCGACGAGCGCGCGTCGCTCGAGGCTCATGCTCGCCGGCATCGTGAGCACGCACCGATACCCGCGCACCGCACACGCCATCGCGAGCGCAACGCCCGTGTTGCCGCTCGTCGCCTCGACGACGACGCCGCCCGCTGGAAGCGCCCCGCTCTTCGCCGCCGCGTCGAGCATCGCGAGCGCGACGCGATCCTTCACCGAGCCCGCGGGGTTCTGCTGCTCCATTTTCGCCCAGATTTCCGCCCGCGGCGCGTCGCGCCCGACGTTGCGAAGGCGAACCATCGGCGTCCCGCCGACGAGCTCGAGCACGTCCTCGCAAACGCGCGCCATCACGGCGGACGCTAGCATATGCTGCCGCTGATGTTCGACGCCGCCGAAGCGCGCGCGCTTCACGATCGCCACCCGGCGATCGATCTCCACGCCGACACGCTCATGTGGGGCCGCTGGTTCGGCTACGACCTCCTCACGCGTCACACGCCGTGGCTCCCCAAACGCGCGCTCCTCAGCCACGTCGACTTGCCGCGCATGCGCGAGGGCGGCGTCGGCGCGCAGTTCTTCGGCCTCGTCTCGCTTCCGGTGCTCGGCAAGGTGCGCGGCCTACGAAGCGCGATCGACGAACAAATCGACGTGCTCGATCAAACGCTGGGCCGCACGCAAGACATCCGCCTCGCGCGCACCGCCGCCGACGTCGATCGAGCGCAACGCGACGGCGTCCTCTCGGCGCTCCTCGGAATCGAAGGCGCCCACGCGCTCGAAGGCGATCTCGACAACCTCGATCATTTCGCACGCCGCGGCGTCCGCTACCTCGGGCTCCTGCATTTCACGTCGAATGAAGCCGGCTACCCCGCGTACGGCCGCGGCGCGCGCGACGAAGGCCTCACGCCGTGGGGCCGCGATCTGGTCGCGCGTTGCGAAGCCCTGGACGTCCTCGTCGACCTCGCGCACATCAACCGGCGCGGCTTTCTCGACGCCTGCGCGATGGCCACCAAACCGCCGATGGTGAGCCACACGGGCGTCCTCGGCGCGTTCGACCACTGGCGCAACATCGACGACGATCAGCTCCGCGCCGTCGCAGATCTCGGCGGTTGCGTCGGCGTCATCTTCTGTCCGCGCTATCTCGGCGGCGACGGCATCGACGCGGTCGTGAAGCATCTGCGCCACATCGTCGACGTCGTCGGCGAGGATGGGCCCGCGCTCGGCAGCGACTGGGACGGCTTCATCGTTCCGACGCCCGAGCTCGCCGACCCGACCGGCCTTCCGCGCCTCACCGCCGCGCTTCTCGACGCGGGCTTCACCGAACGCGCGATCGCCAAGATTCTCCGCGAAAACGCGATGCGCGTGCTCCAAAGCTGAATCAGCGAACCTCGACGCTCTCGAGCGTGAGGCCCTTCGCCTGAAGGCGCGACGAAAGCCGCTCGCGCCACGCGCCGGTGTCGGTCCCGGGCGGCGTGTCGACGCGAACGCTCACGCGTCCGTGCTCGGCGCTCACCGTGAGCGTCGCGCCGGCGAGCTCGCCCGCGCCGAGCTCCATGCGAACCGTTCCGCGATGCGCGTCGCCGCTCCACGCGATCTTCTTCACGAGCTGCGGCACGAGATCTTCGAGCGAGACGCGCGCGTTGGTCGCCGGCGCGGCCAGCGCGGCCTCGTCACGCGGGGCGACGGTCATCGGCGGCGCGAGCTGCGCGGCCTGACGCGCCGACGGATCGAGCTCGTCCGCTTCGTGGTCGTGCCGATGACCTCGCTTCTCCGGCTCGGCCGTCACGCCTTGAACCGCTTGCGCCAGTGCCGTCTCAAGCTTTGCGCCCTGTGGTGTCGCGACCTCGGGCATCTTCGGCATCTTCGCGAGAAGCGGCGCTTGCGCCGCGAGAATGTGAGCGAAGGCGAGCCCTTTCGGCGCCTGCGGCGGCCCATGAACTGCGCCGTTCGAGGTACGGCTGGGCTGCGGCGGCGTCTGGGCGGCGGGTTTTGCGGGTGTCATCGCGATGCCCGTCGGACCCGCGCGCACCGAAGTTGCGTTCAATGTTCATGTTTCTGGCGCTGCTTGACCGCCAAGGCAGCTCCATTACGTTTCGAGAAGAGGGAATGTCCGGTCCAGCTACAGAGGCCGAGTGGATTGTCGGCGCCGTCATCGCTTCGGTTCTGGGCTCTCTCTTTGCGGCCGGTGACGCCGCGGTCACCTCGATCCCCGAGGCGGTCGTGCAGTCGCTCGCGCGCGACCCGCGTTCGCCCTTTGCGCGCTACGTGCGCGACCGTTCGAGCGTCCTCTCGCGGTGGCTCGTGTGCCGCGTCATCGGCGTCGCCATCTCGGCGGCCCTCCTTCAAGAGGCGGCCGACCAAGCCGCCGTCCGCGACTTCGGGCCGCTGCTCGCGATGGCCGGCGCGATCCTCGTGTACGGCACGCTGGCCGAGCTCTTCGGGACGCTCGGACGCCAGCGACCGCAGAAGCTCGGCGCGCTCGCCCTCCGCGGTCTGCGGCCGCTCGAGTGGCTGGCGGCGCCGGTCGCCGCGCCGCTCTCGTGGCTCGGCGCCGTTCTCGAACGCGCCGTTCCCAAGCCGCGACGCGACGCGCGCACCACCGAGACCGAGGTCGCCTGGATCGTGACGCAAGGCGAGCGCACCGGCGCGCTCGGAAACGAGCCGGCGCAAATCATCCGCAACGCGCTCCAGTTCAAGCGCCTTCGCGCGGGCGAAGTGATGGTGCCGCGCGCCAAAGTTTCGGCCATCGACGTCTCGACGCCGCTCGTTCGCGTGCTCGAGACCGTCAACACCGACGGGCACTCGCGCTACCCGGTTTATCGCGAGTCGCTCGATCAGATCGTCGGCCTTCTCTACGCGAAGGATCTCTTTCGCGCCGTGCGCGAGAAGCAGCTCGATACGGGAAAGCTGCTCGACATCGTGCGGCAGCCAGCGCTCTTCGTCTCCGAGACGCAGCCGCTCGCGAGCATCCTTCGCGAGATGAAGGTCAAGCGGCAGCACCTCGCGATCGTCGCCGACGAGTTCGGCGGCACCGCGGGCGTCATCACGCTCGAGGACATCCTCGAGGAGCTGGTCGGCGAAATTCGCGACGAGTACGACACCGAAGGTCAGGTCGAAGATCTCGGCGACAATCGCGTCCTCGCCGACGCGTCGATTTCGATCGCCGATCTCGCGACGCACCTGAAACGCGAGATCGCGGCCGACGGCGACTTCGAGTCGGTCGGCGGGCTCATCATTCACCGCGCGGGCGGCGTGCCCGCGGTCGGCGCGAGCTTCGTCGTCGACGGCCTCACCTTCACGGTGCGCGAGGCGGACGAGAAGCGCGTCGTCAAAGTCGAGGTCGCGCCGGCGAAGAAGTCGCCCGCGGTCTCGCGACCCGACGTGAAGACGGCCTCGACGTGAAAGCGCCGGCGTCGGTGCGTTTCGTCGGCACCGGAAAACCGCCGCGCGCGCCGTTCGGCCTGGCGTGGAGCGACGACGGCGAGGCGCTCGTCGTCCAGCTCGCGAGCGAGGACGAGACGACTGCGATCCCGGAGGCGTCCGCGATCGCGCCGCGCACGCTCGTGATCGTGCTGCCTGACGCCGCACGCTCGCGCGGGCTCCTGGCCGCCTTCGGAAAACGATCGGTCGCGCGCAGCACGCGCTGCGGCGCGCTGCT
>DASXHD010000002.1:0-6854 GCA_036488725.1 Polyangiaceae bacterium | reverse complement strand
CACGGCGACCTCAAGCCGGGCAACGTTCTCCTCACGGAGGGCGGTCGCGTGAAGCTCACCGACTTCGGCATCGCGCACGTGATCGATCCGCTGCGCCGCGACGAGCATCGCGGCCTTCAAGGGACGCCGTATTACATGGCGCCCGAGCAGCTCGTCGACGTCGCGTCGATCGGGCCGTCGACGGATCTCTACGCGATCGGCGTGATGCTCTACGAGCTCCTCTCGGGACGCGAGCCGTACCCGTGGGAGGGGTCGCTCGCACAAATCTTCGCGCGGAAGATCGGGCCGATCGACCCGCTCGATTCGCGCGCGGGCGTCGCGATTCCGCCGGAGCTCGCCGAGCTCGTCACGAGCTTGCTCGACCCGAACCCGCGCACGCGGCCCCGTTTCGCCGCGCGCGTGCGGGGCGTGCTCGCGGACATCGCCAAACATTGTAGCGACGCGCGCACCGGCGGACTCGCCGCGAACGCCGGTGCGACGTGGATCGATCCGCCGATCGGGAGCGAGCCGACGCTCGTCTCGCCCGGCCTCGCGACGCCGGCCTCCACCGGACGCGGCACGCGCAGCTTGCCGTTTTCTCTTCCGAGCACCGAGGGCGCGACGCCCGACGTGGCGCTCCATCGGCTGCGACCGCTGCCGCTCGTCGGACGCACCGGGCAAACCGCCAGGCTCCTCGCCGACGCGGCCGAGGTCGCGGCGGTCGGCGGCGCGCGCGGCGTCATCGTGTCGGGCCGCGCGGGCGAAGGAAAGACGCGCGTCGTGCGCCACGGCTTCGCCGAGGTCGAGCGCACCGGTTCGATGCTCGGCGTCGCCGCGAGCTTCGACGAGACGATCGCGAACGCCGAGGTCGGACTTCGCGCTTGCATGTCGCGTCTTCTCGGCGCGCCCGCCGACACGCTCGCGGACACGGTCGGCGGTCCGTGGCAGTGGCTCGCGCGCGCGCCGCAGCCCGGCGTCGACTTCGCGCGCATGCACGAGTGGCTCGCGCCGAAAGCGCTCGCGCTCGACGCGGGCGCAGCCGCCGACGTCGCGGCGATGTGCGTGCTCGCCGCGTCGCGCGTCTTTCCGGTTTATTTGTGGCTCGATGACGTCGGCTGGTCGCACGACGGCGCGATGGAGCTCTTCGTGCGGCTGCTCGAACGGAACGACGCGCGCGTCCTCGTCGTCGGCACGCTGCGGAGCGGGACGGCCGAGCACCCGGCGGTTCGCGCGTGGCTCCTCGACGCCGCGCGCGCCGGCGCGCGATTGGAGATGCTGCCACCGCTCCACGCCTCGGATCGCAAAGCGCTCGTGGGCGCGGTCGGGCCGGTCGCGCCCGACGTCGCCGAGGCCCTCGGCGCGCAGCTCGACGAGCCGCCGCTCGTCGTCGTCGAGACCGTCCGCTCGTGGATCGACGACGGCGAGCTCGTCGCGTCGGACCGCGGGTACGTGCTGCGCGCCGGTCAGACCGCGGCGGCGCTCGCGGCGCGTGCGCAAGGCGGCGTCCTCGCGCGACGCATCGAGACGATCATTTCGGGCTTCGGCGACGACGCCGGAAACGCCGAGCGCGCGCTCTGCCACGCGGCGCTCCTCGGCCTGCGCTTCGAAGAGCGCGCCCTTCGCGCCTGCGGCGGGTCGATGGTCGATCGCGTCCTCGATCGCGCCCTCCTCACCGGGCTCTTGCGCGTCGACGGTCGCCGCGCCTACCGCTTCGAGCATCGCCTCTTCTTGGACGCGATCGTCGAGCGCTGCGCGCTTCGCCCGGACGCCAGCGAGATTTACTGCGCGACCGCCGACGCGCTCACGGCGATTCACGGTCCGCGCGCGCTCGAAGGCGGCTTCACCGTCGCGTCGCTTTATCGTTTCGGCGGGCGCCACGAGGCCGCCGCGCGACGCATCGTCGAGAACGTCCGTGCGCTCGCGCGCGCGTCGCTCCTCGCAGAGACGGATCGCGAGATCGAAACGCTCGCGCAATGGAACGAAGCCGACGCGATTCCGCCCGGTCACCTCCACGGCGCGCTCCTCGACCTCGCGCGCGGCCAGCGAGCCTACTTCGCGCTCGACTACGACGCCGCGCTCAACCATCTCCTCTCGGCGCGGGCCACGTTCGAGGCACTCGGCTCCACCACCGATCTCCACACGACCGTCCTCGATCTCTCGAGCGTGTGCTTCTTTCAAGACAGATTCCTCGAGGCCGAGCGCTGGATCGCGTCGATCGAGACGACGGCCGTCGGCGATCCCCTCGCGCGCGCGCGCATGCATCACCGCCTCGCCGAGCTCTCTTGGATGCGGAGCGATCTCGCGCGCGCCGTCGCGCACGAAGAGCAGTACGTCGAGCTCGCCGTCGGCGTCGAGCCGCGGTCCGTCTTCATCGGGCTCCTCACGCTCGCGGATCTGCACATTGCGTGCGGCGCCATCCCCTCGGCGGTCGCGGTCGCCGAGCGCGCCAACGCGATGACCGACGAGCTCGCCGACCGCTTCCTCTCGAGCGAGCTCGGCTTCACTTTGGCGTCGCTCGACGCGGCGCGCGGCTACTACGCGGCTGCGCGCGTGCGCGTCCTCCACCGAATGGAGGAGCTCGGCGCGCGCGACGACAAGTGGAGCCTCACGCGCGCGAGGGCGACGCTCCTTCTCTGCGACGCCGCAGCCGGCGTGTCGCCCGCGGGCATCGAGCAGCGCGCGCGCGAGCTCGTCGCGTCTTTCGCGGCCGTTCCGCACGACGAGCCCGTCACGTGGTGGATGATCCGCGAGGCCGCGGGTTTCCTTCGCAAAGCGGGACACGACGCGCTGGCGGCGGACGTGTCGGGCGTGCTCGACGCGCGTCTCGAAAAAATCGCCCGCGCGTTCAAGGAAGACGCGGCGGCTCGATGAGCCTCTGCGAGAGCAGCGTCCAGCCGATGAGCTTGTAGAGGAGTCGCGCGCCCACGTTCGCGTCCCACTCGTCGTCGTCGTCCGCGCTCGGCGCGACCTCGTTCAAATCGAAGCCGACGATGCGCCGGCCGCTGCGGCTCACCGCGCCGAGGAGCGCGCTCGCTTCGTGGAACGAGAGCCCGCCGGGCACCGGCGTCCCCGTGTGCGGGCAAAGCGCCGGGTCGAGCCCGTCGATGTCGAACGAGACGTAGACGGCCTCGGGC
Source organism: Polyangiaceae bacterium (assembly GCA_036488725.1). Taxonomy (GTDB): domain Bacteria; phylum Myxococcota_A; class Polyangia; order Polyangiales; family Polyangiaceae; genus DASXHD01. The sequence continues at coordinate 3,741 of DASXHD010000002.1, read as the reverse complement.
AACGTCGCGACCGCCGCGTCGAACGCCTCGCCGAGCGCGCCGCGCATGCGCGCCGCCGCGAGGCTCACGTCGAAGAACGTCCGCACGCGCCCGCTGCTCCCGCCGATGCGCTCGAGCTCCTCTTCGCAAAAATCGCGGATGCCGACTTGCACGATGCGCGACACGCCTTCGAGGCGCATCACGTTTTCCATGATCGACGCGTGCGAGTGAGAAAACCCTTCGTACGCGCGGCGCAGATCGGCGTGCGCGTCGACGTGCAGAACTCCGAGCCCGGGAAAGCGCTCGGCGTACGCGCGCATCGCGCCGAACGGCGCGGCGTGATCGCCGCCGAGGACGCACGCGATGCGACCTTGGTTCAAGAGCCGTTTCGTCTCGAGATAGACGACCTCGTTCACACGCTCGGAGAGCGCGTTCACTTTCGCGAGGGCGGCTTCGAGCTCCGCGTTGCCGGCGACGCGTCCGCCCGCTTCGATCACTTCTTCGGCCGCGGCGCGCGCTTCTTCGTTCCACGCGCGGAGCTCGGCGCTCTCGGGCAGCATCGCGATGCCGCGCTCGTAGGGCTTTCCGACCTCGGCGTCGTACAAGTCGACTTGCCTCGACGCGTCGAAAATCGCACGCGGCCCCGCGCTCGCGCCCGCGCGATACGAAGTCGTCGCGTCCCACGGCACCGGCACGACGACGACGCGCGCTTCGTCCGGCGTCGTCGGCAGCCCGAAGATTCCCGCGTCGCGCTCAGCGGCCGCATTGGGGTCGAAGGTCATGCGCGCGGAGCTTACAACAGCCTGCACGCGCAGCTCACCCTCATCCCCGCGCAGCTCACCCCATCCCCGCGCAGCTCACCGGCCTGCACGCGCAGCTTTCGCCTCGACACGCGCGGCTCACGCCTTCGCACGCGCAGCTCACCCTTCTGCCCGCGCGGCTTTTGTCTCCGCACGCGCAGCTCATGCCTCGGCACGCGCCCATCGCGGCTCTGCACGCGTCGACCGACGCTTTGCCCGCGCCGATCGAACATGTCCCCGCGCCCGGCCGCGAGGCTGTGCACGGCGCCGCGCGGAAATGCGCCGAGATCCGCCGCGATTTCGAGCAGTGGGTGCGAGCGATACGACCGTAGTAGAGTCCGCCCCATGGAGCTGGTCGAGCTGCGCGCGGCGTTCGAGCGATTCGGAATTCGTCGGGTGAAGGTGGGCGGCTACGACATCGACGGCGTCTTGCGCGGCAAGTACGTGTCGATCGAAAAATTCTGGAGCGCCGCCGAAGGCAACTTCGGATTTTGCGACGTCATCTTCGGCTGGGACATCGGCGACGTCCTCTACGACAACGGCCAAGTCACCGGCTGGCACTCGGGCTACCCGGACGCGCACGCGCGGGTCGATCTCTCGACGTTTCGGACCATCCCGTGGGAGCCGGGCACCGCCGCGTTCCTCGTCGACTTCATCAACGCCGACGGCTCGCCGCATCCGGCTTGCCCGCGCTCGATGCTCAAAAAAGTTCTCGCGCGCGCCGCGCAAGCCGGATTCAAAGCGACGTTCGCGGCGGAGTTCGAGTTCTTCATGTTCAAGGAGACGCCGCAGTCGCTCGAACAAAAAGGTTTTCGCGATCTCGAGTCGCTGACGCCCGGCATGTTCGGCTACTCGTGGGTTCGCGAAGGACAGAACAGCGAGCTCTGCCACGCGATCCTCGACGAGATGGAAGCGTTCGGCATTCCGATCGAGGGCCTCCACACCGAGACCGGTCCCGGCGTCTACGAAGTCGCGATTCGATACGACGAGGCGCTCGCGATGGCCGACAAAGCCGCGCTCTTCAAGAGCGGCATGAAGCAGCTCTGCGCGCGCCGCGGACTTTTGCCGACGTTCATGGCGAAATGGAACGACAAGCTCCCGGGCTCGAGCGGCCACCTGCATCAATCGCTCTGGTCGATGGACGGAAAATCGAACCTCTTCTACGACGCCGCCGGCCCGAACAAGCTTAGCAAGCTCGCGACGCATTATCTCGGCGGACAAATCGCGCTGATGCCGTCGCTCACCGCGCTCTTCTCGCCGACGGTCAACAGCTACAAGCGTTACGTGCCCGGCGTTTGGGCGCCGCTCACCGCGAGCTGGGGCGTGGAGAATCGAACGTGCGCCATCCGCGTCATTCCCGCCGATGCGAAAGCGACGCGGCTCGAGTATCGGCAAACCGCGGCTGACATCAACCCGTACATCGCGATTGCGGCTGCGCTCGGCGCCGGACTTTGGGGCATCGAGACCGCGGCAGTTCCTCCCGCCGAATCGCGCGGCGACGCTTCGGCGAACGCCGACGAATCGGATTTGCGATTGCCGCGCACGCTGCGCGAAGCCGTGAATCGCCTCTCGCGATGCGCCGAGGCGCCGCGCGTGCTCGACGCCGCGTTCGTCGATCACTACGTCCGCACGCGCGAGTGGGAAGCGCGTCAGTACGAGCGCGCGGTCACCGAGTGGGAGCTCCGCCGTTACTTCGAAGGCGTGTGACCGACTAACGCGATCGCGGCACGCGTGATGCGTCTCCATGGCGAGGAGGTACCCTCGTCATGAATCTCATCCACACGTTGGGCATCGTCGCGACCGTAGGGCTCGCGACGCTCTCGGCGTCTGCTGACGATTACATCCGTCAGCCCATTCGCATCGACAAGACGTTCGACCAAGCGCTGCAGGGCGGCTGCAAGTACACGGTCTCGGTCAGCGGAACGATCACGCCCGTCGCCGCGCAGAGCAGCGGTCAACCGCCGCTCGTGAATCCGCATCTCGACGTCTCGGCGCAAGCGCTCTGTCCGAACGAGGCCGCGGTGAAGGTCACCGACAACGTCCTCGGCACCGGCCCGCTCACGTGGGCGCAGCTCGAAGACTCGCTCTCGGCTCGCTCGCACGTCTACACCGTCGAGAACAAACACCACTGCACCTACGGCGCCGTGTTCAAGGTCGTCGACAAACGTCTCGAGCTCAATCGGTTCGACCACAACTGCCAGACGCTCTGATGGCGGCGAGCGCGCGATCACAAGACGACGGCGCGGTGCTCGGGCTCGCGCGCATGTTCGGCGAGCGCGAGCCGCTCGTGGTGCGCGTGGTCGACCAGCTTCGGGCTTTCGCGGCGACGCCGCGCCTCCGCAGAACGCACAGACTCACGCCGGAGCAGGCGGCGATCGCGCTCGACGTCGCCTTCTGGGCGAGCCTGGGATTCAATGAAGGACGCATGACGCGCACGCGGCTGCTCTTCGCGCCGCCCGAGCTCGCGCCGGACCCGCTGCGTTTCGACGCGCTCGTTCCGTACAGCCCGTCGCGCGTCGTGCGGCTCGCGCCCGCGGTGCCCGAAGGCGGATGCATCGGCGTCGACCCGAGGACGATGATGATGTGGGGGCTCATGCCGAACGATCCGGGCTCGGCGGTCAACGCGCTCAATCTGTTCACCGCGGCGCCCGGCGTCGTTCACGTGCGCATCGGGCCGCTGCGGCCGTTCGCGGTCGTGAGCAACGGGCGCGCGGTGATCCTCGCCGACGGCGCGCTCGCGCTGCCCGACGAGCTCCGGCGTCGACTGAAAAAATCGATCACCGGCGAGGACATTCGAAAGACGCAGGCCGCCTGGCGCGAGTGTCTTCTCCTCGCGGCGCTCGCGCGGCGCATCTTGCAGCGCGGAAACGGCGGAACGCTCTTGCTCGTTCCGGCCGCCGAAGGCGCGTGGACGTCGACCGTGGATTTCGCGCATCGCTTCGCGCAGCCGGACACGGCGCTC
>DASXHD010000050.1:0-11469 GCA_036488725.1 Polyangiaceae bacterium | reverse complement strand
ATCCCGCGAGCCCTGCGCCGACGACCGTCACCTTCTTCATCGCGTCCTGCTTTACCACTTCATCTCGCCGACGCGCCCCAGAAGGTCGCGCTCGAGGTCGTCAGCTGCGTCGCCGCGCCAGTCGCCGCGTCGATCGAGAGGACGCGCCCTTCGCACGTGAGCCCGTAGAGCGTCGGGCCGTACCCCGCGAGGCCCCAGATGCAGTCGAAGCCGGTCGGCCCGAGAACCTTCGACGTCTTGCCGACCACGTCGAACTCGACGAGCTCGTCGCCGCTCTTGCCCGTCGCCGTCGCGAGAAGACGCGGCCCGACCCACGCGAGATCGCCGCTCGACGACGATCCCGACGGAAACGACGCGACGAACGTGACCGCGCCGCTCTGTGCATCGAGCTTCGCGAGCTCGGTGCCGCCCGAAATCCACAGCGTCCCGTCGGGGCTCACGTCGGCGCCGTTGATGTTTCCCGCCGAGACGTTCTTCAGGAGCGTGGCCGCGCCCGTCTGTTGCGAAAGCGTGTAGAGTGCATCGAATCCGATCCCGTAGAGCACGTTCGACGGCGAGAGCGCGACGTCGGTGAGCTGGCTTCCGGTCGAGCCGATGACGTTCACCTGCCCCGACGGCAGGCGCACGTCGTAGAGCGTCGTGTCGTCGTGCGCGAGCGCGTGCGCCTGGCAGCCGAGGTCGGGATCGCAGACGTGGCTGATCGGACAAAGCGAATCGTCCGGCGTGTGCGTGCACGATTTGGAAGCCTCGTCGCACGCGTCGACGGTGCACGTCACCGCGTCGGAGCAGTCGAGCGGCGCGGTCAGGCAACCATCGGTCGGGTCGCACGTCTCGGTGCCGTCGCAAAAAATTCCGTCGTCGCACATCGCGTCGCGCGGCGCGTGCGTGCACACGTGGAGCGCCGGATCGCACGCGTCCAGCGTGCACGCGATCGAATCGTTGCATTCTGCATCCGTCGTGCAGCCGGCGTCGGTGATGATGACGACGTCATTCGGCGCGTCGTGCGGCGCGTCGATCGAAGCGTCGAGCTCGACGCGATGCCCTCCAACATCGGTCCGCGCCCCGCAACCGAACAGCAGCACCAAGATCCCCCAGCGCATCGCTACGCGCGTTCGACGGCGACCACACCGTGGACCTTTTGCAGCGCCTTCATCACGCCTTTCAGCTGGTCCATGTCGGTGCACATGAACGTGAACACGTTGACCGCGCGGCCGTCGTCGCCCGCGCGGCAGTTGGCTTCGCTGATGTTGATGCCCTGCGCCGAAAAAGTTTGGCCGACGGTCGCCAAGATGCCCGGCCGGTTCGCGGTCGTCACGCGGAGCTGCACGGCGCGGTTGATCTTCGCCTTCGTGTCCCAAGTGATGTCGACGCGGCGCTCCGGATCGGTGTCGAACGCTTTGGTGCAGCCGCGCCGGTGAATCGTGAGCCCGCGTCCGCGCGTGATGAATCCGAGGATGTCGTCGCCCGGAAGCGGGTTGCAGCATCGCGCGTACCGCACGAGCACGTCGTCGATGCCGTTCAGACGAATGCCGCCTTCGTCCTTGCCGGTGACTTTGCGAACGAGGTTCTCGATGCGCCCTTCGCGAAGCTGCGGCGGCGGCAGCGACGGCGGCCCGCCCTCTTCGACCTTCGGCGCGACGATTTCGATCACGTCTTGCGGCGAAATCTTGCCGTAACCGATGAGGACGAAAAACTCGTCCTGATTGCCGACGTGGAGCTTCTCCATGATCTGCCGGAGCTCCGGCTCGTTGCGGAGGAGCTTGCTCAGCGAGACGCCGGCTTTGTGGAGCTCGCGCTCGAGGAGCTCGCGACCGAGCTTCTGGGATTTTTCGCGCTCCTCGGCGCGGAGATAATTTCGAATCTTCGCCTTCGCGCGCGTGGTGCCGGCGTAATCGAGCCAGTCCTTCGACGGGTGCTGGTTGGGCGACGAGAGCACCTCGAGCACGTCGCCGCTCTTCAGCTTGTAGCGGAGCGGCTCGAGCTTTCCGTTCACGCGCGCGCCGGTGATGTGATCGCCGAGCTGCGAGTGGATCGCGTACGCGAAATCGATCGGCGACGCCCCGCGCGGAAAGACGCGCACGTCGCCCTTCGGCGTGAAGACGTAGACCTCGTCTTGGAAGAGATCGACTTTGACGCCCTCGAGAAATTCGGCCGGGTCCTTCAGCTCCTTTTGCCACTCGACGAGCTGCCGCAGCCACCCGAACTTTTGCGCGTCGCTGTCCGCCACGCCGCCGCCGCGCTCTTTGTATTTCCAGTGCGCCGCGATGCCGCGCTCGGCCACGCGGTGCATCTCGTGCGTGCGAATCTGAATCTCGACGCGCTCGCGGCCGGGACCGATGACTGTAGTATGCAACGATTGATACATGTTCGGCTTGGGCAGCGCGACGTAGTCCTTGAAGCGCCCCGGCACCGGCAGCCACATCGAGTGCACGACGCCGAGCGCCGCGTAGCAGTCGCTCACGCTCTCGACGAGCACGCGAAACGCGATCAAATCGTGGATTTGATCGATGCCGCACTGCTGCTCCTGCATCTTTCGCCAAATCGAATAGACGTGCTTCGCGCGGCCCGTCACGTCGGATTGAAAGCCTTGCTCGGCGAGCCGTGACGCGAGGGTCTTGCAGACGTTCTCGATGTACTTGTCGCGCTCGCGCTTGCTCTTCTGGATGGCCTGCGAGATCTCGGTGAAGGCGTCCGGCTCGAGATACTTGAACGAGAGATCCTCGAGCTCGCTCTTGAACGACTGGATGCCGAGCCGATTCGCGAGCGGCGCGTAGATCTCCATCGTCTCGCGCGCGATGCGCTCTTGCGCCTCGGGCTTCATGTGCTGGAGCGTCCGCATGTTGTCGACGCGGTCGCACAGCTTCACGAGCAGCACGCGAATGTCGCGCGCCATCGCGACGACCATCTTGCGGAAGTTTTCGGCTTGGCGATCTTCCTTCGAGGTGAAGTTGATTTTGCTGAGCTTGGTGACGCCGTCGACCAAGCTCGCGATCTCGCCGCCGAACTCTTTTTCGACTTCGTTCAGCGACAGCAGCGTGTCCTCGACGACGTCGTGCAAGAGCCCCGCGCAGACGCTCGCCGTGTCGAGCCGCAGCTCGGTGATGATCCCCGCGACGCTCGCCGGATGGACGAAATATGGGTCGCCCGATTTCCGCAGCTGGCCCTGGTGCGCGCGATGGCTGAAATCGTAAGCGCGCTGGATGAGCTCGACGTCTGCGGTCGGGTGATACGCGTGAACGCGGTGGATCAGGTCTGTGGCTTGGAGCATTCCCAAATGCCGGAAAAACGGCGATGGAAAGCTAACACCGCTCTTTCTTTAATGCATGAGGGCAATCCGCAGAACGAGCCCCACCACCCAGAGAGCGAGGTCGAAAATGCCGAGAATGAGCGCTGCGGTCGCCATCCCTTCGCCGCGCATTCCTGGCGTTACGGCGAGGATCATCTTCGCGCTCCTGGCCTTGCTGATGGCGAGCGGCCCGAGGACGATGCCGAAACAGAAGAGCCCGATGATCGAATAAATCAGCGCCTGCCGCGCGAGCGCGCACTCGCCCGGATCGACCATCACCTGCGGCGCGTAGCCGGGGCCGTACGGGTTTTGCGGATAAGCCGGAGGCGGAGTGTATCCCTGCATGGCATCGTGTTACGGGAGCGCCGCGGCATGCTTCCTTCGAGGATGAGCGTCTACGTCCACTTCCCGTATTGCCTCGAGAAGTGCCCGTATTGCGATTTCGTTTCGTACAAGACGCCGCGCGAGAGCATCGATCATCGCGCGTACGCGGACGCCGTCTTGACCGAGCTCGCGTCGCGCGCGCCGGCGCTCGCGGGGCGAACGATCGGAAGCGTTTTTTTCGGCGGCGGCACGCCGAGCCTGTGGGAGCCGCGCGAGCTCGGGCGCGTCGTCGCGGCGATTCGCGCGCGCGGCGCGGGCGACGTCGAAGTGACGGTCGAGTGCAACCCGACGTCGCTCGATCGCGCGCGCGCCGACGCGCTCGCCGAAGCCGGCGTGAACCGGCTCTCGATCGGCGTGCAGTCCCTACGCGATCCGGAGCTTCGCTTCCTCGGGCGCCTCCACGACGCGCGCGGCGCCCTCGAGGCGGTGCGCAGCGCGCTCGCGTCGAACGTCGGACGCGTCTCGGCCGATTTGATCTTCGGCCTTCCGGATCAATCGCCCGCCGAAGCCGCGCGCCAAGCCGGCGAGCTCGCCGATCTCGGCCTGCGTCACCTCTCGTGCTACCAGCTCACGATCGAGCCGCGCACGCGCTTCGGCGAGCTCGCCAAACGCGGACGCCTTCCGCTCGCCGACGACGGCGCGGTCGCCGAAGCGTTCCTCGCGGTCGAAGAGGCGCTCGCGTCGCGCGGCCTCCGGCACTACGAAATTTCGAACTACGCGGCGCCCGGCGAAGAGGCGCGCCACAACCTCGGCTACTGGCGCGGCGAAGAATATTTGGGCCTCGGCTGCGGCGCGTACGGTTTCGCGCGCGAGGGCCGCGGCGCGGGCGTCCGTTGGCGCAACCGCATCCTGCCCGACGAATACATGCAGAATGCAAGCAACCCGACGACGGAGCGCGAGCCGCTCGACGCCGAGGCGCTCCTCCGCGAGCGCATCATGCTCGGCCTGCGCGTCGCCGAGGGCCTCGACCTGGCCGCCGCCGGCGACGACCTCGGCGTCGACCCGATGACCCCCGAGCGCCGCCGCACCATCGACGCCCTCGTCGCACGCGGCCGTTTGGAGGTCGACGGCGCCCGCCTGCGCATCCCGCCGCGCGCCTGGCTCTTCGCCGACGACACCGCCGCGCGCCTCTTCTAAGCTCCCGTCATGTTCGACGTTCGCCGCCTCGTTTCGCTTGGACGCGTCTCTTCGCTCGCTCTTTCGCCCGACGGCAAACACGCCGTTTGCGGCGTGATGCGACTCGACGAGGCGCGCGCGAAATACGTCTCGGACTTGTGGCTCGTGCCGCTCGACGGTTCGCCGGCGTCCGCCATGACGCGTGGAAAATACAACGATCGCGCGCCGTGCTTCCGTCGCGACGGCGCGCTCGCATTTCTCTCGAACCGGCCGGTGAAAGACCACGGCCTCGACGAGCCGGGCGCGCAGCCGAGCGACGACGAGGAGCGCGATCAAGTCTGGATCTTCCCGCCCGGCGGCGGCGAGCCGCGTCCGCTCACCGACGAGGCGCTCGGCGTGAGCGCGTTCCGCTTCGCGCCGCGCGGCGATTTGCTCGTCGTCGTGACGCGCGCCCTACCCGGCGTCTCGCCGGCCGATCAGCGCGCGCGCGCCAAGGATCTCGAGAAAAACGGCCCGAGCGATCTCTTCTACGGCGACCGAAGCGGCCCCATCCGTCACTGGGACGAGTGGCTCGGGCGCGCGCGCACGCACGTCGTCGCTTACGATGATCGCGGCCGAAACCGGCGCGATCTCACGCCCGACGCCGACCGCCAATACGGCGGCGATTTTTCGTTCGCCGTCTCGCAACAGGGCGCGTGGGTCGCGGTCGTCGAGCGCGTCGAGAGCGACGATCGTCTGATCGACCCGTCGATTCGTCTCATCGACGCCAAGGACGGCTCGTCACGGCGCATCGCGCATGGCCTTCACGCCGAGCACGGCCACCCGCTCTTCTCGCGCGAAGGGACGAAAATTTATTTCACGCGCCAGCGGCGCTCGAAAGAACGCCACGGAAAGATCGAGCTCTGCGTGGCCGACGTCGTCTCCGGCGCGACCACGGTGCTCTGCGAAGATTGGGATCGTTGGCCGGTGCCGCAGGCCGCGACCGAAGACGGCGTCGTCGTCACTGCGGACGACGAAGGCACCGTCCCCGTTTTCCTGGTGAAGCGCGACGGCTCGGTCGTGCGCGTCACCTCACGCGAGAGCGGCGGAACCCACGAGAGCATCTCGGTCACCGAGGACGGGCGCATCGCCGGCGTCCGTCACTCGCTGCGAATGCCGCCCGAGCCGTTCGTCGTCGACGCCAAAGCCGAGCAGACGCCGCGCGTCCTCGCGCGCCTCTCGGGCTTCGATCCGAACGAGATCGAAAACGTCGAGACGGCGCAGTTCGACGTGACCGCCAAAGACGGCGCGCGCGTCCAGACGTGGCTCGTTCGTCCGAAGTCGAAAGACGTTCCGGTCGTGCTGTGGATTCACGGCGGCCCGGTCGGCGCGTTCGGCGACGGCTGGCACTGGCGCTGGAACCCGCACGTTCTCGCCGGCGCCGGTTACGCCGTCGCGCTCCCGAACGCCCGCGGGTCGACCGGCTTCGGCACGCCGTTCGTCGAAGGCATCTGGAGAAACAATTGGGGCAGCACTTGCTACGAAGACTTGATGACCGTCACCGACGCGCTCGAAAAACGTGACGGCCTCGACGGCAAACGGATCGCCGCGATGGGCGGAAGCTTCGGCGGCTACATGTGCAACTTCATCGGCGGCCACACGACGCGCTTCCGCGCGCTCGTCACGCACGCGAGCGTCTTTCACATGGAGTCGATGTGCGGCGCGAGCGACTACGGCGCGTACTTCGCGATCGAGGTCGGCACGACGCCGTGGAAAGACCGCGTCGAGTTCGAAAAGCACTCGCCGCACCGGTTCGTCTCCGCCTGGAAGACGCCGGCGCTCGTGATCCACGGCGAGAAGGACTACCGCGTCCCGATCGGCGAAGGTCTCGTCCTCTTCGACGCGCTCCAAGAGCACGGCGTCGAGAGCGAGCTCGTCGTCTTTCCGGACGAAAACCACTGGGTCCTCCGGCCGCGCAACGTCGAAGCTTGGTACGGCCACGTGCTGCGCTTCCTCGGCAAGCACGTTTGAGTCAGGCGGCCCAGAGCGACGCGTTCATCGTGCTGGCGAGCGCGCGGTCCGCGGGCGAATTGCGTGCATCTTGCAACAATGCACGCGCGGCGGCGGAGCGGGCTGCGCGAACGCGGCTCCGCGCGATCGCCGAGAGGTGCGCCTCCGCCCACGCGGCGACGTCCCAACCGAGCGCCGCGTGCGCGAGCTCGTCGGGCGCGATCGAGCGCATCGCCTGCCCGAGCTCGCCCTCGCGCGTCGCCCAGAGCGCGGCTTGCGCCGCGCCGAACGTCTCGCCGACGCACGCTTCGACCGCGTTCTCGCGCGCGACGCTCTCGAGATCGCGCGGCGCGAGCCGTGCGATCAGAACTGGCAGCACTTTGGCGCCGTGACGCTTCGCGAGTCGCGTCATGATGCGCGCGTGCCGAGCCTCGTCACGCGCGGCCCTCTCGGCGCGCCGAACGAGCGACGCGGGTGCGCCGTGATGCCGGAGCTCGCGCGCGAGCCGTTCGAACGCGCGCACCGAAACGGCCTCGAGCCAGGCCATGCGCGCGAGGCGCTCGCCGAGCGACGAGCCCGTCGACGGCGCCGCGAGCCCTTCGACCTTCCGCCCGGTGCACAGCGCGGTGACCTGACACGCGGCGATCGTCGCGCCGCCGTCTTCGCTCGTCCCGGCGCAAATCGATCCTGGAACCGACGCCTGACAGGCCGCCGTGCACGAATCGAAGCACACGTTTCCGCCGTCGCCCGCGTCGCCCGCGTCGCCCGCGTCGGCCTCGGCGTCCGGCTCGCCGGCGTCGTCGCACGGCGTGAACGGCACGCTCAACGTCTGCGTCTGCGGTGCAGCGTCACCGCACCCGCACCCGCCGCATGCCACGGGCCCCGAGTCGTTGCTGCACGCCGTCGCCATCGCCGCCGAAACCGCCGCGGTCACCGCGCCTGCCAAAAATCCGAGCGTCTTCATCGCGCCTCCAAAGAAAGTAGTGTGGCAACAAAGGACTCGATTGGTCGGCGAGTCCTGCTAAGTGGACTGCCCATGAAGCTAGCACGCGTTCTCTTCCCTGCAGCTTTGCTCGCGCTCCCTGCGGTCGCCTTCGCGCAGCACGCGCAGACGCACGCGAGCACCAACGCGACGACGCAGCCGGAGCTTCACCTCACGGTGCAGCGCGCGAAGCTCGACAACGGTCTCCGCGTCGTCCTCTCGCCCGACCACACTTCGCCGACGATCGCGGTCGACGTCATCTACGACGTCGGCGGTCGCAACGAAGAGCGCGGCCACTCCGGCTTCGCGCACCTCTTCGAGCACATGATGTTCCAGGGCTCGGCGAACGTCGCGCGCGGCGAGCACTTCAAGCTCGTGACCGGCCACGGCGGCACGCTCAACGGCACGACCAACGAAGATCGCACCAACTATTTCGAGATGCTCCCGCGGAGCGAGTTGCCGCTCGCGATTTTCCTCGAGTCCGACCGGATGCGCTCGCTCGACATCTCGCAATTCAATTTCGAAAACCAGCGCAAGGTCGTCGAAGAAGAGTTCCGCATGCGCGTGTCGAACGCGCCGTACGTGCCCGCCGAGATCCAACTCGACAGCATGGTGAACCAGGGTTACTGGCCCTACGAGCACCCGGCGATCGGCAACATGGCCGATCTGGACGCCGCGCAGCTCCAGTGGGTGCGCGACTTCCACGACAAGTTCTACGCGCCGAACAACGCGGTCCTCGCGATCTCGGGCGACTTCGAGCCCGAAGAAGCGATGTCGATCGTTCGCAAGTATTTCGGCCCGATCCAGCCGCAGCCCAACGTGCCCGCGTACAACCCGGGCCCGCGCGCGCAACAGAAGACGCCGCACGACGCGATCATCGTCGACGATCACGCGCAGCTTCCCGCGATCATGATGGGCTGGCCCATTCCCGCGATGCGCACGCCCGATCACTACGCCCTCGAGATGCTGTCGATGCTCCTCTCCGACGGCGACAGCTCGCGCCTCGTGAGCCAGCTCGTGCGCGAGCGCGCGATCGCGACCGAGGCCGACGTCGAGACCGGCGATCGCCGCGGCCCCGACTCGTTCTACGTGACGCTCAAGGTCGCTTCGTCGTCGACCGTGCCGCAAGTGCAGCACGCCTTCGACGCGATCCTGCAGCAAGTGCAGCACGCGCCGCCCAGCGAAGCCGACATGAAGAAGCTCCGAAACCGCATCGAGTCGCGCTTCCTCTTCGGCCTGCAATCGAATTTCTCGCGCGCGCAAAAGCTCGCCGAGTTCGAGCTCTATTGGGGCGACGCCGACTTGCTCCTCGGCGAGCTCGACAAGTACCGCGCCGTCAAAGCGCAAGACATCCAGCGCGTCGCGGCGCAGTACCTCAAGCCCGAAGCGCGCTCTCGCCTCGAAGTGAAGCCGGGCAACGCTGCCGCCCCCGCGAAAGGACACTGAGATGAAATCGCGATCGTTCGCCGCCCTCGGCGCCCTCGTATTCGTCGCGTGCGGTGGAGGACAAGCCTCCGTGCCGCCGCACCTCGACATCCCCGTGCCGCCCGCGCAGACGAGCGCCCACGCGGCCGGCAAGCAGCACGAAGCGCCGCCCGCGTCGCTCGCGTCCAAGCCGTCGCCGTTTCCGGCGATCGCGCGCGACAAGCTCGGCGACGGCCTGCGCGTCGCGGTCGTCGAAGCGACTGCGCTTCCCATCGTGCAGATCCGTCTCGTGACGTTCGCCGGCATGGGCTACGGCTCGCCCGGCGCCGCCGAGATGACCGGCAACATGCTCAAAGAGGGCGGCACGCGCTCGATGACCTCGGCGCAAGTCCTCTCGCGCATCGAGGAGCTCGGCGCGTCGCTCTCGGTCGACGTCGATTTCGACCGCAGCGTGCTCTCGCTCGGGGTCGTCAAATCGCACCTCGGCGAGGCGCTCGATTTGCTCGCGAAGGTCGTGAGCGAGCCGCGCTTCGACGGCGGCGAGCTCCGCAAGCTCAAGGCGCGCCGCACCGACGAAGCGCGCGAAGCGGCGCGCGGGAGCGGTGCGTGGGCCGCGACGCGCATCATGTTCCGCGAGCTCTATCCCGAGCAAAATCCGTATTCGCGCTACGACGTCGTCCCGAGCGAGATCGCGAAGATCAACGAGCAGACGCTCCGCGACTTCCACAAGAAATTCTACGTTCCGGAAAACTCCGAGCTGATCCTCACCGGCGACATCGATCCCGCCGCGGCGAAACAAGCCGCGCAAAAGAGCTTCGCCGCGTGGAAGGGCGGCGGCGCTCCGCCGAGCGTCTCGTTTCCGGCGGCGATCGCGCCGGCCAAACGCCGCGTGATCCTCGCGAGCCGGCCTCACAGCGAGCAGAGCGACATCTTCGTCGCGACGCTCGCGCCGCCGCGGAGCGCGCCCGACTACCCGTCGCTCCGCGTCGCGAACCAAGTCCTCGGCGGCGGCGTCGCCGGGCGCCTGTTCCTCGACGTCCGCGAGCAGCGCTCGCTCGCATACAGCACGAGCTCGCGAATCCTCGAGCTCGCGCACGGCGACGAGCCGCTCTTCGCGTACGCCGGCACCGCGACGAAAAAAACCGGCCTCGCCATTCAAGGCGTCCTCGAAGACATCCATCGCATGGCGCAGGGCCCCGTCGAGCCGAGCGAAGTCGCGACCGCCGGCCGGTACTTGAGTGACATCTTCGCAATCCGCCTCGAGACGATCGGCTCGATCGCCGACATGGTCGCGACGCAAGACACACTCGCCCTCCCCGACGGCTACTGGGACAAATACCGCACCGCCGTGCGCGACGTGAGCATCGATCAAACGCAAGCCGCGGCGAAGAAGCTCTACTCGGGCGACGCGCAGTTGATCGTCGTCGCGGGCGACGCCGCGGTGATCGGAAAGCCGCTGTCGCACTTCGGAGAGGTCGTCGTCGTCGATCCCGAAAAAGAGTTCCAGACGGTCTCGACGATCCCCGCCGACCCGAGCGCCCCGCTCGAGTGAGACGCGCCTCAAAGGGTGCGTTCGCGCGCTAGACGACCAGTTGGGTCGTGGCGCCTTGGCGAGCGTTCGGCAGGCACGGCAGTTGAAAGCTCGCTCGTGTCATGGGCGCACCGCGCGCGGCATTTCTGATCCTTTCGTGCAGCATCGGCTGTTATCTCGGCGGCGCAGGAACGCCCGGCGGCAGCGACGCGGGCCCCGTGCCCGACGGCGGCTTGGTGCAATCGAGCGGCTCCTGGGAGCAGCGCGTGATGCATCGCCTCACGCGTGTCGAATACGACCACACAGTCCGTGATCTCCTCGGCGAGCCCACGTCGGTCGCGAGCGAGCTGCCCGAAGACCAAACGAGCGGCCTCGGTTACGACAACGACGGCGTCGCGCTCGTCACGTCACCGCTGCTCGTCGAGCAATATTTCAACGTGGCAGGCGAGCTCACCGCGAACCTCTTCGGCCGACTTCATCCGTACGGCGAGCCGCTCACGATCGTCTCGGAGCCGAATTTCGGCGTCCCCTGCAGCGGCCTCCTCGCGGGACAAATCTGCGGCAACGACGCCGGCGCGTGGTGGAACGGCGATTCGAACACGGGCGTCTGGGGCATCCGCCCGTCGCTCCCGAACGTGCCGAACGACATGATCGCCGACGGCATCACCGTCCCGCTCGCAGGAACCTACGACTTCTCGGTGCAAGCGTACGCGACGCCCGACACCGGCTGCGCGACCGGCACGTGCGTCGTGAAGC
>DASXHD010000043.1:0-76724 GCA_036488725.1 Polyangiaceae bacterium | reverse complement strand
GCGGCAGGTCCCCGCCGAAGAGCGCGGCCTCGGTCTCGACGATCGTCTTGGTCGACTCGAGCAGGCGCGCGAGGTTCGCGTCGGTGATCGCGTGCTCCGGCCAGATCGCATAGTCGTGGCGCTTGCCGGCGGCGAGCGTGGACGCCGAACGGAAGTGGCCGGCTTCGATCGGCGAGTCGACGAGGACGTCGTAGCTCGGTGCACGAAATTGCGGCGGCACCTCCGAGACGCGCTCGAGGGCGGTCGCGATTTTGAAGTCGCTCGGCACGTCGAGCTCGATCTCGACGGGCGCGTCCTCGTGCCCGACGACGCCGGCGAAGGTCGGCGCGCCGTTCAGGAAGAGGTGGCTCGCGTCGACGTGGTTGGTGCGCACGGTGAGCTCGGCGCAATAGACGCGGTAGCGGACGGTCAGCTCGCGGGCGCCGTCGCGCTTCACGATCCAGCGGTTTTTGCGGGCTTTGGTGACTTCGTGTCCCTCGCACACCGTCGACTCGACGTGGCGCGCGTACTCACGGACGAGGTAGCTGCCCGGCGTCCACACGGCGAAGAAGAGCTCGAGCGGGTCGGGGAGATCGTCGCCGCTGACCGTCGTCTCGACCGAGATCAGATGAGCCGCGGCGTCGGCGAGCGCGACGCGGTGGACAATTCGCATGAAGTGGTATTGTACACGCCGATCGCATGGAGAAGACGACGGTCTCAGGAAGAAAGCTCGTTCTCGTCGGTGGCTCGGTGTCGATCGTGGTGCTCTTCGGGGTGACCTTCGCGTTTCGCACGTTCGGCTGGACGCGCTTCGTCGCCAACAGCCAGCTCCAAGAGGGCAAGTCGAACGTCATCTACCTCGCGCGCGCCGTCGCGACGTGCGCGCAGCAAAACGGCAAGCTCCCGCCGACGAGCCACACGGTGCCGTACGATCTCTCGCAAGTCGGCGGCAAGACGTACACGAGCACCGACGCCGACTGGGCGGATGAAGCGTTCTCGTGCAGCGGGTTTCGCGTTCGCGATGCGCAGCGATTTCAGTACCAGTGGGAGCGAACGAGCGACCACGGCGGCGTCGCGCGGGCGCGCGCCGATTTCAACGGCGACGGCGTCGTCGAGGCGACGTACGAGCAAGAGCTCGAGTGCGTCACCAAAGACGGCAAGCTCCGCTGCAATCCGGGTCCGTTCCACGACCGCAACCAGTGACGGCTGGACGTCACCCCGAGTACGAGTCGGTTTCGGGCAGCGCGGCGTCGAGCTCTTTGGGCGCTTGCTTGGGCGCCGGGAGTTTTTTCGGCTTCGACACGCTCGGGATGGTCGCGACGACGGTCGTCCACGACGGGAAGAGCGCGACGCCGGGAATGAGCTCGAGCGCGAGCGCCGCGAGGATGCGCGGCTTGAAGCCGAGCGTGACGAAGAGCGCGATGGCGACGACCACGTCGAGCACGTCGTCGGGGATCGAGATGGCACCTTCGGCGAAGAACGGAAAAAGGCCGAGCTGAATGAGGTCGGCCACCGCGGCGATGCCGAGCGCGATGTTCTTCCGCGTGGAGGAGACGGCGTGCGTCTGCAAGCCCGCGGCGGCTTGCGCGACGACTTCGGTCTGAACGGCTCGGATGGGGCCCACCATGGCCCCAAAAGCTAAGGCGCGATCACGCGGACGTCGAGGTCCCAGGGGCCTTTCGCGAGATCGTAGCCGTCGATGACGATGTAGTACGTGCCCGCCGTGAGCTCCTCGTCGAGGAAGCTCCGCGGGCCGGAAAAAGCGAAATTGCAGGCGCCGACGAGCTCGGTGCCCGGGCAGGTCGCACCTTGGCGGAGGCTCAGGATGGTCGAATAGGTCGAGCCGTTCATGTCGAGCACGACGCGCTGACTCTGAGCAAGGACCAGCCGGAGGATTTGGTCCGACGCGCCGCCGGCGGAGACGCCGCCGTAGTCGCAGCTCTCGTCGAAGTCGGCGGTCATGCCGGTCGTGTCGCCGTAGAAGAATCCCCCGGTCGAAGGGATGTCGACGACGTTGAAGCAATTGTCTCCGCTCGTCACTTGCGTCGCCGGGACGGTGTCGCGGACGAGCGTCGTCAGCGTGCCTTGGAGACCGTTTTCGTCGCTGACGACGACGCGGTAATCGCCGGCGGGGACGGCGCGCTGGCTCACGCGGACCGGCGTCGAGGACGATCCGCAGAGGAGGCGATCACTCGACGTGCAGCCGGGCGCGTCGAACGAGACAGCGCCGATTTCGGTCTGCGGAAAGCGGCCGACGACGAGCACGTCGCTCGGATTCGCGAGCGCGACGTCGTAGGAAGCGGTGGGTCCTCCCGCGAAACAGCCGTCTTGAATGGAGTCTTCGTGATTCGACAGATCGAAATTCATCGCGCCGCCGATCGTCGCGCTCGGTGAGGTCGCGCATGATTGATCGGCGGGCGCGGTCGTCGGCGGCGACGTTTCGACGAGCACCGACGCGTCGATGAGCGAAGTGCCGGCGACCGTGAGCACGTAGCTGCCTTGGAGGCCTCGCGCGAAGAGGGGAAGCGACGGGCCGTTGCGACACCGAAGCTCGTCACTCGCGCCGGTGCAGCTCGGCGCGCGGAGGCCGAGGACGGGCGTGCCCGATCCGCGGAGGGTCGAGCCGTAGACGCGAACGTCCGAGGGCTGCGCGAGCGTAATCGCGTACGTGAGCTCGCCGGTCTGGGCGCCGCACGCGTCCGGAAGATCTTTCGCCGCGTCGATGAGCGAGACGGTCGTCGGCGTGTTGGTCGCGATGGCTGCATCGCTCGCGCAGTCTTCGTTTGCGGCGCGTGGCGTCGGCGAGAGAAAGTCGACGGAGAGCTCGACGCTCGATTCGATCGAGGACGTCACGACGACGAAGTAAGTGCCCGGCGCGACGCCGCGTGCGCGTGCGCGCGTGGCAGAAGCTCCGAAGCTCGGGCCGCACGCGAGCTCGGATGCCGGTTGGTTGCACGCGGAGAAGATCGCGACAGCGGTCTCGCCGGACGTGCCCTCGGCCCAGACGTCGAGATCCACGTTCGGCCCCGCCGGTACGGTGACCGCGGCGACGACGTCGTGCGCGGCGGGCGGGTTCGACACCGAGCAGCTCGCGCTGAACGACTTGGGCGCGCCGACGGTCGAGAGGCCGTACGTGCCGGGCGCAGCGATGGGGAGCGCCGCGTTGCACGTCGCGTTCTGGGCGACGACGCAGGGCTGCTCGTCGACTTGACCGTTGCAATTGTCGTCGACGCCGTTGTTGCAGATCTCGCTGTGCAGGCTGGAAACAGCCGGATTCGCGTCATCGCAGTCGTGGCCGCCGGCGCAGTGGTCGTCGCCGTCGCCGTCGCCGTCCACGTCGCGGAGCGTCTGCGTGCAGGTCTTCTGCGCTTCGACGCACGAGTCGATGTCGCACGCGTCGCCGGTCGAGCACGCGACGACGGGGCCGGGCGCGCAGCCGGATTTTTTGCAGACCTCTTTGCCGTTGCAGTAGACGCCGTCGTCGCAGAGCGTGTCGTCGGGGACGTTGCGGCAGCGGAGCAGCGTCTGATCGCACGAGTCGTGCGTGCACGCGATCTGATCGTCGCACTGACCGTCGTCGGTGCATGGCCCGCCGAGCGTCGGATCGGCGTCGGGCCCGGCGTCGAACGCTGCGCCGTCGGGTGCGTCGGGGGACGCGTCGATGCCGACGAGCGGGTCGGTCACCGGTCCGCCGCACGCGACGAGGAGCACTGCGTACGCGACGAGGCGGTTCATCGCCTCGTAGGATAGCGCAGCTACCCGCGCGGCGACGGAATCGGCGCGAGGCGCCCGACGATGCCGCGCGCGGGATCGCGCATCGGGTCAGGCGCGGGCAGGCCGCGCAGGCACTCCCAGAGGTGGTGACGATCGCTCTCGTCCATCGCGTGGAGCTCGATGCCGAGGCGGCGTCCGCCGTCACCGGGGCGGCGCCCGTGGATCACGCGCGCGACGTGGCCGAGCGCGTCGACGTAGCGGTTGCTGCGCGGCGGTTTGAAACAGACGACGACGTCCTCGCCGGTGAGGACGCGCGCGTCGGTGCGGACGAGCATGCCCCGCTCGGAGAGATCGAGTGCGAGATCGCCGACGACGCGGAAGTCGTGCTCGCGAACGACTTGGCAATCGATCCGGACGAAACGGCGGAACGCGCGGCGCGGCATCTTCATGCGGCAAAGCTAAATGGCGCGCCCGGCGATGGCCCAATTTCTAGTTGTCGAAGAGCTCGTCGCCGTAGAGCGCGATGCGCTCGCGGCGCCAATAATTTCCCGTCGCGCGAAGCGTCTGCGGGTCGGTCATCCAGTATCGCCAGAGAACCGCGCGCACGTAGCGCGGCGGTCGATCCGCGAAGGGATCGTCACGGAAGAGCGAGAGCACGTCGGGCGAGCGCTCGAGGAGAAGCGCTTTCGTGCGGAGGACCCAGGGGCAAGTCTGATCGGCGACGTCGTCGATGCGGCTCCGCGGGACGCCCTCTTCGGCGACCGCGCAGAACCACAGGTTCCATTCGAAGCGCGGCTGGTACGGCGCGTAGATTCCCGGCGCCTCGTCGAGCGCTTGCGGTTTGTACTTGAAGCGGTAAGGCACCCACGTCGCGCCGTCGACCGAGCCTTGGAATTCGATCTCGTAACGCACGTTCGTCATGCGCGCGAAGAGACCGTAACGATTGGCGAGGCGGAGATTCGCGAGGGCGTTCGCCGGCGCGGCCAGCCACGACATCGGCTCGGGCGCGCCCTCGAAGGCGAAGACGGCGAGCGACGCATAGAAGAGGAGGACGATCCAAGCGGCGGCGGCGCGGACTCGCCACGGCCGTGTCGCGCGCGGCACCGGGGAGGGAAGTCGAATGCGGCCACGCGTGAGCCACGCGAGCGAGGCGTCGTCGACCAGGAGCAAGCCGAGCGCGAGGACGAGATGATTGAGGAAGCAATAATTTGCCGTCGCGATGATGCCGATTTGAAGCGCGGTGAGCATCGCGAAGACCGGCAAGCGGACGCCGCGCTGCGGAAAGAAAACGCCGAACACGAGCCCGAGCTCGACCAGCAACGTGAAGAACGCCGTGAACGCGTGAAACCCGTGCGGCAGCTGCTGCGCCCACCAGCCGATCCACGTCGGGAGCGGACCGTTTTGGTAGTAGTGGTCCATCGCCGTGAGATCGCGCCAGCTCCGGTCGCCGCTCGCGATCTTCGCCACGCCCGACTCGAAGTAGATACGGAAGCACTCCCAGACGACGAGGAGGCGCGCGGCGCGCGTCGGCGGCTGCTCGGGCGCGAGACCTGGGCGAAGGCCGCTCGGCGCGAGGACGAACGCGGCGGCGGTCGCTTCGAGGAGCATGCCCTCGGACTGGTAAGACGAGAAGTCTTGCGCGGCGGTGACGAACGAAAGAAAGAGAACGCCGCAAACGACGAGACACGCGCGCGGCGCGACGTCGAAGACGAGCAAGAGCGACGCGAAGAGCCCGACGACGACGAGCGCGGCGAGGCCTCGATCGTTGGGCGCGATCCAGAGGACCGACGGGATCAGCCAGAAGCGGCCGAGCCCAGCGCGCGAGGCGATGAACGGAAAAAGCTGCGAAACCGGCAAAATCCCGCGGTCGCCGAGGAGGCCTCGAATTTGGAACGCGAGCGAATAGAAGACCGAAAAATGAAACACGCCGAGCGCGCGCAAGAAGAGCCAGCGCGCGCCGAGGTAGCGTCCGTCTTCATCGCGAACGAAGAGCCTATGGGCAAAGCTTCTGGCCACCGCTCGTGTGATACGCGTTCGTCTTGGCGACGAGGTTTCCGTCGTCGGTTTCGGGTGAGGTCTGGTCTCCCGCGCCCGCGCCGAACGCGAAGCCGACCATGTGCGTCGCGGCGAGCTCGTCCGGGTGCGCGAAGAAATAATCGACGCGGTTGTCTTTCCAGTGATTGGTCGTGTTCGGGAGCGACATGTTTCCGACCGGGAGCTGCCAATCGAGGAGCGGCGCGTTCGCCGCCTCGGCGAGCGCGGTGAGCCACGCGAAGTCTTGGTGGAAGGTCGGGAGCGTTTGATTCGTGTCGTCCCACCACGATTGGCGCCCGATGGATTCGTAGTAGCCCGCGTCGCGATCCGATGCTTCGACGACGACGAAGTCGCTCACGTCCGCGCCGCACGCGACGAGGAACGCGGCGGTCTTCTTCGCTTCGACCGTGACGTCGAACGATGCGTTGGTGTTTTCGGCGACGTCGATGTTGGTCGACCAGGCCGAAGCGTGCAGGCCGACGCGAGCGTTGGGCGCGTACTTGCGGACCATCGCGACCATGCATCGCCCCATGCCGGCGATGCTGTTCTCTTGCGACGCGCAGTCGGTCGCGTTCGCGCTCGCGACGGCGGCCGCGAGCTGATGGGCGTCTTTTCCGGTCTGCTCGGCGTAGCCCCAAAAATCAGGCTCGATGTGGAGCAAGACGGTCGCCGTTCCGATTTGCTGGAGCAAGAAGCGCCAATCGGCGAAGTAGCGCGTCATCACCGAGACGTCGGTCGCCGCTTGCGTCACCTCGGGCGCGCCTTCGTTCACGCCGCTCGTGTGGAGGATTTCGTAATACGTGATCATCGGGATTTCGCCGTCGGCGTTGGCGGTCGAGAAAAAATTCCGCGCGTAGGCGCCGGGCGGGTCTTGGTCGTATTGCCAGCATCCCCACCACGCGCAACCGGCTCCACCGTTCTTGCAAGAAATGCCTTTAGCCGTGCAGTTCGAGGCACAACTTGCACAAGGCGAATTTCCATCGAAGAGCCCGCCGGACAAATACACGTAGCGGATGTCGAACGGCGCGAGCTTGGCCGTCGCGTCTTGCATCGACGCGCCGACCATGAGCTTGGTCTTGCCGAGCTCGGAGAGGAGCGACGCGCCGAGGCACGTGCCGTTCGAGCCGTCGTAAGGAGGCGCGACGTCGCCGTTGCCGCCGTCGAGCGTGGTCACGACGTCGTTGCCTCCGTCGGATGGGCCGGCGCCGGTGCTGCTGCACGCGGCGCCGGTGAGCGCGAGCATGACGAGAAAACCCCTCATGCCCACCGAGGTTATCAGCTTACGGACAGAAGGTCTGACCGCCGCTCGTGACGTACGACTGCACTTTGCCGGCGAGGTTGCCGCTGTCCGACTCGGGCGTCGTCATGCCGGTCGCGCCCGCGCCGTAGGCGATCGCGAAGACGTGCGCGGCAGCGAGCTCGTCCATGTGCGCGAAGAAATAATCGACGCGGTTGTCGTGCCAGGCGTTGGTCGTGTTGGCGAGCGACATGTTTCCGACGGGGATCTGCCAGTCGAAGAGCGGTTTCTGCGCCGCTTCGGCGAGCGCCTTCATCCACGCGAAGTCCTGGTGGAACGACGGGAGGGTCGCGTTGGTCGCGTCCCACCACGTGCTCTTGCCTTGCGTGTCGTAGTAGCCCGCGTCGCGGTCCGACGCTTCGACGACGATGAAGTCGCTCACGTCGGCGCCGACGGCCGTGAGGTACGCCGCGGTCTTTTGTGCTTCGGCCGCGACGTCGAACGACGGGCTCGTGTTCGCCGTCACGTCGACGTTGGTCGACCAAGGCGAAGCGTGGAGACCGACGAGCGCGTTCGGCGCGTATTTGCGCGTCATCGCGATCATGCAGTGCCCGAGGCCGGCGATGCTGTTTTCTTGCGAGCCGCAGTCGGTCGGGTTCGCGCTCGCGACCGCGGCGGCCGCGTGCGGATCGGTCGAAGCCTTTTGCGCGTAGCCCCAAAAATCGGGCTCGATGTGCACGAACGCGAGCGTCGATCCGATCTGCTGGAGCATGAAGCGGAAGTCCGAGAGGTAACGCGTCATGAAGCTCGCGTTGGTCGCCGCCTCGGTCGCTTCGGCTGTGCCCTCGGCGACGCCGCTCGCTTGGAGGATCGTGTAGTAGCTGATCATCGGGATCTTTCCCTCGGCCGCGGCGGCCGTGAGGAAGTCGCGCTCGTATTGACCCGGCGGCTTTTGATCCGATTGCCAGCAGCCCCACCAATTGCACGTCGGTCCGTTGTTCGAGCAGTCGAGACCGCCCGACGTGCAGCCGGACGCGCAGCTCGAGCAGACGTTCGAATCGAAGAGCCCGCCTGCGATGTAGAGGTAGCGAAAGTCGAACGGCGTCGCGGCTGCGGTCGCGTCGGCCATGGACGCGCCGACCATCATGCGCGACTTGCCGAGCTTGGCGAGCAGCGGCGAGCCGATGCAGCTCTTGGCGACGGCCGCGTCGGCGCCGCTGGTTCCGCCGCCCGTGCTGACGGGCGCCGTGCCGCCGTCGGGCTCGTGCACGATCGGCGTGCCCTGACGCTCGGGGTGATGCGGGAACGTCGAAAGGCCCTCGACCCCGGTGGGGTCACCTCCTCCGTTCGAGCTGCACGCAGCCACCACCAACATCGAGAGCACAACTACACAACCGGCGCTTCGCCTCATGCACTGCCTTTCTGCCTCACCCCGAAGGCGCGCAACCTAGCGCGTTACGCCGATCGCGCAACGCGAATGCGTGTATTCTGCATGAGCTTGCGCGGAGCGCGGCGACGCGTCAGAGGGTCAGCGTTTCGGTGTGCTCGCCGAAGACTGCGCGGAGGACGTTCGAGATTTCTCCGACGGTGGCGCGCGCCTTCACAGCGTCGAGGACGAGCGGCAAGAGGTTGTCGCTCCCGCGCGCGGCGCGATCGATTCGCTCGAGCGCGGCTGCGCATACGGACGCGTCGCGCGAGGCGCGGACCGCGCGGACGCGCTCGCGCTGCTCCTCTTCGATGCGCGGATCGACCTGAAAAATAGGCACCGGCGCGCTTTCGCTCGCGGCGTACGCGTTGAGGCCGACGATGATTCGCTTCTTTTGTTCGATCTCGAGCTGATAGGCGTAAGCGCTCTGTTGGATCTCGCGCTGCGGGTAGCCTTGCTCGATTGCCGAGACCATCCCGCCCATCGAGGCGATGCGGTCGATGTATTTTTGCGCGCCCGCTTCGATGCGATCGGTCATCGACTCGATGGCCCAAGCGCCGCCGAGCGCGTCGACGAAATCGGCGACGCCCGACTCGTTCGCGAGGATCTGCTGCGTGCGGAGCGCGAGCGTGGCGGCCTCGGCCGTCGGGAGGCCGAGCGCTTCGTCGAAGCCGTTGGTGTGGAGCGACTGGCATCCGCCGAGCACCGCCGCGAGCGCTTGCACCGTGACGCGGACCACGTTGCTGAGAGGCTGCTGGGCTTGGAGCGTCATGCCGGCGGTCTGGCAGTGGAAGCGGAGAGCTTTGGCGCGATCGGTCTTCGCGCCGAAGCCTTCCATGATGCGGCACCACATGCGGCGCGCGGCGCGGAACTTCGCGACCTCTTCCAAGAGATTGTTGTGCACGTTGAAGAAGAACGAGAGCTGCGCGCCGAAGCCGTCGACGTCGAGGCCCGCGGCGAGCGCCGCTTGGACGTACGCGATGCCGTCGGCGAGCGTGAAGGCGACCTCTTGGATCGCGTCGGCCCCCGCTTCGCGGATGTGGTAGCCGCTGATCGAGATCGTGTTCCACTTGGGCACCTCGCGCTGGCAAAACGCGAAGATGTCGGTGATGAGCCGGAGGGAAGGACGCGGCGGATAAATGTACGTGCCGCGCGCCATGTACTCTTTGAGGATGTCGTTCTGGATCGTGCCCGAGATTTTTTGGCGCGAGACGCCGCCTTCTTCGGCGACCGCGATGTAGAGACACAGAAGAATCGCGGCGGTCGCGTTGATGGTCATCGACGTCGAGACTTTGTCGAGCGGGATGCCGGCGAGGAGCGTGCGCATGTCGTCGAGCGAATCGATCGCGACGCCCACGCGTCCGACCTCGCCGCGCGCTTGCGCGTCGTCGGAGTCGCGGCCCATTTGCGTCGGCAAGTCGAACGCGACGCTGAGACCGGTTTGCCCTTGCGA
Source organism: Polyangiaceae bacterium (assembly GCA_036488725.1). Classification (GTDB taxonomy): domain Bacteria; phylum Myxococcota_A; class Polyangia; order Polyangiales; family Polyangiaceae; genus DASXHD01. Next base: position 66,881 of record DASXHD010000043.1, on the reverse strand, counting down.
GAGGAGATAGCGGTAACGCTCGTTCGATTCGCGCGCGGTGCCGAAGCCGGCGTACTGGCGCATCGTCCAGAGGCGGCCGCGGTACATGTTCGGCTGGATGCCGCGCGTGAAGGGAGGCTTGCCGGGGAAGCCGATGGAGGCGTCGACTTCGTCGGGACCGTAGAGCGGAGCGGCGTCGGTTTGGCCCGCGAGGAGCGGCGCGCGCGTGCGCGGAGCGCTCTTGGCCTCGAACGGGCGGAGGACTTTTTCTTCCCAGTCTTTGCGCGAGGTCACTCGCGTTATGTACTATTTTTTTCGGAGCACGCGCGCGAGCGATGCGCCGGCGGCTTTCGCGAGCTGCTCGAGGCGCTTGGTGCCGAGCGCGGTGTCGCCGAGCTCGTCGGCGATGAGGACGAGCGCGGGGTGCATGTCGACGCGTACGCCGATCACCGCGACGTCGCGCGAGACCTCTCGCATGAACTCGAGGATCGGCATGTGGCCGTCGGTTCGAAAGAGCGGGCCGAGGTACGGCGTGCCGGCGGCGGCGGTCGCGAGAACGCTCGGCACGTCGGTCGAGACTTGAACGCCGCGCCACGCGCGGGCGTCGCCGAACTCGGCGTTGCACGACCAACCGACGAAGGCGTCGCGCTTCACGGCCATGATCGCCGCTCGCCGCGCGACGACGCGCATGCCCGAGATGAGGAGCGCGATGATCGCGTCGCGGTCGTTGGCTTCGTCCATCGCCGCGAGCACGGGACCTGCGTCTGGAAACGGAAGCCGCGGCGCGCCCAGGCTCGCCGGCGGCATCGAGGTTTGGCGCCGTCCCGCCTGCGGCGGATCCGAAGCGATGCGCGGGAGCGACGATCGGCGGAGCTCGATCTTCGGCGGCGGCTCGGAGCGACGCGCGGGCGCCGGAGCAGTCACCATCGAGTGGCGCGGATCTCTCGGCGCGGGAATCGTGACCGCGGCGTTCGGCTGGAGCTGCGTCTCGGCGATCATCACGGCGACCGGGCGCCGGAGCGAGCCCGGAGGTTTGAGCGCGAAGACGGGCTCGTCGAGCGACGGCTCGCGTCGTCCCGCGTCTGGCGGCTCGGACCGTTCCGTGTCTGGGCCGGCGACGCCGCGCGAGGAGGCCGGCGTGCGGAGCTCGAGGACCGCGCTGTCGTCTCGTCCGACCGGCGGCGGCGGCGTCGCCGAGCGCCGCATGAGCGGGATCGCCATCTCGGCCGGCGCCGCGTGCGGCGTTTGCTGCGGGACGACGCTCACCACGGGCGTGCCCCAAATCGGCGTGCGCGAACGTTCGAGCGCGGGCGCTTCGCTCTCGGTGCCCGCCGCCGCTTGGAGCTGCTCGACTGCCGCGCGCAGCGCCGACGCCGTCGCGCGATGCACGCGCACGTTCGCGCGGAGAAAAAACGCGACCTCGGTCGCCGCGTGAATGTCGCCGTCGTCGACCAGCGCGACGTCGATCGCGCCCGTGTCGGCGTCGGTCCCGATGGGAACGGCGAGGAGGCGCGCGCAGAGCCCGCGCGGCAGCCGCGCGGCGAGCGAGAGCGACGGCGTGATCGTCCCGAGCGGCGGAGGCTCGCCCGGACGCGCGAGCGCGGCCTCGAGCTTCGCCTCGTCGATCGCCCCGGTCGCGAGGAGCGCCTGCACGAGCGGCATCTGCTGCGTCGCTTCGAGAAAGAGCCCCCGCGCGAGCGCGCGCGGCGAAATCGCCTCCGCGAGGAGTAGGCTCTCGGCCAGCTCGAGGGTCACCGTCCCCGACTATAGGCCGGGAATTGGAAGACGACCTCGCTCTTTCGCACCATCCCGAGCTGGTCTCGCGCGATGTGCTCGACCGCAGCCGGGTCGTCGCGGAGATGCCGAACCTCGGTCTTGAGATCGCCGATGTCGCGCTGAAGGCCGCGGTTTTCGGTTTGAACCGTCTTCAGCTCTTTCTCGACGGAGCGCTCGCGCGGAAGCCCATCGGGCCGGAGCACCATCACCGGCACCGACGTGGCCGCCACGATCATGAGCGAAGCGGGAAGCGCGCGTGGGAGAAACGATCGCCAGTCCAAACGTCGCGAGCTTAGTCGACGCGCCGCGCGGCGCGCTAATTTGCTGCGGCTCGGAGCTCGATTCGGACCGTCGTGCCACGGCCTTCGTGCGAGTCGATGAGGAGCTTGCCGCGATGGGCCTCGACGACGCGGCGCACGAACGCGAGCCCGAGGCCCGACCCTTGCGATTTGGTCGTGAAGAAGCCTTCGAGCGCTCGCTCGCGGGTCCTAGGATCCATGCCGGGACCCTCGTCGCGCACTGAGACGAAGACCCACGGCCGGTCGCCGCTCACGGTCGCGCTCGCCGCGCCGGTCTCGACGTGCACCGGGCGATCGATCGCCGCTTCGTGCGCGTTGCGAAGGACGTTCTCGAGCGCGATGACGAGGAGATCGCGATCGGTCTCGCACGGCGGGAGCGTCTCGGCGAAGCGGGCGTCGAGCTTGGCGGACGAGGCGAGGAACTTCATCGCTTCGCGCGCGGCTTCGTTCAAGTCGGTCTTGCCGAGCACCGGCTCGCCGCGGCCGATGCGGTGGTACTGGTCGACGATGCGCGTCAGCCGGTCGCATTGCTTGACGAGGAGCTCGAGGAACTCGTGCTGCTCGTCGATGGAGCGACCGGCGTCGCGCTCGGCCGCGAGGAACTGCGCGGCGCCGCGAATCGACGCGAGCGGGTTCTTGATGTCGTGCGCCATCTGCGCCGCCATGCGACCGAGCGACGCGTGAGCGAGCGTTCGCTCGCGCGCCGCGGCGTAATCGCCGACGACGAAGCGGCTCGCGACGAGCGCCGCGAGCACGACGAACACGGTGAGCACGACGGCGAGCGCCGAGCGGTCGCCGACGAATCGGAAGACGCCGATCTCGGCGAGCACGACCGAGAGCGCGATGGCGATCGCGTTCACCGCGGTGAGAAACGAGAGCCGCTCGAACACGCGCACCCGGAGCGCGGCGGCCGCGAGCACGAACGCGCTGATGACGAGACCGGTCGCGCCGAGGCGAGGGGACCACGTCGCTCCCGCGATGTCCGCGAGGTCGGTCATGTTGGCGATGCCGGCGATGAGCGCCGCGGCGAGCACGAGACGCGAGCGCGCTTTTTCTTCCATCGACGCGCCGCGCACGTGACGACCGAGCAGCGCGACGCCGTGCGCGAGGATCGTCGCCAAGCCCGCGAGCATCAGCGCGGCCCACGCGGCGCCGCCCGGAAACCAAGCCATCTGCCGAACGAGGATCGGCGAAAAACAAAGAATCGCGAGCGCGCCGAAGAAGAGATGACACGCGATCAGCGCGGGACGGAGCGCCTTGCGACGCCCGACGAACGCGACGACGAAATGATAAAAAAGCGGCGGCGCCTCCGACGCGGTCACGTCGTTGATCCAATCCCAGAGCGGCTTGCCGTGATGATTCCCGAGGACGCCGATCGCCTCCGACGAGCTGTAGAGGACGAGGTTCACGCAGAGGAGCGCGAGGAGGCGCGCCAACGGGTCCCGCTTTCCGCGCGACGCGGCGAGAACCGTGAGCGCGACGAACGCTCCGCACGCGACGAGCGAGACGACGAAGTCGGTCAGCTCGGTGACGTGCATGCCTGCGGAATGGTACTCTCTCCGCTCGTAGGGGCAGCGTACAAATGGCTGGCGAGAACATCTTGGTCGTCGACGACGACGACGCGCTTCGCGTGGTGCTCGTCGGTCTCTTGAAGCAAGCGGGCTACGCGGCGCGCGCGGTGCCGTCGGCCGAGCGCGCGCTCGAAGAGGTCGGAAAGTCGCCGATCGATTTGCTCGTCACCGACGTGCGCATGCCGGGCATGGACGGCATCGCGCTTTTGTCGGCGCTCACGAAATCGGTGCCCGAGCTTCCCGTCATCGTGCTCAGCGCGCACGGCACCGTGCCGATGGCGGTCGAGGCGATGAAGCAGGGCGCCAAAGAGTTCATGCTCAAGCCGTTCGATCGCGAAGAGGTCATCGCGACGATCGAGCGAACGCTCCGCGCGTCGGCCGCGCGCGCGTCGGCGCCGCCACAAGTGCCGACCGCGTCGCGTTTGGTCGGCGATTCGGCGCGCATGCACGAGCTTCGCGAGATGCTCGCGCGCGCAGCGCGCTCGAACGCCACCGTGATGCTCCGCGGCGAGAGCGGGAGCGGCAAAGAAGTCGCCGCGCGCGAGATCCACGAACAGAGCGGCCGCAAAGGCGCGCCCTTCGTCGCCGTGCATTGCGCAGCGCTCCCCGAGACGCTCCTCGAGAGCGAGCTGTTCGGCTACGAAAAGGGCGCGTTCACAGGCGCGACCAAGCGCAAGCCCGGCCGCGTCGAGCTCGCCGAGGGCGGCACGCTCTTCCTCGACGAAATCGGCGACGTCAGCTTGCCGGTGCAAGTGAAGCTCCTTCGGCTCCTCCAAGAGCGCGAGTTCCAAGCGCTCGGATCGACCAGCGTGCAGAAAGCGGACGTGCGCTTCGTCGCCGCGACGCACCGCGATCTCGAAGCGATGGTCGCGTCCGGTGATTTTCGCGAGGATCTTTTTTATCGGCTCAACGTCGTGCCCGTTTGGATCCCGCCGCTCCGCGAGCGCGCGGGCGACATCGCCGAGCTCGCGCAGAAGTTTTGCGGCGAAGCGGCGACGCGAAACGGCGTGAAGCTTCCGAAGCTTTGCGAGGACGCAGTCTTGAGCCTGGCGTCGCGCGCGTGGCCGGGCAACGTGCGCGAGCTCCAGAGCTGCGTCGAGCGGCTCGTCGTCTTCGCCGACGGCGCCGAGGTTCACGCGGCCGACGTCGAGCGCGATCTGCAGCGCATTCGGCCCGCGGGCGCCGCGCAGCAAGAGGCCGCCGCGAGCCTCGGCGAACGCCGCGAAGAAGCCGAGCGCCGAGCGGTGCAGGAAGCGCTCGCGCGCGCCGGCGGCAACCGCACGCTCGCCGCGCGTCTCCTCGGCGTGAGCCGCCGCACGCTCTACAACAAGCTCGCCGAGCTCGGCATCAGCTGACTCGCGACATGGCGGAGCCGCGCGTCTATTCGTACCGCTGGGTGGTGCTCGCGGTCTTCGGCTTCGTGAACCTCACCATCCAAGCGCTGTGGATCGCCTACGCGCCGATCACGCGCGAGGCCGCGACGTATTACGGCGTGAGCGAGCTCCGCGTCGGCCTCTTCGCGATGAGCTTCATGATCGCGTTCGTGCCGCTCTCGATGCCGGCGTCGTGGGCGATCGACGCGCTCGGAATTCGGCCATCGATCGGCTTCGGCGCGGCGCTCATGCTCGTGTGCGGACCGCTGCGCGGGCTCGCGGGCTCGAGCTACACGCTCGCGTTCGCGGCGACCGTCGGGCTCGCGATCGCGCAGCCGTTTCTCCTGAACGCGTGGACCAAAGTTCCGGCGCAGTGGTTTCCGGTCTCGGAGCGCGCGACCGCGGTCGGCCTCGTCACGCTCGCGAGCCTCATCGGGACCGCGCTCGGCATGGTGCTGACGCCGATGCTCGTCGTGCACCACACGATCGGCGAAGTGCAGACGTGGTACGGCGCGGCTGCCGCGATTTCGGCGCTCTCGTTTCTCGTCCTCGCGCGCGAGAAACCGCCGACGCCTCCGTGCGCGCCGGGCCTCGAAGTGCGCGCGCTGATGCGCGACGGTCTCGTTCACGCGCTCCGCATCAAACCGTTCTGGATTTACCTCGCGGTCGCGTTCGTCGGGATGGGCATCTTCAACGGCGTGTCGACTTGGATCGAAGGCATCGTCGCGCCGCGCGGTTTCTCGGCGGCCGACGCGGGAACGATCGGCGCGCTCATGCTCGGCGGCGGCCTCCTCGGCGCGATCGTCATCCCGCCGATTTCGGATCGACAGCGAAAACGAAAGCGTTGGCTGCTCGTCGGCATCGCGCTCTCGATCCCCGGGCTCGCCGGGCTCGCGTTCGCGAAGAGCCACGCGCTCGTGGGCGCGTCGAGCTTCGTGATGGGGTTCTTTCTCGTGAGCACGCTGCCCGTCGGCATGCAGTACGCGGCCGAGATCACCCACCCGACGCCCGAAGGCACTTCGGCGGGCCTCATCCAGCTCTTCGGGCAGGGCGCGGTCGTTTTCGTCTACGCGATGCAAGCGCTCCGCACACCGGACGGTGCGTACACGCGCTCGCTCGTCGTGAGCATCGTCCTCATGCTCGCATGCGTCGTGCTCATCGCGCCGCTGCGCGATCCTCAGGGCCGGAACACGACGCCGACCGACACGGCAGGTCCCAAGTAATCGGTGTTGGTGCCGATGCACTCCGTGTCGCCGGCGAAGCCTTGTTTCGTGGTGACCGTCTGGCAATCGGCGCTCGACTCGACGTACGCGAGGCCGACGCCGGCGCGCAGATCGACGGTGCCGCTCTTTCCGTCGCGCACGCGCACGCGCGCGTCGACCATGAAGCGCCCGTAGTCGAGATTTCCGAGCTCCGCGTCGGCGCCCATCCACGCGCGGCGCGCGATGCGAAATTCGACGGCGCCGCCGATGACGCCGAGGATCGTCTGCCCGCCGGTCGCGAACGACGTGTGCCACGTGAACGAAAATTCGTCGACCGGTCCGAAGCGCCCGCGCGCGACGATCAGCGGCTCGACTTGGTAACCGCGCTCGAACATGCCCGCGCCTGCGCCGAACGCGAAGCCGACGTAGCGCGTGTCGACGCCGACGACGGCTTCGCCGACCGCGACCTGCATGTCCCCGCCGCGCGGGCCGAGGTTGCGGTCGCCGGGATCGAAGGCGCCCGTGGCCGCGCCGAAGACGCCGTACGCGGCGAGCAAAATCGGCACCGAGGGACGCCAGACGACCGCCGCGTCGAAGACCGACGCGACGCCGACTTGACCATCGACCCCGATGTCCGCGGTCCCGTCGAGCGTGAGCTCGAGGCCTTGCACGCGCTCCGGCGGTTTCGGACGCGAGGCGCCGTGCATGTGGGCCCACCAGGCAGTCGGCGCTCGCGGCGGAGGCGCGTCGAGGCTGCCGACGGGATATTGGTCGAGCGGCTTCACGCCCGTGGACGTGCGCGCCGAGATGACGCCGTCGATGACCGTGAGCGACACGATGCGCGCGTCGATCGGAATTCGTCTCTCGACGTGCGGCGTGGGCTCGGCGTCGACGACGACCACGGTTCGTTGACCGCAGAGCGCATACGCCTTGGTGCCGGCGCTCGTGAAGGAGCGCGGCGCGCAGCCGACGTTCACCACGGTCTCGCCGCGCGCGTCGCGCACGATGACGGCATCTTGCGCGAGCTCGAACGCCGGTGGCTTGGCGTCGTCTCCGTCGGCACGCGCGGCGCCGGCGATCGCGAAGGCGATGCAAAAAGCGGCGCGTTTGCTAGAACCGAAGCGCATTCATGTCCTCAGCTTGGGAGCCCGTCATCGGCCTCGAGGTGCACGCGCAGCTCCTCACGGCCACCAAGGCATTTTGCTCGTGCATGGCCACGTTCGGTGCGCCTCCCAATCGTCACGTCTGTCCAACCTGCCTCGGCTTGCCCGGCGCGCTCCCCGTGTTGAACGAACGCGCCGTGCGTTTCGCCGTGCTCGCCGCGCTCGCGCTCGGTTGCACCATCGAGCGCACGAGCCGTTTCGCGCGCAAGAACTATTTCTATCCCGATTTGCCGAAAGGCTACCAGATCAGTCAGTTCGACGAGCCTTTCAGTCGTCGCGGGGCGCTCACGCTGGCGAGCGGCAAGGTCGCGCGCATCACGCGCGTGCACATGGAAGAGGACGCGGGGAAAAATCTCCACGGCCACGGCGGCATGTCGATCGTCGACTTCAATCGCTCCGGCGTGCCGCTCGTCGAGATCGTCGGCGAGCCGGACTTGAACAGCGGCGAAGAAGCCGCCGAATATTTGCGCGCCCTCCGCGCGATTTTGCTTTTTCTCGGCGTGAACGACGGCAACCTCGAAGAGGGCTCGTTTCGTTGCGACGCGAACGTTTCGATTCGCCCGCGCGGCTCGCACGTCCTCGGCACGCGCGTCGAGCTGAAGAACATCAACTCGTTTCGATTCGTGCAAAAAGCGATCGAGCACGAAATCGCGCGCCAAGAATCGGTGCTCGAGTCGGGCGGAAGAATCGTGGCCGAGACGCGCGGCTGGGACGAAGCACACAGCAAGACGTTCAGCCTGCGGAGCAAAGAGACCGCGCAGGACTATCGATATTTTCCCGAGCCGGATTTGCCGCCGCTCGTGCTCGAAGATTCGTTCGTCGCCGAGGTCCGCGCGTCGATGCCGGAGCTTCCGAGCGACAAGCGCGCGCGTTATGTTGCAGAATACAAGCTTTCGGTCGAGCTCGCGCGCGTGCTCACGCAGCACCCGAAGATCGCCGAGCTCTTCGAGGCTGCGCGCGGCGGCGACCCAGTGCGCGCTGCGAATTTCGTGGTGAGCGAGGTGCTGCGCGACGTCGTGACCAAGGGGCTCGCGGCGGAGATCCCCGTGTCTGCGGCGCAGATCGCCGGGATCCTCGAGCTCGCGGCGAGCGGCGCGATCAGCGGGAAACAAGCCAAAGAAGTGTACGCGGCGCTGCGCGGTACGAACCGCGACGCGCGCGAAGTCGTTCGCGAGCTCGGGATGGAGCAAGTGAGCGACGCGTCGGCGCTCGAGCCGATCGTGCGGCGCGTCGTCGAGGCGAACGCGAAACAAGCGGAGCAGCTGCGCGGCGGCAAAATCGGCCTCATGGGATATTTCGTCGGTCAGGTGATGAAAGAGACGAAGGGCAGCGCGAATCCGCAGCTCGTGAACGAGCTCTTGAAGAAGATCCTCGGCGTCGCATGACGAGCCGCGTCCTCATCGTCGACGACAACGCGGACCTCGCGACGACGCTGCGCGACGTGCTCGTCTCGGCGAAGGCAGAGGGCGACTCGCTCGTCGTCGATGTGGCCGAGAGCGGCGAGAGCGCGCTCGCGCGCGCGAAGGAAACGGGCTTCGACGTCGCGCTCGTCGACGTGAAGCTGCCGGACGCGAGCGGCGTCGATTTGATTCGGCCGTTGCGCGACGCGTCGCCGAACAGCGAGGTCGTCCTCATCACGGGCTTCGCGAGCATGGAGGCCGCGATCGCGGCGCTTCGCGCGGGCGCGTTCGCGATGATCCTGAAGAGCTTTCGGCCAGACGAGCTCGTCACGACGGTGCGCCAAGCGCTCACGAAGGCGCGGCTTCAGCGCGAGCGCGAAGAGCTCGAGCGACGATATCGCGCGGTCGTCGATCTCACCGACGTCGTCGTCATCGCGCTCGACGCGCAGGACAAAGTCGCGCTCTTCAACCGCAAGGCCGCTGAGCTCGCGGGCGTCTCGCCGGACGCGGCCGTGGGACGCGATTTCGTGCGCGCGTGGATCCCGCGCGACGATCACGCGCGTCTCGGCGAAGCGCTCGCAGTCGCGCGTCGCGGGCGGCGCGTGCAGTCGGACATCGAAACCGGGTTCGTCGCGACCGGCGCGGCCTTCGCGCGTCGCGTTCGCTGGCACCTCGGGCCGGCGATCGAAGAAGGCGGCGGCGAGATCGTCTATGGCATCGGCATCGACGTGACCGAGCGGCGCGCGCTCGAAAAACGCGCAGCCGACGCCGAAGCGCTCAGCGCGATGGGCACGCTCGCGCTGAACCTCGCGCACGAAATCCGCAACCCGCTCAACGCCGCCAAGCTGCAGCTCCACCTGCTCGGCAAAGACGTCGACAAGCTCTCGCCCGAAGCCGAGACGCGCGCGTCGCTTCACCGGCGCATCTCGATCGTCGGCGATGAAATCGCGCGGCTCAATCGGCTCCTCAGCGAATTTCTCGAGCTTGCGCGACCTCGCGGCATCGCGCGCGAGCCCGTTCACGTCGGCGAGCTCGTCGGCTCGGTGCTCTCGTTCGAGCGCGAATCGGCCGAAGCGCGCGGCGTGCGCATCGTGAGCGATTTCGCGCCGGGCGTCGCCGCGATCGGCGACACCGAAAAACTACGCCAAGTCGTGCTCAATCTGGTCGTCAACGCGCTCGAAGCGATGAAAGACGGCGGCGTGCTCACCGCGCGTGTCGCGCCGGACGGCGATCGCATCGTCATCGCGATCGAAGACACCGGCCCCGGCATCGACCCCGCCGTGCGCGCTCAGGTCTTCGACCCGTTCTTCACGACCAAAGAAGCCGGCACGGGCCTCGGCCTCTCGATCGTCCGAAAAATCATCGACCAACACGGCGGCGACATCCGCCTCGACAGCGAGCTCGGCGTAGGCACCACCGTCCGAGTCTCCATCCCCACCGGGCGCTGACCCGGCCACGCGTTACTTCGACTCGACGAGCTTCCAGGTGTCGGTCGACGCCGGGGTGCTCGTTTTGCCGGTCCACTCGTAGATGTAATATTGCTTGTCCATCGTGGCGACGCCGCCGCTCAGGTTCTTGAGCCAGAAAGCGGCGGCCGTGGTGCCCGCGGGATAGAGGCCGTAGGCCGCGAAGACGAGCGTTCCGCTGACGGGCTCTGCCGCCGCGTAGATGAGGAAGAAGTCGTGCGTCGCGGTGAGCGTCGTGATCGGCGCTTTGACGATGGTGCTGCCGTCGGACGCGCGAACGAAGGAGACGTTCTGGCTGTCGTCGACGGTCACGACCGGCGCGTTGCGCGCGGTGTTCATGTACGCGATCGCTTTTTGGCCGAAGCCTCCGCCGGCTGCCACGTAGGTGTTGCCGGGGCCGGTCGTCGGGCGGCCGGACGAGTCCATCGTGCCCGATGCGCCTTGGCTCACGGTCGTCGCTTGAATCGCTCCGCCGCACGCGCTCGTGATCGCGGACGCGACCGCGGCGCCGCCGTTGTCGTCGACGTCGAGCGCGTCCTGGACGACCGTCGCTTCGTTGTTGTTGCAGACGTTCTTCGCGAGCGCCTGGACGCACGCCGTGCCGGAGCAAAATTGATCCGCGCCGCACGCGGTGCCACACGCGCCGCAGTTTTGCGGGTCCTTGTGCAGGTCCGAACAGTAGGCGCCGTTGCAGCATGTCTCGCCCGTGGCGCAATCGCTGTCTGCCTTGCATCCAGCGGCGCAAGTTCCGTCGGGCCCGCACTCTTTGCTCGCGCACGTCGAAGGATCGCAGTGCGGTCCGATGTCGGGCACGTCGCCGTCGAAGGCTCCGCCGCCGGCGTCGGGGTTGCCGCCGCTGCCGGGATTGTTCCCGCAGCCGAACGCGAACAAAAGCGAACCGAGAATGACCAAGTTGCTGCGCGTGTTCATGTCGGCTCGCTCATGCATCGCACGAGCCAGCGCCTCGTCCGCACCCGCGCGCGGAGCGAAATCAGCCCTTTTTCTTGCGGTTTCCGAGCACAGCGAGCTTGAAATACTCGAGCTGGCTTTTCGCGGCTTCTTTGACCACGTCGAGGCGACTCACGTCGCGCGCGCTCTTTCGGTCACCCAAATCGCCGGACTCGTAAAGCTCGCGCGTCTTGGCGCGTTGCAGTTTGCCGCTCGACGTCTTCGGGAGCACACCGGGCAAAAGCGGCACGACGTCGTCGACTGAGAGCGCCATGCCTTCTTGAATCGATTTGCGCACGGCGCCCACGAGATCGGCGAGGCTCGTCTTGCTCTCGAGCGTCGTCGGCTCCTGCACCTCGAACGCCACGACGACGCGCTCGCGATCGACTTCTTGTCCGCTCGGGTCACGTGACCCGAACGCGATGACGTTGCCTTTGCGCACGCCGGCGACCTTGCCCGCCTCCCACTCCATGTCTTGTGGGTAGTAGTTGCGGCCGTTGACGATGATGACCTCTTTCGAGCGCCCGCAGATGAAGACGCGACCTTCGTGCAAAAATCCGAGGTCGCCGGTCTTGAGGTAGCTCCCGGCGAACGCGTCGCGCGTCCGCTCTTCGTCCTGCCAGTAGCCCTTCATGACGCTCGGGCCTTTGATGCGGAGCTCCCCGACGCGGTCTTCTTCGAGCGGTTTTTCGCTGGTCGCGTCCTCGGGCGAAAAAACTTGGATGTCGTGACCGCGAAACGCTTTGCCGCACGAGACGAGACGCAAGCCGTTCGAATCTTCTTTGGCCACGCCTTGCGACCAGAGCGTGTCGGGCTCGACGGAGAGCGTCTTCATGCCTTCGTCGAGCTCGGTGAAGCAGACCGCGAGCGATGATTCGGCCATGCCGTACGAAGGGAGCAGCGCTTCTTTCTTGAACTTCACGCGCGCAAACGCGTCGGCGAAGGCGTCGAGCGTCTCCGGCCGAATCGGCTCGGCGCCGCACCCGGCGACGCGCCAGCTCGAGAGGTCGACGCCCTCGAGCTCACGCTCGCGAATGCGTTTGCAGCAGAGCGCGTACGCGAAGTTCGGCCCGTACGAAATCGTCCCCTTGTGGCGCGAGATGATTTGGAGCCACGTCGCCGGTCGCTTCAAGAAGAGGAGCGGCGGGATGAAGATGGTCGAGTTCTTCGTGACGAGCGGCGCGAGCACGAACCCGATGAGCCCCATGTCGTGATAGAGCGGCAGCCACGAGACGCCGATGTCGGTGCCGTCGCCGGCTTTCAGCCCGTCGCGCATGAAGCAGTCGATGTTGGCGAGCAAGTTGTCGTGCGTGAGCGTCACGCCCTTCGGGCGCGAGGTCGACCCGCTCGTGAACTGGAGAAACGCGATGTCGCTCCCGTCGATGCGCGCCGCGCGGAGCGGCTCCTGCGACTCGCGAATCGCTTCGACTGCGATGACTTGCTCGAGCTCGGGCGCCGACGCTTGCACCGTGCCGAGCAGGCGCTTGATGCGCGCGTCGGTGACGAGCACCTTCGCGCCGCTCTTCCGGACGATGTGGCGCGTGTTGTCGAGATATCCCTGGAGCTGTCCGAGACCGAGCGGCGGATAAATCGGCACCGGGATGATGCCCGCGCGGAGCGCGCCGAAAAAACAGAGGACGAAATCTTCGTTGGTCGGCAGGATCAGCGCGACGCGGTCGCCTTTGCGCAAACCGATCGCCTGGAGGGCCCCGCCGTAACGGGCGCTCGCGCGCTCGATCGCCGTGTACGAAAAGGACGCCTCGCTCGAATCGCCCGTCGTTTCCGGCACGAAACGGAACCCGTGCGTCGGGTCGCATTTTGCGGCTTCTTCGATGGCGGCGGCGAGTGTCGTCGCGGGCATGCGTGTCGAGGTTCTTACCACAAGTTGACGAGCCGGAGGTTCGCCCGCGATACTTAACCCATGCCCCTCATCGAGACCGAAGAAGCCGCGCGTCGCTTGGCGCGTGCGATCGCGAGCGACCTCTCGCTCTACAACGAGGACAAAATCGTCCAGGGCATCACGAACGACAACTTGTTCGAGACGCTCGCCGAAGAAATCGAAGAGGGCCGCGCGCTCTACAAGCGCCGCGTCTCGCCGGATTTGTATCCGCGAAATTTCTACGACCGCGCGCTCGTCGACATCTTGATCAAAGCCAAAGGGCACATCAAGTCGCGCCTCTGGTAATCGTCCCCACCGCTCCGGGCGGGCGGCTCGATCGGTTTCTCGCGCGCGAGGCGGGCATCTCGCGCAGCGAGGCGCAGCGCTGGATCGAAGCGGGGAGGGTGACGATCGACGGCGCGGTCGCCGAGTCTTCGGACGTGGTGCGCGCGGGCGCGCGCGTCGAGGCCGAGCCGCTCGACGCTCCGCGAAGCGATCTAACGCCCGACGCGTCGGTGCCGATGGAGATCCTGCACGTCGACGACGCGCTCGTCGTGCTCGTGAAGCCGGCGGGGATCGTCGTGCATCCGGCGCCGGGCGCCGAAACGGGCACGCTCGTCCACGGGCTGCTCGCGCGCGGCTACTTCGCGCTGCCCGATCTGGACGCGTCGATTCGACCGGGGATCGTGCACCGGCTCGACAAAGGCACGAGCGGCGTCATGGTCGTCGCGCGGACGCCCGAGGCGCGCGAGGCGCTCAAGAAACAATTCGCCGCGCACACGATCGAGCGCGAGTACGTCGCGATTTGCGCCGGCATCGCGAAGACGGCGACGTATCGCACGCTCCACGGACGCGACCCGCATTACCGGCAGAAGTTCACCTCGCGCGTGAAGGCCGGCAAGGTCGCGGTGACGCATGTCGAATACATCGAACCGCTCGGCCCCGCGTCGCTCGTGCGCGCGACGCTTGAAACCGGGAGGACCCACCAGATTCGCATGCACCTCTCGGAGGCGAAGACGCCCGTCATTGGCGACGCGCTCTACGGCAAACGCATCGCCGACGAATCGCTCGCGGCGATCGCGAAAGAGCTCGGCCACCAAGCGCTGCACGCGCGCGTGCTCGGGTTCGTTCACCCGACGAGCGGCGCGAGCGTTCGTTTCGAAGCGGCGCCGCCGCCGGATTTTCAGCGCGCGCTCGATCAACTGCGGAGCAAGCGAGGATAGCGGCGGCGGATCACGGCGAGCGCGAGGAAGCCGACGCCGACCGCGAACCACAGCGTCGCGAAGCGGACGAGCATCATCGCGGCGGTGCTCGTCGCGTCGTCCACGTGGCCCATCGTCGTCATCTGCTCGCGGAGGCCGGTCTCGGTCACGCCGAGGCCGCCCGGCACGGGGATGACCGCGCCGGCGAGCGTGCTCGTCGCGTAGAAAAAAATGCTCAGCGGGAGCGGCACGTGCGCGTCGAATCCGCGCAAAATCACGGCGAGCGCGAGACACTCGAGCGACCACGCGACGATCGAGAGAAGCGTCGGCCAAATGAGATTCTTCGGCGCGACGAGGACGGTGAGGCTCTCGTACGCTTCTTCGAGCTTCGGCCCGATGCGGCGAAAAGGGCCGGGCAGCCGCGACACGAATTCGATCACCGCGAAGGACGCGCGGCGCGAGGCGATGACGCCGAGCATCGTGACGACGAGCGTCGTGCCGACCGCCGCGGGCAAGATGCCGCCGGTGAACCCGAGCGAGCCGATGACGATGAGCACGATGATGCCGATGAGATCGGTGATGCGCTCGGCGACCACGATCGGCGCGGTCTTCGCCATCGGGATGCCGTGGGTTTCGTGGAGCACGTACGACTTGAACACTTCGCCCACTTTTCCGGGCGAAATCGTCAGCACGAAGCCCGACAAAAACGTGAGGAAGCTGTCGACGACGCCGACGTTCTGAATGTCCAGGCGCGAGAGATAAAACTGCCATTTGAAAAATCGCAGCACGTAGTTGCCGAAGGCGAGCGCGAACGCGGCCGCGAAGGTCCACCACGCGAAGTGCGCGAGGCCGACGCGGATCTTCCCGACGCCGCTGCCGATCGCGAACGCCGCGTAGACGACGACCGCCGCGAGGAGCACGGCGACGATGCGCCCGACGCGGAGGCCGCCGCTCGCCGGCGGCGCTTCCACCATGTTCATCCGGCTTTCCTTCGGAGATAACCGAGGCGCGTGAGGGCGTAGAGCGCGGCGAGCACAACGACGACGACGCCCATCGTCCAGAACGCCCACGCGGGCGCCTCCCACTTTCCGTGGCGGAGGCCCGTCGGGCGAACGACGATTTCGGTCGGCCCGGTCGGCACGTCGCCGCTCGCGCTCGCCGACGGCATTCCCGCGGCGGACCGGTTCAACGTCTTGGGCGCCTGCGGAAATTGCTCCGGCGGGGCACTAGGCGAATTCGGGACGAGCACGCGCTCCTCTACCATCCCCTCGAAGTCGCGCGCAACGTGCTAAAAGCCCGAGTCGGATGGACCAGCGCGCAGAGACCGAGACCGACGAGACCGCGCTCCTCGACAAAGCGAAGAGCGCGCACGCCGAGCTGCATCGCGCGGTCGCGTCGCGTGTCGTCGGACAGGAAAAGGTCGTCGACCTGATGCTCGTCGCGCTCCTCGCGCGCGGTCACGCGCTCCTCGTGGGCGTGCCGGGTTTGGCGAAGACGCTCCTCGTCGCGACGCTCTCCGAGGCGCTCGAGCTGAGCTTCGGCCGCGTTCAGTTCACGCCCGACTTGCTGCCGGCCGACATCACCGGCACCGACGTCCTTCAAGAAGACGACAGCGGCGCGCGTCACGTTCGTTTTCTCGCGGGTCCGATCTTCCACAATTTGATCCTCGCCGACGAGATCAACCGCACGCCGCCGAAGACTCAGGCCGCGCTCCTCCAAGCGATGCAGGAGCGCCGCGTCACCGTCGGTACCGAAACGCACGCGCTCCCGACGCCATTCCAAGTCTTCGCCACGCGAAATCCGATCGAGCAAGAAGGAACGTACCCGCTCCCCGAGGCGCAGCTCGATCGCTTCTTGCTCGAAATTCACGTCGGCTATCCGTCCGAAAACGAAGAGCAGCAAATCGCCAAAAAAACGACCAGCGCCGACTTCGGCAAAGACGCGGTGCCTCACATTTTGACCGGCGCCGATTTGCTCGCGCTCCAAACGCTCGTGCCGCGGATGCCCATCACCGACGAGGCGGTCGAGCTCTCGGTCGCGGTGACCCGCAAAACGCGCCCCGGCAAAGACGCGCCCGAGCGCGTGAACACCTACGTGCGATTCGGCGCAGGTCCCCGCGGCTCGCAAGCCTTGGTCCTCGCGAGCAAGGCCCGCGCGGCCCTCCGCGGGCACGCCGCCGCCGACGTCGACGACGTGAAAGCGCTGATCGTCCCTGTTTTGCGCCACAGGCTCGTGATGAGCTACCGAGCCGAGAGCGACGGCGTGACCGAAGAAGACCTGCTGGCGGAC
The DNA here is from genome assembly GCA_036488725.1 of Polyangiaceae bacterium. GTDB lineage: Bacteria > Myxococcota_A > Polyangia > Polyangiales > Polyangiaceae > DASXHD01. Next base: position 50,334 of record DASXHD010000043.1, on the reverse strand, counting down.
CTCTGATAAACGCTCCTTGGTCGCGGCGAGCGTTCGTGCGATATTTGGCATGTTGGGGGCTTCCGCGAACATGTCGGCCTCACGCAGCTCACGAATCGACATCTGCGCACGCTGCGGCGAGCCGTGCGGGCTGGGCGATCTCGTTTGTAATCGCTGCTCGGAGACGCGCGTCCGCGCCGCGCTTCCCGCCGAAGGTCTGCCGCCGAGCCTCGAGGAAGGCTCGCTCGACGACAAGCTCGCGCGCGTCGAAGCGCGGACGAGCGAGAAAGCGCATCATCTCGTCGCGTCGATCGAGGGCGCGCTCGGCGGCGAAGTCACCGTGAGCATCTCGGTCGTGACCTCGCCCGAAGGACCGGCGACGCCGCCCGAGGACGTGTGGTCGGACCCAGTCGCGCTCACGACGCTCTCGTGCGGCAGCTCCGAGGTTGCCGCGACGCGCATCCACTGGATCGATCGCGTGACGGCCGAGCGCGGTCTCGCCGACCCGGAGGTCTCGCGTCGCTATCGTGTCGGGACGCCGGGCTACCGCGGCGAGCCCGACGCAGTCGGCATGCTCCTCGACGCGCGCCTGCACATGGCGCGTCGCGCGCTCGACGAAGATGGCGTCGAGAGAACGTGCGCGCTCGACGAGGGTGGAGGCAGGCTGCGCGTCGTCGCCGACTTCACGACGAAGGGGACCATCGAGCTCTTCTCCGAGACGGGTCCGTCGGCGGAGCTGCGTGCCGCGGTCGAGGCGTGGCTCGAATCGCACAGATGACGATGCCCGACAAAGCCGAAGAAGAGAAAAAGCAGCCACGCGAGAAGAAGAACGGTCACGGCCTCGGCATTGGCGCCGTCCCGCCTGCGGCGGATCCGGCGACAACCGATACGTCGATCGGCGAGGTGCCGTCGATCCCGCCGCCGCCGGCGCTCGGTCCGTGGCGCAGCTACAAAGAGATCGTCTCGCAGCTCGCCGGCCGCATCGTCGAAGCGCAGCGGCCGATCCGCGTGCTCAACGCGATTCGTTGGGACGACGCGGTCGAAGCCGAGCTGAAGAAGAGCCGCTACAAAGAGATGCCCGCGGTCGACTACGCCGCGATCGATCTCGGCTTCGAGCCGCGCGCGAAGGCCGAGGAGTTCGAGACGATCGCCCGCGACATCGAGCGCGAGCTCGGCGAAGAAGACGCGATCGGCCGCATCATGACGACGACCGCGCTCGAATATCGCGACGTCGTGCACATGCTCGGCGCGCGCGGAACGCCCGCGTTTTACGCGTTTTCGCGCAAGCTCTACGGCTCGCCGAAAGACAAATTCCCCGACGGAAAATCCGCGGTGCGCGATCTCGGGCACTTGATGTACGGCATCCTCACCAACGTCGACGACCGCGCGATCGGAGCCCATCGCGGCGACCCCGCGGACCACGAGAAGCTCGCGCGGACCATCGACGCCGAGCACGCCGCTGCCATTTTGAACGAGCGCCTCGGCGCGTATTTTCCGGACGCCGACGTGCGCGTCTCGGCGGACGACTCGATCGTCGCCGACGCCGCCGCCGGCAATGACTACGTCAAGATTCGAAAGGGCGCCGTCTTCTCGCCGCGCGACATCGACATCCTCGAGGTGCACGAGGGATGGGTGCATGTTGCAACCAGTTTGAATGGGCAGCGGCAGACCGTCGCCAAGTGGCTCTCGAAGGGCCCGCCGCGGACGACCGCCGTGCAAGAGGGGCTCGCCGCGTTGCTCGAGCTCTTCACGTTTCGCACGTATCCGCGTCGCGCGCGCCGTCTGAACGATCGCTTGCTCGCGGTCGACAAAGCCGAGGACGGCGCGAGCTTTCTCGAGGTCTTCGAGTGGTTTCGCACCGAGGGCTACGACGAGGACGAGTGCTTCCATGCGACGCGCCGCGTGTTCCGCGGCGGCGTGCTCGACGGCGGCGCGCCCTTCACGAAGGACGCGAGCTACTGCAAGGGCATCGTCCTCAACTACTCGTTCATCCGAACGGCGATTCAGCACAATCGCGTCGAGCTCGTTCCGTTTTTGTTCGTCGGCAAGGTCGCGCACGAGGACGTTCCGATCCTCGCGCGGCGCGTACACGACGGGGTCGTGAAGGCGCCTCATTATTTGCCGCCGATGTTTCGCGATTTGAACGGGCTCGCCGTGTGGATGGCGTACTCGACGTTTTTCGGTCAGCTCGCCGACGAGGCGATCAGCGATCACTACGCGAAGCTCTTCGCGCGCGAGTAGAGTCGCGGCATGGGAAGCCGAAACGTACGACGCGCGGGTGCGCTTGCGATCACGTGCGCCGCCGCGGCCGCCTGCGGAGCGCCGCGCACACCGACGACGGTCGCGATCGCCGCGGCCTCGGCGGGGCCACCGCCGCCGGCGGTTCACGCGCCGTCATCGACGTGCGCCGCGAGCCGTCACGTTTGCTCGAACGCGCGCTGCGTATACGTCGATGCGAGCTGGCAGAGCGCGCGAGCCGCGGCTGCGTCCGAGCCGTGCGACGCGGGAGACCCCGCGTCGTGCGTCGCGTGGGGCGCCGCGCTCGCGCTCGGAGAAGGCGCGAACCGCGACGACGCCGGCGCGCAGAAGGCCTTCGCGCGAGCGTGCGATGCAGGCAGCCCGGTCGCATGCGTCGACGCAATGCTCGTCCGCGGCGGCGCGAAGCTCGACGATTGGGCGCGCCGCTGCGAAGCGGGCTCGGCGGAGGCATGCGTCGAGGCGGGCCTCGAAATCGGATTCGGCGCCGCGTCGGCGACGCACACGCCCGCCGAGCGCGCCCGCTATTTCCAGCGCGCGCGCGATCTCGGGAGCGGCCAAGGATGCCTGCGCATCGCCTACCACTACGGCACCGGGCTCGCCGTGCCGCGCGACGACCGCCGCGCGCTCCAGCTGATGGAACGAGCCTGCACGTGCCACGACGAGACGGGCTGCTCGGGGGTCGGCTTCCTCCTCTACAAGTCGGAGGGCGTGCCGCACGATTACGTTCGCGCGCGCCAAATCTTCGGCGACCTCTGCGAGAAGAACGTCGGTGCGTCATGCAGCCACCTCGGCGAGATGTACGAGCGCGGCGCCGGCGTCCCGGTCGACCTCGATCACGCGCGGGCGCTCTATCAGCGCGACTGCGATTCGCGGGACGGAAATCCCGAAGCCGCGCAGGGCTGCGTTTCGCTCGGCGAAATGTACGACGCAGGCAGCGGCGTCGCGCGAGACGCCACGCGCGCGTTCGGGTTGTTCAAGCTCGCGTGCGACATCAAGGTGCCGACCGGCTGCGCCGATCTCGGCCGGTTTTATCGCGACGGCGTCGTCGTGCCGCGTGACACGTCGCGGGCGCTGCAGCTCTTCGACTTCGCGTGCAGCCACGGCGCATCGCGCGCGTGCTCCGACGCAGCGGCGCTCCGCGCGAGCCCGTGACGTCGCACGCTCAAGGAGCCGCGCGCAGCTTGCTGTGGCGGATGCCGTACGTGAAATAAATCACGAGGCCGATCACGAGCCACACGCCGAGGCGGGCCCAGTTCGTCCAGCCGAGGCCGTAAATCATGAGGCCGTTGGTGATGACGCCGAGCACGGCGATCAGCGGCGCCGCCGGAACCCGGAACCCTCGGGGCGCGTCCGGGTTCTTCACGCGCATGATCCACACGCCCGCCGACACGAGGATGAACGCGAAGAGCGTCCCGATGCTCGTCATGTCGCCGACGATGTCCTCGGGGACGAACGCGGCGAACGCGGCGGTGAGGAGAAAAAACGTCGCGTTCGATTTCCACGGCGTTCGGTACGTGGGGTGCAGCTCCGAAAAAATCGGCGACACGAGGCCGTCGGCGCTCATCGAATAAAAGACGCGCGACTGGCCGAGCAGCATCACGAGGATGACCGACGAGAAGCCGCCGAGGATCGCGATGGTCACGAATTTCGAGAGCCACTCGTAGCCGTGCATGTACTTCGAGATCGCGAACGCGACCGACGCCTCGCGGCCCTGCGTGCGGAAGTCTTCGACCGTCGCGATGCCGCTCAAGACGTGCGCGAAGAGCACGTAGAGGACCGTGCAGATGACGAGCGAGCCGAGGATGCCGATGGGCATGTCGCGCTTCGGGTTCTTGGCTTCTTGCGCGGTCGTGGAGACGGCGTCGAAGCCGATGAACGCGAAGAAGACGACGCCCGCCGCGTTGACGATGCCCCAAAAGCCGCCGAACGAGTGCGCGACGCCGTCTTTGTCGACGTACTTGGTCGGCGACGGGATGTACGGCGTGTGGTTCGCGGGGTTGATGAAGTGCCAGCCGAGCGCGATCACCATCAAGACGATCGTCACCTTGGTGACGACGATGACCGCGTTGACGAGCGCCGACTCCTGCGTGCCGCGAATGAGGACGAGCGTGAGCAAGAGAAGAATGCCGAGCGCGGGAAGGTTCATGTTGCCGTGGATGACCGCGTGCGTCGTCGGGTCGACGATGGATTCGCTCGGCGCGTGGCACCATTGATACGGCACGTGCACGCCGAAGTAGCCGAGGAAGCGGTTGAAATATTCGCTCCACGCGATCGCGACCGTCGCCGCGCCGATGGCGTACTCGAGCACGAGGTCCCAGCCGATGATCCACGCCATGAGCTCGCCCATCGTCGCGTACGCGTACGTGTACGCGCTGCCGGCGATCGGGATCATCGACGCGAACTCGGCGTAGCAGAGGCCCGCGAACGCGCAGCCGACGCCGGCGAGCGTGAACGCGATGGTGACCGACGGACCCGCGCAATCGGCGATGGCCGCCGCCGTGCGCACGAAGAGCCCCGCGCCGATGATCGCGCCGATGCCGAGCGCGATCAGATTGAACGGCCCGAGCGTGCGCTTGAGCGTGAGCCCGTGCGCGTCCGCCTCGGCGACGAGCTTTTCGAACGGCTTACGCAAAAAGAGGTTCGCCATGGATTCGGCGAGTATCGTCGGGGCGTGAAGCTCTCGCAAGGCGCGCGCCGCATCGTGGCTGCTGCGATCGTCGCCGTCGGGTGCGGCGTCGGTCTTTCGATCTGGGCGCTCGCGGCGCCCGAGGCGCCCAACCCGCTCGAAGAGTACGAGCAGTCCAAGCGTTACGACGCCGAGCTCCAGCGCGTCGGAGGGAAATCAGCGGTCTTCGGCGCCGAGCTCTCGAGCGGCATCGCGAGCCTCTTTCGCGGCGGAACGCTCGGCCTCACGATCTGCGGCCTCTCGCTCTTCGTCGCGGGCGGGTTTTTTTATTTCACGCGCGCGCGCGGCGGGCCGCCAAAAGAAGCGTGATCGCGGTGTAGACGACGACGACGGCGACGAGCCACTTCACCCAATAGAGCGGAAGCTCTTTCACGATGAACGCTGCGACCAGCACCGCCGGCAGGCCCCCAAGCGAGAGGCCGATGGCGGCCGACGGCGAGTACGCGCCGCGGCGGATGAACGGGATGCTCGCGGCCGATTGCAAGAACGCGCACGAGCCCATCATGATCGGGAAGCCTGCCTTCGGGTTCATGCCGAGCAGCGACACGACGACGAGGCACGGGGCGTAGAGCCCGACGCCGATGGTCATGAGCGCGCCGAGGACGAAGTTCGCCGCGACCGCGATGGCGAACGCGCCCCCTTCGAGGCCGACCTTCGTGCCTTCGCCGGGCACCCAGAGCTGTCGGCCGACGAGGATGACCGTGACGACGAGCAGCGCGAGGCCCATGCCGATCTGCACGTAACGACGCGGCCACGACGCGACGATCGGCGCGCCGATCACGGCGCCCGCGGTGGCGGCGGCGATCATCGCGCCCATCGTCACCGGGTCGACTTGGACTTGTTTGATGAAGATGAGCGCCTCGGCGAACGTCGGGATCAAGTGGCCGATCGTCATCGTCCCGGGGAGCTGGCGATCGTCGATCGTCTTGCGCGCGCGATAGAACGTGGTCGTCGTCGCGTACGAGCCGATGCCGAGCGTGTCGAAAAAATCGGTGACGATGCCCACGAAAATTTCGTACGGCGTCGGTCGCAATCGCTCGCCACGCGCGCGTGCGGCGCGAAGGTCGAGCGCCCAGACCACGAAGAACGCCGCCGCGAAGATCGCGAGCAGCGCGAAGAGCGCGGTCCTCGCGTTCATGGGGTCGCGCTCGATCGACGAATGACGCTGTGCCGATAACCGTACGAAAAATAAACGACGAGCCCGATCGCGAGCCACACGACGAGCCGCAGCCAGTTCGAGAGCTCGAGGCCGCAGATGAGCGCGAGGCACGCGAGCGCCGAGACGATCGGCGTGAACGGATAGAGCGGCACGCGAAACGGCCGCTCGCGATTCGGATAGCGCACGCGAAGAACGATGACGCCGAGCGAAACCAAGATGAACGCGAAGAGCGTCCCGATGTTCGTGAGGCCGATCGCTTGATCCGGCGTGAGGATCGAGCAGAGCAGCGCGACCACGATGCCCGTCAGCCACGTCGAAATGTGCGGCGTATGGAAGCGCGGGTGAACGCGCGAAAAAACGCGCGGCAAAAGACCATCGCGCGCCATGACCATGAAGATGCGCGTCTGTCCGAGCTGAAAGACCAGCAAGACGGCGGTCATCGCGATGACCGCGCCGAAACCGAAGACGGTTGCGAAGCTCGTGTAGCCCATCACCTGCATCGCGCGCGCGAGCGGATCGTTCGTCGTCATGTCGCCGATCGGGACGACGCCGGTCAGTACGACTGCCGTCAAAATGTAGAGAACCGTGCAGACCACGAGCGACGCGATGAGCCCGCGCGGCAGGTCCCGCTGCGGATTCTTGCACTCTTCGCCCGCGGTCGAGACTGCGTCGAAGCCGATGTAGCTGAAGAAACCGACCGCCGCGCCCTGCCAAACGCCTTTGAACCCGTTCGGCGCGAACGGATGCCAGTGCGCTTGGCCCGTGTGCACGATGGTGCGAAACCCGAGCACGATGAAGATGCCGATGAGCCCGAGCTTGAGCATCACCATGAGCGCGTTGGCGCGCGCGCTCTCTTTGATGCCGACGAAGAGAAGCACGGTGAGGAGCATCGTGATCGAAAACGCCGGGAGGTTGAACGCGACCGCGTGACCGAAGAGGCGAGGGAACGCGTGCGCGGTCTCGGGCGCGCGCGAGAGCGCTTGCGCGGTTTGAAAATCTTTGGTCAGCCAGAGCGGGATCTGCTTGCCCGTGAGGCCGCCGAGAAATGTTTGGAAGTAATCCCCCCAGCTCTGCGCGACGTAGACGTTGCCGATCGCGTATTCGATGATGAGGTCCCAGCCGATGATCCACGCGACGATCTCGCCGAACGCGGCGTACGAGTACGAGTACGCGCTGCCCGACGCCGGCACCATCGCGGCGACCTCGGCGTAACAAAGCGCCGCGAAGCCGCACGCGATCGCCGTGAGCACGTACGAGAGGATCACCGCGGGTCCGGCGCCGTGCATCACGAGGTGCCCGGCGGTGTCGACGCGGCCGACGATCATTTCTTTGATGCTCGAAAAGAGCCCGGCGCCGATGATCGCGCCGATGCCGAGCAGCGTGAGATCGAACGCGCCGAGCGACCGCGTGAGCTGCTGCTCGCCCGCGGGAGTCTCGTGCGACTCTTTGCGAAGAAACAGCGACCGAACGTTCACGCGTGCAGCTTAGCGAGGATCCCGTCGAGGCGTGCGGCGACTTCGCCGGCGCTCGCGGGGCGAGCGTCCATTTCCTTTTCGAGCAGCGCGGCGCAGAGGGCTTCGAGCTCCGGCGGCACGCCCTCGAGCCGCGGCGGCTCGCAGAGGATGACGTTCTGGAGGAGCTCCATCACGTCGTCGCCTTGGAAGACGCGGCGGCCCATGATGCAACGGAACATCAGACAGCCGAGCGCGAAGAGATCGGTGCGGTGGTCGATCTTGCGATCGGTGCGCGCTTGCTCCGGCGCCATGTACGCCGGCGTGCCGACGAGCTCGCCCGTCCGCGTGAGCGCATCGACGAGGTTCTCGTTCGGGCGCGCCACGCCGAAGTCGAGGACCTTCACGGCTCCGTCTTTGGCGACGAGCACGTTGCTCGGTTTGATGTCGCGGTGAACGACGCCCGCCGCGTGTGCCGCGGCGAGACCGCGCGCGACCTCGCGCGCGACGCGGACGGCCTCGGCGACCCCGAGTGGCGCGCGTTCGAGCTTGGTCGCGAGGCTCTCGCCGTCGAGCCACTCCATCGCGAGCCACGTGCGGCCGTCGTCCGAGACGCCGTGGCTCACGTAGCCGACGATGTTCGGATGCACGAGGCGCGAGAGCACCTGAATCTCGCGGGCGAAGCGCGCGGGGTCGGCTTCTTTCGCGAGCACCTTCAGCGCGACGACGCGATCGGTCGCGCGCTCGCGCGCCGCATAGACGCGGCCCATGCCGCCGGCGCCGGCTTCGTGGATGATCTCGAAAGGCTCGACGCCGCCGTCGGCGATGACGACCGTCGCCCCAGCGATCGTGCGGTCCGCCTCGGCTTCGCGCCGCGCGCGCTGCCGGTTCATCGCGTCGACGATGCGCAAGACGTCGCCCGCGTGCTGCTTGATGTCGATCTCGTGATGAAAGACCGCCTCGATGCGTCGATTGGGCCCGACGACGAACGTCACGCGCATCGGCCGCTCGAGGATTGGCCAGAGGACGCCGTACGCGCGCGAAATCTTTTTGTCGGAGTCGCCGATCATCGGAAACGGCGTGCGCATCTCCTTGGCGAAGAGACACTGCGTGTCGTGATCGTCGGTGCTCACGCCGACGAGGCGCGCGCCCGCGAGCATGATCTCGGCGTAGTTGTCGCGGAAACGCTTCGCCTCGATTTCGCAGCCGGGCGTGAACGCTTTCGGAAAAAAATAAACGACGGTGCAGAGCTTGTGCGTCTGCGCCGACAGCTTGAAGCGCGCGCCGTTGCTCGCGATCGCGTCGATCTCGGGCGCCTGATCCCCCGCCTTGAGCACTAGTTCGGGATGCCCTGCACGTTGAAGTTGTCCCACGCGGGCGTGTGGTTGTTCTGCGTGGGGTCTTGCGAGAGCACGTAGACCGCGGGGTAATCGGCGTAGAGCGTTTCGCTGCTGCCGGTCCCCTTGGTCACGACGGCGGCGACGTAGAGCTGCGGGTTGAGGCCGGTCGCGGGTCGACGCTTCGACGAAAAGACGATCCAATAATAGTTGTATTGTCCAAACGTCTGCGCCTGCGGCGCCCAGCGCGGCCACGAGTTGGTGAGGCCCGGGCTCACGAGGCCCGTGCACGTCGGCGGATCGTTGGCGCGGAGCCGCTGCGCGCTGCCGCCGCCTCCGGGCACGAGGTAGAGCTCGGCGGCGGGTTGGTTGTACGAGTTCTCGCAGTGCGTGTTGCTCGGGCCGTCCGTGGCGCTGTAGTCGCACGTGTTCGCCGTGCGGTTGAACGCGAGGAGCGTGTCGTTCGGCGAGTAGACCGGATAAAACTCGTGGTAGTTCGGATCGCTCGCGCCGGCGAGGGGACTCGCCGTGCCGCCGGCTTTGTTGTTGTAGGGCACCGTGTAGATGTCCATCACCGGAGCGTTCGCGATGACCGCTTCGCCCGAGGACGTCGCCGAGACGTACGCGATCGCCGTTCCGTCGTGACGCCACGCGGGCGACGTGATGCCGACGTTCGGATCGCCCGTTCGCGCGAGCACGCCCCAGCCGCTCGCATCGGCGGCGTGGAGATCGGTCCATACGAGCTGATAATTCGGCGAGCCCGTCGCGGCGTTCAAGAGCACGCTGATCGCCACCGAGTCGGTCGCGCCGTAATGCGCTTGGCTGAGGACCGGTGCGCCCTCGTGATCGCGACCGAGGAGCGCGAGCGCCGACGGCGAGATGTCGGTCGCTGCCGGCGCCGCCGCGCCGACGACGCTGCGCGCGTCGATCGCGCGGTTCGTCTGGTCGGTGTCGCGCGTGTAGAGGACGTACGTGCCGTCGGGAGAGGACGTGTGGCACGCGACGCAGGTCGTCGTTCCGTCACCCGCGGAGGAAGCGCCGGCAGTCGCCGGCGTGAGCACGAGCTTGGACGTCATGTCGCCGACGGTGAAGCCGCGAAACGCGCTGCCGCCGGTCGAGCTCCAGTAGACGACCGAGCCGGGCGCGTCGACCGGCGCGATGTGGATGGTCGAAGTCTCTTCGGCGGTGATCGCCGAGAGCACGCCCGTCGCGAGCGTCGCGCCGCGAATCGAGAGGGTCACGTCGTGGCCCGCGCTGTGACCTTCGACGACCTTCCAGAGATTTTGATCGAACGTGTACGTCGGGTTCGGCGTGTAGACGACGGCGCTCGTCGTCTGGTTGTCGATCGAAACGCGGATCTCGTAGACGTTCGCGCCGGGCGCGGCGTACTCGAGGAAGAGCGGCGTCCAATTTTTCGGGATCATCGCGTCGGCCGCGGGCTCGGCGATGCACGGCGGAGCGCCGGCTCCCGCGTCGGCCGAACCGAAGAGCGTCGCGATGTTGCTCGGCAAGCTCGGATCGACGATCGGCGTCGACGGAAAATCGTCGTAGACGCTCGGCGCGCCGTCCGGCTGCTGGAACGGGCTGTCGGGGCCGCCGGTCGTCGCGTCGCCGCCGCCGCCGTCCGAGTCGAAACGATTGTCGTCGCCTCCGCATCGGAGCGCGAGCGCCCCCGCGGCGACCGCGATGATGAGCGGCCCAAAACCCAAGAAAGCGCGCTTCATGTGTGACTCCCGGTGCCCACAGGTTAGCGCGATTCAGTTAGGCTCGCATCGTGGATCGCGAGACGGGGCAATTGGTTGCGGCGATCGTCGCGCTGGTCGAGGCCCGAACGAGACTCGACCTGACGCACGACGAAACGGCGATGAAACGCGTGCGCGAGGCCGCGGAAAAGGCTCGGAGCGAATGGCTCGTCCTTCACGCGTCGCCGCTCGTCTTGAACCTGCCGTTCCTCACGGCGACCGCCCGCGGCCCGTACCACCTCGACCTCCGGCTCTCGCACGCCGAGGCCGAGCGCGTGTTCGCCGGGTTTCCCATCGCCGAACAGCTCGCCGAAGCGCGCGCCGCGCGCGACCGCGAGGATGAAGAAGGCGCGGGCCGCGACGCGGATGACGAGGAGAAGGAAGCGGACCGCGCGAGCTACAATCGGCAGACGCTCGTCATCACCGGCATCGTCCTGCTCATCGCGCTCGGCGCGGCGATCTCGTTCGGCACGTGGCTCGTCACGTCCGGCGAGCACCATGGCACCGACCGCCACGGCGAGCACGTGCACTGACGCGTCAGCGCCCGCGGAACGTCGGCTTCCGTTTGTCGACGTAGGCGTTGATGCCTTCTTTCGCGTCGTGCGTCGCAAAGAGCTCGGCTTGAAGCTCGCGCTCGAGCGCGAGACCTTGCTCGAGCGACATGTCGACGCCGCTCTGCACGCTCCGCTTGATGCGCCCGACGGCGAGCGCCGCGCGGCCCGGCGGCACGAACTCGTGCGCGTACTCGCGGATGAGCTTCATGAACGCTTCGTTGTTCGCCGCTTCCCAGACTTTGTTGACGAGGCCGATCTCGAGCGCCTTTTCGGCGGTGATGTTCTTGCCCTCGACCATCATCTCGATGGCGCGCGCGCGCCCGACCACGCGCGCGAGACGCTGCGTGCCGCCGGTGCCCGGGAGAACGCCGAGCGCCACCTCGGGCAGCCCGATGTGATACGCGCCTTTGCGCGCGACGCGCAGATCGCAGGCGAGCGCGATCTCGAGCCCGCCGCCCACGGTGTGCCCGTTCATCGCCGCGATGACGAGCTTCGGCGTTTGCTCGAGCCGCGAGAGCGTCTCGTTGGCGTGGAGACAAAAATAATATTTGAAGCTCTCGTCGGCTTCTTTGAGCATGTTGATGTTGGCGCCGGCGCAAAAAAACTTTTCGCCGTGCCCCGTCACCACGATGACGTGGACGTCGGTGTCGAAGCGCGCCTCGAGGACGAGGGCGTCGAGCTCCTTCATCATCTCGTGCGTGTAGGCGTTCGCCGGCGGGTCGCTCAGCGTGATGACGGCGACCCCCTTGTCCGTCTGATAGTGAACGAGCGTACCCATGTCTTTGGGCACTGGAGTATCCGCATCGGAAATCCGGGGCAAGTGGGCACGGAATGCAGCATGCATGCTATGGTGGGCGGGCCTTGTCATGAGCCAGGATTTGAGACGCGAGATCAAAGAGCTGATCGTCAAAGAATTGAACTTGGAGGGGCGTGATCCGCACGCGATCGCCGACGACGCGCCGCTCTTTGGCGAAGGACTGGGGCTCGACTCGCTCGACGCCCTGCAGCTCGCGATGAGCGTGGAGGAGCATTTCGGCGTGCGCATCCCCGAAGGCGACGCGGCGCGTCCGATTTTCAAATCGGTGGCAGCGCTCGCGGAGCACGTCGCCGCGCATCGCGCTGCTGGTTGATGCGGATCTGGATCACCGGCGTCGGAATCGTCAGCGCGCTCGACTCGACGGCGCGCGGAACGTTCGCGCGTCTTTGCGCGGGGGAGCGCGGGCTCGGGCCGATCGATTTGTTCGACGTGACCGGGCAGCGCGCGTCGCTCGGCGCGCAAGTTCGCGGCGTCGACGTGCCGAAGGACCCGCTCTGGTCGCGCACGACCGCGTTCGCGCATCTCGCGGCGAAAGAAGCGCTCGAAATCGCGGGCGTCGATCCGCGCGGCGCGCGCGTCGGCCTCGTCGTCGGCGGAACGACCGCGGGCATGTTCGAAAACGAAGTCCGCGTCACCGGAATGATGTCCGGCCGACTGCCGCTCACGCCGGCCGAGGAGCTGCGTTCGCATCCGCTGAGCTCGACCGCCGACGCGCTCGACGCGGCGATCGGCCCGTTCGTGCGCATGCGCAACGTGGCGAGCGCGTGCTCGAGCGGCGTGACCGCGCTCGCCGTCGCGCGCGCGTGGCTCCTCGAGGACGAAATCGACGTCGTCGTCGCCGGCGGAACCGACGGGCTCTGTCGGCTCACGCTGAGCGGGTTCAACGCACTCTCGGCGATCGATCCCGAGCCGTGCCGGCCGTTCGACGTGAGCCGCCGCGGGTTGAACCTCGGCGAGGGCGCGGGGTTTCTCGTGCTCGAACGCGCCGAACGGGCCAAAAAACGCGGGAGGACCCCGATCGCCGAGCTCGCGGGCATCGCGCTCGCCGCCGAGGCGCACCACATCACGAACCCCGAGAGCGAAGGTCGGACGGCCGCGCGCGTGATGCGCGAAGCGCTCGAGCACGGCGGCATCGGGCCGCGCGACGTCGACTACGTGAACGCGCACGGCACGGCGACGCCGCTCAACGACGCGATGGAATCGAAAGCCATCCACGCAGTCTTCGGCGCCGAGACCGATCGCGTTTGGGTCTCGAGCAGCAAAGGTCAGATCGGCCACACGCTCGCCGCGGCCGGCGCGATCGAGACCGCGATCGCGGCCATGTGCGTGAGCGAGCGCGTCTTGCCGCCGACGGCCGGCTTGCGCGACGTTGACCCGGCGTGCGCGCTCCGGCACGTGCGCGAGGCGGTGCGTTTGCCGCGGGTTCGCGCGGTCGTGTCGAGCTCGTTCGGTTTCGGCGGAATGGATGCCGCCGCCGTCGTCACCGAGCCGGAGCTCGGGCCCGAGCCGCGCGCGTCGCGCCGTCGCGTCGTCGCGCTCTCGGCCGCCGCGATCGGTCCGCGCGGCGCGGGCGACGCGAGCGATCTCACCTCCGGCGCGCAGGCGTCGGGCGCGGCGCCCGATTCGTTCGGGCTCGACGCGACCAAGGCGCGCCGCTTCGATCGCGCCGCGCGCCTCTGCGCCGCGGCCGCAAATAGAAACTTGCAGAATGCAACGATCGACCGCGCGCGCGCCGGCGTCGTCTTCGGAAGCGCGTTTTCGTCGGTCGACGAGGCCGCTGCGTTCGTGCAGCGCATCTTCGACAAGGGGCCGCGCCTCGCGAGCCCGGCCGATTTTCCGAACCTCGTGCCGAGCTCGCCGGTCGGTCACGCGTCGATTTACGAAGGCTTGCTCGGCCCGGCGCTCGCGACGGCCGATTTGCGGAGCAGCGGCGAGAGCGCGATCGCGACGGCGATGGATCTGATCGCGTCGGGCGACGCGGACGCGTTCGTCGCGGGGGCGGTCGCGGTTCGAAGCAAGCTCATCGACGAGGTGTTTCATCCGCTGTTCGACGACGGCGCGACGCGGGCGCCGCGCGCGGAGTGCTGCGCGGCGGTGCTCGTCGCGGCCGAAGGAACGCCAGGCGCGATCGCGCGTGTGGAAGCGATCATCCGACGCGAAGGCGAGCCGCTCGTGCTGACGCCGCCGGCGGAAGGCGCGCGCGTGTACGGCGCCGTTTCGGCGGAGGCGACCGCGCGATGGCTCGAAGCGACGAGCTGGCGCGGCGTTCCGATCGAGAGCGTCGAGCTCGGCGTCGGCGACAACGAAGCGGCAGGTGCGGCGGCGTTCGGCGCGGCTGTGCGCGCGATCGAGCGCGGCGTCGCGACCGAGGCGCTGGTCATCGGCGTCCGAGCCTCGCAGACCGGGAACATCACCCACGCGTTCGTCTTGAGGAGGCCATGAGGTTGGCCGTCGCGGCGGTCGCGTCGGCGTGCCTCGTCGCAGCGTGCGCGCCGAGCGTTCGAGGAGCGGCAGCGCCCGACCCGTCGCAGGCCGAATGGGACGCCGCGCTCGCTCGCCTCGCGCGTCTTCGCGCCGCGCTCCCGCGCGCGCCGTATTCGCAACCGGTCACCGTGGATTTTTTCGAGCCGCGGTCGCGCCGCCATTTCGAGGGTCGCGGCGCCGTCGGCGTCGATCCCGGTCACGCGATGCGCATGATCCTCGTGGGACCTGCCGGTGAGCCGGCGCTCGACGTGTGGGTGACGCGCGACGCGTGGCGGCTCGTCGTTCCGGCGATTCATCTCGTGCGACGCGGCGGGCGCGAGACGCCGAGCGGGTCGCCCGTCGGTTTTTTTCGTTCGTGGTTCGTCGATCCGCTCGGCGGTCACCTCCTCGCGCTCGGCGCGGGCGGCGAGCTCGTGTTGCGCGATCCGTTCGGCGGCACGCTTCACGTGACGCGCGCCGATGGCGATGGCTTCGGAATTCGACGGCGCAGCGGAACGCAGACCGAGACGTTCGAATCGCACGGCGCGCACGCGAGCTATCGCGACGCGTCGAGCGGGCTCTCGGTCGAGGTGACGCTCGGCCCGGTCGGGGATGACGCGCCGGATCCCGAGGCGTTCGCCGATCCAGGCGCGTCGCCATGAGCGCGGCGATCCTCGCGTTCGGCGCGATCTCCGGGCTCGGTCGCGGCGCTGCGGCGGCGAGCGTCGGCGAAGTCGGTGAGCCTGCGCGCATCGTCGCCGCGCGTGACGAAGAGCTCGCCGCGTCGAAGCTCGCGCGCCCCTTCTGTGCGCGGGCCGACGTGTCCGGCGACGGCGATCGCGCAGCCGCCGTTCTGCGCGTCGCGATGGGCGATCTCGCCGCCACTCTCGACGCGCGGGATCCCGCGTGGCGCTCGCGTCGCGTCGGGCTCGCGCTCGCGACCTCGAGCGGCGGCATGCGCAGCGCCGAGACCCTCTTCCGCGCGCTTCACGACGAACGCACGCTGCCGCGCGACGAAGCCGAGCGCGCGACTTATTTCGCGCCCATGGTCGACGTTCTCGGAGGCGCGCGGTTCGCGCCGGCGACGCTCGTCTTGACCGCGTGCGCCGCTTCGACGATCGCGATCGGCATCGCGCTCGGCTGGCTCGAAGGCGGTGCGTGCGATCTCGTGATCGCCGGAGGATTCGACGCGGTGAGCGTCTTCGTCGCGAGCGGTTTCGAAACGCTGCGCGCGACGACCGCGTCGCTCCCGTCGCGTCCGTTCGGTCTCGAGCGCGACGGCATGTGTCTCGGCGAAGGCGCGGCGCTCTTCGCGCTCGTGCGCGCGGACTCCAAACGCGAAGACGCACTTGGCTACGTCACCGGCTTCGGCGCATCGGGCGACGCGGTGCACGTGACCGCGCCCGACCGCACCGGCGCCGGCCTCGCGCGCGCGGCGTCTCGCGCTCTTGGATGGGGGGGACAGGGGGGGCAAAGCCCCCCGTTGCGGGCTGAGCCGCAGGCGAAGACCCGAGGGGAGAGCGGCGAAGCCGCGAGGGGGCGAGCAGCCCCCGATCAAATAGATCTCGTGAGCGCACACGGGACGGCGACGCCGTTCAACGACGCGGCGGAGTGGAAAGCGATCACCGCGGTGCTCGGCGCGCGCGCGACCGAGGTTGCCGTGCACCCGTTCAAAGCGCAGATCGGGCACACGCTCGGCGCCGCCGGCGCGCTCGAGTCGCTCGCGGCGTTCGACGCGATTTCGCGCGGCGTCGTTCCCGCTGCCGCGATCCCGCCGGCGCGCGATCCCGAGACGCCGGCGCGAGTCTGCACGACGACGACGCGCGAATCCGTGCATTCTGCACTCAAATTGTCGGCCGCGTTCGGCGGGGCCAATGCCGCGCTCGTCCTACGCGACGCGCCCGAGCCCTCGTCGCGTCCACGCGAACGCTCGCGCGCGTTCGTCGCGGCGCATTCCCACGTCGGCGCCGTGCCTTCGACCGCCGAGCTCGCCGCGATGATCGGCGCGGCGCCGGATCGTCTCGCGCGCATGGGAGATCTCGAGCACCTCGCGCTCGCCGCGATCGCAGGCCTCGCGCGCGCGGGCCACGATTTGCGCGGCGCCGGCATCGTCGTCGGCCACGCGTACGCGACCGTCGACGTCAACGACCGCTACTTCCAGCGCGTGCTCGAGCGAGGCGACGCACGCGCCGCGGAGCCGCGTCGATTCCCGTACACGTCGCCCAACGCGGTCGCGGGCGAGTGCAGCCTCGCGTTCGGGCTCACCGGTCCGAACCTCGCCGTTGGGTCCGGCCTCCACGGCGGCCTCGAGGCGCTGGCGATCGCCGCCGATTTCGTGCGCGCGGGCGACGCGGATCGCATGGTCGCCGTCGCGGTCGACGCGCCACGTCGCGCCGCGCGCGCGATCGCCGAAGCATGCGGCTGGCCGATCCCACGCGACGGCGCAGTCGCGGTCCTCGTGTCGCGCGAATCGGGAATCGAGATCGTCGCGACCGAATCGGCGACGTCCGGCGGCGACGGCGCGTGCGCGCCCGGACACGAGGCGCTGCTCCCGCTGCTCGATGGCGCCGAGACGCTCGCGACCGCGTCGCCGTGGGGCGCCTTCGTGAAGGTGACGCTGGCCGCACAGAAGAAAATGTGGGACCGGACACCATGACCTCTCGCACCGAAAAAGACACCTTTGGCCCGATCGACGTTCCCGCCGACAGGCTTTGGGGAGCTCAAACGCAGCGGTCGCTCGAGCACTTTCGCATCTCGACCGAGAAGATGCCGCGCGAGCTCTTGATGGCGCTCGCGCTCGTGAAAAAAGCGTGCGCGCGCGTCAACGCCGAAATCGGCGCGCTCCCGAAAGACAAAGCCAGCGCGATCGAGCGCGCGGCCGACGAAGTGCTCGCGGGAAAGCATGACGGTGAGTTCCCGCTCGCGGTTTGGCAGACCGGGAGCGGCACGCAGACGAACATGAACATGAACGAGGTCCTCGCGAACCGCGCGAGCGAAATCCTCGGCGGTCCGCGCGGCGAGGGGAGGCTCGTGCACCCGAACGACGACGTGAACAAAAGCCAGAGCTCGAACGACGTGTTTCCGACCGCGATGAGCGTCGCCGCGACGGGCGCGATTTCGCGCGACGTCGTTCCCGCGCTCGACGTGCTCCGCGGCACGCTCGACGGACACGCGCGCGCGTTCGCCGACGTCGTGAAGATCGGGAGGACCCACCTCCAAGACGCGACGCCGCTCACGCTCGGTCAAGAAATCTCCGGCTGGGTCGCGCAGCTCGCGCACGCGCGCGCGCACGTCGAATCGTCGCTCGCACATTTGGGCGAGCTCGCCCTCGGCGGCACCGCGGTCGGCACCGGGCTCAACGCGCCGCCGGGTTTCGCCGCGCGTGTCGCGAAAGAGATCGCCCAGCTCTCCGGCTTGCCCGTCACGACCGCGCCGAACAAATTCGAAGCGCTGGCGGCGCACGACGCTCTCGTCTCCGCGCACGGCGCGCTCCGCGGCCTCGCTGCCTCGCTCTTCAAAATCGCGAACGACGTCCGCTGGCTCGCCTCCGGCCCGCGCGCCGGCATCGGCGAAATCACGATTCCGGAAAACGAGCCTGGCTCCTCCATCATGCCCGGCAAAGTGAACCCGACGCAGTGCGAAGCGCTGACGATGGCGTGCGTCCAAGTCATGGGCAACGACGCCGCGATCGGCTTCGCGGGCGCGTCGGGCAACTTCGAGCTCAACGTCTTCAAGCCGCTCCTCGCGCACGCGTTCCTCCAGTCGTGCCGTTTGCTGGCCGACGCGATGCGAAGCTTCGACGAGCACTGCGCGCGCGGCATCGCGCCCGACCGCGCGCGGATCGAAGAGCTCGTCGAAAAATCGCTGATGCTCGTGACCGCGCTGGCGCCGCACATCGGCTACGACAAGGCCGCTCAGATTGCCAAAAAGGCACATCACGAGGGAACGACGCTCGAATCTGCCGCTCTGTCACTCGGGTTCGTCACCGCCGAGCAATTTCGCGCCTGGGTCGTGCCGAAAAACATGGTCTGAAGTTGACGCCGCCCCCCGCTCACGGAATACGATCCAAAGCGAGGTTGCTGAGGTAAGCGAATGTTCGAGCGCTTTTGTTTTTTGGCGGTGCTGGCGACGACGTCCGTCGGTTGCACGACGACACTCATCCCGAACACGACGGTCGCCGACACGAGCGAGAACCGTCACGTCATCCAATTCTGCGAGCTCTATCGGCACGCGATGGAAGACAAAGACATCGGCAAGCTGCTCGCGCTCGTGAGCCCGCGCTACCACGACGACGCCGGCACGCCGAACGGCGACGACGACACCGACTACGACACGCTGAAAGTCTTCCTCGGTGATCGATTCCAGAAGACGAGCGACATCCGCTACGAGATCAAATACCACGAGGTCGTTTTCGCGGAGAACAACCACGTGTATGTAAACTACAAGTATTCGGCGAGCTACCGCGTGCCGACCACGCACGGAAACGAGTGGCACCACACGGTCGCCGACAACCAGCTCGACCTCGTGCCCGACGGCGACAGCTTCAAGATCCTCGCCGGCATGTAAGTGCCGTTCGTCTTAGCGCACGTCTCGGATTTTCACGTCTCGACTTTCGGCGACACGCTGCACGACCGCACGCGCATCGTGCGGCGGAGCACGAACGTCGCCGACGAGAGCGCGCTCGAGTGGACGTGCGTTTGGTCCGAGGCCGGCTGGAAGGTGCTCAAGAAGAAGAGCAAGCTCCTCGTGATCGACCCCGAGGGCTATTCGCACGCGGCGCCCGGGCGCGGAGAATTTCGCGAGCTCACCGATCCGATCGAGCGCGCGGCCGGCAAAGCGTGCCGCCTCGAGGCGCGAAGAAGCAAAACGCTCGCGTCGTCGATCCCGAGCGAAGGCGCGCTCGCGATCTTGGCCGACGCGACGCCGCGCAACGCGAACGTCCGCTTGCTTCGAGCCGCGCGTTACGTCGAGCAAGCCAACGTCGACGGCGTCGCGATCACGGGCGACATCACCGATGACGGCGACGGTTACGATCTCGCGGCGGCCGCGTTCGAAAAATGGCGCGCGCGCGGACGGCTCTACGCGGTGCCGGGAAATCACGATCGTTATTTGTTTCCGATTTCGGGGAGCACGCGTCCCAAGCCCACGCAGGAATCGAAGGCGGCCGCGTGGCGCGCGTTCGCGGCGTCGCTCGATTTGCCGCTCGAGCCGTCGGGCGCATGGCTGAAGGTCGTGCCGAACGCCGACGTCGTCATCCTCGGCCTCGACACGTGCGCGCGACCGCAGCGTCGATTTTTTCGGCACAACGGCGCGGTCGGCGCCGATCAGCTCGCCTTCGCGCGCGCCGTCGGCTCGCGTCCCGAGTGGCGCGGCGCGCGGCACCGCGTCGTCATGTTGCATCATCACGTCGTTCCGCTCCCGCACGGCGTCGGAAAGCGCGCGCCGAGCGAAATCGGCATGCGCCTCGACGACGCGCAAGGAGCCGCCGAGTGCTTCGACGCGATCGGCGCGACGCTCGTCATGCACGGCCATCGTCACATCAGCGAAGAGCGGCAGCCCGCGGGCGTCGGCTTTCGGCTCCTCGCGGCGCCGTCGCTCACGCTCGGATGCCGAAGCGGCGACGGCCCGTCGTTCTGGCGCATCGAGCTCGGCGATCACGTGTACGCGACGCGCGTGCCCGTCCCGATTTCGGCCATCGACGAAGACGAGGAAGAGCCGGAGAGCGAAAGCTAGTCCGCGTCGCCGGCGTCGACGCCGCCTTCGGCGGTGAGGAACGCGCACGCGTCGGCGGTCTCGGGGGCCTGCACGATGGTGCAGTCGGTGGCGTTGCCGATCGCGGTGACGCACGCGGCGACTTGATCGCTCGTCGGCTGGACCGGCGTCACGAGGCCGTGCTGGCACGCGTCGTCGTAATAACGAAAGCAATCGTCGACCGGCGACGACGACTCGCTGCGCCGCGTGGGCAAGCCGTAGTTCGCCGCGTCGGCGTAACACTGCTCGATCCAGTAGCAGCGCGCGTGCTCGATTTGCTGGCACGCGTCGGACCCGACCGCCGTTTGGCCGCACGCGAAGAGCGCGCCGACGGCCGTCGTCGCGACCGCGGCCAAACCGACGAAGAGACGCACGCGCATGTCACGTCCGGTACTACGGCGGCGTGCGCGGGGCCAAGAAAACGAGATAGTCTCGGGCGCGCTCGTGCCTTCCGCCATGATCCTCGCTGCCGGGCTCGGGACGCGGCTTCGGCCCCTGACCGATCTCGCGCCGAAACCGCTGGTGCCGGTCGGCGACCGTCCCATGCTCGCGCACGTGGTCGATGCCGTCCGCGCGGCGGGTTGCGAGCCGGTGGTCGCCAACGCATTTCATCACGCCGACGAGGTCGAGCGCTTTTGCGCCGGCGTGGGGGTCGCCGTGTCGCGCGAGCACGAGCTCCTCGGCACGGCGGGCGGCATCACGGCAGCGGCGGCCCGACTCGGGCACAGCGACGTCCTCGTGCACAATGGCGACGTGCTCGTCTCGCTCGACCTCGGCGGGCTCATGGCGACGCATCGGGCCCGCGGGGCAGCGGCGACCCTCGCGGTCGTGCCCCGGCCGGCGGGCGAGGGGAACATCGGCGTCGGGAAAAACGGACAGATCGTTCGGATCCGAACGATCTCCTTCGCCGAAGGGGAAATTCAGGGCGGTTTGTTCACCGGAGTCCACTTCATCGGGCCGCGGATGCGCGCCGAGCTTCCGGCCAAGGGCTGCGTCGTCGGCGACGGTTACATGCCGTATTTGGGCGCCAAAAACGCGGATTTATATGTGCATGTTGCACGTAATTTCGTGGATGTCGGATCGCTCGCCGGTTACCTTCGGGCGAATCTCGAGTGGCTCGCATCGACGGAGCGCCGTTCGTTCGTCGGCGAGGGCGCCCGAATCGAAGGGCCGGTGAGACTCGACGCGACCGTCGTCGGCGGCGGTGCGACCGTCCGAGGCGAGGGCCCGCTCGTTCGGTGCGTCGTCTGGCCGGGCGCGACCGCGACCGCACCGCTCGAGGACGCCGTGGTGACGGCCGCCGGCATCAGTAAATGCACGTGACGTGGTCGCCTTCGCGGGCGGGGCGATAATCCGGCGCGGGGCACGAGACGCGGCACGTGTTGCCCGTGCACGACGGGTCGACCGCGCGCGGGAGATCGTACGTGCAGCCTCCCGCGCCGCAGCGCCACGCGATGCCGCTCTGCGGATCGGTGCCGCTCGTCGTCGGCGCGGCGATGACGCACGTGCCGGTGAGGTTGACGTAGCCGGCGGGGCACGGGTTCTTCGCGGCGGGACAGACGCCGTCGTGACGCGGGCTGCCGTCGGCGCAACGCGGCGCGCACTTGCCGCCGAGCGAGTCGGGCACGAGCTCGCCCTCGCACGTCGTCTCGCCGCGCGCGCGGACCGGTTTTCTTCCGTCCACCGAGGTCGGCTCGGCGTCGATGATGAGATACTCGCGCGTCCACTTCGCGAGCGTGGCTTCGTGAATCCACGCGTAGCCGCCGTCGCCCCACATCGGGCCCCAGCTGTTGTGCAGCAGAAAATAGGTGCCGTGCGCGAAGTGGGCGTAGCCGGCGAGGACCATGGCGTGGCCGACCTGATCGTTTTGCACGCTCGTGTAATGCGGGATGTAGCGCGCGCCCGGGCGGCCTCGCGGCACGAACGCATTCGGGATCGACATCGTGACGACGACGTCTTGGCCGGCGGCGAGGATCGTGCGAAGCGCGGCGGCGTCGGGCTGCTTCAGGAAGACGACGCGCGTCACGTGGGCGACCGGCCGCGCGTCGGCGCGTTTGGCGTGCCCGTCGTTGACCGCTTGGCCGCAGCCGTATTTCTTTTTGTTGGCGACCTCGTCGCACGGCAGCCAGCTCGTCGCCTCGGGGATCGCGAACGGCCAGTCCTCTTCGGCGCAGACCGGCTGGCTCACGTTCGAGTCGATCGCGTTTTGTTCGGCGGCCGTGTGGTAGCGCGACCAGAGCTCCATCACCGAGACGTGCGGGGGTTTTTGCGACCAGCGCGCGAGCGCATGATCGAGCGCGGCCGCTTCGGCGAACGCGGTGCACGCCGGAACGCTCGCCTGATTGCGCACCGGGCCCTCGGTGCCGTCGAAGCGATGATCGATCACCGCGGGCAGCATGACGGGCACCTTCGGGCCGCCGCGGAGGGTCGCGTGCGTGATGAGGGGCGTCGCGCCTTCTTTGGCGCCGCCCATGAGCGCGGCTTTCGCGCACGAGCTCGCGACCACCTCGGTGCCGTCCCAGACGTTGCGACATCGCGCGGTGAGCGCGCCGAGCCGCGCTTCGAGCGGAATCGACTGCGGCGGCTCGTGATTCTGAAGCTCCGGCAAATCGGGCAGCGGCGGCACCGGCGCGCGGACGACCTTGAGCGGCGGCGGCGCTTTGGGGGCGCCCTTTTCGTTCGGCGCCACTTGCGCCGCGCCCGCGTCGGCGGTCGGCTGCGTGGACGCGCCGCTCGTTTGGCAGGCGACGAGCGCGAGCGCGGCGACGATTCGTTTCAACACCAGGTGGAGAATACCGTAGCCTCGAGGCCGTGCGGCGCTTCCTCCTTGGATTGGCAATTCTCGCGGTCGAGTCGTCTGCCTCTGCCTTTCCGGGGCCCGATTCGGTCGCGGTTCTCGCGAGCGCCGACGACGCCCAGAGCGCGTCGCTCGCCGATTCGTACGCCGCCGCGCGCGCCGTTCCGGATCGCCAGGTCTGCAAAATCCCGGGCATCCCGCAGACCGACGACGTCTCGCTGAGCGACTATCAGACGAAAATCCTCGCGCCGCTCGAGGCGTGTCTCACGCAAAACGGCGTTCACGATCGCATCGAAGCGGTCGTCGTCATGCGCGGCGTTCCGCTGCGCGTGGTCGTGCCCATCTCGAGCGGCACGACGAACATCTCGCTCGCCGCGGCGCTCGCGACTTGGGAATCGACGCTCGCAGCGGGCGACGCGGGCGGCGGGCCGCTCCTCGGGCAAGACCCGGGCACCGTCGTGAACTGCGGCTCGCCTTGTTACGGCGCCGCGTGGCCGAACCCGCTCGTCTCGCTGACCGGTCCGTTTCACGCGGGCTATTCGGTTGTGAGCGGCGGCGTGAATTGGAAACCGCTCCTCGTGACGATGCTCACCGGTCGCTCGAAGGCCGACGCGCAAATGCTCATCGACACCGCGACCGCGGCCGAAAAAACCGGCGGCGCGAAGGGCACGTTCATGTTCATGGACGGCGCCGACTCGGCGCGCAACGTGCTCGACGGCGACTTCCCGACGATCATCCAAAAGCTGAAAACGCTCGGCTTCACCGACGCGCAAGAGGTCCCGTTCAACTCGGACCTCACCGGGCAAACGCTCGCGTCGTTTTTCGTCGGCACCGCGTCGCTCGGCCAGACGATCGAAGGCAACACGTACTTGCCCGGCAGCCTCGTCGACAACCTCACGAGCTTCGGCGCGGTGCCGCAGAATTTCGCGGCGACGGGCGAGTCGCAAGTTTCGATCGCGCGATGGGTCGAAAAAGGCGCGTCCGGCGCGCACGGAACGGTCGACGAGCCGCTCAACAACGTCTTTCCGCGGCGGCTTCTCATCGTCGATTACGTCGAGGGCGCGCCGCTCGCGGAGGCTTATTTCCGCTGGCTTCCGTATCAGTATTGGAAAAACCTGGTGCTCGGCGACCCGATGCTCGCGCCGTACGCGAAGCGTCCGACCGTGACGCTCACCGGCATCGCCGATGGCGCGACGCAATCCGACGCGACCACCATCACCGCGACCGCGACCGACACGAGCGGCGCGGGCATCGGCCACATCGCGCTCTACGTCGACGGCGTCTCGGTGGCGGAGGCCGACGCCGACACGATTACTTCATGTGTAAAGCTTCCGGCGAAGTCCGTGCAGATCCTCGCGGTCGCGCAAACGAAGACGGGTACCGCGGGGCTCGCGAAGTTTCCGCCGAAGGGCTGGAGCGCGATTCACGCGACGGGCTCCGCGTCCGGCGCGGCGACGTGCGGCTCGGCCGACGGAGGGATCGACGAGGCGGGCGCCGACGGCGGAACGGCCGACGGCGGAGGCGGCGGTTGCTCCTGCGACGCGGCCGGCGCGCGCTCGAACGTTTCGTCGCTCGCCGCGCTCGCGCTCGCGCTCGGACTCTTCGTCAGTCGAAGTAGCTCTCGGGCACGTCGCTCCCACCGCCGAGGATGATGACTTCGCCCGTCTCGGTCTGAACCGCGCGCGCGCCGATGCGCGGAATTCTGAGCAGGACTTCTTTCGGCGCGTCGGTTTCGGTCATGCGGAACGCGTGCGTCGCGCCGGTCGCGTCGTCGCCGACGATGAGAAACGCGCCCCCGCCGAGCGGGAAGAGCGACGGAGAAGAGAGCGTCATCGGCAGCCCCTGGCCCCACGGCGTCGTTGCGCATCCGCCCTCGCACGTGACGTCGACGACGCGCGGCGGTTGCATGTCGCCGGCGACGATCATGTGCGTGCCATCGAGCTGCGCGGCGGCGAGACCTTGCACGGGGTCGAGGGGATAGTCGCCGAGCTTCGACGCAGCCAGCGTCGAGTTCAGAATTTCGATACCCGGCGCGCCCGGCTCGGCCGCGCCGCCGTAGATGAAGATGCCACCATTCGGCAACCAGGCGACCGCCGCGCCTTGGCGCTTCGCCGCGAACGCGACCGTTGCCCTCGGTGGGCCGCCGTCGGCGCCGGTCGTAGGAAACGACACGATGGTGTTCGAGGTCGCGTCGAGCTTGCTCGGACCGACGACGAAACCGGTGCCGTCGTCGCCGTTGATCGCGCGTCCGCCCGCGACCTCGCTCCACGATTTCAGCGTCCCGCCGTCGGCGAGATCCGAGTCTTTGATCTCGGAGAAGCCGCAGCTTGGGAGGCCCAGCTCGTAGATCGCGTTGTCGGCGATGAGCGCCGCGACGGCAGAGTCGCCGTCGCTCGTTTGGTTCGTGAGCTCGACGAGCGAGAGCGACCGCGCGGCCACGCCGACGTCGCAGGTAGTCGCGAAGCCATCGAGAAAGAGCAAGTCGTAGCCGCCGAAGACCGGATTTCCGGTCGCGCCGGTGATCGTGCCGCCACCGTAGTAAATGCCGCGCGGGTTCGCGGCGAGGAGCGGCGCCGTACGGCCGTCGGCGATCGCGCCCGGCATGCACGCGAACTCGCCTTTGCGTTGGACGAAGAGCGGGATGGTCGCGCCGTCGAGCGCCCCGAGCTGGACGAAAGGCGTCGCACCGAAGAGGACCGCGTTGTTCGAGGCGTCGCGCCCGGTGAGCTGGAGCGATGCGATCGCTTCTTCGGCGACGTCGCCCAGGTCGACGTTCGCCTGCGCAATCCCGCCATCGGCGAGCGTTTGACGGGAGCCGTCGTGACCGACGGCATCGAGCTCGAACGTCGCGACCGCGGGAGCGCGCGTGAGCGCGTCGCTCGTGCAGCCGGGCGGGCCGGCGTCAGGGCCGACGGTCACCGAAATCGTCGCGCTCGGCGATGCGCACGCCACGCTGAAAGCAGCGAAACTCACGAGCGTGCGCGTGCGGGCCACGCGCGTCTGTCTATCACAGCCCCGACGCGGGCGTGCTACATCGCGCGCGTGATTCGACGCGTCCCGCTGCCGGCCGATCCGCTCGCGCTCGCGCGTGCGCTCGAAGGGCGACCGGGGCTCGCGGTGCTCGCGAGCGCGCCCGATGCGGCGATGCGCCCCGACGACGCGCGCTTCGCGTTCGTCGCGTGCGAGCCGATCGAGATCAGCGAAGACCTCGTTCCGTCGTCCGCGTCGGATCGCGGCTGGGCGGGGCACGCGGCGGCGCCGCGATGGATCGGCGTCGTTCCGTACGAGGCGGTCCGCGCGCTCGAGCGACGCGGACACGAGCGCCGGCCGGCCCCGCGGATCGGCAGGTCCCGCTGGAATCGTTACGACGCGGTCATTCGCGTCGATCTTTTCACCGGCGAGGTCGCGATCGAAGGCGACGACGCGGCGGCCTGCGAGCGACTCTTTCGCGCCGCGCGGCGCGGGGCACGCGAGCCGCGCGATTTCGTTTTGCGCGCGCGGCCGTTCGAGCCGCGCGCCGTTCACGAAGCGCGCGTGCGCGCTGCGCTCGAGCTCATCGCGCGTGGCGACGTCTATCAAGTCAACCTCGCGCGCCGGCTCGATTTCGACGCCGAGGGCGCACCGATCGATCTTTTCGGGAAGATCTTCGGTAAGGCTCCGTCCCCGTGGAGCGTCCTTTGGGAAATGGACGATGACCTCGTCGTGATCGGAACGAGCCCCGAGCTCGCGCTCGAGGCCCGCGGCGGCGCGCTCCGCACCGCGCCCATCAAAGGCACGCGCCCTCGCGGCGCCGACGCCGAATCCGACGAAGCGATGCGCCGCGAGCTCGAGGCGAGCGACAAAGAACGCTCGGAGCTCGTGATGGCCGTCGATCTCCATCGCAACGATCTCGGACGCGTCGCTCGAACGGGCAGCGTGCGCGTCCTCGGCGAGCCACGCACGCTCGCGTCGCGTACGGTGCTGAGCCGCGCCCACGAAATCGTCGCGTCTCGCGACGTTGACGTGGATCTCTCGCGCGTCGTCTCGGCGATGATTCCATGTGGAAGCGTCACCGGAGCTCCGAAGGTGCGAGCCATGGAAATCATTGCGGAGCTCGAAGCCGAGCGCCGCGGGCTCTACACCGGCGCGGTCGGCTACGTCGGACGCGACGGCGGGCTCGTCCTCGCGATGGCGATCCGCACCGCCGTCCTCTCGCGCCGCGACCGCGTGCTCGAATATTTCACGGGCGGCGGCATCGTTGCCGGCAGCGATCCGGCGCGCGAGGTGGACGAAACCGAGTGGAAAGCGAAACAGTTGTTGGACTAGGAAGAGACGCGATGAGCATTGTGGATCGGTTGAGGGCGGCGCTTTCGGCGGAGATCGCGACGCTGGCGAAGACCGGGCAGCTCGGAAAGCTGACGGCCGACACGGCGGCGAGCGCGACCTTCACGCTCGAGCGGCCGAAGCGCGCCGAGCACGGCGACTACGCGACCAACGCGGCGATGGTGCTCACGAAGCTCGCCGGCATGCCGCCGCGCGCGATCGCCGACGCGCTCGTGAAAGCGCTCGTGTCGAGCGAAGCCGTCGCCTCGGCGGACGTCGCCGGCCCAGGCTTCGTGAATCTCCGCATCAAGCCGGCGCTCCTCCACGCCGAGCTCGACGAAATTCTGCGGCTGGGAAACGGCTACGGCCGCGCGCCGTCGGCGACGCGCGAGCGCATCGACGTCGAGTTCGTCAGCGCGAACCCGACCGGCCCGCTCCTCGTTTCGCACGGTCGCGGCGCGGTCTACGGCGACGCCGTCGCGCGCCTCCTCGAAGCGACCGGCAATCGCGTCGTGCGCGAGTACTACATCAACGACTTCGGCAACCAAGTGCGTCTCTTCGCCGAGAGCGTGCGCGCCGTCGCCGCGAGCAAGCCGGTCCCCGAGGGCGGTTATCAAGGTGACTACGTGCGCGAAGTCGCCGAGCACGCGCGGTCGCTCGGCGCGCTCGAAAAATCCGACGCCGAGCTCGCGCGCACGTGCGTCATGCTCATGATGCGCGGCATTCGCAAAACGCTCGCGGGCCTCGGCGTGCGATTCGACGTCTGGTTCAGCGAGTCCTCGCTCCACGAGTGGGGCGCGGTCGGCGTCGCGCTCGAACAGCTCCGCGCCGGCAACTATCTCGTCGAAAAAGACGGCGCGACGTTCTTCGTCGGCAAAGGCGACCAAGACGACAAAGACCGCGTCGTCCGCAAATCCGACGGCGTCTTCACCTATTTCGCGAGCGACATTGCGTACCACGCCGATAAAATCTCGCGGGGCTACGACCGGCTCGTCAACGTGCTCGGCGCCGACCACCACGGTTACGTCGCGCGAATCAAAAATTCGCTCGAGGCCCTCGGCTTACCGGCCGACCGCTTCGAGGCGCTCCTTTTTCAGCTCGTCTTCATTTATCGAAACGGCGAGCTCGTGAAGTCGAGCAAACGGGCGGGCAACATCGTGACGATCGACGAGCTCACCGACGAGATCGACGCCGCCGCGGGCCGGTCGGGCGCGGGCGCCGACGCGCTACGGTTCTATTATCTCTCGCGCAGCGCGAACACGAACGTCGAGTTCGACGTCGAGCTCGCCAAGAAAAACAGCCTCGATAACCCGGTCTTCTACGTTCAATACGGCCACGCGCGGCTCTGCTCGATCCTCCGCGTCGCGGCCGACCTCGGCGTCCAGCCCGGGCGCGACTTCTCGAGGCTGACCGGCGACGACGAGCTCGCCCTCGTGCGAAAGCTTGCAGACTACACGCAAATCGTCACCCAAGCGGCCGAAGCGCGCGAGCCGCACCGCGTCCTCTTCTTCGTCCAAGAGCTCGCGCGCGATTTTCAGAGCTACTACACGCTCCACAAGAGCGACCCGATCGTTCCGCCCAAATCGCTCCGCGAGAGCGGCGCGTGGCGGACGAGCTGGGACACGGAGCTCATGCGCGCGCGGCTCGGCTGGGTCGACGCGATGCGAACCGTCTACGCCTCGGCCCTCGGCCTCCTCGGCATCTCGGCGCCGGAGCGCATGGATCGCCCAGAAGTTGGCGACTCCGTCGAAAGTGGTGCAGAAGAAGGTTGATGGATCCGGGGTCGGTTCGAAATCTCGAGCGCATTCAGGAGAAAGACGATCAGACGCGCATGCCGCGCGGCGTGTCGATCGTGCTGCTCGTGCTCGGCGGAGCGTGCGTCGTCCTCGCGGCGATGGCGCTCGGCGGAAAAAAATCGAGCGACGCCGCTGCGCGCGTCGACCCGCTCGGCGATCTCGTGGCGCAAAAGGGCAAGCCCGTCGCGCCGAAGACCGATCTCGCTGCGCAAGACGTCACGTTTCCGTCCATCTTGAGCGATCAGAACAAGCCGACGACCGCGCTCGCGGCGCTCGGCGCGCAACCACAAGCCTCGGCCGCGTCGTCACTCGCGATGCCTCCGCCGCCGACCGACGTGCTCCCGGTCGTGCCGCTTCCGGCGCAGAACGTCCTTCAGGCGTCGCCGGTCGTCACGCGTCCGCGCGACGAGCTCACCCGCGCGGCGAGCGAGGTCGAGGCCAGCGCCGAGGCGAAGACTGCCTCGCCGTCGGGGCACGAGGGTGGCTACCAGCTTCAGGTCAGCTCGTTCAAAACCGAGCAAGAGGCCAGCGCGTTCGCGCAACAGCTCCGCGTTCGTGGCCACAAAGCGTATGTCGTCACGGCCAACGTGCCGGGCCGCGGCACTTGGTATCGCGTGCGCGTCGGCCCGTTCCCGACGCAGGCTGCGGCGACGTCGTATCGCTCGAGCTTCGAGGCGAAAGAGCACGTCGTGCCCTTCGTGGTACCGCCGAGCTCGCAGAGCCAGCGTTGATTCCGCTGTGGATGATCGGGCTGATTGTCGCCGGCGCGGCGCCGTTCATCGTGCGTTATCTCGGCGACGCGCTCGAGGCCCGCGCGAAGAGGCGCACGACGCGCTTGATCGAAGCGTCACGCGACCGTAACGCATAGCGGCGAGGAATGCCGCGCGCATCGCGCGTGTTTTGGCTCACACGCTCGTACCTTTTGCGGCGACAAATTGGTGCGAGCGGCGCGCTCGTGCGTATGTTGAAGGAAGGAGCTTCACCACCATGGCGAGGTTGTTCGGTCTTCTCGGAAATCGTGCCGATCTCACAGGGCGCGTGCTTGCGTTCGAGCGCGAAGCGCTGCGCGTGAAGAATGGTGGAGCAGGCGGCGCGGTGGGCTGGGGCCTCGGCTTCTACCAAGGCGGCGAAGTGCTCATTCGCCGCAGGCCGATCGACGAGCGCGACGACATCGACGTGGCTCAGCTCGGCGCCGACGTGCGCGCGGAGATCGTCGTCGGTCACGTGCGCCAGCCAACGGTCGGAACGCTCCGCACCGAGAACACGCACCCGTTCCGGTATCGCCAGTGGCTCTACGCGCAGACCGGAACCGTTTCGTCTTTCGACCAGACGCGCGACCGGCTCGTTCAGAGCGTGCCCGAGTTTTTGCGCGCGGGCATTCGCGGCGACAGCGACGCCGAGATCGTGTTCCAAGTTTTTCTGTCGTTCCTCCACGACGCGGGCAAGCTCGACGATCTCATCGTCGACGTCGGCGTCGTTCACGAAGCCATTCGCGGAACGCTCCGCGTCGTCGACGCGATCTCGGCCGAGGTCGGCGGCGAGCCTGCCGAAGTGAACCTCATCGTCTCGAACGGTGACATCGTCGTCGCCGCGCATCGCCGGAAGAAGATGGCGCTCCGCACGTTCGCCGGCCGCGACGACGCCGAGGCGCTCATCGGCGACGACCAGCTCGTTCGGCGTCGCACGCCGGAGCTCGCGCAGGTCCAGTTCGCGCTCGTCGCGAGCGACTTCGACACCGAGACGCTGCCGCCCCGCTGGAACGCCGTGAAAGATCGTGCGATGGTGTCGCTGACCCGTGCGGCCGCGCCGA
This sequence comes from Polyangiaceae bacterium, assembly GCA_036488725.1. Classification (GTDB taxonomy): domain Bacteria; phylum Myxococcota_A; class Polyangia; order Polyangiales; family Polyangiaceae; genus DASXHD01. Next base: position 19,431 of record DASXHD010000043.1, on the reverse strand, counting down.
AAATCGAAGATCTTTGAGCTCGCGTTCGCGCTCGCTCTGACCGCGTGCGGCGGCGCGCTCGACACGTCGCTCGAGATGAAGGACGCGACGCGCCATCCCGACGGCGTGCTCGTCGAGCCCGCGCCGGCGATCCCGCCGGCCGAGGAGCACGGCAGCGCGGGCGCCGGCGTCGTCGCGCTTCGCACGCCGGTCTCCGACGAGCAAATCGGCGACGTGGTGCACAAGTACGTTCGCGCGTTCACCGAAGGAAACATCGACGCGTTCGACGATCTGCTCGACGACAACGCCGTGCTCTTCGGCGACAACGGTCACTCGCAAGCGAGGCCGATGCTTCTGCAGAGTCTGCAAGCGCGTTACCGGCAGCACGTGGCGGAGTACCGCGCGATCCACGACGACATCGCGCGGCTCGATCGCATCGAGCGCTGGTCGTCGGACGATCTCGGACCGTTCAGCGATCCGCCGCGCCCGGTGGAGATGCGAAAAGGCGACGTGCTCGTGCGCGTTCCGCTCGATCCGCAGACGTCGCTGTCGACGGGCGATCCGCTCTTTCGGAGCACGCTCGTTCTACTGCTCCGTCGTGGCAGCGATCGGGCGTTGAAGATTGCCGGCCTCGCGGAGACGGACACGCCCTGATTCACTCGCTCCGATATCCGTCGAGCGAGATGCCGTACTTCTTCAGCCATCGGTGAATCTGCATTCGCTCTTTGCCGAGCTCGCGGCCGACGGCGGCCACGTTGCCTTGGTGACGCTCGAGGAGCGCGCGAAGCTCGGCTTCGGTCGGCGTGCCGCGCTTCGCCGGGCTCTCTTGCGCCGACGGCGGCGCGTGCTGCGGTCGTTTTTTGTCGCCGTAGTCTTTCATGCGCTCGGCGATGTCTTGCGGCAGATGCTTGGCGTCGAGCGGCGCGCCGCCGGTGAGCGCGAGGCCGCGCTTGATGCAGCTCTCGAGCTCGCGGACGTTGTACGGCCAGTCGTAGTGCACGAGCGCGAGCATGAAGGAGAACGTGAGGCCGACGTCGGGCCGCCCGTACCGCACGGCGAACGCCTTCGCGAGCATGTAGACGTCTTCTTTTCTCTCGCGCAGCGGCGGGAGCGACACGGCGTGCTCGTTGAGGCGCGCGAAGAGATCGCCGCGGAACTTTCCGTCGCGGACTTGCTCGCGCAGGTTGCGGTGCGTGGCGCACGCGACGCGGACGTCGACGTGCTCGGCGGTCGTGGCGCCGAGCGGAAAGACCTCTTTCGCCTGGAGGACCCGGAGCAATTTCGCTTGTGCCTCGAGCGGCATGTCGCCGATCTCGTCGAGGAAGAGCGTGCCCGTGTCGGCGAGCTTGATGAGGCCCGGCTTGTCGCGGTCGGCGCCGGAGAACGCGCCGCGGCGATAACCGAAGAGCTCGCTCTCGAGGAGGTTTTGCGGAATCGCGGCGCAGTTGATCGCTTGCAGCGATCCTTTGCGGCCCGAGAGGCGATGGATCGCGCGCGCGACGACCTCTTTGCCCGTGCCGGTCTCGCCGAGGATCATGCACGAGAGCTCGGTGGGCGCGATGCGCTCGATGTCGCGCGCGATGTCGTCGATTTGTTTTCCGCCGACGAAGTCTTCGAGCTGCGGCGGCGCGCCTTTTCCGCGCGCGCCGTCGATGCGGAACGGTACGAAGCCGGTGGCGCCCTCTTCGACGAATTTGAAGATCGCGTCGCCGATGCGGATCTCGTCGCGATGCGCGAGCCGGTGCTCCGAGACGTAGCGGCCGTTGACGATGGTGCCGTTGCGGCTCGAGAGATCGCGTAGGACCCAGTCGGCGTCCTCGAGGAACATCCGCGCGTGGTTGCGGCTCACCGCTTGATCCGGAATGCACACCGAGCAGGTCGGGTCGCGGCCGACGATGATCTCGCTCGTGAAGAACGGGTAGGCGGCCGCGAGCTCTTCGAAGCGAGGCGCGTAGAGCAAGACTAGGCCGGGACGTTCTTCTTCTTCCGCGCCGCGCGCGGACTTCGGGGCTTCGCCTTCGTAGGTCGAAGAGACGCCCGTCCGGAACCTGCTCACGAGGTTGGATGGTACGCCAAAGACCACTCGATCTGACGGTCTGACGCCGTGCCTGACGTCAAAACGCGGCAGCGTCGACAAAACCGGCCGGACCGGCGCCGGCCCGTGCTGGCGTCGAGGGCGGCGGGGCCGTCGCCACCATCGTGTTCTTCGAGTGTCCAGCGGCGGCCCGGCCGCGAAGTTCTCGCTGCCGCCGTGCCGTCGTCGTCGCCGCGACAAGACGCGACCGCCTCAACGGACTTGCGCGTCAGAGCGGGTAACGCGCGGGATCGACCCCGACGCGGCGGCAGACCTCGTCGAACGCGTCGTCGGCGCGCGCGCGGAGATCGGCGAGCGTACCGTCGTTTTTCACGACGACGTCGGCGGCGCGGACTTTTTCGTCGAGCGCGAGCTGCGCGGCGATGCGGGCGCGGACGGCGGCCTCGTCCGCGGCGTCGCGCGCGCGTGCGCGGGCGACCTGCGCCTCGAGCGGCGCCGACACCACGACGAGTGGGCGAAACGCGTCGGCGAGACCGTTCTCGACGAGGAGCGCCGCTTCGTAACAGGCGAGCGGCTCACCGCGCGCATCGAGCTCGGCCATGCGCTTCGCGCTGAGCGCCGCGATGCGCGGGTGGGTGATGCCGTTGAGGCGCGCGAGCTTCTGCGCGTCGCCGAAGACCTCGGCCGCGAGCTTTTTTCGATCGAGCGACCCGTCTTCCGCGAGCACGTGCGCGCCGAACGCCGCGACCAACGCCGCGAGCCCCTCGCTGCCCGGCGCGACGACCTCGCGCGCGAGCGCATCGGCGTCGACCACAGCCGCGCCGCGCCCGCGAAACCGCGCCGCGACCGTGCTCTTGCCGCTCGCGATTCCCCCTGTGAGCCCAAAAACGCGCACGGAGAGATGAAACAGGAAGATCAGAGGATCAGAAGATATATTTTTGAACGCCTTCTGATCCGCTGATCTTCCTGTTAACTCTCTCGAGCGTGAAGCGCGTTTCGAGGCGAGCCGTGTTGGGCGCGATGGGCGGCGCGCTCTTGCTCGCGGCAAGCGGGCTCGCCGTCGTGCGGACGCGCGGGTACGACGTTTCGAAGGACGTGGCCGAGCGGCTGCGCGTGCTTTCGCCGTGGCAGTACGTCGTGCTCGCGGCGGCGGCGCGTCGCGTCGCTGCGCCGGACGTCGACGACGGGAGCGTGCCGACGACCGACGAGGTCGACGTCGCGGGCTTCGTCGACCGTTATCTCGAGCAGCTGCCCGCGCCGATGCGTCGCGATTTCTTGCGCCTGCTCGCGTTCGTCGAGCACCTCGCGCCGCTCGGCTGCAAGCTCTCGTCGCGCTTCACGCGTCTCTCCGCAGCGGAGCAAGACCGCGTGCTCGCGTCGCTCGAGTCGAGCTCCGAGGGTCTCTTGCGCGGCGGCTTCGACGGCCTGAAATCGGCCATTTTCATGGGCTATTATCGCGATCCGCGGACGTGGAAAATCCTCGGCTACGCCGGGCCGTTCGTTTCGAGGGGCGCCTGATGCCGATCCTCGGTCGCGATCTCTCGGGCGACGTCGCGCTCGACGTCGACGCCGTCGTCATCGGCACCGGCGCCGGCGGCGGCATGATGACGCGCGAGCTCGCGCGCGCGGGGCTCAAAGTGGTCGCGCTCGAAGAAGGCGGGTTTCATCGGCCGAGCGACTTCACGCAGCGCGAGGACGAAATGATCCCGCTGCTCTTTCAAGACGCCGGCGCGCGCGCGACGCGCGATCTCGCGATTCGCGTGCTCCAAGGTCGCGGCGTCGGCGGGAGCACGATCCACAACACGAACCTCTGCAAACGAACGCACCCCGACATTCTCGATTTGTGGCGTGACCGCTACGGCGTGACCGGCTGCGGGCCGAACGAGATGGCGCCGGCGTTCGAGCAAGTCGAGCGCGATCTCTCGGTCACCGAAATTCCCGGCGCGCTGCGCAACCCGAACAACGAGGTCTTGCGCGCGGGCGCCGAGGCGCTCGGGTGGAAGAGCGGACCGCTCAAGCACAATCGCGTCGGCTGCCAGCTCTCCGGCTTTTGCGAGCTCGGCTGCGCATACGACGCGAAACAAAATGTCGCCAAGGTCCTCGTGCCGCAAGCCGAGGCCGCGGGCGCTGTGATCTACGCCGACGTCCAAGCGCTTCGGGTCACGCACGAAGGCGGTCGCGCGACCGGCGTCGTCGCCGTCGCGCACGACGGAGCGGGAGGACCCCGCGCGTGGGTGCGCGTCCGCGCGCGCATCGTCGTCCTCGCGGCGAGCGCAGTCGGCTCCGCGGCGCTCGCACTTCGCAGCGATCTGCCGGATCCGTTCGCGCGGATCGGCCGGGGCCTCCGCATTCATCCGGGCGCGGTCGCCGCCGGCCGATTCGATCGCACGATGAACTCGCAGTACGGCATCCCGCAGTCGTACGAGTGCACCGAGCTTCTCTCGTACGAAGAGGGAAGCGACAAGCGCGTCTGGATTCTGCCCGCGTTCGCGCACCCGATCGGCACCGCATCGATGCTCTCGGGCTTCGGCAAAGAGCACATGCGCGCGATGCGCACGTACGGAAATCTCGCGGTCCTCACGGCGATGGTCCACGACGAAACCGAGGGCCGCGTGACGGTCGACGACGACGGCCGCCCGGTCATCGACTACGTCATGAACGCGGCCGACCGCGCGCAGATGGCCAAGGGTCTCGTCGCTTGCGCGCGTTTGCTCTTCGCCGGCGGCGCGAGCGAGGTCGTCATTCCGGCGATTCCGGCGATTCGTTTGAAGAGCGCGAGCGAGCTCGACGCGATCCGCACCGACTTCGTTCGCCCGCACGCGCTCCCGGTCACCGCCGTCCACCCGATGGGCGCGATGCGCATGGGCGACGACCCGCACGCGAGCGCAGTCGACTCGACCGGCGAGCACCACTTCGTGAAAGGCCTCTTCGTCTCCGACGGCTCGCTCTTTCCGACGAGCCTTGGCGGCCCGCCGCAAATCAGCATCTACGCTTTCGCGCTCCACCTCGCGAAGCACGTCATCGCCCGCGCAAAAAGCGCTTAAACGAAAAGAGCGACCGAAGTCGCTCTCCTCGTTGCTGAAAGCCGACAGCTCTCTCTCAGTCGCCCGACGCGTCCGTCGTCGCGCCGTCGCTCGTGGAACCGTCGTTCGTCGGTCCCGCGTCGCCGGCCGCGCACGGGTCCGGCGGAACCGCGCCGTCGTCGGACGCGATCTTGGTCGGGTTCGCGATCTTCTTGCCGACGAAGCCAAGGCCGATCGAGATGCCGTCGCATTGCGCGCCGGCAGCGTTCGAGCCGTCCTTGATGATGTCGGAAGCTTGGCGAATCTGGTCGGCGATGCCGTTGAAGGCCGAGCCGCAGAGCGACGCCGAGATGCGACCGGCGACCGACTGGAGGCCGCTGATGAGCTGCTCGGTGTCGATGACGCCGGCGATCGTGCCGTTGGCCGCGTCGGCCGCGTCGGTGTGATCGAAGGTGATGACGGCGTGGTTGACCGAGAGCGCGAGGGGCACGCCCTGGAACACGAGGCTGATGGTGACCGTGATGCCGCCGGTCGTGAGGTCGCCGCTGACGAACGTGCCGTTCGAAACGTACGCGCTGTTGAACGCGATCTTCGATCCGCTCGCGATGTTGGTCGGGTCGTTCAGCAAGAGACCGCTGACGGGCCAGTCCGTCGTCGAGTCGAAGGTCGGCGTGCCGTTGTCGTACGCGCCCGACGCGAAGAGCTGACCCTTGAGGCCGGTGTTGGTCTGGGTCGCGGTGTCGTCGAGGCCGGTGACCTGGATCTGAATCGTGAAGTCGCCCTTGGTGATCGCGCCCGAGATCGTCGTCGACGGGGTCGGCAAGCTCGCCGCGGTCTCGATGATCGGGAGGATGACCGCGCCGAACGCGTTGTCGATGCCGTTGTTGCCGTCGGCTTGGTTCGTCTTCGGCGCGCCGGTGTGGAGCGTGCAGACGTCGGTCGAGTCTTTCGTCGAGACCTTGCCGTCGAGGTTGTAGCCGTACGACTTCCACGCGGTGTTGCTCGGGGCGCCGCTACGATCGGCTTCGCCGAGGAGGAGCGACTGGACGGCGAACGTCTCGACGTTGTTCGACACCGTCGGCTGCCCGCTCGGGCCGGGGGGCAAACCCACGCCTGCATCGGCCGGGCTGCTGCTGCAACCTGCCTGGTATGCCAAAGCGCCGACGAGCGCCGCGCTGCCCATTCCAAAGACCGACCAAACTTTCCAAAGCTTCATAACGTTGCCTCCTGAAGTAAGAACCGCGCGTCCCGCGCTCGCCCTTACGGAACCGATGGTCGACAAAGCTCGACCGGAGCCGGAAGGACCAATACGCGAAACACGTGCGTAGGTAAAGTACGGGATGGGCTGTGTTGTGTCGAGGCGAGGGCCCGGCTAAGGGAGGGACGAGATGGCGGGACCCGAGTTCGTTCACCTCCACGTGCACTCGCAGTACTCGATGCTCGACGGCGCGGTGAAGGTGAAGGACCTCGTCAAGCGCGTCGCCAAAGAAGGCATGAAGGCCGTCGCCGTGACCGATCACGGCAACATGTTCGGCGCCATCTCCTTTTACAAGGCGGCGAAGGACGCGGGCGTGCAGGCGATCCTCGGCTGCGAGATCGAGGTCGCCGACAAAGGGCGCGCGCGACACCTGCCGCTCCTCGCGACCACGCTCGAGGGTTACAAGAACCTCGTCCGCCTCGTCTCGATGGGGCACGTGCAACCCGATCCGAACGGGCCGCCGGGCACGCCGACCGTGACGCTCGAGACGGTCGCCGCGCACGCCAAAGGTCTCGTCGCGATGACCGGGTGCATGGGCGGGTTGCCCGCGCAGGCGATCCTCGAAGAAGGAGAGGAGGCCGGAAAAAAAGTCCTCGGCCGCCTCAAAGAAATCTTCGAGCCCGGCGCGCTGTACGTCGAGCTCCAGGATCACGGTCTGCCCGAGCAGCCGGTGTTGAACGACATTTTGTTGCAACATGCACGCACTTTGGGGCTGCCGCTCGTCGCGACCAACGACGTCCACTTCCCCGAGCGCGACGACGCGCAGGCGCACCTCTATTTGTCGTGCATCAAGACCGGCCGCACCTACGCCGAAGCGCTCGAGCGTCATCACGGCTCCGGCGAAATGTATTTGAAGTCGCCGATCGAGATGGCCGAGCTCTTTTCGGGTCACCCCGAGGCGCTCAAGGCGACGCTCGAAATCGCCGAGCGATGCTCGGGGCTGAAATTGAAGCTCGGTCAGCCGATGCTGCCGAATTTCAAAGTGCCCGAGGGCTACGACACCGAGAGCTACTTCCGGCACGTCGCGCGCGAAGGTCTCGAGAAGCGCTTCGAGGAATTGCGTTCGGTCGATCGCGACAAGTATCGCGCGCGGCTCGAGATGGAGCTCGACGTCATCGCGAAGATGAAGTTCCCGGGGTACTTCCTCATCGTCTGGGATTTCATCCGCTACGCGAAAGAGAACGGCGTGCCCGTGGGGCCCGGCCGCGGGTCGGGCGCCGGATCGATCGTCGCGTACGCGATGCGCATCACCGATCTCGATCCGATCCCGCTCGATCTTCTCTTCGAGCGTTTCTTGAATCCAGAGCGCGTGTCGATGCCGGACTTCGACGTCGACTTCTGCATGGACAAGCGCGACCGCGTGATCGCGTACGTGCAGGAAAAATACGGCAGCGAGAGCGTCGGGCAGATCGCGACGTTCGCCGAGCTCAAGGCCAAGAGCGTCGTGAAGGACGTGGCGCGCGGCATCGGCATCTTGCCGGCGGAGGCGCAGGCGATCGCGAACTTGATTCCGCGCAAGACGCCCGCCGAAACCTACACGATTCAAGAGTCGCTGCAGATCGAGCCGAAGCTCAAGGCGCGCTACGAGACCGAGCCGCAAGTGCGCGAGTGTCTCGTGCAAGCGAGCAAGCTCGAGGGGCTGACGCGCCAAGTCGGCAAGCACGCGGCCGGCATCGTCATCAGCGAGGGCCCGCTCTGGGACCACGTCCCGGTCTTCAAAGACGACCTTTCGTACGTCACGCAATATTACAAAGACGACGTCGAAGCCGCGGGCCTCGTGAAGTTCGACTTCCTCGGCCTGAAGACGCTGACCGTCCTCGACATCGCCACGCAGCTCGTTTCAGCCCGATTGAGCGCGCCTTTCGATCTTTCGAAAATTTCGCTCGAGGACAAACCGACTTACGCGCTGCTCGCGTCGGGTGAAACGAAGGGCGTGTTCCAGCTCGAGTCGAGCGGGATGCAGCAGCTCTTCAAAGATCTGCGCGCCGATCATTTCGAGGACATCGTCGCCGCGGTCGCGCTCTATCGGCCCGGGCCGCTCGGCAGCGGCATGGTCAAAGACTTCGTCGATCGCAAGCACGGCCGCGCGAAGGTCGAGAGCCTTCACCCGATGGTCGACTCGATCCTCGTGCCGACCTACGGCGTCATCGTCTACCAAGAGCAGGTCATGCAGATCGCGCAGGCGCTCGCCGGCTACACGCTGGGCGGCGCCGATCTCCTCCGCCGCGCGATGGGCAAGAAGAAGCCCGAGGAGATGGCGAAGCAGAAGAGCACGTTCGTCGACGGCTCGGTCAAGAAGGGCGTCACGCAAGAAGACGCAGAGCGCATTTTCGGTCTGCTCGAATTCTTCGCGGGGTACGGCTTCAACAAATCGCACTCGGCGGCGTACGCGCTCATCACGTATCAAACCGCTTGGCTCAAAGCGCATTACCCGGCCGAGCTCCTCTGCGCGATTTTGACGAGCGACAAGGATCGCATCGACAAAGTCGTCCGCACGATCGCCGACGCGCGCGCGATGGGCATCACCGTCTTGCCGCCGGACATCAACGAGTCGGACACGGATTTCAAAGTCGTCTACGCCGAAGCGGTCGCGACCAAAGAGAAGAAGAAGCAAGCGCTGCCGCAGATCAGGTTCGGGCTCGGCGCGGTGCGCGGCGTCGGCGTCGGCGCGCTCGAGGCGATTTTCGAAGCGCGCAAGAGCGGGCCGTTCATCGACTTGTTCGATTTTGCTTCGCGCGTCGACGCGTCGAAGATCAACAAAGGCGTTCTCCAAGCGCTCGTGCAGTGCGGCGCGTTCGACACGTCGTTTCCGAAGCTCGGCATCACGCGCGCGCAGGCCTACGCGTCGGTCGACGTCTGCCTCGAGCGCGCGCGGTCGGCGAGCCGCGATCGCGAGCGCGGACAGACGAACCTCTTCGGTCTCTTCGACGCGGCACCCGGCGGCAAAGTTTGGAACGCGCCGAGCGCCGGCGACTACGCCGAGTGCGCGCCGTGGGATCGCAAAGAGATGCTTGCGCGCGAGCGGCAGTCGCTCGGCTTCTACGTCTCGGGCCACCCGCTCGAGAGATATCTCCGGGGACCTGCCGCGCTGTCGCGTCTCGAAGCGCTCCCCGCGAGCACCTGCAACGAGCAAGACGCGTGGGCGGTCGTGAAGCTCGCGGGCATGGTCGAGGGTTATCGCGAGCGCGTCTTTCGCGACAATGGCGGCGGCGCCGGCAAGCTCGCGTTCTTCGAGCTCGAGGACTTGAGCGGCCGCGTGAACGTGAAGGTGCGCGGCAACCAAATCGACGCGTACTCGCACGTGCTCACGTCCGGCGAGCCGGTGCTCCTCACCGGAAAAATCAGCTTCCCGCGTCGCGACGACGACGATCCCGAGCCCGACACCGAAGCGCCGAAAGAGGCGACCATCCTCCTCAACGACGCGGTGCTCCTCTCCGACGTCGTCGCCGCGGGCGCCAAGCAGCTCCTCTTGCGGCTTCGTGCGGAGCAGCTGCGCGAGGGGACGCTCGAAAAAGTCAGCCACGTGATGCGCGAGTCGAGCGGGAGCGTACCGGTCGCGCTGCACCTGACGCTCGACGGCGGCGCCGAAGCGACGTTCGCGCTCGGGCCGAGCCATCGCGTCGAAATCGGCGACGCGCTCCTCGCCGGTCTCGAACGAATTTTCGGCGCACAAGTCGCCGAGCTCCGATGACCGGAAGCACGCCGGCAAAGGGCGTGCGATTCGGGATGCGGACGCAGCTCGTGCTGCTGTTTACGATCGCGTTCACGATCGTCTTCGCCGCGATCTTCTACTGGGTCTACACGTTCACCACCGATCGCTCGATGGAGCGCCTCCGCAGAAACCTCGACGAGGTGACGCGCGGCACCGTCAAGGGCATCGACGGCGACGAGATCGACGCGCTCTATCGCGAGGGCGTCGCCAAGCCCGACGGCTTCTCCGACGACCCGCGCTACGTGCGCGAGATGGACCACTTGAAGCAAGTGAACGCCGTCTCGCCGCGAGCGATGCCGTACACGATGGTCCGCGGCGGCCGGCCCGACACGCGCCGCATCGGCGCCGGCGCCGCCGCGCCGGAGTACGTCTACATCGTCGACGTCGACATTCCGGGAACGCCGCACGCCGGCTTCCTCGAGACCGACACGCTCGGGCCCGACGCCGAGCGCGCTTGGAACGAAGGCATCTTCACCGAGCGCCCGGACATCTACACCGACCGCTTCGGTTCGTGGATGACGTCGTACGCGCCCATCAAGAACCACGCGGGCAAGGTCGTCGCACTTCTCGGATGCGATTACGAGGCGAGCTACGTCCACGAGGTGCAGCAGCGCGCGAAGCGCAGCGTCTCGATCGTGCTTGCCGCGACGTACGGCGCGATGCTTCTCGTCGTTTGGTTCGCGGCCGGGTTCTTCACGCGACCCGTTCGCGAGCTCACGCGCGCGACCGAGGGCCTCGGCGAGGGCAACCTCGGCACCGACATCGCGCTCGCCAAGCGTCGCGACGAGCTCGGCTCGCTCGCTCGCGCGTTCAACGACATGTCCGGTCGACTCGCGCGCGCGTTCCGCGAGCTCGCCCGCGCGAACGAAGAGCTCGAAGATCGCGTCGCCGAGCGCACGCAAGAGCTCGCGTCCGAGCGCGAAAAGTCCGAGAAGCTCCTCCGCAACGTCCTCCCCGTGGAAATCGCCGAGCGTCTGAAGAACGAGCCGCAAACGATCGCCGAAGGCTTCGACGCGGTGACCGTCCTCTTCGCCGACATCGTCGGCTTCACCGAAATGTCGGCGCGCTCGTCGCCGATCGAGGTCGTGCGACTGCTCAACGAAGTCTTCTCGGCGTTCGACAAGCTCGCCGACGAGCACGGCCTCGAAAAGATCAAGACGATCGGCGACGCGTACATGGTCGTCGGCGGATTGCCGGTGCCGCGCGCCGACCACGCGATCGCGATCGCCGACATGGCGCTCGCGATGCAGGCGTTCATGCGCACGCTTCAAAAGACGCAGCCGGGTCTAGCGATTCGCATCGGTGTGCACACTGGCCCCGTCGTCGCGGGCGTCATCGGCACGAAGAAGTTCAGCTACGATTTGTGGGGCGACACCGTGAACGTCGCGAGCCGCATGGAGTCACACGGCGAGCGCGATCGGGTCCAGGTGAGCGACGCGGCGGCCGAAGCGCTACGCGCCGTGTTCGTCGTCGAAGCGCGCGGCACGATCAAGGTCAAAGGTCGCGGCGAGCTCGCGACGCACTGGCTCGTTTCGCGCCGCGGCTGAGCCAAAAAACATCCGATCGTTCGTGGCAATTCGCTTCGCCGTACCGAGGCCGCCACGCTGATTTTTGCCCCGACGCGCGGAACCGTCGCGAAAAAGCCTCGCACGTTTCAGGCACGTCCGTTGCAATTTACGACGCAGTTCCATCATGGGCTACGCACTGAAGAAATCGTCTCCGGCGCTGGATCTGTCCAAGCTCTGCCCTGCGTTGGGCTGCATCAACGGCATTACTTGGACGGGTGAGGGGCCGGCTTCGCCGTGCCCGGTGTGCAACGGCCACGGACGCGTCACACTCTCCGAGTGGATGCGTCACACGCTCCGCGATCCGACGGCATCGTCGGATTAGGGCAAAGCGGCCGACGCGCGCTCGCGGTCTTCGTCGTGCTTCAAGAGCACGCCGAGCGTCGCACGTGCGAGCTCCGGCTGGAGCGCGCTGGCGCCGAGCGTGACGAGCGCGCGCGCCCAGTCGATCGACTCGGCGATGCTCGGCGGCTTGCGTAAGTCCATCGCCCGCGTTTTCTCGGCGAACGCCACGAGCTCGGCCGCGAGCTTCTTCGCGATGCCGGGCACCTTGGCCTCGAGGATCGCGATCTCGCGCGACGGCGGCGGGTAGTCGAGGAAGAGATGAAGACACCGGCGGCGGAGCGCGTCGGTCATCTCGCGCGTCGCGTTCGTCGTGAGGACGACGAGCGGCGGATGCTTCGCGCGAACGGTCCCCATCTCGGGGATCGTCACCTGATTGTCACCGAGGATCTCGAGCAGCACCGCCTCGAACTCCGGGTCGGCGCGGTCCACTTCGTCGACGAGGAGCACGACCGGCACGTCGCTGCGTAGCGCTTGGAGGAGCGGGCGCGCGATCAGGAATTTCTCGCCGAAGAAAAACGCGTCGGCGTCATCGGTGTTTTTCTGATCGCGCAGCAGCTGCACCCAAAGCATCTGCTTGCCGTAGTCCCACTCGTAAATCGCCTTCGACTCGTCGAGCCCCTCGTAACATTGCAGGCGGACCATCGGCCGCGCGAGGGCGGATGACGCAGCGCGTGCGAGCTCGGTTTTGCCGACGCCGGCGGGCCCTTCGACCAAAAGCGGCCGCTGGAGCTCGAGCGCTAGAAACAGCGAAAGTGCCGCTTTGTCGCCCGCGAAGTAGCCCGCCTTCTCGAGCGCCGCGGCGAGCTCTCGCGCTCGGCTGGGAAGATTCATAAGGTACGTGTATCCTACGCCAAAATGTCGGACCGTGACGACCTGCTGCGCGTCGACGTGACCGGCACGGTCCATCCCGTGGGGCGCGCAGCGAGCCAAGAGCTCCGCGCGCGGGCGGGGGAGTGGCGGCTCGTCCCGAGCGTCCCGACCATCGTCATGATGCGGCGGCCGGAGCAGCACGGCATCACCTCGGCCGCGCTCAAGCTCGCTGGCGAAATCCGAACGCCCGGCGCGCTCTGCGACATCATCTCGCTCGTCGCGCAGTCGGGTTGGAAGGGCGAGCTCGTCGTGCTCGAGGAGCGCAAAGTCCGTTCGCTCTACTTCGACGGCGGCAACGTCATCGCTGCGCACACGAACGTTCCCGAGGAGCGACTCGGCGAGACGCTGTTTCGCTTCGGCGTCGTCACGCGCGAGCAGCTCGAGCGCGCGGTCGCCGCGTCGAGCACATCGGGCAAACGCTTCGGCGAAGCCGCGATCGATCTCGACTTCGTGAGCCCCGAAGAGCTCTACCCGATGATGGCGCGCCAAGTCGAAGAGGTCTTCTACGCGGCGCTCCACGTCGCCGACGGCATGTTCTACTTTTTCGATCGCTACGACGAAGCGGCGATCGGTCGCCGCCACAACTTGAACGCGAGCATGCTGCTCATGGAAGGCGCTCGTCGCATGGACGAGATGAAGTTCTTCCGCGAGCGCATTCCGAACGAGAACTTCATCCCCGTTCCGCGCGAGACGTCGAAGAAGGTGCCCGACGATTTACTTGCAATCTACAACGAATGCGACGGCAAGCGTTCGATCGCGCAGATGGGGCGGCGCATCGGGCAGCTCGAGTTCGAGGTGACGAAGGCCGTGTTCCAGCTCGTGTCGGGGGGATTTCTCGCCGTGCAGGCGCCGCGTCCGCAAGGGCCGCAGGCGATCATGGAAGGGTTCAACCCCGCGCTCGTCGAGATTCATCAGCGCTGCGACGGACTCGGAAAAGGCGCGGAGCTTCGCGACGGGCTCGCGCGGTTCGCGACCGGCGGCGGCGTCTACGATCCGCTGTTTCAAGGTGCGGGTCCGTTGCCGGATGGAACCTTCCGACCGGACCGCGTGGAAAAAAATCTGGCTGCGCTCGCAGGCGACGATCCCGACGCGTGGCTCATTCAGTTGATGCACGACTACGTGGGATTCGCCCTGTTTCAAGCCGGATCGCTGCTCCCTCGCGGAGAGGAAGCGCGGCTCACGCAGTCGGTCGCGGAGCACTTGAAACCCCTCCGTCCGGTCGACTCCGCGCCGCTGTCACGCCGCCCGTGACTTTGATACAAGGTCGGCATGGCCCGGGGAGACGAACGAATGGCGGTGCCCGCCGACGATCGGCGTGGCACTCAAACAGGCAACCGTAAAGACGCGATCTTGGACGAGGCGACACGCCTCTTCGCCGAGCGTGGGTACGAAGGAACGAGCATGGCGGATCTCGCCGAGCGCGTTGGACTTCGCAAGGCGTCGCTCTTTCATCACTTCGCGAGCAAGGAGCAGCTGCGACGCGCAGTGCTCGAGCGACTCGTCACGCGCGTGACGCGCGCGATGGCGACCGCGACGACCACGGACGGCGGCGGCGCGGACGAGTTCGGCAAACGACTCGACGCGCTCACCGATGCGGTCGTCGGCATGCTCGGCGAGCAGCCGTACGCGGCGCGTCTCGTCTTGCGCGAGGCGATGGAGTGGGGCGCAGGAACGAACGACGCGCTGAGCGAAGCGTTCGCCGAGTCGATGCGCGCGGGCGAGAAGTTCCTCTCGCATGCGCAGCAATCGGGCGCGTGCTGCGAAGGCGATCCGAAACATCTGGTCGCGTCGCTCATGGGGCTTCATCTCTTGCCCTTCGCGCTCGGCGGTACGATGGAACGCTTCACCGGCCACGCGCCGTGGAGCGACGCCTTCCTCGCAACGCGCCGCACCGCCGTCCGAGCCCAAGTGCGCTCGCTGCTCCTGAAGAAGTGAGAGAGAGACATAAAGAGTGGAAGAGTGAAAGGAAGAGAGAGATTTTGTTTTGTTTCTAAAACAAAAATATTTTCTCGCCTTCGGCTCTTCCAATCTTTATGTGAAATCTTTCTTGGAGCGCTGGCGCGTGACTTCGTAGAGGGCGATCGCGGCGGCGGCCGAGACGTTGAGGGATGCGATGGGGCCGCGCATGGGGAGGCGGGCGAGGGAGTCGCATGCGCGGCGGACGCTCTTGTGGAGGCCTGCGCCTTCGGCGCCGAGGACGAGCGCGGTCGGCGTCGTGAGATCTTCGGCGTCGAGCGAGCGATCGGCGGAGGCGTCTAGACCGACGATGCGCAGCGAGCGCTCGCGGAGCGCGGCGAGCGCGTTCGGGAGGCTCGGCACCGAGCAGAGCTGCGCGTGCTCGATCGCGCCGGCGCTCGCGCGGAAGGTCGCCGGCGTGAGCGGCGCGGCGCCGTGTTGCGGCCACACGATCGCCGACGCGCCGAACGCGACCGCGCTCCGCACGATCGCGCCGAAGTTCTGAGGGTCTTCGATCGAGTCGAGCACGACGACGAGCGGTCTCTCGCCGAGCTCCAATTCTTCGAACGTGCGGAGCCTGAGCGCGGGCGCCCACGCGATCGCGCCTTGGTGGCGGACGCCGTGGCTCGCGCGATCGAGATCGCCGCGCCGCGCGCGCTCGACCGACGCGCCACGATCGCGGGCGAAGCGAGCGAGCGCGTCGAGCTGCGGCGCGTCGCGCTTGTCCTCGACGACGACGCGGACCGCGCCGCCGTGCGCGGCGATCGCTTCACGCACGGGCTGGAGACCGCAAATGAGTCGTTCGCTCATGACAGCGAGCTTTTGATCCGCTCGGCCGCGGCGCGCGGATCGGCGACGTCGCGGATGGGACGGCCCACGACGACCGCGTCCGCACCCGCGGCGATCGCGCCTTCGGGCGTGTCGGTTCGTTTCTGGTCGCCGAGATTTTCGCCGGCGGGCCGAACGCCCGGCGTGATGAGCAGCGCGTCCGCGCCGAGCACCTCACGCAGGGCACGCACCTCGCGCGGCGAGCACACGAACGCGGAGACTCCCGCGGCGCGCGCCATCTTCGCGAGCGCGAGCGTTTGCTCCTCCAGCGAGCGCGCGACGCCCATCGCGTCGAGATCCGCGCGGTCGAGCGACGTGAGAACCGTGACCGCGACGATGCGGAGCCCGGTCGCTTCTTTCTCCGCGCGAGCCGCGGCGCGCTCGAGCATCGCGGGTCCGCCGCTCGCGTGCACCGTGAGCAGCGACGCGCCGAGCGCAGCGACGCGCGCGACCGCGCGATCGACCGTCTCCGGAATGTCATGCAGCTTCAAGTCGAGAAACACGGGCCGCACGCGCGCGAGCGTGCGCACTGCATCGCCGCCCTCGGCGACGAACAGCTCGAGCCCGATTTTGAGCGCGTCGGCCGAATCCGCGACACGCGACGCGAGCGCGTTCGCCTCCGCCAAGCTCGGCGTGTCGAGCGCGACGATGAGCGACCGCGAGAGCTTCAGGGCGTGCAGGTCTGGCCCGGGATCTCGGAGCACAGCGGATCGCCCGCCGCGCAGTGACACTTCGGAAGGTGCTGCACCGGCGCCGTCGTGCCGCCGGCGTGATGCGTCGTCACGTGCTGGCCGGTCTTGACCGACTGCTGCTCGGCCGCGAGATCGTCGGCCTTCTGCTTCGCGTCGGCGATCTGCCGCTCGAGCTCCGCCTTTTGCTCGGGCGTCGTCGCGCTCGCGAGCTGCCCTTGCAGGTCCTTCATCTTCCGGTCGTTCTCTTCCTGCTTCGAGGTGAGCTCGGAGAGCTGGCCTTGCAGGTCCTTCTGTTTCTGCTGCGCGTTCGAGTAGAGGACGACGCCGCCGACGAGCGCGCCGATGAACGCGACGCCGATGCCGCTCGCGATGAGAACGAGGCGCTTCTTCGACTTGTCTTGCGTCACCATCGCGAGCTGTCGCTCGTGCTCTTGCTGGTGGCGCATTTGTTCGAGGCGGGCGGCATTCTCTGCGTCGAGACGCGCCTTCTCCACTTCGGCGTGCCGAATCGCATCGAGCCTCGCCGCGTCCTCGCGCATCCGCTGCTCTTCGGCGCGTCGCTTCTCGTCGGCCGACCGCATGCGCGCTTCTTCTTCTTCGCGGGCGCGGCGCTCGGTCTCGGCGCGGGCGCGCGCGGCTTCTTCCTCGACCCGGCGCTTCTGATCCTCCTCCTGACGAATTCGATCCTCCTCGAGATTCATCAGCTCTTTCAGCGAGAAGAGAACGGAGCTTTCTTTCTGTTCGGCCATGGGAGGGTTTTTCCTGGGTGAGACGGACAAAAGTTACCGGCCTTTCTCCTATGACGCAACTCCGCGTCGGGACTTGTGTGAAACACTGCGGTCGTGCTTCATCTTGGCCCATGGCTACCAACGTGTGCGCGCACATCACCGGAACCGTTTGGAAGATCGAAGTGAAAGAGGGCGACGACGTCCTCGAAGGGCAGACGTGCGTGATCCTCGAGTCGATGAAAATGGAAATGCCGGTCGAGGCGCCCGCGGCGGGAAAAGTGGAGAAGATTTCGTGCAGCGAAGGCCAAGCCGTGAACGAGGGCGACGTGCTCGTCGTGCTTGCCTAGGGCTGAGCCGGAACGTACGATCGAGGGCGTGAAGAAAGTCTTGGCTTGTGTCGCGGCTGTCGCCGCGGCTGCGCTGGCGCTTCTCGGGGGCTGCACGACGAACGATCTCGTCGCCAAGGGCGGCGCGTGCTTTCAGGCCATCGACTGTCAGGCCGGGCTCGTTTGCATTTATGCGAACGACGCGGGGACCTGCAGCGACGATCTCAGCTCGATCGTGAACGTGCCGGAGACAGGCTCACCCGACGCTCCGGCTCAGCAGGACGCGCCGGTCGGCGACGCGCCCGCCGATCAAGTCGCGCCGCAAGACACCGGCGTCCAAGACACCGGCGTCCAAGACACCGGCGCCCAAGACACCGGCGCGAGCGACGCGGCGGACGACTAATTTTTCCAGAAAAACTTCCAGGGATTGTGCTTCAGGTCGCGCGTCATCTCCTGGAGGTTGTCGTAGAGCTCTTCATCCATGACGAGCGCGCCGACTGTGCCTTCGCCGCGTTTGATGTGCGTGACGATCGACTGCGCGTCGGCGGCGATCGCGTCGGCGCGCGACGCGAGCTCGGAGACGTCGTTCAGCGTCTTGCGTAGCTTGGCTTCGCCGGCTTGATCGCCGACGACCTTCGACGCGCGATTCAAATTCGCGATCGCTTCTTTCGCGTCGGAGAGGAGCGGGCCCGAGTCGTTCTTGAGATCGGTCGTGATCTTCTCGATGTTGTCGACCGTCGTGATCATCTTCGGGTTGTCGACGTAGTTGGTGCGCGCGTCTTTGGTGAGCGTGTTCGCTTCGGCCGTGAGGCTGTCGAGGTTCGCCATGATGCGGTCGATGCGGCCGCGGTTGTCGGTGAGCGCGCCGTTGAGCCCGCCGAGCAAGTCGCGCGTGTTGACCGCGATGTCTTTGACGAGGTCTTTGTTGTTGTTGAGGCCGGTGACCGTCATGTCGAGGAGCTCGTAGGCCTTCGCGAAGAAGAGATCGAGCCGCGGCGGACCGACGCCCTTTGGGATGGTCGTCTCCGGATCGAGCTCGGGGTGATTCGGCGAGCCGGGCTCGATCGCGAGGAACTGTTCGCCGAGGACGCCCTGCGTCGTCACGTAGAACTCGGCGTCGTCGTGGATCGTTTTTCGGACCTTGGTTTTTACTTGTAGTTTACAACGAACCATCGGGCGGCGGCCGGTCTTCGGGTCGAGCTCGCCGCCGCGGAACTGCATCTCGTCGACTTTGCCGACGTCGACGCCGGCGATCTTCACCGGCGCGCCGGACTGCAGGCCCCCGGGGTTATCGAAGTCGACGTAGATCGCGTAGGTCTTCTCGAAGCTCATGCCGCCCATCACGAGCACGAACCCGCCGAGGATGCCGAGCGCCACGAGGATCAGAATCCCGACTTTGACCTCGATTGAACGCTCTTGAGCCACGGCGGTATCCTAGCCCATCTCCATCGGGCCTTGGGCTTGGCCGCGGATGAACTGTTGGATGACGCCGTCCGGAGACGACTGGAACGCGGCCTTGTCGCCGAGCAAGCGCACGTGGCCGCGGTAGAGCATCACGATGCGATCGGCGATGCTGAAGATCGAGACGAGATCGTGGCTGACGACGATCGAGGTGACGCCGAGCTTGTCCGAGAGCTCGCGGATGAGACGGTCGACGCGGCGCGCGCTGACCGGGTCGAGCGACGTGGTCGGCTCGTCGAAGAGGACGTAGCGCGGGTCGAGCGTGAGCGCGCGCGCGATGGCGACGCGTTTGCGCATGCCGTCGCCGAGCTCGGCGGGGAAGCGGTCGCCGAACTCGAGCATGTGGACTTGATCGAGGCGGCGGCGCGCTTCGTCGAGCGACGCGCGCACCGAGAGGCCCTTGTGCTTGCGGAGGGGGAGGGCGACGTTTTCGGCGCACGTCATCGAGTCGAAGAGCGTCGAGTGCTGGAAGACCATCGCGCACTTCTTCCGAACCGGCATCATCCCAGTTTCGTCGAGCCGAGAGATTTCTTCGCCGTCGAGCCAGATTTCGCCAGCATCGGGATAAAGCAGGCCGACGAGGTGCTTGATGAGCACGCTCTTTCCGACGCCCGACGCGCCGATGATGAAGAAGACCTCGCCGTCCTTCACGT
>DASXHD010000026.1:0-9871 GCA_036488725.1 Polyangiaceae bacterium | reverse complement strand
GCCAGCATCGTCACGGCGCGACCGTGGTCGCCGGCACGAAGAAGGCGTCCATCGGCGTCGCGTCGGCCGTCGTGGGCAGACGGCCGAGCCCGAAGATGTCCTCGACCGTCGCGAGGTACGAGCGGTGATCGAACGCCGTCGTGACCGAGTGCTGCGCGAGCTGATTCGAAATGACGAGCGTCGGCAGCGCCGCGCTCGCGCCCGGCGCGCGGCTGTTTCCTTCGTCGAACAGCACGAAGATCGCCGCCTTCCCTTTCGTCCAAACGTCCGACGCTTGAATCTGGCCGACCGTCTTCTTCAACCACGCGTCCGCGTCGGCGAGCGGGCAGTTGTGCATGTCGTCGCACATGTTCGGCGTGATCCACATGTACTTGTAGAGACCCGACGCGAGATCGCCGGCGAAATTCTGATCGAAGTCGACGACGTGCTGATTGCAGCTCGCCGGATCGTTCTGCAAATCGGCGTAATAAAGGAACGGATCGTGGTGCGCCGAGTACAGCGTCGTCGACGTCATGTTGCACGGCGAATCCATGCTCTCCATGTACGCGCGCCACATGACGCCCTTTTGATCGAGCTGATACGCGAGGTGATCGTGCCCTTGGACGGGCACGTTCGCGGTCGGGTCGTTGTCGGTCGTGATGCCGTTGAGCGAGCCCGAGGTCATCATGATGTAGTTGGGCAAGCTCGGGTGCGTGCTCGACGTGTAATTGGTCGCGACGCCGTATTGCTGGGAAGCGTCGCTGAAGAACGTGCCCGGCGTGAGCACGTTCGAGGCGTCTTCGTTTTCGAAGACGATCGTGAAGACGGTCTGCACGTCAGGCGGCGGACCCGTGAGCGGATCGCCCGAGGTCGCTCCCGTCGTCGTGGGAGAAGCGCCACACCCCAAACACACCGCCGCAACGATCCCGAGCAATGCTGTCTTCCGCATGAACCGTCCTGTCGTGGAAAAAGGCTACGCAGCCTTACGAGGACGGTGTGACACTTTCGCGTGAGGTGTCGAGCTGAACCGGAGCAATCAGCGCAAGAGAAAGGTAAACGCGAGCGTAGCGTAGCCGCCATAGCCGTTCGTCGACAGCGATCCGCTCGGGGTCGATTGCTGGCCGAAGCCGAAAATCGGTCCTGCTTCGACGATGAAACGGACGCGCTTGCTCGTCGGGAGCTCGAAGCCGATCGGGATCACGATCGACTCACCCGTCGCGGTCGCGCCTTGCAGCACGGGCACCGTGAACGCGCCCTTCGCGCCGACGTAGAGCTGCTTTCCGTCGTCGGCCATGTACGGCGCGAACACGAGCGCGAGATCGCCGCTGAAGACCGCGGTCGACGAGACGCGGAAATCCATCGCGCCGCCGTCGACGATGATCGCGAACCGCGACACGGGCGCGATCTTGTACGAGAGCTTGCCGCCGATCGCGAAAGGCGGATCGCCGTTGGCGACGCTCGTTCCCCCGCCGCCGAACAAGCTCGCGCCGAGCTCCGATTTCGCGCCGAGACCCGTGCGAAGACGCGCTTCGAAGCCCGCCGCGAATTGCGACGTCGTCTTGCCCGTCGTGTCGGGATAGGCCGCTTCGCCGGCGCCCGCGGCCACGTTCAAGTCGACGCTGCCCGGCGCGAGGATCTCGGTGCCCTCTGCGAGCTGTGGCGGGAGCGTCGGGTAGCCGTTGTAGCAACCCGCCGCGAGCACTGCGAGTGAGACGATCACGCTTCGCATGGGGTCTGGCTCAGCATAGGCCATGCCGAGCGCGACCGCAGGCACGTGCGCTGCAACATGAGCTTCCATGCGCTCGTTTGCGTGGCCCCCCATCGCGCTCGTCGCCGCACTCGGCACGTGCGCGCCGTGCGCGCATGCGGACGACGGCCACGCGAAGGTGAAGAAGCGCGCGCTCCCCGATTACGACGGGCGCGGCACGGCGCCGAAAACGCACGACAACGCAGGGACGTGGCTGGCACGCGTGCTGCTCTCCCCGCTTTATTTCTTGAGCGAGTACGCCATCCGCCGTCCTGCCTCCGCGCTCACCCAGGGCGCGGAAAATCGCGACTACACGAACGACGTCTACAACGTCTTCGCGTTCGGTCCGCATCACAACATCGGCTTTCTCCCGATCGGTTTCGTCGAGTTCGGGTTCAACCCGAGCGTCGGCGTCTATTTTTTCGGCGACGACTTGGTCGTGAAGCACAACCACGTGCGGCTGCACCTCGAGATGTGGCCGACGGACTGGTACGGCGCGTCGCTCCGCGATCGCTACGACGTCGGCAAGACGAGCGAGCTCGAGCTGCACCTCTCGGCGATCAGCCGGCCGGACATGGTCTTCTACGGCATCGGGCCGCGGACGCTACAGTCGCAGCAGAGTCGCTACGACGAGCGGCGTTTCGACGCGCGGGCGTCGTTCGATTCGCGCGTGTGGCGTTCGAGTCACGTGGCCGGCGGCATCGGCGTGCGCAAAGTCATCGTGACCGACGGGCATTATGGAAGCGACCCGAACGTCTCGCAGGAAGCCGCGCTCGGTGCGTTTTCGGTTCCGTTCGGTTTCGGCGACACGTACGTCGCGCCTTACGCGACGGTGCACGTCGCGCTCGACACGCGCCGCGAGGGCCAGCGTCGCGGCTCGAGCTTCCACGTCGAAGCGAACGCCGAGGAAGGCGCGGACATGCAGCGCGCGCCGTCGACGTCGTGGCTTCGTTGGGGCGGCAGCGCGACGGCGAGCATCGACGTCGACGGACACGCGCGCATCCTCAGCTTCTCGGCGGCGGCGCTCTTCGCCGACTCGCTCGACCACCAGCCGATTCCGTTCACCGAGCTCGTCTCCCTCGGCGGCGACACGTGGATGCGCGGATATTTTCCCGGCCGGCTCGTGGATCGCAGCGCCGCGGTCGCGAGCGTCGAGTACCGCTGGCCGATCGCGCCGCTCGTCGACGCGATCGCGGAGGCCGCGGTCGGCAACGTGTTCGACGAGCACTTGCAGGATTTTTCGCCGGGGCTCTTGCGGCTCTCGGGCGCGCTCGGTCTGACGACCCCGCTCGCCGATCCGCCGATCGAGCTGCTCGTGGGTTTCGGCACCGAGACCTTCGACCACGGCGCGCAAGTGGATTCGGTGCGTGTGACGGTGGGCGTTCCGAGGAGCTTCTGATGGAGGTGATAGTCGTGAAGCGATCGATTTGTTTGGTGGTCCTCGCAGCGTCGGCCGTCGCGTGCGGCGCGAGCGACGCGCGCTTTCCTCTGCGTGATCCGATGACGCACGACGGCGATCTCGCGTCAGTCACCGCGCCGTGCCGGCACGAAGGCGGGCACCTCGCGTGCGCGCCGAAGCCGTACCGCTCGTCGCTCTATTGGGACGGCGCCGACAACCTGATCTTTCGACCGCTGTCGGATTCGCTCGGGCTCGTGACGAGCGGCGAATCGGTCGACGTGAACAGCCTCGACGAGATCCCCGACTCCGCGTGGTTCACCAACCGCATCGAGTCGATGACCGTCGCCGATCTCGAGCAGGGCGCGTGCACGCCGGCGCAAATCCTCGACCCCGAGTCGGCGCCCGACGGCTCGTGGCTCATCGACAAAGGAAAGATGGACGGCTCGACGCCCGGTTTCCGCGTCGTGGTGCCCGGCAAGGGCAAGTTCATGATCAAAGTCGAGAGCGTCGACGACGAGCCCGAGCGGCAGAGCGCGGCCGCCGTGATCGGCGCGTCGATCGTCCACGCCGTCGGTTACTACACGTCGTGCGAGCAGCTCATTTACGTTCGTCCGACGCTCTTCAAGCTGAAGCCGGGGCTCCGCTCGCAGGCCAATTTTCAGCCTGAAAAACCGTTCGATCAGAAAGTGCTCGACGCGCTCTTCGCGAAGTCGCCGCGTCGCAACGGGCGCCTCCGCGTGAGCGCGTCGGCGTGGCTTCCGGGTTATCCGATTGGGCCCTTCAAGTGGAAAGGGACGCGGTCGGACGATCCGAACGACGTCGTCCCGCACGAAGATCGTCGCGAGCTCCGCGGCATGCGCATCCTCGCCGCGTGGATCGATCGCACCGACGCGCGCGAAGCGAACTCGCTCGACTCGTGGATCGCCGACAACCCGAAGGCGCACGACTCGTCGCCCGGTCACGTCGTGCATTACCAGCTCGACGTGAGCGAAACGTTCGGCGGCGAGTGGTCGTGGGCGCCGGCCGACATCCAACGCCGCATCGGCATGTCGTATTTGATCGACTGGGGCGACATCGCGACGAGCTTCTTCTCGCTCGGCATCCCCGTGCGCTCGTGGGAGGACCTCGACCCGGTCAAAGGGCACGAGCTCTTCGGCTACTACCAGCTCAAATCGTTCGACCCCGAGAAGTGGAAGAACGAGTACCCGAACATCGCCTTCAGCCGCATGACCGAGCACGACGCGGCGTGGATGGCACGCATCCTCGCGCGCTTCACGCCCGAGATGATCCACGCGCTCGCGGTGATGGGTCAGTTCAGCGATCCGACGAACACCGATTACCTCGAGCACGTCATGAGCGGCCGGCTCGATCGCATCCTCGAGCGTTATCTGCTTCGCCTCTCGCCGATCACCGACGTGCGGATGGTCTCGCGCGACAAGCTCTGCGGCGTCGATCTCGCCGAGTGGCGCGGCGTCCGGCCGGAGAGCGCGTTTCGCGATCGCGCCGAATTCGTGCGCGGCTCGGGCCTCCACGTGACTCGCGGCGGACGCGGCGCGCTCTGCGTCGCGCTCGAGCACGTCGCGCCCGACGGCGGCGTCGCCGACGACGACCCGCGGCGCTACGTGCGCGTCGCGATCGACGACGGCGTCGCGCGCGGCAAGCTCGTCGCCGACCTCTACGATCTCGGACCGAGCCGCGGCTTCCGCCTCGCGGGCCTCGAGCGCCCGGAGCCCAAATGACCGAAGCCCCGAAGCCCCGTTTCCGCGAAAACCCGACCGCGTTCGTGCTGCGCCTCTTCGGCGACGTGCGCGCGGGCGAAGCGGGAACGGCGCTCCTTCTGACGCTCGACGTCTTCTTGATTCTCGTCGCGTATTACTTGCTGAAAGTCGCGCGCGAGCCGCTCATCTTGCTCGGCGGCGGCGCGGAGGTGAAGAGCTACGCGTCGGTCGGCCAGACCGTGCTGCTCGTCATCGTCTCGGGCGGCTACGGGTGGCTCGCCGCGCGCATGGGGCGCATCGCGCTCATCACGAGCGTCACGCTTTTCTTCATCGCGAACCTCCTCGTCTTCTTCGTGCTCGGCGCGAGCGGCGCGAAGATCGGCGTGCCGTTTTATTTGTGGGTCGGCATCTTCAACATCGTCACCATCGCGCAGTTCTGGAGCTTCGCGGCCGACACGTACACCGACGAGCAAGGCAAGCGCCTCTTTCCGATCGTCGGCATCGGCAGCTCGGTCGGCGCGGTCGGCGGCGCGTGGCTCGCCTCGCCCATCGTCGCGCGCGGCACGCCGTACACGCTCATGGGCGTCGCCGCCGCGGTGCTGCTCGTCTCGCTCGGCATCTTGATCCTCGTGAGCCGCCGTGAGCCTCACGAGCGCCGCGCGACGAAGAAAGTCGACGAGCCCGTCGCGCCCGGAAACGCTTTCGCGCTCGTGATGCGCGACCGTTACTTGCTCGTCTTCGCGGTCCTGGTCCTCGCGCTGAACTTCGTCACCAAGACCGGCGACTACGTGCTCGATCGCATGCTCCTCCACGAAGCGCCGGCGCACGCGCACGCGCTCGGCGTCACCCAGACCGAGTACATCGCGCAGTTCAAGGCGCACTACTTCGCGCTCATCAATACGATCGGCGTGCTCGTGCAGCTTTTCATGGTCTCGCGCATCGTGAAGTACGCGGGCCTCCGCGCGGCGCTCGTCATGATTCCGCTCGCGTCGGTCGCGGGCTACGGCACGGCGTTCGTCTTTCCGATCCTCGGAGCGCTCATGGTCGGCCGCGTCGTCGAGTCGAGCCTCGATTATTCGCTCTCGAACACCGCGCAGCAGACGCTCTGGCTGCCGACCTCGCGCGAGGCGAAATACAAAGGCAAACAGGTCATCGACTCGGTTTGTCGTCGCGCGGGCGACATGATCTCGGCGGGCGTCGTCTGGCTCGGCATGCGCTACGCCCTCTCGACGCGCACGTTCCTCGCGGTGAACGTCGCGATCACGGTCGTCTGGATCCTCGCGGCGTGGAAGATCGGGAGCATGTGGCAAAAATCAGTGCCAGACGCCAAGGCTCAAGCCCCAGTTGGAGTACCGCGGCGCAAGGTCCGCGGCCGCACTGAGCTGCCAAGTGGTGCGCTCGAGAATGCCGAAGAAGTCCCAGGTGAATAATTTCAAGTCGCCGCCGAACGTGAAGTGTTGGCGCGCCGAGCCGCCGTCGAAGAGCGACGGCTCGAGGTAGCTACCGAAGCGAAGACGAAATCGATCCGGAAACGGCTCGCCTTCGAGACCGAGCCGCGGCGAAACCGTCCACGATGCGCCGTACGATTCGTTCGTTTGATCGAGGAAGCTCGAGACCGCGACGGCGTTCGAAACGGGCGCCGTGATGAGCGCGTCGGCGACCACGAGGAGGCGCGGTCGCGGCCAGTTCGCGAAGCGCGCGTCGTGCTCTTCGCGGATGCGCTTTTCTTCGGTGTCGAGGCGCTGGTCTTCCACGCGACGAATCGCGCGCTCGCGCGCCTCGAGCTTGCGCTGGAGCGCTTCGCGCGGCGCGCCGGCCGGGAGCTTCGCGACCTCGGCGTCGTCGGTCTTCTTTCGGGCGTCGCGGGCTGCCTCCACTTTTTCGCGGAGCGGCGCGAGCTCGCCCGATGGATCGATCCAACGTGGATTGAGCGGCCGCGGCCCGAGCTGGAGCGCAAAGCCGATCTCGATCTCGCCGGGCGCGACGACGCTCGACGGGAGAATTTTTCCGGAGAGCGCGGTCTGATCGCCCGACACGCCGCCCGAGACCGGCGCGCGCGCGGTCACGCCGAGTCGCCACGGCTGATCGTCGAGCTTCAGGAGAACGCCCGCCTCGGGCCCGACGCCGCTCGGCGGCGCGAGCGGGATCGCGCTCGACGCGAGATTCATCGTCACCCCTTGAATCCCGACGCCGACGACGAGCTGATATTTCAAAAACGCCCACGCGACGATCGCGTGCGCGCGCAGCAGACGAAAGTTGATCGTGTTTTGATTCGGCGACTCGAGCGTGTAGCTCGTCGCGTCGAGCGTGAGCGCCGCGCCGAACGGGCCGACTTGAACGAGCGCGCCGGCGTTTCCGTAGACGAAGTCCGACGCGTTGGCGCTGCCGCGCGGGAGCGAGCCGCGATTTTCGAAATCGGTGCTCGAAAACGACCCTGGAAACGTGATGCTCGCGGTCAAATCGTAATCGACATGCAATCCGCTGTAGGTCGCGCGCACGGCCGGCGCTGCGACGTTCGACGTCGCACCGTCGATTCCCTCGGCCACGCCGCCATACGCGCCGCCGAGACCCAAGATGCGCGACGGGCCGAGCACCGGGCCTTGAAAAATCTCGATCGAATAATTGCTGTTCGTGATCGGATCGGCGCGCGCCTCGCGGCTCAGCGCACCTGCTGCTGCTGCGAGCGCCCCAACAAGAAGCGCACGAGCGGCTCGGCGTCGACCTTGGCCGTCGAGAGGAGCGCGTCGAGCAATTTTTTTCCGAGCTTCGCGAGGTCGAGCAGCTGCCCGATGCGTTGCTTCTGAAGCTCGATCCGCTCGAGCGCGCGCGGCCCGTCGCTCTTCTTGAGGGTCTGTTTCTGGCGGTCGAGCGCCGCGAGCGCTTCCTCGAAGGCCTCGATCGCCGCGTCGATCTCCGCCTTCTCCCGCTCGCTGAACACGCGCGAGATCATTTTCCAAAGCTGCACCTCGGCGACGTAAAAATCCCGCCGCTCGCCCTGAATCCAGACGCGGCGCACGATCCCCCAGCGAAGAAGCTCGCCGAGCGACATGCTCACCGCGCCGCTCGAGAGCTTGAGCAGCGTGCGCAAGTCCTCCGCGCTCAGCGCCTCGGGCGACAAATACAAGACCGCCCAAATGCGTCCGAGGTTTCGTTTGAAGCCCCAGAACTCGATGAGCCGTCCGATGACGTCGCTGACGATCACCTCGCTGGGCCAGAGTGCTTGCGTCACGTTTCGGGTCGACAATACGTTACGACGCGCGCGACGTCAGCTCGGTCGCGAGGGCGGCCAAGAGATCGCGGGCGCGGGACGGCGGCAGGCTGGCGAGCGCCGATTGCGCGCGACCGGCGTGGGCCGCGGCGTGGGCGCGCGCTTCGTCGATGCCGCCCGACGCGAGGACCGCGTCGAGGAGCTCGCCGGCGGCCGCGTCGTCCCCTTCCCGCGCGCGGCCGAGCGCAGCCTCGAGATCGGGGCGCCCGCGGAGCGCGACGAGCAGCGGCAACGTGAGCTTTCCCTCGCGGAGGTCGCCGAGGAGACGCTTGCCGGTGCGCGCCGGATCGCCGCGATAATCGAGCGCGTCGTCGACGAGCTGAAACGCGACGCCGAGCGAGCGACCGAACGCGCCGAGCGCGTCGACGCTTCGCTCGTCCGCGCCGCCCGCGCGCGCGCCCGCCCGCGCCGCCCACGAAAAGAGCGACGCGGTCTTTCCCTCGACGATTGCAAAATACACGGATTCGCCGAGCGCGAGCGCCGAGCGCCCGCGGAGCTGCACGATTTCGCCGTCGACCAGCGTGCGAAGCGTCGCGACGAGCTCGCTCATCGTGGGCCCGGGCGCGGCCGCGGCGGTCCGCTCGAGCGCGTGCGTCAGCAAGAGATCGCCTGCGAGAACGCTCACGGCGTTGCCCCAAACGCGCCGCGACGTCACCGCGCCGCGCCGCAAATCCGAGTCGTCGATCACGTCGTCATGGAGCAGCGTCGCGAGGTGGACGAGCTCGGCGACGACCGCCAAGTTGCGCGTGCGCGCGCACGCAGGCCCGAAGCACGCGGCCGAAAGGAGCACGCAGAGAGGACGGACGCGCTTCCCGCCCGCGGCGAGCAAGTGCTTGGCCGAGTCGGTCGCCGGCGAGAGGCCGTCGCTCGCGGCGCGCCCGAGCTCCTCCTCGACGTACGCGAGGTCGGCGCCGAACATCGCGCGGAGCTCGACCAAGCGCGACGCGGCGCGCTCGCCGACCCGCTCGGGCGCGGCGACCTCGCGAAGCTGCTCAGCGGCTGCTGCGGCGTCCATTGGTTTCTCTCGAATGTTTCAAAATATTTTGAACAATATGTAGGACGACCCGGGCGGCGGTCAAGACAGGTCTCGCTCGCGGCGCGATGCGGTATGAAGGACGCGTCGTCATGGCCGCCAAAAAGAACCGCCGCGCACGTGCCGTCGCGAGCGCGTCGGTCCTCGTGGTCGCGCTCGCTTTCGTCGTGACGTCGGTCTGGCAGATCGCCGACGCCGTCTTCGGGCACGCGGCGCCGCCCAAGCCGCCGAGCGCCGAAGAAGCGGCGTGCTCCGCGCGTCTCCGCACGATGGAGGCGGCGCTCGAGCGGGGCGCGCTCGCCGCGGCGCCGGCCGCCGACGAGTCGCACGCGCTCGCCGCGTTCGACGGCGCGCTCGCGCCCGAATGGAACGACCAGGCGTCCGCCGAGAATCAGTGCGCGTCGAGCCCGCGCGCCAAGGAAGCATGGGCCGCGCTCGTCCGCTTGCGCCGCGGCCTCGAGGGCACCGCGCGCAAAGACGCGCATGAAATCGGCCCGCTCCGCCGCGATTTCGAGACGCGACTTCCGTAGCGATTCGCGCTAATCAGACGCCCAACCTTATGGAAGAAGAGAAGCCGCGTCCCACGTTCGACGCGATCCCGCTCTCGCCGGACGTCCGCGCGGCGATCGACGCGCTCGGTTACACCGAGCCGACGCCGGTCCAGCTCGCGGTGTTCGAGCCGGTCGCCGCGGGAAAGAGCGTCGTCGTGCAAGCGCGCACGGGCACG
>DASXHD010000016.1:0-182319 GCA_036488725.1 Polyangiaceae bacterium | reverse complement strand
CTCGACACGGTGCGCGCGTGCCTCGTCGACAAAGACGTCTTCGCGAGCGAGTTCGTGATTCGCGCCGACCGCGGCGGCGTGCGCATCAAAGAGATCCCGGTGCGCGTCATGGAAAAGCGGCCGCCGTCGATCAACTTGTTCAAGCGCGTGCCGAACGTCATCAAGAGCGTCGCCAAGCTCACGTACGCCATCCGCGTCCGGGGATGAACGTGGCTTCGCCCGAGAGCACCGGCCCGGTACGCCCGCCGCGTCAGGCCGTTTATGCGGCGACCGGCATGGTCGTGCTCGCGGCGGTCACGATCATCGGCGTCGCGGCGTATTTCACGCGCACCGCCGACCCGTGGACTTGGCGAGGTCTCGTCGCGCTCGCGACGATTCCGTTCGCGCTCGTTTGTGCGGCCCTCTTGTGGCGCGGCCCGACGCGCGAAAACGCGGGCGCCGCGCTGCTCGTCGTCGCCTTCTCCCTCGTCCGCATCGGCCTCCCCTCGGAGTGGACGACCGCGACCTACGTCCTCCTCGTCATCACCGCCGCCTGCGCCGCCCCCGTCATCTGGGCCGCCCGCACCCTGCCGCCGTGAGAGAGAGAAACAGGAAGATCAGGAGCTCAGAAGGTTTTTTTGAAAATATTCCTTCTGATCTTTTGAACTTCCTGTTTTTTCTCTGCTGATGCGAGCGGTGAGGATTCATGCGTTGGAGGGGCCGGGGGCGTTGCGGGTCGATGACGTGGCCGAGCCTGCGTGCGGCGCGGGGGAGGTGCTCGTCGACGTGCGGGCGGCGGGGCTGAATTTTCCGGACGTGCTTTTGACGCGCGGGAAATATCAGTTCAAGCCGGCGCCGCCTTTTTCGCCGGGCGGCGAAGGCGCCGGCGTGGTGAGCGCGGTGGGCGCCGGCGTCAGCGAATTTTCGCCCGGCGATCGCGTCGCCTTCACGACCATCTACGGCGCGTTCGCCGAGCGCGTCGTGCTCCCGGCGATGGCGCTCGTGAAGCTGCCGGACGCGGTGAGCTTCGAGATCGGCGCGGTGACGCTCCTCACGTACTTGACCGACATGCACGCGCTCGTCGATCGCGCCGCGCTTCGCGCGGGCGAGACGCTCCTCGTCCTCGGCGCGGCGGGCGGCGTCGGCGTCGCCGCGATCCAAATCGGAAAGATGCTCGGCGCGAAAGTGATCACGGCGGCGTCGAGCGACGAGAAACTTGCATTCTGCAAAGAAAATGGCGCGGATTCCACGGTGAATTACGCGCGCGAAGATTTGAAAGAGCGCGTGAAGGCGCTCACCGACGGTGCAGGCGCGAACGTGATCTTCGACCCGGTCGGCGGCGCGTACTCGGAGCCGGCGCTCCGCGCGATCGCGTGGGAGGGGCGCTACTTGGTCGTCGGCTTCGCCGCCGGCGACATCCCGAAGGTTCCGCTCAACCTCGCGCTCCTCAAGGGCTGCCAGATCGTCGGCGTCTTCTGGGGTCAGTTCGCGATGCGCGAGCCGGCGAAGAATCGGGCGCACGCCGAGCGCGTTCTCGCGGCCGTCGCCGAGGGCAAGCTCGCGCCGCGCATCGACGCGACGTTCCCTTTCGCACGCGCCGCCGAGGCGCTCGAGCGCATGGAGCAACGCAAAGTGCTCGGCAAGATCGTGCTCGTGCCTTAACGCGGGCCGGCGGCCGTTTCGATCGCCTTGCGCAAGTCGGGCATCGCGAAAGGTTTCGAGAGACGCTGGTTCGACACGTTCTCGAGATATTTTCGTTCGCGCGCGGTGTACGTGCCGCCGGTGACGAAGACGAATCGACGTGCGACCTCGGGGCGCTCGCGTGCGACGCGCTCGTGGAGGTCGACGCCGGTCATGCCCGCCATCATCACGTCGCAGATGATCGCGTCGAACGCTTCGTCGCCGAGCATGCGCTCGAGCGCGCGCTCGGCGTTCGTCTCCCCGACGACGTCGCCGAAGCCCGCGAGCGCGCCGCCGAGCGCACGCACGATGAGCGGCTCGTCGTCGACGACGAGGACGCGCAGGTGCCGGCCGTCGTCGGTCTGCGGCGGCGGCGCCGGAATCGTTCGCGGGGCGATCGGCTCGGGGACGGCGCGCGCGAAGGTGAGGTCCATCGTCGTCCCCTCGCCCGGCGCGCTGCGCGCCACGAGGTCGCCGCCCGCGCGCCGCATGATGTCGCGACAAATCGCGAGGCCGAGCCCGGTGCCGCCGGTCTGCGCGCGCGTCGTGAAGAACGGCTCGAACACGCGCTCGAGGTCCGCCGCGGCGATGCCGACGCCATCGTCGCGCACCGCGACCAGCACGTGCTCGGACGTCGCACGGGCCGACACTGTGATCGTTCCGTCGTCCACCGCGAGCGCCGCGTTGAGCAAGAGGTTCACGAAGACTTGCTCGACGCGCCGCGCGATGCCGGTGATCGCCGGGAGCTCGCCGATGTCTTTGACGAGACGCGCGCGCGGCCGGATCTCGTGCGCGACGAGGCGCTCGGCCGATTCGATCGCCGCGGCGAGATCCACGCGGCCCGGCGCTTCGTCCTCGAACCGTCCGAACGTCTTGAGGTCGCGCACGATCGCGGCGATGCGATCGATTCCGGCGCGCACCTCGGCGACGAACGGCTGGTCCTCTTCGGTCACGCGGCGCTCGAGCATTTGCGCCGCGAGGCTGCTGAACGCGAGCGGATTGTTGATCTCGTGCGCGATGCCAGCGGCCATCATGCCGAGCGACGCGAGCCGATCGGCGTGCGCGAGCTGCGCGCGCAAACGCGAGCGCTCGGTCACGTCGCGCGCATACGCGAGCACGGCGGGCGCGCCGTCGAAGTCGATGACCGTCGACGTGATCTCGGCGGTGATCTCGCTCCCGTCGCGCCGCTTCGCCGGATATTCGCGCGGCACGAGCGGCTCGCCCCCGCTCTGCATCGCCGCGATGCGACGCCGCATGACCTCGATCGATCGCGCGTCGAGGAACGTCATCGGCTTGCCGACGAGCTCGTCGGGCGAATCGTGCCCGAGCAAACGCGCCGCCGCGCCGTTCGCGTAGAGGACGATGCCCTCCCGCGACACGACGATGGCGTCAGGAGCGTGCTCGACGAGCGCTCTGAACCCCGGCTCTCCCACGCCCGTCACCTTACGCTCAAGTGGACGACTTCTGCTAGATACGACCGCCGGATGAGCTTCGACGTAGCCGTCATCGGCGGAGGCGTGAACGGAACGGGCGTGGCGCGCGATCTCGCCCTGCGCGGGCTCCGCGTCGTGCTCTTCGAACGCAACGATTTCGCTTTTGGGGCCAGCGGCAACTCGAGCGGCATGATCCACGGCGGCGTGCGCTACCTCGAGCATAACCCGAGCGTCACCGAAACCTCGTGCCGCGACTCGGGCTACATCCAGCAGATCGCGCCGTTTCTTTTGTTTCGCATTCCCTTCGTCATGCCCATCGCCGAGGGAAAAGCCGGGCGGATCTTGATCGAGCTCATCGACGCGTATTTCCGCGCGTACGACAACTACCAACCGCTCAAGCACAGCGAGCCGCACACGCGGCTCGACCCGTCCGACCTGTCGAAGCTCGAGCCCGGCCTCGTCGGCAAGAACGCGGGCGGCGTCACGTTCGACGAGTGGGGCGTCGACGGCGCGCGCCTCTGCATCTTGAATGCGCTCGACGCCGAAGAGCACGGCGCCGAGCTCCACAACCACACGACCGTCGAAGGCCTCGCGAAGACCGCGGACGGAGCGTGGGAAATCGTGGCGCGCGATTTGATCGACCAGCGCCGCTACCGCATCGAGGCGCGCGTCGTCGTCAACGCGACCGGCGCGTGGAGCCCGATCACCGCGAGCCTCGGCAAGCTCCCGCCCGCGCGGGTGCGCGTTCGCCCGGGAAAAGGCATCCACGTCGTCTACGACAGACGTCTGTCGAATTACGGCGTCCTCTCGAAGGCGATCGACGGCCGGCAGATTTTCGTGATGCCTTGGCAGAACGTGTCGATCGTCGGCACGACCGACGACGATTATTTCGGCGACCTCGACGACGTCGTGTCGACGAGCGAGGAGGTGCGTTACCTCGTGCAGGGCGTCGCGCGCGTGTTCCCCGCGATTCGTTCCGCGCGCGCCATCGGCACGTACGCGGGCGTGCGGCCCACGCTCTACGAGTACGGCAAGCTCGAAGACTCGCTCTCGCGCGAGCACGCGATCGTCGATCACGCCGAAGACGACGCGCCGAACGTCTACTCGATGATCGGCGGCAAGCTCGCGAGCTTTCGTCTCTTCGCGCAAGAGATGAGCGACCGCATCGCGCGAGATCTCGCGCCGAACCGTCCTTGCACCACGCACGAAAAGCCTTTGCCCGGCGGCGAAAGACCGATCGACGCGCTCACGGTCGCCGAGCGTCACGGGCTCACGCCGGTCGCGGCGCGCAGGCTCGTGTTCCGCCACGGGACGCGCGCGCTCGACGTGCTGCGCGACGTGCCGAAGGACCCGAATGCGCACGAGATCGTCTGCCCGTGCGAGCCGGTGCTCGCCGCCGAGGTACGTCACGTCGTCCGCGCCGAGCACGCACGCACCGTCGACGACGTCGCGCGGCGCACCCGACTCGGTCTCGGCGCGTGCGGCGGCATGCGATGCGCCATGCGCTGCGGTCAAATCGTCGCGCGCGAGCTCGACTTGCCGCCGAGCGTGGGCCGGGCACAGGCCCACGCGTTTCTCGTGAGGCAAGCGAAGATGCGCGCCGCGGCGCTCGGACCGGACCAAGCGCGCCAAGAAGCGCTGTCGCTCGCGGCGCTCGGCGCGACCGGAGAGCGCACGTGACCGATCGAAACGTCGTCGTCGTCGGCGGCGGCGCAGCCGGAACCGCCGCCGCGCTCGCCGCGCGCGAAGGCGGCGCGCACGTCACGATGGTCCGCGGCCGCACCGGCGCGACGTCGCTCGGCTCCGGCGCGCTCGACGGGATGCCCGACGCCGAGCTGCCGACGCTCGATTTGTTCGAGTTCGGCGCGTGCCACATCGCGACGAGCGCCGGAACGATCCGCGCCGCCGCCGGTCGCGATCGCGCGCTCGCCGATCTCGACGCGATGCGCGGCCCCGTGCTCGTCGCGCGCGTCTCGCACCCCGCGTGGGACGGAGACGCGCTCGCCGCCGCGTTCGCCGAGCTCGACTCGCGCGGCTTCGTCGCGCGCGACGTGGGCCTCGTCCTCCACCCCGAAGAGCGCGCCATGCAGCACGCCGAAATCGCCGCCCGCCACGACGACGCCGCGCGTCTCGCGCGCGCAGCCGAGCGCATTCGCGACGCCCTGTCCGGCGGCAACTTCGGCGCGGTGTTGCTCCCGCCGTGGCTCGGCATCGATCGCCCGCGCGCGCGCGAGCTCTCGGATCTCGTCGGCCTCCCCTGCGGCGAAGTGCTCGTTCCGGTCGACGGCCCCGCCGGCCTCCGCTTCGAGCGCGCGCGTGATCGATCATTGCAGAATGCAAACGTCGAGACGATCAGCGGCTGGATCTCGAACGTGTCGAGCCTCGACGCAGACGCCATCGTGCTCGCGACCGGCGGCTTGCTCGGCGGCCTCTCGTACACGCCGGCGACGCGCGCGCCCTTCGCGCTCGGCTACGAAGCGCCCGTCACCCTCGGACGCGACGGCCGCCCGTTCGTCGCGCCCGGCTCGATCTTCGGCGTCGCGCCCGAGTCGCTGCTCTGGCCGTACGCGCCCGCGCCCGCGATCGAATCGGTCGGCATCTTGGTCGACACGACTTTTCGCGCCGCACCAAACATTTGGGCCTGCGGCGACGCGCTCGAAGGCCGCCCCCGAACGGTTCTCGCGGCGCTCGCGACCGGCCGCGCGGCGGGCCGCGCCGCCTCGCGCTGAGCCTCGGCCTTCAGCCGAGCGCCTGGCGCAGCCGCGTCGCGATGCGCGTGTTCGCCGCGCGCGCCGCGTCGATCGCGCCGCCCATGTTGAAGAACCCGTGAATCAGGCTGCGCTCGCACGCGTAGTCGACCGGTACACCCGCGCGCGCGAGCGCCTCCGCGTACTGCGCGCCCTCGTCGCGCAAAATGTCGAACCCCGCGGTGACGATCGTCGCAGGCGCGAGGCCCCCGAAATCGCCGAAGCGCACCGGCGACGCGCGCGGATCGTCGCGCTCCTCGAGCGTGCTCAAGTAGCGATGCTCGTACCAAAACGTCCGAGACTCATCGAGGAAGTACCCGGTCGCGAACGTCTCGTGCGATTGGCTCGTGCGCCACCAATCGATCGCCGGATAAATGAGCAGCTGGTGCGTCGGCTGCGGCATCTTCCTTTGTTTGGCGAGGTTGCAAACGACCGCGGACAAATTCCCGCCCGCGCTGTCGCCGCCGACGCCGACGCGCGACGCACGCTCGCGCGCCCAGGCGTACGCGGCCATCGCGTCGTCGACCGCGGCCGGAAACATTTGCTCGGGGCCGAGCCCATATTCGATCGACGCGACGATCACGCCGCTCTCGTGCGCGAGCATCTTCACCGGCGCCTCGTGCGACGCGATGCTGCCGAGCACGAACCCGCCGCCGTGCAAGTAGACGAGCATCCCGGCGCCGTCGCGCGCGGTCGTCGGCTCGTACACGCGCGCGCGGAGCGAGTCGCGAATGACCACGTCGCGCTCGCTCGCCATCGCCGGCGGCTCCGGCGCGACCGCCTCGCCGTCCTGATCCATCCACTTTCGCGCGGTCTCGACGTCGTCCGACTGCACGACGCCGAGCCGCCGCATGCCGTCGAGCATCATTTGAATTTGAACGTCGAGCGTCTGCCCTTCGACGACGACCGGTTTGCCCGCGATGCGCCGGAGCGCGTCGCGCGACAACTTCATCATGGCCCGAAACGCCCGATCGCGCGCCTTCACGCGGTCAGCGTACCGATGTGCACTTGCGTCAGGTAGCGAAACTCGACGTGCCCCGCGTCCGCGTGCGCATCGAAGACGCGTTCGAGCGCCGCCATCATCGTTTCGGTCTTGGGGACGTACGACGAAGAGCGCGCGCGCCCGATGAATCCTTCGCGATCGAAGCGCTGCGCGTTCGGAAAGCCGTGCGTCTCGAACGGTCCTCGAAAAAACCGGCCGACGTGCGCGCGATCGCCGGCGTCGCGATGATCGACCTCTGCATAGTCCGGCGAATGCTCGCGAAGGGCCGCCTCGTAGTCGCGCAAAAACGCCGTGTCGACGAGCCGCTCGTTCCACATGAGCGCAACCCAACGCGGCGGCGCGAGAATTCGCGCGAGCTCGACGCGCGTCTCCTCCGGCCGAAACCAATGAAAGGACTGCGCCGCGATCGCCAGATCGACGGACGCATCGGCGAGCGTCGTCTTTTCCGCCGAGCCGTCCACGCTCGTGAAATTCGAAAACGCCGCGAGCTCGCGCTCCGCCGCCGCGCGCATCTCCGCGTTCGGCTCCACTCCGTAAACGCGAATCCCCCGCTCGAGAAAAAGCTTCGCTGAAATCCCTGTCCCCGATCCGAGGTCCGCGACGCGCGAAGCCTTCGTCGCCGAAAGGATCGCGTCGATCGCCTCGCGCGGATAGCTCGGACGAAACTTCACGTAATCGCCGACGCGATCCGAGAAGCGCGTCTTCGAGTCGGCGCTCACTTCTTCGCCTGAATTTTTCGAAGCAGCGTCTCGTATCCGACGCGCATCACGACGTCTTTGCTCGAGCGCGGATCGGCGGGGATCTCCCGCGCGATCATCGAGTCGGGCGAGCCGCCGTCCGGCACGTCGTAGGTGACGACGACGTTCGTGTCGTGGCCGAGCGGCCCTTCGGCGGGCAGCGCATTCGCGTAATCGCTCTCGCGGAACGTGATGCCGCCGTCGACTTCTTTCGACGGCTTCACGAGCACGTCGGGGTGAATCCCATCGCCCTGCACCCCGTGCCCGCTCGGCGTGTAGTAACGCGAGACGGTCAGCTTGAGCCCGGCGCCGCCCGGCAAATCCAAAATCGATTGCACGACGCCCTTTCCCCACGTGCGCGTTCCGACGACGGTCGCGTGCGCCGAGTCTTGAAGCGCTCCGGTGACGAGCTCCGCGGCGCTCGCGCTCCACTCGTTCACGAGGACGACCACCGGCAAATCGGCGAAGGCTCCGCCGCTGTGCGCGTTTGCAGTCTCCACGACTTGGCCGCGGTGACGCATCGTGTAGATGACGCCGCTCGTGAGAAACTCGTCGGCGACCGCGGTCGCTTGATCGACGAGCCCGCCCGGGTTGGTCCGCAAGTCGAGGAGCACGCCGACGATCGGCTTGTTCGTCGCGCGCAGCTCGGCGACCGTTTTTTCGAGCTCGTCGTGCGTCTTGTCTTGAAACTGTTTGATCTGAACGTACGCGACGCCGCCCGGCATCATCGCGCCCTTCACGCTCACCATCTGCACTTCGGCGCGCACGAGGTCGACTTGCATCGGCTCCATGTGCCCATCGCGCACCACCGTGAGCTTCACGTGCGTGCCCGGCGCGCCGCGCATGCGCCGAACGAGCTTGTCGTAACCGATCTCTTTGATCGTTTGCCCGCCGACCGCGACGATGCGATCGCCGCTCTTGAGGCCCGCGCGCTCCGCCGGCGATCCTTCGATCGTCGCGAGGATCACGATGAAGTCGTCGCGAAGCTCGACCTCGACGCCGATGCCCGCGAAGCGCCCCTCGGTGTCTTCTTGAAGCTGCTTGTAGTCGTGCGGCGGCAAGTAGCTCGAGTGCGGATCGAGGCTGCCGACCATTCCTTCGATCGCGCCGTCGACGAGCTTTCCGCGATCGACGGGGTCGACGTACTCGTTCTCGACGAGGGCGAGAACGCGCCCGAGCTGGGTCATCGCAGCGTACGGGCTGTCCGATTGCGGGCGCGCCTCGGCCGTGCCGACCATGCCCCGAGCGACGAATCCCGCAGCAAACGTGGCCGAAAGCACGAAAACACTCCGGAGCCGCATCGCTTCTTTTCGTAGCACGTGATTGTCGTAGTCACGCGCCGAACATCGCTGGTACGCTCCGCATGTAGCGCGAAAACCCACGAGGAGGTTTGGCCTTGGCAATCGGTGAGAAGAACGAAGCAAACCGCAGCAGTCCCGACGCTTCGAAGACCGACAAGCGCAAGCAGTCCCTCTATTTTCCCGAGTCGATGCTGCAGGAGATCAAGGAAGAGGCTGCGCGCCTCGACCGTTCGCTCTCCTGGGTGGTGCAGCGCGCGTGGAAGATTTCACGTCTCGAAATCAAGAAGCTCCCGAGCGTCAACGACGTCGAGGGCGGCGAAGAGGACGACACGGAGTAGAAGTTGAAGACCGCGTTCGCGTCGGGTGACGACGGCACGCGACTCTGGGTCCGTCGCTCGCGCGAGGCGCGGGACGAAACGCATGCGGTGCTGTGCGACGGCATCGCGTGCGACGGGTTCATCTGGAAATATCTCTGGGACGATCTCGCGCGCGAGATGCCCGTCGTGCATTGGAACTATCGCGGGCACGGCCGGAGCGGCTCGCCCGTCGATCCGAATCGCGTCGACGTCGCCGCGCACGCCGAAGATCTCGCCGCGGTTCGCCGCTCGGTCGGCGATCCGCCGGTCGTGCTCTTCGGCCACTCGATGGGATGTCAGGTCGTGCTCGAAGAGCTGCGCCATCACCGCGAGCGCGTGCGCGGCATCGTCCTTCTTTGCGGCTCGTACGGGCGCGTCACCAAAACGTTCCGCGGCGTGCCGATCCTCGAAATGATTTTGCCGAAGGTCGTGGCCGCGGTGAAAAAGAACGAGGCGCTCGTGCGCGCGCTGTGGGAGCGCTTGCCGTCGGACATGGCGATCAAGCTCGCGCTCAAGGCGGGCGATCTCGACCCGGAGCATTTCAACGTCGAGGACCTGCGGCCGTACGTGACGCACGTGCGCACCATGGATCTGCCGCTCTTTTTGAAGATGCTCACCGCCGCCGGCGAGCACAGCGCCGAAGACTTGCTGGCGACGATCGACATGCCCGCGCTCGTCGTCGCCGGCGAGCGCGACACGTTCACGCCGCTTTTTTTGGCCGAAGCGATGGCCAAGGCGATGCCGGGCGCCGATCTGCTCGTCGTCAAGAACGGCAGCCACGTCGCGCCGCTCGAGCAGCACGAGCTCGTCGACGAACGTGTCGCCGCGTTCTTGCGCGACCGCGTCCGCGCGTCGTCATGACGCGCGCGATATTTGTATTCTGCATGCTTTGCGCATGCCGCACCGAAGCGCCGCCGAGCGCAGACGCGAGCGCGCCGATCGACGCGGGGCTCGCGTTCACGTTCGCCGACGCCGATCCTTCGCCGAGCGCGCCCGCGACCGCCGCGACGAGCGCGAAGCCGCCGGTCGACGAATCTCGGCTCGCCGCGTACGCGCATGTCGTTCCGCAAAGGCTCAAGAGCGTCGGGCACACGTCGGTCGTCTTCCGCGCCGACTTCGGGAGCGGGCTGCGCGCGGCGTACAAGCCGGAGTCCAAACGCGGGCACCGGCGTTACCGCGGCGAGGTCGCTTCGTATCGTCTCGCGAAGATGCTCGGCTTGCCAAACGTGATCCCGGCCGAGGTTCACGTCTTTTCGCGCGAATCGGTCCGCGCGGCGGCAGCGAGCGACGCCCGCGCGCTCTCGCTCGTCAATGACGAAGTGATCGATCGCAAGGGCCGCGTCTACGGCTCGCTCGTTCCGTGGATCGACAAGCTCGAGTTCATCGCCATCGACGCGCCCGCCGAGCGCGCGCGCTGGGAAAAAGAGCTGAAATCCGGCGACGAGGTGCCCGCCGACCGACGCGCGCTCGACGCACAAATCTCGACGCTCATCGTCTTCGATTATCTCACCGGCAACTGGGATCGCTGGAGCGGCGAGAACGTCGCCATCGATCGCGCGTCGGGCATTCTTCTCTTCGTCGACAACGACGCGACTTTTTTCGATCCGATCCCGCCGCTCTTCGCGCCGGAAAAAGCGATGCTGCGAGGCGTCGACCGCTTCTCGCGCGCGCTGGTCACGCGCCTGCGCGCGATCTCGGCGCTCGATCTCGCCGACGCGTTCGGCGACGAAGAGCCCGGCAGCCCGCTCCTCTCCGCGCGCGTGGTCGCCGCGTGCGAGGCGCGACGAAAAGAAATCGTCGCACTCGTCGATTCGAAGATCGCCCAGCTCGGCGAAGCG
The DNA here is from genome assembly GCA_036488725.1 of Polyangiaceae bacterium. Classification (GTDB taxonomy): domain Bacteria; phylum Myxococcota_A; class Polyangia; order Polyangiales; family Polyangiaceae; genus DASXHD01. The sequence continues at coordinate 171,245 of DASXHD010000016.1, read as the reverse complement.
AACGTTCTCTACTTTCCTTGATCGAGGCGCTCGCCGGTCACCGCATCGAGGCCCGGAAGGTCGCTCGCGATTTCCGTTTGGCCGCCGGTGCCGAAGCGCGGCACGAGCACGTCGCGCTCGAACGCGGCCAAATCTGGGACCGCGGTCGCCATGAGCCGCACCTCGAGCCCGGCGGGGAGCTGGCGCGTGAAACGGCTGACGGTGACGGTCAGATATTTCGCTGGCACGTCCACTTTTCCGAGCACCGTGCGTGTCGTGACCGCGACGACGCGCGGCGGAAGCGGATCGCACGGGTGCCCGTCGCTCCCAGCGGTGCAACCTCGCACGGTGCGATGGTCACGCGTTCGCGCGCGTACTCGACGGTGAGCTTCCACTTGGGCGCGAGAAGCGCCGAATCCATCGGCGCCGGGAGCACGATGAGCGGCGCAACGCGCTCGAGCGTCGGCGCGCGCATGAAGTACACGGCGGGCGCGCCCGCGATTTTCCCGACGGCAGTTTCTTTGGACACGAATCCTCGCAGATCGGCGTGCGCGCACTTCGCGTCTTCCTCGAGCTGCGCGATCTCCGCCGGGGTCGTCAGCGGCCCGCGCGGCGCGGGGACGCCGAAGGCGATCACGTAGCCGAAAACGTCCACGCGAAAATCGACGCCCGGGTTGCGATCGCCGAGCTCCTTGCGTCGCGCGGCGAGCGCGGCCTGGTCCAGGCGCGCGATCCTTTTCGGATACGTTCCGACGACCGCCGGATCGGCGAGCACGTCGTCGCCGCGGCTCGCCTCGCAGCGGCCCGCATCCGACCTTTCGACGACGACCGGCAGCGGCCGCGCCGCAGCTTTGGGCGCGGGCGGCGGCGGAGAAGCGCACGCGACCAGCGCGAGCGCGAGCCAGGTCCGCGTCATGCCGCTTCGCGGTGCAGCCCCATCTGCTCCGCGACGCCGTCGCGATACCGGTGCCAGGCCCAAAGCGCGCGCTCGCACGTTTGGAGCACCGCGTTCGTGAGCGGTCCCTCGTCGTCCGGAACGTGCGCGAGGACGATGCGCCACGCGTCCGCGCGATGCCCGCCTTCGACGTCGCCGTGCGCGCGCGTGAGCTTCATCGCCTCGGGCGGGCAGCCGTAGTGCGCGACCATCGGGTGGCGCATCACCGCTTCGTCGCCGCGCGGGCGCACGTATCGCCCCTCGAGCTCGGCGCGCTCGTTTCGGCTCCCTTCGACGAAAATCGTGAGCAGCGCGCACGCCGCCTGCCACGGCGGAGCGGCCGCGGCTTCGCGCAGCATCTGGCGATAGCTCCGCGCCGATGGATGCAGATTGCACGCATCGTCCTCGAACGACGCGCGCGAAAATCCGAGGCCCTGCATCATGCCGAGGAAGAGCTCGGGGTGCGGGCCGCTGCGCGAGATGCCGCCGGTTTGTTCTTCGTAGACGTTCTCGGCGAGCGCGGCGCGCACGTCGCCGAGCGGCGGCGTTTGCCCGAGCACCCGCGCGAGCAGCGCCGGAAAATCACGCACGTAGACGAGATACTCGTGCTGAAAATGAGTCAGCAACTGCCCGCGCGTGAGACCCGGCCGCGTGAGCGCAGACCACGCCCAATGGTCTTTTTGATCCATCATCGCGAGCAAGCGCTGAGCGAGAGGACGCTCTAGCTGCATGCTGCGATCGTGACACTACGGCCGCGATCCGTCCAAATACATGCACGTGTTCAGGTGCGTCGCCATGAGGACGATGAGCGTGATCGCGATGGCCATCGTGACGAACCCGAGCGCGGTCAGCGCCTTCGGCGACCACGAGTTGTCGACCTTCTTTTGATGCTCGATGAGCTCGCCGTCGAGCGCTTTGCCGGCATCCGAAGCTTTTGCCATGGCACGTTGGGTACCGCATCAGCCGGCGAGGATCAAGCAGCTGTCCCCGAGCTCGTGCCCGAGGAAGCCGCGCGCGGACGCGAAGGCCGATGCTTCGGACAAGAGATCGCGCGGCACGAACGCCGAGACGAGATCGGCGTGCGAGGTCGTCGGATCGTGCATGCCCGTGAGCAAGCCCGAGACGACGCGGAGGCGGTGGCGCGCGTCGATTCGCAGGTCGGTCGTCCCCTCGCCCGCCTGGCCCGACGCGCTCTCGAGGGCGCGCACGACCGACGTGCCGATGGCGATCACCCGCTTCGCGCCGGCGACGGCCTCGGCCGTTTCGGGCGGAATGCGATAACGCTCGGTCCACGGCAGCGACGCGTCGAGCGCCGCGTCGCCGATCGACGAGAGCCCCGCGCCGTGCGTGAGACGCGCGACGACCGCGCCACGTTTACGAAGCGCGTCGAGCGCCGCAAAATCCAAAATGCGCCCGGCCGACGGCATCTCGGCGGCCCACGGCTCGGCCGCGTAGACGTTTTGCACGTCCCACGGCGGCAGCGGCTCGGATATATGTGCATACTGCACGGGTTTACCCGCACGATACAGACGCGCGAGCGCCGCGTCGCGATCGCCCTCGAAGCGCAACCGAACGCGTCGCCCGGACGCCGCGCGAACGACCGTCGCGCCGAGCACGCGATCGCCCAGCGCGAGCGGCGGCGGCGGCGGCCGACGCTCGGTCGGCGTATGCCAATCTCCAGCACCGAGCACGACCGCATCGACCTCGCCGCGCTCGTCGGGCAGCGAGAGAAGCCGAAGCTCGACTGCGTCCCCGCGCTCGGTGGCTCCGAAGACCGACGATGGAATCGTCGCCGCGTCATTGACGACGAGAACGTCGCCCGGCCCGAAAAACGTCGGCAGGTCCCTCGGCGTCGCCTCACGAAAGCTCCGCCGCGCGACACGCACGACGAGAAGCCGCGTCTCGGCGATGCGTCGCGCGAACGTCGCCGGCAGGAACGATTGCACGGCGTTCACGGCGCCCTCCAATCGCTCGCGATGAGACGCGCGCCGGGCTCGATTCGCTCGGCGCTTTCGATCATCGAGACGAGCCGCGCGGCGACGTTCTCCGGCTGCTCGAGTGTCGCGCGGTCGGCGTCGGGCATCGCGTCGGCGTGCATCTTGGTGTCCATCTCGCCGGGATCGACCGAAAAAACGCGCACACCGTGCTCGCCGAGCTCGGCGCCGAGCACGCGCGCGAGATGATCGAACGCGGCCTTCGACACGCTGTAGGCGCCCCAACGCGGATACGCGACGGTCGCCGCGTCCGAGCTCACGTGCACGATGACGCCGGTCTTCCGCAGCGCCATCGACCCGCCGACGATCTTGTCGATCCGAAACGGTCCGACCAGATTCGTCTCGAGCACGCTCTGCAAATCTTCGCACGCCGTGTCGAGCAAGAACGGCATCGGCAACGGCCCGAGCGTGCTCGCCGCGTGCACGACCACGTCGATCGGCCCGACGAGCGCCGCCGCCGCGCCGGTGATCCGATGCGCCGCGTCTTTGTCGCCCACGTCGAACGCGAGCGCGTGCGCCCCGATTTTTGCCGCGACCTCGCGAAGCAGCTCCTCGTGCCGCGCGACCAAGACGACGCGCGCCCCGCGTTTTGCGAGAGCTTCACCGACCGCCGCGCCGAGCCCGCGGCTGCCACCCGTCACCAGCGCTGCTTTACCCCGAAGTTCCATGAATCGAGCATGCGCCCGCCGCGCTCATCCGTTGTCATTTCTGCCAATATGTTGTCATCATTCCAACCCATGAGCGCGCTCTCCTCCCGCCTCGGCCAAAACGTGCGCGTGCTGCGCGAATCGCGCGGCCTCACGCAGAGCCAAATCGCAAAGCTCGCCGGAATCCCGCGCGCGACGCTCGCGCACGTCGAATCGGGCGACGGCAACCCGACGCTCGCCATCTTGAGCGCGGTGGCCGACGCCTTCCAAGTCTCGCTCGAGGAGCTCGTCGCGGCGCCGCGCGGCGTGCTCGAGCTCATCCCGAAAGCCAAGCTCGCCGTCCGCATGCGCGGCAACGTCGAAGTCCGAAAGCTCCTGCCGGATCCGATTCCCGGCATGGAAATCGATCGATTCGCGCTCCCGCCGCGCGCGAAAATGATCGGCGTCCCGCACACGCCGGGCACGCGCGAGTACCTGACGTGCGAACGCGGCGCGCTCGTGCTCGTCGCGTCGGGCGAGCGCGTGACGCTCGGCGAAGGCGACGTCGTCGCGTTCCGCGGCGACCAACGTCACTCGTACGAAAACCCGGAAGCGACCGCGGCCGTCGGTTATTCGGTCGTGGTCCTCGCTAGGTGATCGGCCGCAGGGATTTCTTGCGGTGGTTCGCTTCTTGCGATCGACGAAGACGGCGACGGCTCAGTGCAGGTCGCCGACGAGGAACGCGTGCCCGGAGACGATGACTTCTTCCGGGCTCGCGCCGCCGTGCTTGGCCGCGCCGCGCTCGAAGCGGAAGCCGTGATCGCCGAACACGAAGAGGAGCGTGCGATCGCCCTGCGCCCGGAGGTGCTTCGCGATTGCGCGCGCGGCGTCTTCGGAGACATCCTCGAGCGCGGCATGCGCGGCGTCACCCGCCGCCGCGAGCGACGTCTCGATCGAATCGAGCTTGAACAGGTCGCGCGAACCGATGCGCATTCGGCGAACGGTGTCGGCGGTGCGATCGCGCATCGGCTCGGGATCGCGTTCGTCGTGCGCCGACCGCAGCGCTTCGACGCCCCGCGCGAGCGATTCGAGCTGACGCGGCGTCGACGACGGGAGCGCCGAAAAGAGCGTGACGCGATCGACGAGCGCCGCGCGCCCTTCGGAGAGCGCCGCGACGCGCGTGACGACACGCGCCGCGACGTCGTACCGCATGCCGTCGACGAGCAAGACCTGAGCGTTTCGCGCGCCGTGCGCTCGCGCCATCTTCGACGCGATGTCGTATGCGTCGAGCACCATGCGCGGACGTTTGCCCGTGAGCACGAACGTCGGGAGCGCATCGGCGTAGGCGCGCGCGAACGTCCGACGAAATTCTTCGCGCGCGAGGTCCGCCGCGCGCTCGCCGAGCCCCGCGTCGACCGCGCTCGCGAGCGGCAAGTAACTGTGCACGAAGAGCCGCTCGAACGACGCGAGCGTCTGCGGCCCGCGCGCCGCCTCGAGCGCCGAGACATGCTCGCGCCACCGCGGATCGAATTCCGGCTCCGGCTCCGCTTCCGCTTCCGTCGCCGTCTCCGCGACTGCCTCCGCTTCCGGCTCTGGCTCCATTTCCGGTTCCCCGCGCAGCACTTCATCGAGCGGTCTCGCCACGACGAACGCGGGCAGCGTCTTGTCGGCGTCATCCATCTCGAAGGCGATTGGCCGCTCGGCCGCCGCACGCATGTAGAATGCAACCGTCTGCGCGTCCGCCGCGTCGAGCCCGCCGACCGGCGCGCAGAGCGCGCGCAGCGCCGTCAGTCGAATCGCGATCCCGTCATGGCCCGCCCGGCGCGCGCGGAAGAGCTGGTCCGACAGCCGCGTGTCCTCGTCGCGGTCGAACGAAATCCCCGCCGGCCCTGCCCCGGCCACCCGAAGCGCCGATTCGATCGCCTCTTCGATGTGCTCGGCGAGCCCGCCGCGCCGCGTCCCATATGCTCGCACGATCACCGCGAGCGCCCTTTGCGTGTAGACTGCAAGTACTTCCTGCATCCCCAGAGCTAGGCATGGAACTCTTCCGCTGGCCCAATTTTTGACGCGTTGACAGGTCCGCCGACCCCCTTACGATGAACTCGTTCCCTCTGCCTGGTACGTGATGATTGGAGCGTATGGATCCCTGACGTCGATGAACCAAGGGTTGCAATGACCGTCCAGTGTGCACGCCGGGCCTCCGCGAAAGCGGCGGATAACTCGGAAGCCTAAAGCGCGGCCAGCGCATCCCACCTAGCAATCGCTAGGGGTTCATTCTCTCCACACACGGCCTCACGGTGGTCGGAACATCTGACGGGCTCGCGACGACCTCGCGGGCCCGTCGCCTTTTGTGCATGTGCTAAACCCCAGCGCGTGAGCGAGCTCCTCGACCGTTTCGAGCGCGCGCGCGGCCGCGCGGTGATCGACGAACGCGGCGAGCACGGCTACGACGATCTCCGCGCACGCGCCGCGAGCGTGGCCGCGTTCCTCGGCGACCGCCGCGGCAAACGCGTCGCCCTCCTCGCGCCGCCCGGGGCCGACTTCGTCTCGGCCCTCTTCGGAATTTTTTCGAGCGGCGCGTGCGGCCTCGTCCTCTCGCCGCTTCACCCGGGCGCCGAAACGAAATATTTTTGCGACGACGCCGACGTCGACCTCGTCCTCGTCACGCCCGATCAACGCGAGCGCGCCGCCGCCGCGAATCGTCCGGTCGTCGATCTCGCGTCCATCCCGAGCGCCACGCGCACCGACGTCGCGATCGATCGGGAGGCCCCCGCGCTGATGCTCTACACGAGCGGCACGACCGGTAAGCCCAAAGGCGCCGTCATCTCGCACCGCTCGCTCTCGATTCAGCAGGAGCTCCTCGGACAGGCGTGGGGTCTCTCCGCGAGCGACGTCCTCCTTCACATGCTCCCGCTCCATCACATGCACGGCCTGTGCATCGCGCTCCTCTCGTCCGTCGGCGCCGGCGCGACGATCCGCATGCTCGCCGCCTTCGATGCCGCGCGCATCTGGAGCGAAATGGCGCGCAGCACGGTCTTCATGGCCGTGCCCACGATTTACAAAAAGCTCTTCGATTCCCCTTCGGAATGCATGCAGAATGCAACCAAACTGCGGCTCGCCACGAGCGGCAGCTCGGCCCTTCCGGTCACGCTCGCCGCGCGCTGGCGCGAGCTCACCGGCACCATCCCGCTCGAGCGATTCGGCATGACCGAAATCGGCGTCGGCCTCTCGAACCCGCTCGAGGGCGAACGCCGCGCCGGCACTGTCGGCCTCCCGCTTCGCACCGTCGAAACGAAAATCGACGATGCGACCGGCGAGCTCTTCGTCCGCGGTCCGAGCCTCTTCACCGAATACTTCCACCGCGACGAAGCGACCGCGCGCGCGTTCGTCGACGGATGGTTCCAAACCGGCGACACCGTCGCGAAGGACGAGCGCGGCTACTTCCGCATCCTCGGCCGCACGAGCGTCGACATCTTGAAGAGCGGCGGCTACAAGCTCTCCGCGCTCGAGATCGAAGAAGCGCTGCGCGACCACCCGGCGGTCTCCGACGTCGCCGTCGTCGGCGTCCCGGACGAAACCTGGGGCGACCGCGTCGTCGCCTGCGTCGTCGCGCGAGGCCCGCTCGATCCGGCTGATTTACGCGCCTTCGCGAAAGAAAAGCTTGCATCCTACAAGTGTCCGAAGGACGTCGTCGTCCTCCCGGAGCTGCCGCGCAACGCGATGGGCAAAGTCCAAAAACCCGCGCTCGTCGCGAGCCTCAAAAAATGAAGCTCGCGCTCGCTGCATTTCTCCTCGCGTGCGCCGCGCCCATTGGAACCGCGACCGAGCCCATCCTCGGTGGCGCGCTCGACACGACTGACACCTCCGTCGTCGCGCTCTTCATCGAGTCGGCCAACGGCCCGGCGAACGACAGCGAGTGCTCGGCCACCGTCGTCTCGCCGCACGTTCTTCTGACCGCCGCGCATTGCCTCTCGCCCGACGTCGTCGGCCCGATCCAGAGCGTCCAAATTTTCATCGGGACCGACTCGGATGATCCAACCGAGCTCTCCGATCCGTCCAACTACGTCGACGTCGCGAGCTTCACGCCGGATCCCGCCTTCACCGCCGAGGGCACGACGCACGACATCGGCGTCGTCGTCGCCGCCGCGCCGCTCGCGCAGACGCCCATCGCGATCAGCCACGACGGCCTCGGCAGCGGCGACATCGGCACCCCGGTGCACGTCGTCGGCTACGGCGAAACGAACGGCGCCGACGAAACGACCTCCGGACAGCGCCGCTCGCTCGACTCGAAAATTTTCTCGGTCGACGACGGCCACCTCGGTCTCGACGACGTCATCTGCTTCGGCGACTCGGGAGGACCCAGCTTCGTCACGAAGAACGGGACGCCCGTCGTCGCCGGCGTCCACTCCTTCGGCCCGCCGAGCAACTGCATCGGCATCGGCGAGGACACGCGCGTCGACCAGTACACGTCGTTCGTCGACGACGCGATCGACCAAGCCGACCCCGGTTTTCTGCCGGGCGGATGCAACACGTCGGGCGGCTCGGGCGATCCCATTTTCGCCGTGCTCGCGCTCGGCGCGATGCTAGCTTGGCGCGCATGCCCAACCCGACCGCGCTCCTAGAGACCTCGCTCGGCAACATCAAAGTCGAGCTCTTCACCGACCAGATGCCCCTCACGGCAAACAACTTCATCAAGCTCGCGGAGCGCGGCTTCTACGACGGCCTCCACTTCCACCGCGTGATCAACGGCTTCATGCTCCAGTTCGGCTGCCCGAACTCGAAGGACCCGAAGAGCCCGCTCGCCGGCACCGGCGACGGCCCCGACGGCACGATCCAAGACGAGCACACCGCGAAGCTCTCGAACGAGCCCGGCACGCTCTCGATGGCGAACACGGGCGAGCCGAACTCGGGCTCGTGCCAGTTCTTCATCAACACCGTGCACAACCACTACCTCGATTGGTTCACGCCCGGCGCCTCCAAGCACCCGGTGTTCGGCAAAGTGATCGAGGGCATGGACGTCGTGAAGAAAATCGAAAAGACGCCCACCGACGCGGGCGATCGCCCGAAGACGCCGGTGAAGATGAACCGCGTCACGATTCAGAAATAGTTGCAGTCTACAAGTTTTTGACGTGCGCGCGCACGTCGGCGCCGCGGAGCGGGCCGGTGTATCGCCACGCGATGCGGCCGTCTCGCGCGAGGACGATCACGGTGGGCACGACGTGCACGTCGCCGAGCGGCCCGCCGCCCGCGCGCGTCCCCGGGTCGGCGAGCGCGGTCGGAAACTTCACCTTCATCGAATCACGATAGAGCTCGACGAGCTCGCGCTGCGTCGGGTCCTCCAGCGCGACGAGCGCGAAGCTCACGTTCGGCAGCGTCGGCGCGAGCGCGACGAGCTCGCTGACGAGCGACTGCGCGTACAAGCTCGACGTGTCGACGAACACGAGCACCGCGGGCCTCCCGCGAAACGCATCCGAGCTCACCTCGCGCGCGTCGAGCGAATCGAAATGAAAATCCGGCGCGCCCGAGACGTCGGCCGTCGACATGCCCGGCGGCGTCGCCGCGCTCCCTCCGCACGCCGCGACGATCAAGAGCGCCGCGCTACTCCTTCTGACCCACGAAGCCATCGTCCTTGTCGGCGAAGAGCACGTTGAACGTCGTGAGCGACCCGTAGCACTGCGTCACGTACTGCTGCATCTGCACTTTCTCTTCGTCGTCGAGCTTCGGGTTGCCGTTGATCTTCTGCTCGAGCACACGCAGCTTGTCGCGCACCATCACGATCTTGTGAAAGAACGCCTCGAGCGGGATTCGCTTCTCCTGCGTCCCGTCTTTCCCCGGCTTCAAAATCACCTCGCCGCCCTGCCACCGCCCGCCGAGATCGACGGTGCTGGTCGCGAGCTCTTGCCTGATCACCGTCCGCAGCACGCGCTTGAATTCGTCGGCATCCATGTCGAGTAAATCTCCTGGCAGTACGAACGTCTCGTTTCGAATCGGCTCGGGTCTTCGCGGCTTGGCGCGCAGCTGTTCGGCGAGCGTCCCGCGTTTGGTGTATTCTGCACACGTATTCGTTTCGTAAAGCGGCGGCGACCACACGCCGAGCAAGCACTCGCCGCTGCGCGTGACTTCTCCGTTCTCGTCGATGCGCTCGATGACCCGAACGAAACGCGCGCAGGTCCCGCAGCGTCCTTCGAGATCGCTCACGTCGCAGCCGGAATGAGATGGAGCGCTTGCTGCTCGACGGTGAACAAATGCGCGAACGCCTTGAGCGCCGCCGGAAGCTCGCGCGCCGTCCGCCGGCACGCGAGGATCGCATGCGCGAGCGCCTCGACCACGTCGGCGAGCTCGGCGCGCTCGAGCTCCGCGCCGCGATGCTCGCCGTGCTCCACGTCGTCATCGCTGCGCAGCGGATCATGCTCCGCGAACACGAACCCATGCTCGTCGTCCCACCCGCAGCGAAGCGTCTCGACGAATCGCAGCCAGAGCGGCGCGACGACGACCACGACGTTCACGCCGTCCTCGCGGCGTCCGACCCACGCGCGTGGCGTGCCTCGAAGCGTCGCGCCCTCGCAGCTCGCCGCGATGCGCGCGCGGCGCATGTCGTCTTCTTCGACGAGCAAGAGCGGCGCGAACAGCGACTCGCGCGGCACGAGAATCTGCGGCGCGTCCTCGTCGAGCGCGTCGAGCCACGCGTCCCGATCGGCAGGTCCCAGCGCTTCGTACGTGAGCGCCGCCGCGAGCGCCGCCTCCGCGTCGTCCGCGAGCGCACGAAGCCAAGCCTGCCAAGCCGAGCGCGCACGCCCGGCCGGCAGTTTCACGACCTCGGCGCTGTCCTCGTCCCCGTCCATTGCGCTGGCAATCTAGATCATTTTTGACGTAGATCGATGAGAGATGCCGCTCGCCGCCGCCGACGCTCCGGAGACGGTCGCACGCGTCCACGAGGGGATGCCGATCGTCGACCTCTTGGCTCACCAAGTGAAACGTCAATTGGGCGGCGGCGAAATCGACGACCTCCGCTCGGCCGGCCACGAAGGGCTGCTCCAAGCCGCGCGCAGCTTCGACCCGTCGCTCGGCGTGCCGTTCCGTCGCTGGGCGAACCTGCGCGTCCGCGGCGCGATGATCGACGCGATGCGCGCGCAAGGCGGCGTCCCGCGCCGCGTCTACACGCGCATGCGCGCGATCGAAGCCGGCGACCGCATGAGCGAAGCCGCCGCCGAAGAAGACGCGCAAAAACCGACGACGACCGAAGCCCAAGCCGACGACCGCTTGAGCGGCTACCTCGCCGGCCTCGCGACTGCGATGGCGGTGGGCCTCATCGCCGAGGCCACGACCGCCGACGGCGAAGACCTGCGCGACACGACGCTGACCGCCGAAGAGCAGCTCGGCGAGCACCAAATCCTCACGCACGTTCGCGAAGCGCTCGCGGCGCTCCCCGAGTCCGAGCGCCACCTCGTCACGCGCCATTATTTCGACGGGCTGACGTTCGACGAAGCGGCGAAGGAGCTCGGCCTCAGCAAAAGCTGGGCAAGCCGCCTGCACGCGCGCGCGATCGAGGGCCTCACGCGCGAGCTGAAGCGCCAGCGCGTGCAGCGATAGCTCACTGCCCTCCGCCGTTGATCACCGTTTTCACGCCGCTCGACGCTTTGTCGACGAGCTTCGACGCGAGGTCGACCGCTTCGCTGTAGCGATAGACGCCGGCTTGAAGCGCGAGGAGATCCGACGGTTGCATGTCGCCGCCGGCGTGAAGGGCGCCTCGCACCGTGCGTTCGCCGTGATTGATTTCGTTGCCGAGACCTTCGAGCAATTTTTGGAAAGGCGAGCGCTCGCCCGGTGCGGCTTTTTCGACGGGCACCGCGTGAACGGCCTTCGGCGCGGGCTGCGGGGCGATTTGGGGCGCGGCCTCGCCGACGTTGCGGATGGACATGGTTTTCTCCTTCCCGGCCCATCGTCCCGACGCGGTGCGGAGTTGCGTGGTAGATTTTGGGGATGAAAAAGGCGCGCGTTCTCGTCGCGATGAGCGGAGGAGTCGACTCCTCCGTCGCGGCGGCGCGCCTTTTCGACGCGGGCTTCGACGTCGTCGGTTGCACGCTTCATTTGTGGGACTATCCGGAGGCCGGACCCGGCTCGCACGCGCGATGTTGCGCGCCCGAGGACCAGTACGACGCGCGGCGCGTGGCCGACGCGCTCGGCTTTCCGCATTTCACGTTCGATCGGCGCGAGCTCTTCGCGAAAAACGTGGTCGCGCCGTTCGTCGAGGCCTACGTCGCCGGGGAGACGCCGAGCCCGTGCACCGCGTGCAATCGCACGGTGAAGCTCGGCGAGCTCATGGCGATCGCCGACAAGCTCGGCGCCGAAAAAGTCGCGACCGGACACTACGCGCGCGTCGACGAAGAAGGCCGCCTCTACGCTGGCCGCGACGCGAACAAGGACCAGAGTTATTTTCTCTACGCGACGCCGCCCGCGATGCTCCGGCGCATGACCTTTCCGCTCGGCGAGAGCACGAAAGAAGAAGTGCGCGCCGAAGCGATCGCGCGAAAGCTCCCCGGCGCGACGAAAGGCGAGAGCCAAGAGCTGTGTTTCGTCGGCGAAGGCGCTGGGGCGTACGCGAAGTTCGTCGAGGAGCGCGCGAAGGATCGGCTTCGGCCGGGGCCGATCGTGGACCAGGACGGGCGCGTCGTCGGCAAGCACGAGGGCATTCACAAGTTCACCGTCGGGCAGCGCAAGGGGCTCGGGGTCGCGCTCGGTGCGCCCGCGTTCGTGACGCGCATCGACGCGGGCGAAGCGACCGTGCACGTCGGCGGGCAGTCGGGTCTTCGTGCGACGTCGGCGACGCTGCGCGACGTCGTGCTCGCGCCGGACGTGACCCTTCCGCGTGAAGCGCTGGCGCGCGTTCGCTATCGGCACTCGGGCGTTCGGGCGCTCGCGAAGAGCGACGTGCTCGAGTTTCTCGGCCCGCCCGGCGCAGTTTCGCCGGGGCAAGTCGCGGTGCTCTACGACGGGGAGCGCGTGCTCGGTGGTGGCGTCATCGCGAACGTCCGAACGACGGAGGCGACGTGAAGCGCGTCTTCGCGCTCGGCGCGGCGATCGCGGGCATCATGCTGCTCGCCGGCGAAAGCTGCACCGTCGGCACCGGCGTCGGATCGGTCAGCGGCGATCTCTACGTGACCAATTGTTGGTCGGGAAAGTTCGACCTCCAACCAGATTTTTTCGCGGCGGAGCCGAACGCGACCGACGACTCGCTCTTGCTCCGAATCCAGCGCGGGAGCGACTACACGAACTTCAGCGACGGCGTTTCGATCCTCGTGATGCACGTGACCGAGCTGCGGGAAGCGATCGAGGCGAATGGGCCGCAGGCTCTTTCGGTGTCGCTTCCGCCGTCGGTCGTTCCGCCGGGCGTGCCGATCACGCCGAATCCCAATCCGTCGAGCGTGCAGTTCGCGCTCTATCTTCAGCAGACTTGTCGGCCGGAGACGCCGGGGCTCTACGCGCTCGACACCGTGACCACGAACGGCGGCGGCGAGGACGGCGGGCCGCTCTGCAGCGCGGACACCGCCGCGCTCGCGGGGCAATGCGGGTCGACGACGCCGGTGCCGACGGGGACGAGCACGATCACGTTTCAACACATCTTCGACGCGACGCTGGCCGACGGCGGCGACCCCGGCAGCCTCAACGCCGATCAGCGCCTCATCCAAGCTACGTTCGACGTGCTTCTCGCCGATCCGCGCGACGAGTGCTCGGGCGGGCTCGGGCCGCCACCGGCCTGCCGCGGGCACCTGACCGGGTCGTTCCGGTTCTACTTCGAGCGCGGAAAACCAGCGCAGCCGTTTCCGTAGTCTGCTCGTTCCGCTGTCTTGCGCCGCTGGAGCATCGCCGATACGCTTGGGGGCGGTGCACGCATCTCGGTCTCTCTGCGTCGCGGGGTTGATCTGCTCGATGGCAGCGACCGCCGTCGCGGCGCCTGGGACGTCCGCCCTCGAGCAGGCTCGGCGCTCGTGGGACGACGGCGCGATCGATCGAGCGGAGCAAGAGTACGAGCAAGCGCTCGCGCGCGGCGGGCTCGACCGCGCCTCGACACTCGAATGCTGGATTCACATCGGCGCGGCGCGCGCGGTGCTCGGCAAGAAGAGCTCGGCGCTGTCTGCGTTTCGGATGGCGCTGCTCATCGACGACAACTTCAGCGTGCCGCCCGAGGCGGGAAAGAAAGCCGTGCAGCTCGCGGATAGCGCGCGCCGTCACGGGAATCGCGTGCCGCCGCTTCACATGTCACTGAGCGCGCCGTCGGAAGCGCCCGGCGGAGAGCCGTTCGCCGTCAACGTGCTGCTTGACGACGGGCAGGCGCCGCTCATCGCGCGTCTGTCGCTGCGGGTCGAGGACGCGACGACGCACAAGACCTACGACTACGAAGATGCGGCGGCTTCGGTCGTGCACTTCCGGGTGCCCGCGTCGATGACGCTGCCTGGCGCGAGCTTGCGCGTCGAGGTCGCTGCGCTCGACGAGCACGACAACCAGCTCGCCGTCGCGCTGCAGCACGTGACGATTCGGCCGACGCCGATCGCCGAGACGCATCCGACGAAAGACCTCCTGCGACCGAGCCACGGCGGATTTTGGTCGTCGCCTTGGCCGTACATCCTCGGCGGCGCTGCGCTCGCAGCAGGCGGAGCGGCCGCTGGGTATTTTTTGTTGAAGCCGCCCGACTCCGTTTCGGTCGGCCCTGCGACGTTGCAAACGCACTGAGAAACTCGTGGCCCAAGAACCCGCACGCCCCAACGTTCGCCCCACGCCGCCGCCGGCCTCGCCGCCGTCGTCCGCCAACGTGCCCGCCGGTCCGTCGCAGCCGAGCGGGAGCTTCTTCCTCGGGCGTTATCGCGTCGTCGACGAAATCGGAATCGGCGGCATGGCGAGCGTGCACCTCGCGCGCATGGACGGCCCAGGCGGTTTCCAGAAGTGGATCGCGATCAAGCGCATTCACCCGCACCTCGTCGAGGACGACAGCTTCATCACGATGTTCCTCGACGAGGCGCGCGTCGCCGCGCGCATCTCGCACCCGAACGTCGCGACGGTCTTCGAGCTCGGAAAAGAAGCCGACTCCTTTTGGATCGCGATGGAGTACCTCCACGGCGAGCCGCTGCGCGAGATCATGCGGCGCACCGAGGAGCTCGGCACGCCGATGCCGCCGGAGATCGCGTGCCGCATCATCGCCGACGCGGCCGAGGGCCTGCACGCCGCGCACGAGCTGATGGGCAAGAACGGCGAGAAGCTGAACCTCGTCCATCGCGACGTGACGCCGCACAACTTGTTCGTCACGTACGACGGCGCGACCAAGGTCGTCGACTTCGGCATCGCGAAGTTCAGCTCGCGCATGGCCTCGACGCGCGCGGGCACGCTCAAGGGCAAGCTCGCGTACATGTCGCCCGAGCAAGTCGCGGGCGAGCAGCTCGATCGGCGCACGGACATTTTCGCGCTCGGCGTCGTCTTGTGGGAGCTCACGACGGGCCAGCGCTTGTTCCGCATGGACAGCGATCTCGACACGCTCGCGAAAGTTCAGGACTGCAACGTGCCGAAGCCGAGCGGCATCGTGCGCGGCTATCCGCTCGAGCTCGAGCGCGTCGTCTTGAAGGCGCTCGCGAAGAACAAGAACGAGCGCTATCGCACCGCGCGCGAGTTTTCGCGCGCGCTCCAGTCGATGCTGATGAAGCGCGGGCTCTTCATCGCGAGCGACGAAGTGTCGGCGTACATCAAATCGATCTTCGGCGATCGCATCGAGAAGCGCGAAGCGCATTTGCGCTGGGCCGCGGAAGTGACGCAAACCGGCGAGAGCGAGGTGCGCCCGGCGATTCCGGATTTCGAGGGCTCGGTGCAGTCGTACGACTCGGGATCGGGCCCCGCGGGCGCGAACCCGAACGCGCAGCGCACGACCGCGAGACCGCCGGCCGCTGCTGCGCCTCAGAAGCTCGACATGAAAGCGACGCTTCCGCTTCAGACGCGGAGCGCCGCACCCGCCGCACCGGGAGCGCCGCGACCCGCCGCCGGAATGCCGCCGCGCCCGGGAGCGCCGCCGCCGCCGATCTCGAGGCCCGCGCCGCTTCCCGCTCCGCAGCCGAATCAGATGTCGAATCTCGACTCGATGGAGGACGACGGTCCGACCATCATGGCGCCGACTCCGACCGACGAGGAGTACGACGAAGATCAGGACGCGACGATCGTCGCGGAGAAGCCGGGGTCCGACAAACCGCAGACGCTCGCGGCGCGTGCACCCGCGGTGCGGCCGGCGGCGGGCGCGCCTGCTCCGATCGACGATGGCGACGGCGACGGCGACGCGACGCGCGCGCAGCCGCTACCCCCGATGAATGCTGCGGTGGCGGTGCCGCCACGACCCGTTCCGGCGCGCATGCCGGATCAGCCGCAAGGACCGCCGGTCGTCGTCGATCCGCAGCGCGCGCAGACCGCGCCGCAGTTCAATCCCGCCGCGTACGCGCCCACCTACAGCCCGGGCGATCCGCGGCTCGCGCCTGCGCCGGCGTACATGAACGCGCCGCCGTACGTGCAGCAGCCGACGATGGTCGTTCAGCGGCACGGCGTTCCGATGTGGGTCGTCGGCGTCGCGTCGGGCGTCGCGGCGCTCATGGTGCTGCTCGTCATCTACTTGCTCGTCGTGCCGCCGCACTCCGCGGTGCAGACACCCGCGACGTCGGGAACGACCGCGGTCGCGGCCGGCGCCGGAACGGGTCCCTTCGGCGCGGCGCGCACCGCATTCAACGCGGCGCTCACGCCGACCGCCACCGCCGCGCCCACTGCGACGACGCCTCCGGCCGTCAGCGCGACGGCGAGCGCAGCGCCGCCACCTTCTGCGACGGCCACGGCCACGGCCACGGCCACCGAAACCGCGACCGCCACCGCGACCGCCGTTCGTCCGACGCCTCTCCGTCCGACGGAGGTCGCCGCGACCGACAAAGGTTATCTCACGATCATCACCGTGCCGCGTTGCGACGCGTGGAGCGACAACGGCACCCCGATGGGCACGTGCCCGATCAGCAACAAGCCGCTTCCGGTCGGCACGCATCGCATCACGCTCACGACGAAGGCGCCGCGCGCGAGCAAGACGCTCTCGGTCATCATCATGTCGGGTCAGCTCGCGAACCCGGGTCTCGTCATGCTCGGGCAGTAATGAACCGCGTCTTGGCCGCGTCGGCGGTCGCGTTGTTCGGCGCGGTCTCGTCGCTCGCGGCCGGATGCAATCCGCCGAACGTGTCGCTCGTCTTGGACCTGCCGTCGGATGCGCAACCCGACGCCGCCTGGATCGAAATCGGCGCGTTTCCGAACGGGTGCCCGAGCGATGCGGAGCTCGCCGGCGGATTGCCGCCTTCGGGGCTCGCCGCGCGCGTGGCATACTCGGCGACCGACAGCGCGATCGCGCTCGGTGAGGTGCCCACCGCGAAGTACGGTTTCGCGGCGGTCGTGCGGCGCGCGGACTGCGGCGTCATCGCCGAGGGCTGCTCGAACGTCGACGTCGCGAAGACGCGGAACGTTTCGGTGACGTTGAACGACGCGCCGTCGCCCGACGCGACCGCGTGCGCGAGCGGGCTCATTTGCAGCAACGCGCGGTGCGTTCCCGACTCGAGCGGAAATGATCCGAACGCGGGCGCGGGGTGCTCGATGACGCTCGTGGGCGCCGGACCGCTGCCGGATCCGCTCGACGGCGGTCCGCTCGTGACGGCGCCGGCGATCGTTCCGCTCGCGGCGGGCGGATTCTTGATCGTCTACGAAGAGTACATTTCGATCGACGGCACGACCCAGCTCACCGTTCAGCCGATCGACGACGGAGGCGGCGCGCTCGGCCCGACCCAAGAAATCCTCGACGGCCACTGCGCGAACGAAACCAAGATCGACGCCGCGGGCCTCGTGATGTCCGCGAGCGGCGGGCTCGCCGTGCTCTCGCATCCGGCGTGCGGCGACGACGGCGGTCCGGGGCCGAGCGGCTTCGAGCTCTTTCCGCTCGATCCGACCGGCGCGGTGCTCAAACGAAACGTGTTCCTCAACGCGAGCGCGCCGACCATCACGCTCTCGACGCACGCGGTCGACGTCGCGGCGACCGCGGGACGCTTCTTGCTCGCCGCGAACGTGAGCGGCGACGCGACCCTCCTCAGCACCAACGGGACGACGGTCTTTCCGCAGACGACGACCGTCTTCGGCACGCCGCAAGACCTCGCAGCGCGCGTCGTGCGGGCTTCCAAAGTTCTCGCGATCGAAGCCGACGGGCCGCCGGTCGGCGACGCGGGCGGGTCGGGGACGGTCGCGCGGATTTATCTCGCGTCGCCGGGCGCCGACCCGACCGTGCTCGGCGCGCCGGTCGCGCAGATCCCCGCGAGCGTCACCGCGTTGACGGCGCTCGAGGGCCGCGCGTTCTTGCTCACCGACGGCCAGACGCAAGGCGAGACCGTCTCGATCCTCGGCTACGATTTGGGCGGCGCGACGGTGCCCGCGGTCTCGGGCGGCTTCACCGCGATCAAGACGACGGCGCTCCTCGCGCTCGACGCGGCGGCGGCGCAAAACCGCGTCTTCTGCGCGCTCGAACAGCAAGACTCGCTCGCGATCGCGGTCATCGACGGCGCGCTCTCGACGACGCCTCAGATTTTGCGACGCGTCGATCTCGCCGCCGACGTGCGCATCCCGAAGAGCGCGCACGACGGGCCGATCGCGATCGCGGCGACGGGCACGCGCGTCGCGGTCGCGTGGGTCGCGCACAAGACGGCGCTCGACGACGGCGCAGGCATCGGCGGCTACGCGGTGTTCGCATGCAAACCTTGATCGTGCGCACGACGTCGATGGCGCCGAGCGGCGAGGCCGTCGGTCACTTCGAAGAAGACGGACGAGATGCTGTTACGCGGCGCGCGGTGCTGGTGCGCGGCGGCGCTCCGGACGAGGTCGTGCGCGTGCGGCTCGACGCGAGCTCACGACCGGCGCGCGGCGAAATCGTCGAGGTCGTGGAACCGAGCGCGTCGCGCGTCGCGCCGCCGTGCAAATGGATCGACGCGTGCGGCGGCTGCGATTGGATGCACCTCTCGCGGCAAGCGCAGCGCGATGCGCACGTCGCGCTCGCGGCGTCGATCGCGAAGGGCGCTCCGGTGACCTTTCACGAAGCACCGGCCGCGCTCGCGTATCGCACGCGTGCACGCGTCCACGTGCGGCCAGCGCGGCGAGGCCGCCGAACGGCCGAGTGCCTCGTCGGTTTCTTCGGCGCGCGCTCGCACGACGTCGTCGTCGTCGATTCTTGCATCGTGCTCGACCCGCGCGTCGAGGCGGCGCGCGCTTCGGCGTCATCGTTTTTCCGCGACGCGCGGTGCGACGGCGAAGTGAGCCTCGCGCTCGGCCGCGACGCGCTACCCGTGGCCGACGCGCATTTCAGCGGGGACCTGCCGGCGGAAATGTTCGCGCGTCTCGACGCCGAGGTCGCCGCGCGACGCTGGGCCGGGTTCGCGATCACCAGCGCGGGCGCGAAGCGGCCTGCGGTCATCGGCGATCCTACGCCGTGGATCGACGGCGCTGACGGCGCGCCGCTCGAGCTCGCGTCGGGCGGTTTCTCGCAAGCCAACGACGAGGTGAACCGCGCGCTCGCGGCGCGCGTCGCTGAGCTCGCGGGCCGCGAAAAGAAAATCCTCGAGCTCTACGCGGGCGCCGGAAACTTCACCGTGCTGCTCGCTCGGAGCGGCGAGCTGCGCGCGGTCGAGTCGAGCGAGCCCGCGTGCGAGGCCGCGCGTCGCAACCTCGCCGCGCGCGGCCTCTCGGGAAAAATCACCTGCGCCGACGCGTCGACCTTCGAGATCCCGAGCGCCACGCCGGTCGTCGTCCTCGACCCGCCGCGCACCGGCGCACGCGAAGCCTGCGAGCGCATCGCGAAGGCGCGCGGCGTGCGACGCGTCGTCTACGTCTCGTGCGACCGCGCGACCCTCGCGCGCGACGCGGCGATCCTCGCGCCCACGTTCGCCGTTCGGTCCATCGACGTGCTCGAGATGTTCCCGAGCACGAGCCACGCCGAAACCGTCGTCCTCTTCGAACGCGCATGAAGACACCGGTCGACGCGCGCCTCGCCGACGAAGCACAGCGATTCCGTTTTCGTTTCACCTGCGACGACTGCCGGCACTTTCAGAGCGAACGCTGCGGCGACGGCTGGTCGACCGACGAGCACCGCCTGCCGCTGGCGCACGGCGGCGTGGTTGTATTCTGCAAAGAATTCGAGATGGGGCCATGACGGCGGCGCGCTCGCACCCGCCGACGCTCCTCAAGCTCGCCGAGCGTTGCCTGCGCGACGAGATTCGACTCCCGCGCGGCGCGCGCGTGCTCGTCGCGACGAGCGGCGGGCCCGACTCGATGGCGCTCCTCGACGTGCTCGCCGCGCTGCAGGCCCCGCTGCATTTGTCGATCGTCGCGCACGGCGTCGACCACGGGCTGCGCGCCGCCGCCGCGAGCGAGCTCGACCTCGCCGAGGCGCACGCCGAAGAGCTCGGCGTCCCTTTCGCACGCACCAAGGTCGACGTCCCCGCGGGCGGCGATCTCCAAGCCCGCACGCGCAAGGCTCGTCACGCCGCGCTCGAGCGCGCACGCGCGCGCGCACGCGCAACGTTCGTCGCGACCGCGCATCACATGGACGACCGCGCCGAAACCGTGCTCATGCGAATCCTCCGCGGCGCCGGCGCGGGCGGTCTCGCGGTTCTGCCGGCGCGCGACGAAAAGCTCATCCGCCCGCTCATCCGTGCGCGCAAGCGCGACGTCCTCCTTCATCTAGAGCGCCACGGCGTGCGCTTCGCGACCGACCCATCCAACGCCGACCCGCGCTTTCTGCGCGCCCGCGTTCGGCTCGACGTGATGCCGATGCTCGAGTCGCTCGACCCGAGCATCGTGGCGCATCTGTGCGCGCTCGCGGACGACCTCGCATCGGCGCGCGAAGAAGGCTCGGGCGTTTATCGAATCCCGCGCGCTGCGCGCGTCGCGCTCGCGACGCTCGCGTCCGGAAAAAAACCGCGCGCCACAGTCTTGCTACCCGGCGGCCTCATCGTGAAAAAGGGGCTAAAAAAAGGCCCCAAGTAACGACTGCGACAAAGAGAACAAGATTCCTTGGCCGAGCTGGCCCTTTCGTGAATCTCGTCTTAAGGTGGATAGTGCTACGCTGATCGACGCCGTACGAGGCAAAAAGCGTCGACTAATTTCGAGGTGAACGTGAAGCAGTCGCACAAGACGCTCCTACTCTGGGTTCTGCTCATTCTGATGTTTTTGGCCATTTGGCAGGTGCTCAACCCGAGCGAGCGCCATCAGCCGGTCGCCTTCAGCGAGTTCGTGACGAACGTCCACGCGGGGCTCGTCGACGAAGTGAAGATCAAGGACCGCGAGTACAACTTCCGCGTCCACGCGGCCGACAACGTCAAGGCGACGACGCAGAAAGAAGCGATCGGCCCGACGGCGGACGAGGCGCTCCTCGAGACGCTCAAGCCCGACAAGCCCGACGCCAAAGACGCGACCACCCCGAAGATCTACTTCGAGAAGGACGACAGCTCGCCCTTCTGGAGCTCGACGCTCATCACGCTCCTGCCGATGCTCTTCATCGGCATCATGTTCTTCCTCTTCATGCGGCAGCTCCAAGCGGGCGGCGGCAAAGCGATGAGCTTCGGCAAAGCGAAGGCTCGCATGCTGAGCGACGCGCAGAACAAGGTGACGTTCGCCGACGTCGCGGGCATCGACGAAGCGAAGGACGAGGTCGAAGAGATCATCGCCTTCCTCAAAGACCCGAAAAAGTTCCAGCGCCTCGGCGGTCGCATCCCGAAGGGTGTGCTCATGGTCGGGCCGCCTGGCACCGGCAAGACGCTCCTCGCGCGCGCCATCGCAGGTGAGGCCGGCGTTCCGTTCTTCAGCATCTCCGGCTCGGACTTCGTCGAGATGTTCGTCGGCGTCGGCGCCTCGCGCGTCCGCGACTTGTTCGAACAGGGCAAGAAGCACGCGCCGTGCATCATCTTCATCGACGAGATCGACGCCGTCGGTCGTCACCGCGGCGCAGGCCTCGGCGGCGGTCACGACGAGCGCGAGCAGACGCTCAATCAATTGCTCGTCGAGATGGACGGCTTCGAGTCGAACGAAGGCGTCATCATCATCGCGGCGACCAACCGTCCCGACGTCCTCGACCCGGCGATTTTGCGGCCCGGCCGCTTCGACCGCCGCATCACTGTTTCGCGCCCCGACGTTCGCGGTCGCGAAGCGATCCTCCGCGTCCACACGAAGCGCACGCCGCTCGCGCCGGACGTCGACATGGAGATCATCGCGCGCGGCACGCCAGGCTTCGCCGGCGCCGACCTCGAAAACCTCGTCAACGAAGCGGCGCTCCTCGCGGCGCGCCAAGACAAAGACGCGGTCTCGATGGTCGACTTCGAGATGGCCAAAGACAAGGTCCTCATGGGCAGCGAGCGTCGCTCGATGGTCATGACCGAGACCGAGAAGTGGAACACCGCGGTTCACGAGGCCGGGCACGCCATCATCATGATGACGAACTCCGACCACGACCCGGTCCACAAGGTGACGATCATTCCGCGCGGTCGCGCGCTCGGCCTCACGATGCCGCTCCCCCGCGGCGACGTTCTCGGCCGCAGCAAAGAGCAGTTCGAGGCGCAGATCCAAAGCGCGCTCGGCGGGCGCATCGCCGAGGAAATCACCTTCGGCAAGCTCACGACGGGCGCGGCCAACGACATCCGCCAGCTCACGTCGATCGCGCGAGCGATGGTCTGCGAGTACGGCATGAGCAAGCTCGGTCCGCTCGCCTTCGGCGCGGAAGAGGGCGGCGCGGTCTTCCTCGGACGCGACTACGCGGCGAACGGCAAGGATTACTCCGAGCAGACGGCGCGCGAGATCGACGAAGAGGTTCGCCGCATCATCTCGGAGCAGTACGCGCGCGTGCGCGAGCTTCTCACGAGCAAGAAGGCGCAGCTCGAGGTCATCGCGAAAGCGTTGATGGAGCGCGAGACGCTCGACGAGAGCGAGCTCAAGCTGCTCTGGGACGGTCAACCGCTCCCGGACAAGCCGAAGGTCTACATCCAGTCCTACTCGGACAAGGAGAAGGCCAAGAAAGAACGCCAGGGCAAGGTCGCGAGCATCTTCGGAAGCACGCCCCCCAAGCCCGCGCCGGGCTGAATCCCGCGCGAATCCAGCGTCCTCTAGCGCCGCGTGCTCGAAAGAGCCGCGGCGCTTTCGGTTTTGTGGGTGGAGGGTTGCCCGGGCACGGATCCCGCACTAATTTGCGCGGCCCCATGGCCACCAAGATCGCAATCAACGGGTTCGGCCGCATCGGCCGCTGCGTCGTCCGCGCGCTCGTCGAGCGCAAGCTCCAGAAAGAGCTCGAGGTCGTTCTCGTCAACGACCTCACCGACGCCAAGACGCTCGCGCACCTCTACGACTACGACACGGTCCACGGCCGCGCCGAGCCGCGTGCGCGCGCCATCGAAAACGGGTTCGACCTCGGCGGCATGCACGTGCGCGTCACGGCCGAGAAAGAGCCGGCCAAGCTCCCGCTGAAAGACCTCGGCGTCGCGATGGTGCTCGAGTGCACCGGTCTCTTCACCGACAAAGAAAAGGCGAGCGCGCACCTCACGGCGGGCGCCAAAAAAGTGCTCATCAGCGCGCCGGCGAAGAACCACGACGTGACCGTCGTGGTGGGCGTCAACGATTCGAAGTACGACGCGAGCAAGCACGACGTGCTCTCGAACGGCTCGTGCACGACCAACTGTCTCGCGCCGGTCGCGAAGGTCATGCTCGACAACTTCGGCGTGAAGCACGGCCTCATGACGACGGTGCACTCGTACACCAACGATCAGCACATCCTCGACGTGCCGCACCGCAAGGGGGACCTGCGGCGCGCGCGCGCGGCGGCGCAGAACATGATCCCGACGTCGACCGGCGCGGCCAAGGCGCTCTCCGAGGTCATTCCGGAGCTCAAGGGGAAGTTCGACGGCCAGGCGATCCGCGTCCCGACGATGGACGTGAGCCTCATCGATCTCAGCATCGAGACCGAAAAAGAGGCGACGAAAGAGGCGATTCACGCGGCGATGAAAGCCGCCGCCGAAGGGCCGATGAAGGGGATCCTCGGCTACACCGAGGAGCCGCTCGTCTCGAGCGACTTCATCGGCGATCCGCGCTCGTCGATCTTCGACGCGACGCTGACGCAAGTCCTCGGCGGAAAGTTCGTGAAGATCTTCAGCTGGTACGACAACGAGTGGGGATTCTCCAATCGCATGCTCGACCTGGCGAAGCTCGTCGCGAGCAAGATGTAGCCATGGAAGCGGCGCTCGCTGGCATCACCTCCATTCGCGATTTGCCGATCGAAAACAAACGCCTCTTTTTGCGCGTCGATTTCAACGTGCCGATGGAGGACGGGCGCGTGACCGACGACACGCGCATTCGCGAGGCGCTCCCGACGATCAAGCACGCCATCGAACGCGGCGCGCGCGTCATCCTCGCGTCCCACCTCGGGAGGCCGAAAAAAGGGCCGGATCCGAAATATTCGCTCGTGCCGGCGGGCGAGCGGCTCGCCGAGCTCCTCGGCGTCGAGGTGCACGTTCCGGACGACTGCGTCGGGGACGCGGCGAAGAAGGTCGTCTACGATTTGCGCGACGGGCAGGTTTGTTTGCTCGAAAATCTTCGGTTTCATCCCGAAGAAGAAAAAGACGATCCGGCGTTTGCCGAGGAGCTGAAGGCGCTCTGCGACGTCTACGTCGACGACGCGTTCGGGTCGGTCCACCGCGCGCACGCGAGCGTTCACGCGCTTCCCAAAATGATGCGCGAGCGCGGATGCGGGTTCTTGCTCGAAAAAGAGATCGCGGCGCTCGGCAAGCTCGTGCTCGGGCCGGACAAGCCGTACGTCGCGGTGCTCGGCGGCGCGAAAGTGTCGGACAAGATCGCGGTCGTCGAAGCGCTCATGGCGCGTGTCGATGCGCTCCTCGTCGGCGGCGCGATGGCGAATACGTTCCTCGCGGCCCTCGGCAAAGACATGAAAAAATCGCTCGTCGAGGGCGACAAGCTCGCGCTCGCGCGGACGCTCGTCGAAACCGCGCGCGACAAGAAGGTCGAGCTCCTTTTGCCGGTCGACGGGATTGTTGCAAAATCCCCGGATTCGGAAGCGGGCGAGCAGTGCGACGTCGGCGCGCTGCCGGCGGACACGATGATGCTCGACATCGGGCCGAAGACGGTCGCGCAGTTCGCCAAGCGCATCGCGGGCGCGAAGACTGTTTTTTGGAACGGGCCGATGGGGCTCTTCGAGAAGGCGCCGTTTTCCGCGGGGACGTTCGGGGTCGCGCGCGCGCTCGCGAATTCGACGGCGTTCACCGTGGTCGGCGGCGGGGACAGCGCGGCGGCGGTGAACGCGGCTGGCGGCGACATCGCGAAGTCGATCAAGCACATCTCGACGGGCGGCGGCGCGTCGCTCGAGCTGATCGAAGGGAAGAAGTTGCCCGGCATCGAGGTTCTCCGGGGAACGCCATGAACGCGAAGCGACGACCGCTCATCGCCGGCAATTGGAAAATGCACGCCGGCGGGCTCGACGGGATCAAGCTCGCCGCGTCGGTGGGCGAGGTCGCGCCCGAGGTGCCGCACGTCGACTTGCTCGTCGCGCCGCCGTTCACGGCGCTCGCCGCCGTTTCGCACGAGCTCGAGGGGTCGAGCGTTTTCGTCGCCGGGCAGAACGTTCACGGCAAACCGCACGGCGCGTTCACCGGCGAGATCAGCGCGACGATGCTGCGCGAGGCGGGCGCGACGTGGGTCATCGTCGGGCACAGCGAGCGGCGGCAGTACTTCCGCGAGACCGACGCCGAGGTCGCGGCCAAGGCTTCGGCGGCGCTCGATCACGATCTTTCGCCCATCGCGTGCGTCGGCGAGACCCTCGCCGAGCGTGAGGCCAACAAGACGCTCGAAGTGGTCGAGCGCCAGGTGACCGCGCTGCTCGACGTGCTGGCGGGCGCCAAGATCGCTTGCGCGATCGCGTACGAGCCGATTTGGGCCATCGGAACGGGAAAGAACGCCTCCCCGGCCGACGCCGAGGAAGTCCACGCGGCGATCAGGCGGTGGCTTGCGGCGAAAAACGCGGGACTCGCCGAGCGCGTTCGCGTCCTCTACGGCGGCTCGGTGAAGCCCGAGAACGCCAAGGGTCTTTTGGCCGAGCCCAACGTCGACGGCGCGCTGGTCGGCGGGGCGAGCTTGGATGCCGGCTCGTTCGGTGCTATCGCCAAGGCCGCCGAATCGCTCACGAGAAGCTGAAAGCACATGGCCGTCCTCGATACGTTTCTGAAGATCCTTCACGTGCTCGTGTGCATCGTGCTCATGCTCGTCGTGCTCTTGCAGCAAGGACGCGGCGGCGGGCTCGGCGCGGCGTTCGGCGGCGGCGCGGCGTCGCAAGTGTTCGGCGGGCGCGGCGCGGGCAACATCCTCACGCGCGCGACGGCGATCTCCGCGACGATCTTCATGCTCACGTCGGTCGCGCTCGCGTATCGATCGTCCTCGCAGGACCGCGCGCTCGCGGCGCGGCTCGAGATGGACAAGATGAAGAAGGCCGAGAAGGGCCATCATCGCAAAGAGCCGGCGGCGGCGATGTCGGGCGCGCCGACGACGTCGAGCACGATCACGATGCCGACGTCGACGCCGTCCGAGGCGCCGGCGCCGAGCACGTCGGCGGTGCCGACCACGACGACTGCGCCCGCGCCGACCACGACGGCCGCGCCCGCGCCGACTCACGCGACCGCGCCGGCACCGACGCACGCGACGGCCACGACGCACGCGGCCGCCGCCCCCGCGACGACCACGACCGCGACCGCGCCGGCGACCACGGCGCCTGCGACCGCGGCCCCGAGCGCCGCCGCTTCGCACTGATGCCGCCACACCCGCGGCGCGCGGCGCACGTTGCGCTCGCGCTCGCGCCGGTCGCGCTCAAAATCGCGGCGATGCTCTGGGCGCTCCACGCCGGCTTCGCCCAAGTCTCCGACGACGACTACGCGCGCACCGTCATCGCGCAGAGCTTCGCCCACGCGCCGCGCCTCGACCCGAGCGGCACGAGCTGGCTCCCGTTGCCGTTCTGGATTTACGGCGGCGTCATGATGGCGCTCGGGCGTTCGCTCGCGGTCGCGCGCGGGCTCGCGTTCGTGCTCGGCGCGCTCTCGCCGCTTGTCGTTTGGGCAGGGCTGCGATCGATGCAGATTGCACGTATTCCCGCGGCGCTCGGTGCGGCCGTCTTCGCGCTCACGCCGTGGAGCGTGTGGCTCGGTCTTGCACCGGTGCCGGAGGCGTGGGCGGGCGCCTGCGCCGCGGGTGCGCTCTTCTTCGCCGCGTCGTCGCATCCGCGCGGCGAGGCGATCGCAGGCGCGCTCGCGTGCGTCGCGTCGCTCTCGCGATACGAAGCGTGGCCCATCGCGGCGCTCGTCGCGGCCGTCGCGGCCGTTCGATTCGTTCGCGGCGAAGGCGCGCGCGCGTGGCACGTCGCGGGCTTCGCGCTCGCGGTCCTCGGCCCCGCATTCTGGCTCGCGAACAACGCCATCACGCACGGCGACGCGCTCCACTTCGTCGCGCGCGTGGCCGCCTATCGCCGCGCCAACGGCGGCGTCTTGTCGATCGCCGATCGCATCTTCGAATACCCGCGCGCGCTCCGGCACGACGCGCCCGAAATTTTGATCGCGGGTTTGATCGGCGCGTTCGCGGCCACGACGCAGCCGGCGCTTCGCGCACGCTGGGTCCTCCCGCTCGGCGGCGCGGCGCTCGTCTTCGCGTTTTTGATCTACGGCGACCTGCGCGACGGCGCGCCGACGCATCACGCTGCGCGCGCGCTCCTTCCGGCGATGGCGGTGCTCGCGGGATTCGGCGCCGACGCACTCTTCGCGCTCGCATCGCACAAGAAGCCGGTCGTCGCAGCTGCGCTCGCCGCGTGGCTCGCGTTCGTGATCTTCCGCGTGCGCGACGTGCCCGGCAACGACGCGGCCTCCCGACGCGAAGGGCAAATCGCGCGAGGCCGCGCGCTCGCCGGCGCCGCCGCGCTCGACGTCACGCCGTGCGCTTACGAGCATTTTGCGCTGATCGCTGCGTACGGCGCGCCGGAACGTGTGACCATCCACGAAGCCGAGCGCAAACCGGTCACGCCGGATTGCCCCGAGGTACGGTCGCGCTGATAATGCTTCCGGAACCCCGATCGGCCTTGAATGCTCGATTGGAGAGAGCCGTCCAAACAGAAAGGGACACCACCTCGTGAATCGCTCGCGTTTTGCTTTTGCCGCACTCCTCGCCGCCACGACCTTCGCCCTCACGGCCGACGCGAGGATCTCGCGGACGGGCACGCCTCAAGTCGCCTTTCACGCGAGCGGCCCCGCCGGCATGCGCATCGTCGGACAGACCGACGAGCTCGACGTCGACGATCAAGGTGCGCGCGTCGTCATCAAAGTACCGCTGCGAAATCTGCACACCGGCATCGACCTTCGCGATCACCACATGCGCGACAAATATTTGCAGATCGGCAGCTACCCGAACGCGGAGCTCACGGTCGATCGCGGCGCGCTCCATTTTCCGACCGGCGAAGGCGCGGTTTCGGGCGACGCGACGGGCAGCATGGCGATCCACGGTCACACGAAGAACGTGAATTTCCACTACACGATCGCGCGCGTCGGCGGCCAGCTGCGCGTCGGCGGCACGACACACCTCGACATCCGCGATTACGGCATCGACATTCCGAGCTACCTCGGTGTCACGGTCAAACCCGACATCGACGTCGAAGTGCAGTTCACCGCATCCGAATGATGTAGTACTCCCTTCCCAATGACTTCGGCGTGGGTCCGGCGGGCGATCTCGCTCGTCATCGTCGCGTGCGCTTGTGCTTTCGTGCTCTTGGCGAGCCGGCCGGCCCACGCGTTCCCGTGGATGATCCGTGAAGGATACACGGGTTGCAACACGTGCCACGCCGACCCGTCGGGCGCGGGCATCCTCACGGCGTACGGGCGCGGCATGGAAGAAGTCGTCCTGCGCACGCCTTACAAGAAGGACGCGGACCCGGGAAAACTGGGCAATTTCGCGTGGAGCGTGGATCTGCCGGAGCAGCTGCTCTTGCAGACCGATTTTCGAAATCTGTTCCTGACGCTCGTGCCGAGCGGCGGCACGACGCAATTTCAAGACGTCGTCATGCAGCTCGATCAATCCGCGCAGCTCAAGATCGGGCGCTTCCGCATGAACGGGAGCATCGGTTATTCGCCGCCGTCGACCGCCGACGGAAACTTCACGTTCACCGGCGGCGGGCTCGGCGCGACGCTCACCGACGCGCCCGGTGTGGACGGCGCGCTCATCGCGCGGCAGTACTGGCTCGGCGTCGACATCGGCAAAGACGAAGAATTTTTGCTGCGCGCGGGGCGCATGAACGTGCCGTTCGGGATTCGAACGATCGAGCACCCGTTCCTCGTGCGACAAGTCACGCGCACCGACATCGACAAAGGCCAAGAGCACGGCGTCTCGCTCGCGTACACGGGCGAAAAAGTTCGCGGCGAGATCATGGCGATCGCCGGAAACTTCGCGATCCGTCCGGATGATTTTCGCGAGCGCGGCGGCAGCGGGTTCGTCGAGTGGATGCCGTCGACCAAAGTCGCCATCGGCGCGAGCGCGATGATCACGCACGCCGACCAGGCGCGCACCGATTACGACATATCGCTCGCGGCCGCGCCGATTTGGCGCCACGCCTACGCGGTTCACGCGCGCATCTCGCCGGTGAAGCCGCTCGTCATCCTCGCCGAGTTCGACGCGCTCCTGAACTCGCAGCTCGTCGCGGGCGTTTCGGAAAATCACGGCGGCGTCGTCGGCCTCTTGCAAGCCGATTTGCAGGTCTACCAAGGCATTCACGTCCTCGCCGCGGGCGAATTCTACAACGGTCACGTCGGCGAGACGTCGACCTACAACACGACGACGGCCACCGCTTGGCTGGGCGCGTGGTGGTTTTTCGCGCCACACTTGGACTTCAGGATCGACGGCGTGTACTCGTCGGGCTCGGCGCCCGGCCTGCCGCCGTCGAACCAAGGCACGTCCCTCCTCGCGCAGATCCACGGGTACCTCTGATGCGCCGCTTCATCGCTTTCGCCGTCGCTTCGCTCCCGCTCTTCGTCGCTTCGCGCGCGCGCGCGACCGCCGAGTTCCCCGGGCAAATCGTCAGCGACCAGAACATCACCTGCGCGAACCCGCTCTTCGACGGGAACGGCTGCACGATCTGCCACCAAGACGACAACGGCGGGCTCGGCACCGCGACGCGGCCGTTCGGGCGATACATGAAGTCGCAGGGACTCACGCCGTTCAACGATCAAAAGCTCGGCGCGCTCCTGACCGCGCTGCAAAACGAATCGCCGCACACGACCGACACCAACTGCGACGGCACGCCGGACATCGACGAGCTCACGAGCTGCCAGTGGCAAAACCTCACGCAGGACATGTGCGGCGCCGACGCGGGCGGGGTCGATGGCGGGAGCGTTCCGCTGACCGTGTTTTACGGGTGCTCGACGTCGCCGACCGTCGGCGATCGCGACACGCCGATTCTTCCGGGCGGCGCGGCGGTCGCGATCGCGGGCATGCTCGGCGCGGCGCTGATCAGGGCCAAGCGGCGGAAGCGTTAGGTCCTAAATTCGCGGCGAGCCGAGCTCGTAGAGGGCGCCGTCGCAGCCTTTTCCGGGCCATTCGGCGAGATCACGCGGGCGCGCGCGAAGCGCCTCGACGAGCAAGTGATTGAGCTGCAAATCGAAGTCGAGCACGGCGAGCGCGCCCGGCAGCTTCGAGCGAAGCCGCACGACGCGATGCCGCGGAAGAAGAACGCGCGCGAGCCGCTCGTGCAAATCGCCGCGCGAAGGCTCGCGCTCGATCGAGAGGAGCGTCGCGTCGCGTTCGTAAAAAGATTGCAGCGGGCCATGCACGAGCGCGCACACGTCCCAAATCGGCGGATGCGTGCGGCCGAGGCCTTCGAGGAGCTTGTGGCGGAGGCCGTCGCAGAGCGTCGTGTCGTCGCCGGACGCGACGAGGCCCGCGAGCTCGAACATCGACGCCGGCTCGTGATCGCCGAGCGCGTCGAGCGCGCGCTGTCGCGCGGTTGCGAGCGCACCACCCACGTCGGGCGGCGAATGGGACGCGCCGTTGCCGTTCGTCTCGCGCGTGATCGCCTTCGCGAGGCGAACGACCGTTGCGTTCGCCGCGGCCGGCCCGACGACGCGAAGGAGCAAGCCGTCTTCGCTCGCCGGGCCATGTCGAACGATCGCGACGCCCGCGTGATCCGCGTCGTGCGCGGTCACGAGGATCATGCGCGCGTAGGCGGCGGCGCGCGCGAGCGGGAGCCTCGCGTTGGGCGAGAGGCCCTGCGAAACGACGACGCACGCGTCGGCCGCCGGCGCGCCGTCGGCGAAGCTCGAGATGGGCGCAAAATCGGCGACGCGACCGTCGGCGCGAAGAAGCGCCGCAAGAAGACGCGCAGGCCCTTCGGAAGCGCCGACACCCGTGGTAATCCAGCGACGATGCGAACCGAGATCGCCCGGCAACGCGAGCGGAGCGGCGAGCGCGCGCTCCACCTCGGCGGCGACGCACCCGACACGCTCCGCGAGGCGGCCGACGCTCGACGAGTTGTTCTCTTCAGCCATGTCGTTTCAGTCTCTCTACGATAACCCGGTCCTCGGCACGGCGCTTCCATGCGCTGCGGCGGCCGTCGTGCTCGCGTTCGCGCAACGAAAGCGCGGGCTCGTTCGAGCGTACGGGACCGTTTTTTCGATCGCCATCGCCGCCGACGCCTGGCTCAACGGGCCTTGGACGCCCGTGAAGCTGAAGCCCGCCTGGGTGATCCCTGTCTTCTTCGTCATCCTCGGGGATTTTCGATACTTCGTCGTGCTCGAGGACGCGTTCGCGCACGCGCTCAAGCTCGTACGAGCGGCTGCTTTGGCGTTCGTCGTCCCCGTGACGATGCAAATCATCCGATGGAGGGTCCCTAGAATCGAGCAAGACGAGCGCGTCACGTTCCTAGTCTACGAGCTTTTGTTCATGCTCTTCGCGCTCGCGATTCGCTTCTTCGTCGTGCCGCGCGCCGAGGACCGAACGCTCGCGCGACGCGCGACCGATTTCGAGCTCGTGATGTACGGCTCGTGGATCGCCGCCGACATCGGGATCCTCGCGACCGGAATCGACGCGTTCTACATCGTCCGGATCGTCGCCAACCTGCTCTACTACGTCGCGCTCGTGCCGTTCATGATGAAGCTCCTCGAGAAACGCGCGAAATGAAGTTTCTTTGGCTCGCGTTCCTCTTCGCGCTCGTCGCCTGCCACAAGCCGGATGCTTCGGCCGACGATGGTGCGGCGCTCAAGTTCGTGCGCGACGGCAAGACGGTCGCGACGCTCACGCGCGCGGAGCTCGTCGCCAAAATTCCGCCCGAGACCATCGAAGGGTTCGACCCGTATTACGGCAAGAACAAGCGCTTTCGTGCGCTGCCGCTCTCGCGCGTGCTCGAGCGCGGCTTCGGCACGTCGGCCGGTCTCGACAAGGACGACTTCGTCCTTCGCGCGCGCGACGGCTATGCGGTGCCGATGCGCGGCTCGCGCGTCACCGAGGACGGCGCGTACGTCGCGATTGCCGATTTGGACGTCCCCGGCTGGGAGCCGATCGGCCCGCAGCACGTGAGCCCCGCGCCGTTTTATTTGATTTGGAAAAAACCCGAGCAGACGAACCTCGATTCGCACCCGCGCCCTTGGCAGCTCGACACGATCGAAATCGCGCGCTTCGACGCGATTTATCCGCACACGTCGCCGGGCGACTCGGCGTCACCCCTCGCGCGCCGCGGCTACGACATCTTTCGCGACCAATGCATCGAGTGCCACGCGATCAACCGCGAAGGCGGCCACGTCGGCCCGGACCTGAACGTCCCGCAGAACGTGACCGAATATCGCCCCGAAGATCAGATTCGCGCATACATCAAAAACCCAGCGACGTTCCGTTACGGAAACATGCCCGCTCACCCGAATTTGACGAACGCGGACCTCGACGGACTAATCGCTTATTTGCGCGCAATGAAAGATCACAAGTTCGATAAGTAACTCACTTGATCTCGTAGGCTTCGATCGCGTCTTTGGTGAACAGCGGCACCAAAATCCGGTGGCGCTTCGAATCCAAGCCGATGTCCGCGGGCGATTCGACGTTCGGGATGGCGACCTCGAACGTGCCGCCCGGCTTGCCTTTGAAGACCGCTTTCGCGTCCCAGCTCGAGATGTAGAGCTCGTCGCCGACTTTCACGATGCCGTCGAGCGAGCCGGCCGGCAGCGTCGTTTCGTCGTGTTTTTGGCCCTTGTCATCGAGTCGGTAAACTTTTGCCGCGCCGAAGGTGACGACCCAGAGGCCGTTCGGATCGCCGGCGTAGACGCCGTTCGGGCGGCCGAGGTCGGTGCCTTTGGCGAGCGTCTTGATCTTGTCGTGCTTGTCGATGACGTAGATTGCGTCGGTGCCGGTCGGCTCGAAGCCCTTCGGGCCGAGCTTGATGCCGCTGTCACTGACGTAAACGTTGCCCTTCGCGTCGGCGTCGACGTCGTTGAGGAACGTCGCGCCTTTGACTTTGATGTCGCCTTTCGGCGCGCCAGTCTTCAAATCGAATTTGCGGACGACGTCGAGGTCCGACACGTAGAGGAAGCCGTTCGCGATCGCGGTGCCTTTCGGCGCGCTGAGCTTGGCGTTGTTGACGCCGCCGGCGATGAACTTTTCGAGGATGACTTTGCCATCGGGCGAGACGAGTGAGATGTAGCCGTTGTTGTCCGCCTCGGTCGGCTTGCCGTTGATGTTCGAGACGAGGTAGCGATCGTTCGCCGCGTCGTAGGCGATGCTCTCCGGCGTCGCCATGCCGGCGAGGTGGAAGATCGGCTTCGGGCCCGTGTCGGCCGGCGGCGTCGCCACCGCGGCGCTCGCGCTCGGCGCTGCGCTCGCGGACGGTGCGCTCGTCGGCGCGGCCGACGCGCTGGTCACGGGAGCGGTGGACGAAGGCGTCTCGCCGCCGCACGCGGCGACGACGACCAGGGCGAGAAAGGAGAGCTTGCGCATGGGCCGCTCGTAACGGAATCGATGCGCGAAATCAAGAGAACCCCGAGTGTTGTATGGTGGGATCGGATGCAAGGAACGACGCGGGCGCGACCGCTCAATTGGTTCGTTCACGGCGGGACCATCACCGCGCCGGACGGAAATCGTTACGGCGTCGACGTCGACCCGATCGTCGTCGGCCGCGAAACCGGCGCGCAAATCCTCGTGGCGGACCCCGAGGTCAGCGCGGCGCACTGCGAATTTCGCGCGAACAACGACGGCATCCAGCTCCGCGATCTCGGCAGCACCAACGGGACGTTCGTCGGCGCGCTGAAGATTCAAGAGGTCACGATCACCACGCGCTCCGAGGTCACCGTCGGCCAGACGCGCTTGATCGTCGAGCCCGACGCGAAGCGGCGCGTGGACGTGGGCTTCGCCGATTCGTTCGGCACGCTCGTCGGCGCGTCGCCCAAGATGCGGCGCGTTTTTTCGGTGCTCGAAAAAGTCGCGCCGACGCCGCTCTCGGTGCTCATCCTCGGCGAGACCGGCACGGGAAAAGAAGGCGTCGCGAAATCGATCCACGCGGCGAGCCCGCGCAAGGACAAACCGTTCGTCATCGTCGACTGCGGCGCGATCCCCGAGACGCTCGCCGAGAGCATTTTGTTCGGGCACGAAAAAGGCTCGTTCACCGGCGCGAGCGAGCGGCGACGCGGGGCGCTCGCCGAGGCCGACGGCGGCACGCTGTTTCTCGACGAGCTCGGGGAGCTGCCGATCGATTTGCAGCCGAAGCTCCTTCGCGCGCTCAGCGAGCACCAAGTGCGGCGCGTCGGGAGCTCGAGCTTCGAGCCGATCGACGTGCGCGTCCTCGCGGCGACGCGGCGCGATCTCGGCGCCGAGATGAACGCCGGGCGCTTCCGCTCGGATCTTTTTTTCCGCATCGCGCAGGTCCGCGTCGAGCTCCCGGCGCTGCGCGAAAGGCTCGGGGACCTGCCGCTCCTCGTGGAGGACATCTGTCGTCGCGTCGGGCGCGCCGAGCATTGGGAGGCGGTCGTTCGCTGGATCGAGCAGCGGATGCGCACGCACGACTGGCCGGGCAACGTGCGCGAGCTCGTGAACGTCGTCTCGGTCGCCGCGACGCTCGCCGACACGCCCGAAGCGATCGACGACGTGCTCACGCTCGCGCGCGAGCCGGCGCGCGACATTCCGCAAGCCGGCGCGCCGCTCGGCGGCTTCGCCGAAGCCAAGCGCGACGCGGTCTCGGCGTTCGAGCGCGACTACTTCACCGCGCTCGTCCGCCGCGCGAAAGGCAACGTGAGCGAGATGGCGCGCCAGAGCGGCATGGAGCGCCACCACGTGCGCGCGTACCTCCGCAAATACGGAATCGACAAAGGCGCGACCGACTGACTCAAAACGAGATTGCGCCGATCACGGGGATTTTCGTGTGTTTCGTGCCGCTCGTGTACCAGAGGACCAGCGACAAGGTCGCGACCGCGAGCGCCGCGGGCAAAGCCCAGCTCACGTAGGCGAGCGTTCGCGCTGTGTCGTAGTCCTTCTGGTTCTGCGCGGTCGTCGTCGGCTGGCCGGAATAGCGATCGTGAAGGACGAGCGCGTTGCCGTACGCGTAACCGGTGAGGCCGCCGCCGACGAGCGTCGCCGCGCCGAAGGCGACGATCCACGAGAGCGAGAGCGGGTGGTGGAGCTGTTCGCGGTAGACGATCGGTTTGGTCGAGTCGGGCGGCGGCGCGGGGAGCGCCACTTCGACCATTTCGCCGGCGCGCACGGTCACGTGCATGGCGTGCTCGCGCGGCGAGCCGGGCGCGAAGACGACGTCGTGCCCGCCGGGCGCGACGTACGCGACGAAGCCCGCGAGACGCGGCTCCGTCTGGTCGACCCGCACCGATTCGGGCAGCGCGGTCGGCGCCACGTGGATGCGACCGCGCGCGCGTGTGATCGCTTCGAGCCGCGCGCTCGCTTTGGATTCGTCGGCAGCGACGAGATCGTCGAGCGATTTTCCGGCGGCGCGGCGCTGCTTCACCTCGTCGAGGAAGCTCGCGTAGCGCTCGGCCGCGCGCGACAAATCGCCGACGACCTCGTAGGCACGAGCCAGGTTGTAACCGACGCGATAGCCGCGCGCGGGCCCGAGATCGCGGTAGAGCGGCTCCCAATACGAGAGCGCGCCGGCGACGTCGTTCGCCTCGTAACGATCGAGGCCCTGCTTGAAACGCTCGCGGTGTTGCGCGAGATCGGGATCGTCTTCGGC
Organism: Polyangiaceae bacterium; assembly: GCA_036488725.1. Classification (GTDB taxonomy): domain Bacteria; phylum Myxococcota_A; class Polyangia; order Polyangiales; family Polyangiaceae; genus DASXHD01. The sequence goes on along the minus strand of DASXHD010000016.1, from coordinate 135,398 downwards.
GGACTGCGCCTCGTCGGCGGCGTGCGCGCGCAGCGGCGTGGTCGCGAGCGCGGCGAAAAAAATGGCGGCGGCGATCCTCGAGCGGCGCGTCATCAGATCGGGTGCGTGTCGACGTCGATGGGCGGCGGTGCGACCGAGCTCGCCGCCGGCGGCGCGACGTGCGCGGGCTGCGTGCGGACGCGGACCCGAACGCGAGGCGACACAGTCGAGGTCGACGTCGGGAGTGGCGCGGGCTCGATGATCTCGAAATTCGTCACGGCCGGTGCGGTGGACGACGAGGGCGCGATGCTCGTCGCCGGCGCCGCTTGCACCGATTGTGGGCGGTTGCGCGCGACGGCGAAGACGGCGACCGACGCGACCGCCGCTCCGAGGATCGCGTACATCCACGGCGCGACGCGCGACGGACGGGCCTCTGTCGCCGTGACCGCCATGCCCTCGTCGCCGAGCAGCAGCGCGGCCTCGAGCTTCTCGCGTTTGGCGCGCGCGGCGGCGCCGAACGTCTCGGTGATGAGCGCGACGAGCGAGGCGCGCGCGCGCTCCGCGTCCGGCACGAGCTCACGCAGCGCCGACGCGACCTCGGACGCGCGCGCGGGCCGATCGCCCGGTTTTTTCGACACCAAACGCGCATGCAAATCGACGAGCGCGCGCGGCGCGTCGGGCAGCGTGTCGGCGAGCGAAGGCGGCGCGCCGAGCGCGAGCTGCCGAATGAGCTCGACGTCGGTCTCGCCGCTCCACATCCGCCGGCCGCACGCGAGCTCGAACAAGAGCGCGCCGACGCCGTACAAGTCGCTCCGGCGATCGAGCTTCTCGCTCATCGCTTGCTCGGGCGACATGTACGCGAACTTGCCCTTCACGTCCCCGGTCTTGGTGAGATGCGCCGAGTCGAGCTTCGCGACGCCGAAGTCGAGGAGCTTCACCTCGCCCGCGTAAGAGAGCATCACGTTTTGCGGCGAGACGTCGCGGTGCACGAGACCGAGCGGCGCGCCTCCCACGTCGCGGAGCTCGTGCGCCGCGTCGAGACCGTCACACACCTCCGCGAGGACGAGCGCGAGCACGTCGAGCGGCAGCTTGCGCTCGGCGGCGACGCGCGCGAGCGTCTCGCCCTCGACGTACTCCATCACGATGAGGAGCTCGTCGTCGTCTTCGCCGAACGCGATCGCGTGGACGACGTTCGGATGATTGAGCAGCGTCGCGAGCCGCGCTTCGCGCAAGAACATGCTCTCGTGCTCGCGATCGCGAACCGCGGGCAAGAGCCGCTTGATCGCGACGACGCGCGGCGGTCCCGCAGCGCGCTCGACGGCGAGCTCGATGGTCCCCATTCCGCCGCGTCCGATGACGTAGAGCGGGCGGTAGCGTTCGAGGAGCTCCATCAGCACCTCGATGATAGCCCATGCTAAAAGGACTTGTGCTGCGTGCGCGTGGTGCTCTTGGGCTTTTCGTGGCTTGCGCGTCGATCGCGGCCGCGGCCGCATGTTTGCCCGACCTCGCTTTGTTCCAGCCCGACGGAGGCGACGCGGCCGTGGCGGGGCCGTCGTGCGGAGACGGAATCGTCGAGCTCGACAGCGGCGAGCAATGCGATCCGGACGCGGGCGTGATCGGCTGCACCGCGAGCTGCACGATCGATTGCGACGGCGGCGTCGTCGACGACGCGAGTGGCCATTGTTACTTCTGGGTCCCGAACGTCGACAGCACTTTGTTCGCGAGCAACCAGTGCAGCGCCGCGGGCGGCCACATCGTGAGCTTCGTCGACCCGACGGAGATGCTCTTCGTGCTCAACCAAACGAAGAGCCTCCCCTCCGCGGCGCCCGGCGCGTCGTGGCTCTCGCTGCTCCAGCTCGTCACGAGCAACGACGCGGGCGCGACGGTCTACAGCTCCGGGCTCGCGGCCACGCCCGGCTGGGCGTACACGTGCCCCGGTTGCTACGCCGCGGTCGAAGCCGGCGCACAAGACATCCAGCGACCGACGAGCGGCAACCCGCAGCCCTGCGTCGATTGGCGCAAGAGCGGCGGCCCCTGGGTGCAAACCGCTTGCTCGCTCGGATTCGACGACGCCGGCGATCTCAACAAGAGCTCGGCGCTTTGCGAGCGCGAGCCGCCCGGATCGTTCGCGACGCCGTGCGCATCGAGCGACGCCGGCGACATCTGCGCCGAGATCCCGCGCACGTTCGGGAAAAAACGTTACGTGCTGGGGCCTCCGCGCGCGTTCGACGTGGCGCGCGCCGAGTGCACCGCGCGCGGCGGCGTGCTCGCGCATTTCCAGTCGTCGGCCGAGCGCGAGCAAGCGGTCTTGGCGGTCTCCCCGTTCCTCGTCACGAGCGATTTTTGGATCGGTCTCGCGTTCGACGACGACGCCGGCGCGTGGCGATGGGACGACGGCGCGGCGGCCCCTCCACAATTTCCGACGCCGTGGGCCGACCTCGAGCCGAGCGTGAACGCAGGCGCGGCGAGCATCCACTTGGATGTCGGCGCATTCGACACGGCGCTCGCGCACGCGCAATTCGACACGATGCAGACGTTCCAATATTTGTGTCAGCTCGCCGACTGAGTCTTCAAACCCTTCACGACCCAGCCGCGCGCGAGCACGAGACCGATCGGCGTCGCGAGGCCCGTGAGCCCGTAAATCAGCCACAAAGTCGCCGAGTGCTCCGGCCCGTGCTCGGGCACGTAACGATGCAAGAGCGCGCCGGCGTAGAGACCGGTGATGCTCTTGGCGAGCAGCCACGGAATGTTCGCGAGCCCCATGTACTGCGCGACGCGTCCTTCGGGCGCAAGCTCCGCCGCGTACTCCAGAAAGCGCGACGACCACATCGCCTCGCCGATCGAAAAGATCACTTGATACGCGATGAGCATCGAGAGCGACGGCCCGCCGCACAAGAAAAATGTCGGCAGCGCCGAGACCGCGGTGCCGACGATCATCATCGTGAAGACGTGCCGCTTGCGCGTGATCGCCGTGATGAGCGGCGTGCCGACGAAGACGACGAGCGGGTTGATCCAGTCGACGATCCACTCCATGTGGTCGGCGATGTTCTTCGGGTACGCGCGCAAAATGTAATCCGGCAGCGTGAGCCACTGGTGCGCGAAGAGCGTGCGCACCGGCAGGAGCATGAAGATGAAAAAGATGAAGCGCGCGTCGCGAAACGGGCTCGGCCCTTTGGAGGTCTCGGCGCTCTTCGTCTTCGCGGACGCGCGCGGCGCGCTCGCTTCGATGCGCTTGCTCACCGTGACCCACGCGAAGACGGCGCCGATCAGCGTGATCGCGACGCACGCCCAGTTCACCGCGTCGACGCCGCTCACCGGCGAGTGGCCCGCGGCGCGCAGCGCGTCGTAGCGCGTGCGAACGCTCGACGAGATGAACCCCATGAAAAAAATGAAGAGGTTCATCACGCCGTAGAGGAGCGCGTAGCCCATCGACGCGTTCTTCTCGGTCGTGAATTGCTTCACGCCGAGGTACGCGGCCGACTGCATCATGCCCTCGGCGACCGCGACGACGAGCAGCGAGAGCCCGACGACCGCGAGCTTCGCCCCGCCGGTGAAAATCGCCCCGGCGTAAATGGCGCGACCGACGACGCACAACAAGAGCGCGACGACGAGGCCGCGGCGCACGCCCATCTTCTCCGCCACGCCGCCGACGAGGATCCAAAACACCGTGACCGCGCCGGTGAAAATCGACACGGGGATGGTCGCCGCGGAGTCCGAGAGGCCGATGTCCGCGTGCATGTACGCGGGCATCAGCGGCAGGACGCCGTAATAGGCCATCAGGTCGGCCGAGAACGCGATCACGACGAGCCAGAGCCCGCGCGGCATCGCGCGGAGCTCACGCAGCGATTTGCCGAGCTCGCTCATCGCGCGCGACTATCGCATGGGCGGCCCGCCCGATGCATTCGATCGGCTCATGCTGAGCCACGTCGAGCTCGTCGGGCGCGTCGCCGTCGCGTCCGTCCTCGGCGGGCTCATCGGCTGGCAGCGGGACCTGCACGGAAAACCGGTAGGGCTGCGGACGCACGCGATCGTCGGATTGGCGTCGGCGACGTTCATGGTCGTGTCTTCGCAGATGGTGTATTTTCAACACTTTCAAGGCGGCGAGCCGATTCGGCAAGATCCGTCGCGCATCGCGGCGTCGGTCGTCGCGGCGATCGGCTTTCTCGCCGGCGGCGCGATCATCCGCACGGGCGTCACCATCCAGCACCTCACGACCGCCGCGGGCCTCTGGCTCGTCACGGCGATCGGCCTCGCGAGCGGCGCGGGGATGTGGATCGAAGCGGTCGCGGCGACCGTGCTCGGCTATCTCGTCTTGTCGTCGCTCCGCGCATGGGAGCGCCATGCGATGTCGCGGCAGCGCGTCACCATCGTGACGAGCGCAGTCGAGGCCGTCGGCGCCGCGCGCGAAGCGATGGTCGCGCTCGGGGCGCGCGTCAATGAGCTGCGCCACGAGAGCGCGCGCGACGCGGACAGGCGCCGCATCGAGACGACCTTCGACGTGCAGATGCCCGAAGGCGTGCCGCTCGACCGCGTCGTCGCCGCCGTCGAAAAAGTCGGCGACATCGAACGCGTGAAGGTCGACAGCGAGAGCTAGTGCTGGCTGTCGAGCTGGACGATTTTGTTTCGCAGCTTTTCGACGAGGTACGGATAACCCTGGCCGGCCGTCGTGAGGAAGCGGTGAAAGTCGCGGTAGTAGTTCGTCGTCAGGCTCGAGTGCTCGGTCAAAATGTCCACGACGCGAAACGGCCCGGCTGCCGGACCTTGAACGACGTAATCGATCGACACGACCGGATCGCGCGGGCTCACCTTCGAGTGCGCTTCGGTCCTCACGAGCACGTCGCTCCCCTGCCCGCGCGTTCCCGTGTACGTGACGTCGTAGTTGAGCGTGCGCTTGAGGTTCTTCTGGTAGTTCTTCCGCACGATCTGCCTGAGCAGCTCGCTCACCTCGGCCTGCTTCGCCGCGTCGAGCTCGCCCCAGTGCTCCTTGAAGCAGCGGCGCACGAGCTCGTTGTAATCGACCATCTGATCGAAGGTCGCCGCGATCTGCGCGTCGCGCTGCGCTGACGCGGGCTGCCTGAGCAACCCGTCGAGCTGCGCGTGCCCTGTCCTCACGAACTCGTCCGGAGTTTGCGCGAGCGCGGTGGCCGCCGTCGACATCGTCAGCGCGAGCGTGAGGACTGCGAGAAAGGAGCGGATCGAAAAGTTCATGATCTTTGCCTCAGCGATGGACGGGCGCGGCCGCGACCCCATTCAGCCCGCTTTGGGCGTTCACTTTGCAAAAAATCAGCCGGTTTTCAAGGCGCTTTCGGCAAAGTCACGCGAAAGCGCGCGCCGGTCGGTCCGGCGCGGGCGTTCTCGACCGCGATCGACGCGCCGTGCGGCGCGTGATCGTCCACGATGCGTTTCACGACAGCGAGGCCGATCCCCGCGCCGTGTGCGCGTGTCGTGTAGAAGGCGTCGAAAATGCGTCGCTTGGCGTCGTCGTCGATGCCCGCGCCGTCGTCTTCGACCCAGAGCGAGACGCGCTCGCCCGGCGCCGATTCGACGCCCACGCGCACGACGCCGCGCGGCGGGTTCGCTTGGAGCGCGTTGCGCACGAGGTTCCACAAGACCTGCCGCATCTGCGCCGGATCGCACGTCGCGACGAGCGCGCCGGACGCGCCTTCGTACGCGACGCGCTGGCTCTCGGCGCCGCGCGATTTCGCGGCGAGCTCGACCACTTCGCGCGCGAGGAGCGCGACGTCGACCGCCTCGACCTCGGGCGCGCGCGTCTTCGACAGATCGACCATGTCGCTCACGAGATCGTTCAGCCGCTCGACCTCGCGCGAGACGATGTCGCAGAGCTTCTTGTCCTCGGAGCTCATCGCCTCGCCTTCGCGGAGCATTTCGACCGAGCCCGAAATCGAGCCGAGCGGATTTCGGATCTCGTGGGCGAGCCATGCCGAGATGCGACCGAGCTCCGCGAGACGTTCGGCTTCGGTGTAGCGGCGCGTCGCGACCTCGAGCTCGCCGCCCGCTTGGCGAAGGCGCTCGGAGAGATATCCCGCGAGCATCGCGACGACGACGATCGCGAGCGCGTTGAGCAAGAGCTGATAGCTCACGTCGCCGAGCGAGAGCACGTACGTCGCGAGCGGTTGATCGCCCGGCGGCGCGAGCCAATGCGCCGAGAGCCCGAGCGTCAGCAAGAGATAAAGCGCGTAACCGAAGAACGCGGCGAACGCCGCGCCGCGGAGGCCGATCAAGACCGCGCCGACGAGCACGGTGAGCCCGTAGAAAGACGTCGCGCCAGACGTCGCGCCGCCCGAGACGTAAACGATCGACGTCCATAGCAACTGATCGATGACGAGGTGCGCGTACGCGAGAAAGGGCGCGCCTTTGCCCGAGCGGAGGAACGCCGCTTCGATCGCCGAGATCGCATACGCCGCGCCGATCGTACGGAGCACGATCGCCATCGACTGCGGATAGCTCGCGAGCCCGCCGCGCAAATAGAAGAACGACGTCGCGCCGAGGAGCAGCGTCGTGACGAGCAGCCGGGCGCTCGTCACCCACTTGAGCCTCCTCGCGAGCGCGTCGACGTTCAATTCGACTTGATCTTGCCTGCGAGCGAGAAGATCGGAAGGTACATCGCGATGAGCACGGTGCCGACGACGCTACCGATGCCGACCATCATGAACGGCTCGATCAAGCTCGTGAGCGCGGCGACCGCGACGTCGACTTCTTCCTCGTAAAAATCGGCGATCTTGTTGAGCATCTGATCGAGCGCGCCGGTCTGCTCGCCGACGCCGACCATCTGCACGACCATCGGCGGGAAGACGTTCGCCTCGGTCAGCGGCTCGGCCATGTTGCGGCCTTCGCTGATTTTTTGGCGCGCGCCCATGATCGCTTCTTCGATGACCATGTTTCCGGCGGTCTTGGCGACGATCTCGAGCGCGTCGAGGATCGGCACGCCGGACCCGAGGAGCGTTCCCAGCGTTCGCGTGAAGCGCGCGACGGCGATCTTGCGAATGACGTCGCCGATGATCGGGATGCGCAAAAGCCACCTGTGGATGGTGCGTTTCCCGTTCGGACGCGAGTACGCGAACATCGTCCCGGCGACCGCGGCGATGATGATCACGATGGTGATCGGCAAATGGCTGACGAAAAACTCGGACACCGCGATGACGATTTGCGTGAGCTTCGGGAGCTCGTCTTTCGAGCCGAGGTCTTTGAAGATGTTCTTGAACGACGGAATGACCCACCCGAGGAGCACGCCGCAAACGCCCAAAAAAACGACGAGGACGATGCTCGGGTAGACCATCGCGCCGCGGAGCTGGCGCTTCAGCTTCACCGACTTCTCGTTGTAGACGGCGAGCCTTTGCAGAATCGTGTCGAGAATGCCGCCGGCCTCGCCCGCTTGAACGAGGTTGCTATAGAGCGTGTCGAAGACGCGAGGATGGCGGCGCAGTGCCTCGCTGAAAGTCTTGCCTTGCTCGACCTGCGCCTTGACGTCGGCGATGACCGCCGCGAACGTTTTGTTGTCGGTTTGGTTGCCGAGAATGTCGAGGCACTGCACGATCGGCAGACCCGCGTCGATCATCGTCGCGAGGAGGCGCGTGAAGGTGACGAGATCTTTTTGCGAGACGCCGGAGCCGAGGGAAAAGCCGGAGAGCGAGCGGCCCTTCTTCTTCACCTTCGTCGGCAACAATTTTTGCTGCCGGAGGCGCGCTTGAACGGCTTCCGCGTCGTCGGCTTCCATCTGGCCCTTTCGGACCTCGCCGGTCGGGCCGCGCGCTTCCCAGACCCACTCCGCCATGACTGACAAAGGTACCGCGTGTGACGTGCTTTGTGCAGAAATCAGCAGCTCGGGCGTGGCTCCGAACGCCGCGTGCGGGTTTTACGCGGCCGATGCGGACGAATTCGTCGTCGGCGGCGAAACGGACGCGCTCTTCGACCTCGCGAGCGTGACCAAGCCCATCTTCGCCGTGGCCTTCGCTCGCAGCGGGCTCGACCGAACGGCGCCGCTGGGCGCGATGCTCGAGGCCGCGCGCGGCACGCCGGCCGACGGCGCACCGCTCGAGCTTCTCTTCGCGCATCGCGCGGGCTTTCCCGCGCATCTCGAGCTTTGGCGAGAAGAGGATCCCATCGGGACCGCGTGCCGCTCACGGTCTGGGCCGATGCCGGCGGCTCCGCTCTATAGCGACGTCGGCTACGTGATCGCGGGGCGGGCGGCCGCGGGAGAGGACGTCGGACCGTTCGTCGACGAGCATCTGGTCTCGAGGCTCGGACTTTCGGACGTGCTCGGCAGCGCGCGCATGCTCGAGGCGCGTGGGGTCGACGTCGCCCGTCGCGCGCCGCCGACCGAGCCGGCCGATCGTCGCGGGCGAGTGCACGACGAGAACGCGTGGGCCCTCGCGCGCGAAGGCGCCTGCGGTCACGCTGGTTTTTTCGGCACGGTCGAAGCGGTCCTCCGATTCGGGCAGCACGTCCTCCAAAATCTCGCCGCTTACGACTGGCTGATTCGCCCGCGCGAAGGAGGAACGCTCCGCGCCGGCTTCGACGGAAAATCGCCCGAGGGCTCGTCGGCCGGCTCGGTGCTCGGACGGCGCTCGTTCGGGCACCTCGGGTTCACCGGCACGAGCGTCTGGATCGATCCGGACGCGCGCATCGTCGTCGCGCTCCTCACGAACCGAGTGTGTCCGACGCGGGAGAACCTGCGCATCCGCGAAGCGCGCCCGCGCGTGCACGACGCGCTGGCTCGGCTCGCGCTGGGTGCGACATGATCGCGCGCGTCGCGTTCGCCGCGTCGTGCGTCGCGCTGCTCGCGTGCTCGTCGGACGACACCGCGGCCACCGACGCCGGCGCGGATCAAGACGCCGGATTGGCTCCGCCGCCGGCCGCGCCTCAGGTGCAAAATCAAGGCGGCTCCATTTTCGCGTCGCCGCGCGTCGTGCCGATTTTTTTCGCGAACGACCCCGCGCAAAGCCAAATCGAAGATTTCCTGAAGCAGCTCGCCGCGTCGACGTACTGGTCCGCGACGACGTCCGAGTACGGCGTCGGGGCTCTCGCGATCGCGAGCTCGATCGTCGCGACCGACGCTGCACCGGCGAAGCTCGACACCGAGAGCATCGAAACGTGGCTCGCGCCCTATGCGACCGGTCACGGCGCGAATGACGTCTTCGCGATTTTCTATCCGGCATCGACCACGCTGACCGATCCGCGCTTCGGAACGAGCTGCGCCGACTTCAACGGCTTTCACGACCAAGGGTTGGCGGACGGCTCGATCGTGTACGCGGTCCTACCGCGCTGCCCGTCGGCGGGGGCGCTCACCGGCTTCGACGCGCTCAGCGCGTCGGCCTCGCACGAGCTCGTCGAGGCCGCGACCGATCCGTTCGTCGAGACGCAGCCCGCGTGGAGCTTCACCGACATCGACCATTTGATTTGGAGCTTTCTCCCCGGCGCGGAGGTCGCGGACATGTGCGATCTCGAGCCGTCGAGCTTCCAGCGGATCGTCGGACCGTACGTCGTCCAACGCTCGTGGTCGAACGCGTCCGCGCGCGCGGGTCACGATCCGTGCGTACCGGCGCTCGCGAATCCGTACTTCAACGCCGCGCCCAACGTGACGAGCCCGCAGCAGATCACTTTCGAGTCGAAGGTCCTCACGACCGAAGGCCTCGGCATCCCGCTCGGCGAGAGCAAGACGATCGCCGTGCGCTTGTTCTCCGACGGGCCGACGGCGGGTTGGAGCGTCGACGCGATCGACACCGAGCAGCCGCCGAGCTTCACGTTCGCGTGGGACGCTCAGACCGGCAACGACGGCGACACGTTGCATCTCACGATCACGCGCACCTCGAAGGCGTCGTCGGAGATCGCGATCGAATCCCACGCGGGAACGACCACGAATTATTGGTTCGAATACGTCACGCCTTGAAATAGTCGCAGTCGCGCGCGATCGGGCAAAGCTCGCAGCGGGGACGCGCGCGCTTGCACACGTCTTGTCCGTGTCGCTTCAAGAGGAGATGCGCGCGAATCCGTGCGTCGAAAGTTTTCGGGAGCGCGGCGTCGAGCGCGCGCTCGATGGAGCGATACGTCGCCGCGTACGAGCCGAGGTCTTTGCCGATGCCGATGCGCGCGGGGACCTGCGTCGCATTCGAAGGCACTGCGGCGATCGCTTGGACGCGCGTGAAGAGGAGGATTTTGTCCGCGGCCGGATCGCCGATCGTCGGGAGCTTCTTCAGCGTTTTGCGATCGCGAAAATCGGCGCCGTCTCGGGCGTGCTTCGCGACGGCGCGAAGGCGCTCGGTGCGCACCTCGGGCACGATGCCGCCGGCGCGCATCGCCTTCACGAGCTTCGCCTTCGGCGCGCCCAGAATTTCGTCCGGCGCGGTGCCGACGCTCGCTTCGAGCGCGCGGAGCCCTTTTTCGCACGCCTCCTCCGACGCGGGATACCCGCACTGCGCGCGAATCAGCATGTCGTACGCGCGCACGCGTTTCGGAATCGCGACGCGCCCGAACGTCTTCTCGAGGGTGTCGAGAATTTTCGCGACCGGCTTCATCCCCACTTCACCTCGACGAGATAAAACGGATGGCCGTCGGGGTCGGTGAAGTTTCGGATCGCGAGCCCCGGGTCGGGCACGCGGTCGCCGAGCTTCAGCCCGCGCTTCTCGAGCTCGGCCGACGGCGCGTCGAGATCGCCGACCTGAAGGCCGATCGACATGTGACGCGCGTGCGGCGTGAGCGGCGCTTTGCCGCCGGGGTGCAGGCCGATGCGAACGCCGGGCGCGTCGATCTCGGCGAACTCGCCCCCGTATTCCCCCGCGACCTGGAAGCCGAGAACGTCGCGGTAAAAAGCGATGGATCGTTTCATGTCGCTGACGAGCAGCGTGACGTTCGCTTGCTTGAACATGCGCGGACGTATGCGCTCGCGCCGGCGCCCCGTCAACGCCCGGCTGGAAAGTATCTTGGTACCTTGGTATCACTCGTTCATGGTTCGGAAAAAGAGCGAGCCTGCGCGCGTCCAGACCGGCCTCCGCATCGAGCCGAAGATGCTCAAGGTCCTCAAGGCCTTGGCCGAGTACCTCGATCTCACGCTCGCCGAGCTGATCGAGATGATGGTGCTCCAGGTCTTCGAAGGCGAGCCTGGCTTGAGCCAAGGCACCTTGCGACGCGTCGAGCAGCTCAAACGAATTTACGACATGGACTACGGGCTCGAAGACGTTCGGATGCGGCTCTTTCGCAGCCGATGACGAGTCAGAGACCGCTCGTCGGATCGTGACGCATCGCTCCGGCGGGTACGCCGCCGGTGACCGCTTCGGTCGAGACCTCGCCGCGCGACCAGAGCGTGCGATCCACCATCGCCCGGAAAACATGCTCGATCGCGCGTCGGACGGCGTCGCCTTCGAGGATGCCCATGGCGCGCGCGATCGCTTCGATCGTCGACAAACCGTGCGCGTGCGCCTCGGAGCGCAGCCGATAACTCGAACGCTCCTCGACCGGGAGCGACGCGCACGGCACGTCGCGAAGCCCGGGAACGCGCGCGCGGACCTTCGACGCCTGACGCCACGTGCCGTCGGGGACGATGAGCGTCACCGGCTTCGCCGAGCGCGCGAACGATTCGAGCGGCACCGCGTCCGGGTGCGGAAAAAGAAACACGGGCTGCGACGCGTCGTCCGACTCGAGCGGCGGCGTCGGACGATCCTCGTGCCCGCGAACCACGACCTCGCTGTTCACGATGCACCGGGCCGCGAGCTTTCCGGTGTTCGTCGGTTTGCGCGCCTCGATGCGATGAATGACGAGCACGAGACGCGTGCGCGTGACGAGCGACGGCACGAGCGCGCACACGCAGAGGCTCTGGTGCATGAGACACCGCGGGCATCGCCGGCTCGCGTTGTTCCGGCGGCTCACGACTCCTCCCACGCGAGGCCGAGCGCGCGGAGCGGCGCCGCCAGATCGTCCGGGACGTCCGCGGTGACGCTCACGCGCTCGGCGGTGACGGGATGGATGAACGCGATGCGCCGCGCGTGGAGCGCGAGACGCGTCAGCGCGTAGGTCGCGCGGTAGTGTCGATTGATTTCGCCGGACCCGTGGAGGACGTCGCCGACGAGCGGATGGTTGATGTGACGAAGGTGCCGGCGCACTTGATGGAGCCGGCCGGTTTCGGGCGTCGCATGAACGAGCGAGCAGCGATCGACCGGTGAGCGCGCGACGCGTCGAAAGCGCGTGCGCGCCGGAACGCGCGCGCCGTCTTCGGTCTTCGGGATCGCGTGGTCGATCGTGCCTTCGGCCGGCGGCTCGCCGCGCACGAGCGCGAGATAGTCCTTCTCGACGCGACCTTCCTCGAACGCGAGCGAGAGCGCGGCGGCCGTCTCGCGATCGCGCGCGAACAAGAGCGCGCCGCTCGTTCCCCGATCGAGGCGGTGCACGGGGAATACGCGCTGCCCAATCGCGTCGCGCACGCGAAACATCGCGACGTCGTCGTCGTTGTCCCAACCGCGGTGCACGAGCAGTCCCGACGGTTTGTCGGCGACGACGACGTGTGCGTCGACGAACAGCAATCGAATCGGCGGAGCCACGGCGCTTCGAGCTTAGCCCGCCGGGCGCGGCTGCGATCGGCTACGATCGCTCCGTGGCCTCGCTCGCGCCCGCTCCGCCCGAAAAACACGACGAGGACTCGTCCCTCGTCCGCGTTCGCGCGCCCGCGCCGCCCGTCCAATATCGGCCCCGCGCGACGAACACGTGGCGCTTCGTGCGCGCGTACATGACGACGTTCCAAGTCATCGGGAGCTACTTGTGGCTCGCGTGGTGGGGACGCGTCTTCGGTCCCAACTGGAAACGCCAGCGCACCTCTGCGGTTCACAAGCGGAACGCCGCGATCGTCAACGCGACGATCCTCGAGCTCCAAGGGCTCTTCATCAAGGTCGGCCAGCTGCTCTCGATCATGGCGAACTTCCTTCCGGAAGAGTTTCGCTCCGAGCTCGAGGGCCTCCAGGACCGCGTGCCGCCGCGCCCGTTCGAAGAAATCGCCGAGCGCGTGCAGACCGAGCTCGGCGGAAAAGTCGACGAGCTCTTCGCGTCCTTCAACCGCACCTGCATCGCAAGCGCGTCGCTCGGCCAAGTGCACGAAGCGAAGACCCAAGACGGCCGCCGCGTCGCGGTGAAGGTCCAGCACAAAGACATCGACGAGATGGTGCGGCTCGATCTCGTCACCATCCGCCGCATCATGATGATCGTGCAGTGGTTCGTGCCCGTGCAGGGGCTCGACGCGTACTACCACCAGATCAAAGGGCTCCTCTACGAGGAGCTCGACTTCGCGCGCGAGGCCGACAACATCGAGCGCATCGCGAAGAATTTCGTTCAGAACGACAAGGTCGTCTTCCCGACGCCGATCCGCGAGCTCTCGACGCACCGCGTGCTCACCGCGACGTTCGTCGACGGGACGAAGATCGGCGACATCGCCGCGATCGACGCGCTCGGCATCGACAAGAAGGATCTCGCGTCGCGCCTCGTGCGCGCGTACTGCCAGATGATCTTCGTCGACGGCGTCTACCACGCCGATCCGCATCCCGGAAACGTGCTCGTCCGCGACGACGGCGCGCTCATCCTCCTGGACTTCGGCGCGGTCGCCGAGCTCTCGCCGCAGATGCGCGACGGCATCCCCGAGTTTCTCGAAGGCGTGCTTCGCCGCGACACCGATCGGCTCATCAAAGCCCTACGAAAAATGGGCTTTTTGGCGCGCGGCGCCGACGATCAAGTCAGCGAAAAAATCATCGAGTACTTCCACCGGAAGTTCCAAGACGAAGTGAAAATCGAGTCCTTCAACTTGAAGGACATCAAAATCGATCCGCAGCGCGGCTTCGAAAACTTGCTCGACCTCCGCAAGATGAACATCGGCATGAAGGAGCTCTCGAGCGCCTTCCACATCCCGAAAGACTGGGTGCTGCTCGAGCGCACCATCATTCTCCTCTACGGGTGCTGCTCGATGCTCGATCCCGAGCTCAACCCGATGGGGATCATCCAGCCGTACCTCCAGGAGTTCGTGCTCGGCAGCCGCGACTGGCAGCAGATCGTCGTCGAGACCGTGCGCGAGATGGCGATGAGCGCGGTCACGCTGCCGGAAGATCTCAAAAAATATTTGGTACGCGGCGTTCGCGGCGAGCTCGAGGTGAAGGTCAAAGGGATTCACGAGGGTGCGCGGACGATTTACGCGACGGGGCGTCAGCTGGTGTGGACCGCGATCGGCGTCGCGTGCGGATGGGCGGCCGTCGAGCTCCATTTGCACGGCGAGGACGCGCTCGCACGCTGGCCGCTCGGCGGCGCGATCGGCTGCGGCGTCGTCTTGATCGGCCTCTCGATCTTCGCGCGCCCGAAGCGTTGAGGTAAGGTGCTGCCATGTTGGGTTCTCGCGCCTCGCTTGCCGGTCTCGTTGGGATCTCGGCGGTCGGAATCGTGGTCGTCGCGTTCGCTGCGTGCGTCGGCGGCAAGCCGACGCCGGACCCGGGCACGCTCGATGGTCCGTGCTTGTCGAACGGACAGTGCAACGCGGGGCTCTCGTGCAACGGTTCGACCTGCGAGATCACCGACGACGCGGGCGTGAGCGACGCGAACGTCGACGACGCAGCAGACGCCGAAGCGGGTCCTCGGCAATGCACTTTCCAGCCGACGACGTTCCCGTGCCCGCAAGGCGCTGCCTGCTACGGGGCTGCACAAGGCTGTTCGCTCACCGGTTGTCCCGGCGGCGACACCGACTTCGCGTGGGCGTGCTTCGGTCCGAATCAGTGCGGCAACACGCCGTGTTGCATCCCAGACGCGGCGGCGACGCTCACGCCCACGCCGGACTGCTCGCAAGGTGGATTGCAGATGGCGTTCGTCGACGGAGGTGTCTTCGGCGGAATTCCAGCCTCCGTCTGCGGCAGCGGCCTCGCGTGCCCGAGCGGAGACATCCAACTCTGTCAGTTCAACACGCAGTGCCCGAAGGGCACTGTGTGCAGCCCGGTGAAAGTCAGCGGCAGCGGCGCCTCCGCGAGCAAGCTCCTCGTCGGCGCCTGCGTCCCGGAGTGACCTCAGAGCTTCACGCGCGTTCGGATGGCCTCGGGCAAGCGACGAGCGATGCGCGCATGTCCCGCAAGAGGCCTTTGTCGTGATGCGCCTTCGCGGCGCGCGCCGCGTGCGCGAGCGCGCCGGGCTGGTCGAGCGCGTGACGCCTGCGTCACGGTCGCGTGCGACGTGCTCGACCCGATTCATCTGCCCGGCGTCCTCGAGGCGGTCGCCCCTTCGTTCTTCATCGTGCCCGCGTTCGATTTGAAGGTGCCGGGCACGTCGCTGTCATCCCGAACCGATCTGCTGACCACGGCGCGACACCCGCGTGACACCAGGCCGCGAGAGATCGGCCCGTTCGGCGTCGCGGCGCAGCCGGACAGATCGACGTCGGCGGTCGCGATCGTGGCGGCGTCCGAGCTCGTGCCGAGCGCCGCGCCGATGGAGACGAACGCGTGCGAGCCCACGAGGACGGCGCCGGCGCGGAAGATCCCGGCTCGCGCGAGCGTGTCGATCACGGCGAAATGCGCGCCCTGGTGACGCGCGCCGCCCGATGCGACGTAAGCGGCGGTAATCCGCTCGAGGTCCGCGAGGGGCGGGTCCTTCCGCGCGACGAGGGCGTCGCGCAGCGCCCGCGCGCGTTCGTCGTTCGCGGAGCCCAAATAAACTTGCCGCAAACGTCCCTTCACGTCGCGCATCTGCCAGTAGAGGTACGGGTTGCCCGCAACTCGCGCGACGGACGCGCGCCACGAAGCCGTCGTCCGACGGTGACGTCACATCGCGTGAAGCGCGACGGCGATGGCCGCGGCGCCGAGCACGACGCCGGCGACACCCGCGAACGCGCGGGCGTTGCGCTTTCCGAGTCGGCGCTCGATCGCGGCGTCCCACACCGACACGTTGCGTCCGGTCAACGCCGTGAAGAGGTACAAGCCCGCGGCGACGAGTAGAAATCCAGCGAGGAGCCAAAGGCCCGAGGTTCCGCGGTGCATTTCGCGCCGATGTTAGCGCGCCTACGATTTGCCGAAAATGACCGGGTAGACGACGGTGACGATCCCATGCTCGGGCTTCGGGAAAATCAGCGAGCGCACGCGCGCGATGACGCAATCGCGCACGTTCGAGGACGCGAGATCGCTGCCGCCGTCGGCCGCGAACGTGACGTCGCCGTTCGCGCCGATGATGAATTTCACGGCGACGCGCCCGGCGAGCGCCGGGTTCGTTTGCAATCCGTGCTCGTAGCAGCGGCGGAAGCTCCCGAACTGCTGGCGCACGACGCGGATGATCACGGCCGGCGGGATGCGACCGTTGATGAGGGCGTTGCCCTGACGAAGGTGATGTGCCGTCCATGCGCGCTGCCGGAAGCGTCGCCGCCGAGGGTGTCCACGTTGGGATCGTTCGACCGAGTCAGCGCAGCGAAACCAACGCCGGCGTCGAGCATCGAGACGTCTGGCGTCGCGCTCGGCGTCGCGCTCGGCGCGGCGCTCGCCGTGGTTTCCGGCGGAGGTGGTGGAGACGGCGCGGGCGCGGGGGCGGCGACGGTCGCGGCAACTTGGGGCTGCGGCTGCGCGTCGCCAGCGCCGCAAGCGACGAGCACGAGCGCGACCAGCGTTCGCTTCATGGCCCGGCCGCTGCAAAGACGAACGGATAGTTGACGTGGACCTCGCCGCCGTTCGGCGCGGGGAACTGCAGCTCGCCGACGCGCGCGAGGACGCACGCGACCGCGTCTGCGTCGTGCAAAGTCGAATTCGGCGCGGCGAACGCGGAGCGAACGCTGCCAGAGGGCGCGATGACGAAGCTGACCATCACGCGGCCGCCGAGGTCCGGGTGTTTCACGAGCGCCTTTTCGTAACAGAGCTTGAGGCCTTGCATGTGCGCGCGCACGACGCTGCGGATGACCTCGGGCTCGAGGTGCCCCCCGCCGGTGCCGAGGCGTCCGTGGCCGGTGCCATAACCTTGGCCGCTGCCGCTGCCGTGACCGCCGAGGTTTCCGAGACCCATGCCTTCGCCCGTGCCGCCGACGACACCGCCGAGGACGCCGCCGTCGGCGCCCTCGAGCGAGTCCGTGCCGTCGACCGCGACGTCGTGGCTCTCGTCGGCGGCGACCGAGCCCGCATCGGGCGCGCCGGGCTCGACGCTCGGCAGCGGCGCGGGACGCGGGGCTTCGACGGCCACCTCGGTGCGTGGAGGAGGCGCCGCGTCTCCGCCGCAGGCGACCGCGGCGAGCGCGAGAAAAATGGGCAATCGCATGCGCCGACGCTAGCCCCGTTCCACGCGGACGTCGACGCTCGCGTCGAGCGCGTAGCCGCCCGCGTCGCGTTTGAGCAAATCGCGAAGCCCGTCGGCGCGCAGCGTGGCGAGCGCGACGTGAAGACGATTTTGTGCGCTCGCACCCGAGAGCTTTTCGCCGGGCCAGCCTGCCGCGACGAGATCGACCGCAGCGACGGCGACGCCCGGCGACGCCAAACGCTCGCGCACGAGACGCTCGACCAACCGGCGATGCACCGCGCGCCTTCGCAGATCGATTCGCTTGCCGCCGGGGAGCTCGAGCCACGACGCGTCCTCGGCGACGGAGAGCGCTTCGGCGCGCGCCTGGCTCGGCGTGGGCTCGAGGACGAGCACGCGATCGAGCATCCTCGCGGCGAAGCGCACGTCGTCCGATTGCTGCAAGAGACCGAGCGCGGCGCCGCGACGCTCGACGATCGATTTCGACGAGCGACCCGCGGCCGCCTCGACGCGCAAGCGATGAAGCGCGACGGCCGCGACGAGACGCGGCTCGGCGCTCACCGAAACGCGCTCCGCTTCTTCGAGCGCGCTCTTCGCGCCCAGCGCGTCGCCGCGTTGCGCACGGACGGCCGCGAGCGCGCCGCCGAAGACCGCGACGAATTTCGGATCGCCGAGCTCGCGGAGCACGACGAGCGCTGCTTCGAGCGAGACCTCCGCCGCGTCGGCGCGGCCCTGCTCGTCCTCGAGCGTGCCGAGGTAACCGAGCGTGATGCCCTCGTGCCGGCGATTTCCGGCCGCGCGGTGCGCGACGAGCGCCGCTTCGTAGACGCCGCGCGCGCCCTCGAGGTCGCCCATCTCTTGAAGCACGATGCCGAGATCGACGCGCATCATCGCCGCGGTCGCCGGCTCGATCGCGATGAGCGCGGCGATCGCCGACTCGAGCGCGCGCTTGGCCGCGTCGAGATCGCCTTCGCCCAAGTCGAGCGACGCGAGCCCGCTCAACACGACCGCTTCGCTCTTGGCGTCGCCGGCATCTCGAAAGAGCGCGGCCGACGCTTCGAATCGTTCGCGCGCCTCGGCGAGCGAGCCCTGCGTGCGTCGCGCGAGCGCGAGGAACGCGAGCGCACGCGCCGCGAGACCGGGCTTCGACGATTTGCGTGCATATTGCAATGATTTTTCGAGCGCCGCCGCGGCCTCGTCGCGCATTCCGCCGAGCTGGAGGCCCCGCGCGCGGACGAGATGAAACCGCGACGCGAGCGACGGGTCCGCTGTCGCCGCGATCCGCTCGTCGCGCTTTTCATCGAGCATCGCGACGAAAGCAGAATACGGTCCGAGCGCCGCGAACATCGGATAGACGGCGATGGCCGCGCGGAGCGCGTCAGGCGAGCCGCGCGCCGCGGCGTGCGCGTGCGCCGCGAGCAAGTCGCTCTGCATCGCAAGGAGGCGCGGAAGCTCGGGCACGCCGCCGTACCAGCTCGCGTCGTCCCACGTCGAGCCGGCGCGCGCGAAATATTCCGCGTGTCGATCGCGCACGTCGCCCGGCGCTTCGCCGCACGCGTCCTCGGCGAGCCGCCGCAAAATCGCGAGCATGCCGAAGCGAACGCCGACGTCTTCTTCGTCCGAGCTTCGCACGAGCGATTTTTCGACGAGGGACTGCAGCAGGTCGGCGGCGTTCGGACCGAGGACGTACTCGGCGGCTTCGAGCGAAAACGGGCCGCGGAAGGCCGTGCACGCGACGAGCGCGGCGCGCTCCTCGGGCTCGAGCGTCGCGAGCGACGACTCGAACGCGCCGCGGAGCGACGCATGCCGCTCGGGCTCGCCGCGCCGCTTCGCCGAGAGCCAGTCGAGCTTCTCGCGAATGCGCGCGAGGAGCGTCGCGACGTCCATCACCGCGAGACGCGACGCCGCGAGCAAGAGCGCGAGCGGCACGCCGCTCAAGACCCGCGCGAGCTCTCGGATGGGCGCCGCGTTCGCTTGCGCGTCGAATCCCTGACGCACGCGTTCCGCAGCGCGCACGAAGAGCGCGATCGCGTCGGCCTCGGCGAGCGGCCCGACCTCCATCGCGACCTCGCCCGGCACGCGAAGAAGCTCGCGCGACGCGACGAGCACGCGCACCTCGCCGAGCTCGCCGGCGAGCTTCGCGGCGGCATCGGTCGCGCCCTCGCCGCAATCGAGCACGACCAGCGCAGACGCGCGCGCGGCGACCGAAGCCCCGAGAATCTTGCCGAGATCTTTGCCACCGCCGAGCGAAACCTCGAGCGCGCCGGCGAGCACGAAGGCCACGTCGTCGTACGTTCTCGCGTTCGTGAGGTCGCAAAAGACCGCGTCGGCCTCGTGCTCGCAGAGCGCGCGCGCGAGCGCAGTCTTTCCGATTCCGGGCGGCCCGTGGAGCGTCACGAGCCCCGCCCCCCGGAGGAGCGCGCGGAGCTTCTGCATCTCCCCTTCGCGTCCGATCATCACACGAGAAGCTTAGACCGAACGGCGCTCGTTGATGAGTCGGCCGAGCCGCTCGGCGTCACGAACCGGCAGGCGGCTTGCTCGGCTCCCATGTCGGCGGATGCGGCTCCCACCACTCGACGTGCTGCGACTCCGTGTCTTCCGTGCTGTGCGACCACCGCGTGCCGCACTCGTCGCACGCGTAAGCAGCGCCGTCGTAGTAACCGTCCCAGTCGCGCCCGATCGAACGCAACTTGGGCGAGCGCGGTTTTTGGGAATTCCAACCCAGGCTCGCGAGCACGAGGCAGTCGCAAGCGCGTGGATTCGCGGACGCGAGCGCAGCGTAACGGAGCTCGTCGAGTCGTTCCGCGAACTGCATCATGATCTGCGACCATCGGAACACGGGCTCGGCGCCGCGGACGTATTTCAGGGGACCGTGAAGCAAGTCGAAAGGCACTCCATGCGACGCGGCTTGCATGCTCTTGAGCATCGCGGCGAGGGCGTCCATCGGCACGTCCTCACCGCGCGGTATGCGGGCGGCCATCGCGTCGAAGCACTTCGTGAGCTCTGCGCGCCTCGGCTCGATGTCCTCGCGCGTCGCTCGCTCTCGCATCGCACGAGACGTCTCCGCGGCGAGCCGACCGAGGGCCTCGAGTGTCTCGTCGGCGTGGTCCACGTCGTCATCTTACGCGGCTACTGGGAGGCCGTCAGTCTCGCCACGCGAGCGTGATGGGCGCGTGGTCGCTCGCGAAGCGCATCTCTTTGCGTTCGTCGATGTCGGCCGAAACGACGCGCGGCATGAGCGAGCGCGAGACGAGCGCGTAGTCCACGCGCGCGGCGTCGAGCACGCGCGAACGCTCGTTTCGCCAGGTGTACTTCTTCTCGTTCGGATGAAACTCGCGGAACGCGTCGACCACGTCCAGCGTCGGAATGAAAATCTCCTCGAGCTCGCGGCGCGCCTTCGCGTGAGGAACCTCGGTGCGAAGGCGCGGCGTCACGTCGAGCTTGGTGCGCGAAATGTTCCAGTCGCCGACGAGGACGAGCTCGAGCCCGCGCGCGCGCAGGGCTTCGCAATCTTGCATGAGCCGCCGGTTGAAACGCCGCTTGTAGTCGTGGCGCGTGCCGGAGATTTTGCCGAGCTCGTGATCGAAATACGGCTTGCTCGTCCCGTTGACGGCGTAGACGTTCACGAGCGCGAGGTTTCGCTCCGGGAAAATCGTGAAGAGCGCGCGACCTTCGCGATCCCACTCGGGCTCGCCGTGCGTGAACGGCGCGAGCTCGCGTTTCACGAACGTGGCCACGCCGTACATACGGCCGCCCTGAAACGTCACGTTCTTCGCGTCGCTACAAAGCGAGTAGGCACACTCGTATTTCGGCAGCGCCGAGGTCATCGCCTCGATCGCATCCGTATCGCTCGGGCGCACGCGGATCTCTTGGACGCACAAAATGTCCGGCTCGCCGAACGCCCGCGCGGCTTCGGCGAGCGGCGTCCGCGCGAGGCGCGTCAGGTTCCACGAGACGAGACGCATCACCACGAGCGTGGATTGGAGATCTGAATTTCGATCCTTTCACGCATGGCGCGACGGTAACCGAATCCGCACGCGTCGCCATCACGCGATTCGCGCGCCGTCAGTCACGGCGACACGGGGACACGCGCGGTGAGCACCCAGTCGTCGCGCGTCGCGTCGCGCAGCACGACTTTGTAAGACGCGCGCTGCCCGCAACCTTCGAACGTGCGGCCCGTGACCTTCGTCACGCTCTTCACGTCGCACGAGAGATCGTGCGACGCGCTCGCGAAGCCGGCGTCGTAGCGCGTCGCGTGGCGCGAACCGTCGCTCGCGTAGTGCGTCCCGCGCGCGTCGTCGTCGGTGCAGGTATCGCCGTCGCATTCGAAGCGCGAAATGCGCCCGCATCCGCGCACCTCGTACTCCGCGGTGCTCGAGCCTTCTTGCGGCCTCGGAAGATCGAACGCCGCGACGCCATTCACCGGACACGCGTATCGCGCCGAGAACGCCGACCTCGCCGTCGTCATCGACCCGCCGCACCCGACGAGCGCGAGGACGAGCGCTGCCCACGTGGTTCGCATGGCTCGAACGTAACAACGCCCCCCGAAGAGACCGCGCCGTTTACGAAAGTTTGCTTTGGCGCCGTCGATCTTCGACCGGACGTTCGCCGCGATCATGCTCGCGAGAAGCGGCCTACGAAGGAGACGAGGGACGTCCCTCGCGGATCTCGTGATAATCCACGGGCCATGGCCAAACATCTCCTCGCCATCGATCAAGGCACGACCGGCTCGACTGCCCTCGTCGTCGCGCGCGACGGGACGACGCTCGGACGCGGGACGGTGGAGTTCCCGCAGCACTTTCCGCAGCCGGGTTGGGTGGAGCACGACGCGGGAGAAATTTGGAAGTCGGTCGAGACGTCGATCGGCAAAGCGCTCGAAGCGGCGCATGTCTCGGCGAGCGACATCGGCGGCATCGGGATCACCAACCAGCGCGAGACGACGCTCGTTTGGGACAAGAAAACCGGCGCGCCGATTCATCGCGCGATCGTCTGGCAGTGCCGGCGCACCGCCGCCGCGTGCGACGAATTGAAACGCGCCGGCCACGCGAAAAAAATCTTCGAGCGCACGGGGCTCGTCATCGACGCGTATTTCTCCGGCACCAAAATCGCGTGGCTGCTCGACAACGTGAGCGGCGCACGCGCGCGCGCCGAAAAGGGCGAGCTCGCGTTCGGCACGATCGACTCGTTTTTGATTCATCGTCTCACCGGCGGCCAGAAGCACCTCACCGACGTCACGAACGCGTCGCGCACGCTCCTCTTCGGGCTCTCGTCGCTCGCGTGGGACGACGAGATGCTCGCGCTC
The DNA here is from genome assembly GCA_036488725.1 of Polyangiaceae bacterium. Lineage (GTDB taxonomy): Bacteria > Myxococcota_A > Polyangia > Polyangiales > Polyangiaceae > DASXHD01. The sequence continues at coordinate 112,888 of DASXHD010000016.1, read as the reverse complement.
TTCCGCGTGCCGCGCTCGATGCTGCCCGACGTCGTGTCGAGCGCCGAGATCGTCGGCGAGACGCGCGGCCTCTCGTTTTTGCCCGACGGCATTCCCATCGCGGGAATCGCGGGCGATCAGCAAGCCGCGCTCTTCGGCCAAGCGTGCTTTCGCCCGGGCGAAGCGAAGTGCACCTACGGCACCGGCGCGTTCGCGCTGATGAACGTCGGCGACAAACCCGTCTGGAGCAAGAGCGGCCTCGTCACGACGGTCGCGTGGCGCATCGGAAAAGATCCCGCGGCATACGCGCTCGAGGGAAGCTCGTTCATCGCCGGCGCGGCGGTGCAGTGGCTTCGCGACGGGCTCGGCCTCATCAAGACCGCGGCCGAGATCGAAGGTCTCGCGCGCGAGGTCGCCTCGAGCGACGGCGTCGTGTTCGTGCCCGCGCTCGCCGGCCTCGGCGCGCCGTATTGGGATCAAGGCGCGCGTGGCGCGATCGTCGGACTGACCCGCGGAACGACGCGAGCGCACCTCGCGCGCGCGACGCTCGAGGGCATCGCGTTCTCCGTTTACGATTTGCTCGAGGCGATGGCGAAAGACGCCGGCCACGAGCTCACGCAGCTGCGCGTCGACGGCGGAGCCGCGCGCAACGACTTGCTCATGCAATTCCAAGCGGGCGTCGCGAAGGCGCGCATCGAGCGGCCATTCGACGTCGAGTCGACCGGCCGCGGCGCGGCGATGCTCGCGGCAGTCGGGCTCGGCTGGCTCGCGCCGAACGAAGCGCAATCGCTCCTCAAGATCGAGCGCTCCTTCGAGCCCGACATGAGCGACGCCGATCGCAGCGCGCACCTCGGGCGCTGGCGAGACGCCATCCGCCGCACGCGCACCAGCTAGTTTTTGCGGCACTTCGCTTGCAGCCATTTTGAACGCAAGGAGTTCCCTCATGCGTTCGACCCTGATCGCGCTCGCCGTCGCCGCCACCGTCGCGGCAGTTCCGTTTGCGTTCGCACAGACGTCCAGCTCCGACGTCGCGACGCCGACGCAAGTACCGCCCGTCCCGACGCCGTACCCGCCGCAGCCGTATCCGCAGCCTCAACCGATGCCGACGCCCACGCCCGCGCCGACGCCGACCCCCGCGCCGACGCCGACTCCCGCGCCGACGCCGACCCCGCCGCCGCCTTTCGCGCCGCTCGGGCGCTGACGCGGCCGGCTTGCTGTGCCCCTTCCGTGCGTGGCATGCTTCAATACTTCAACCGAAACCGGATCTTGAAGCTTGTCGGAGCTTCCATCGCATGCTCGCCGTTCAGCCCACGGCGCGCAGGGCCGTAGCCCAGCGATGGAGGTTGCGAAGGGAGCAGCATCATGGCCGAGAAAAAAGACATTCCGCCGTCGTCGCCCAGCTTGGCGAGCTTGCCTCAACCCACTGGCCCGCTTCGCGACGTTCCCATCGATTGGGAAGCACTCGAGGACGCGTTCGAGAACAACGCGCCCGAGGTGCATAGTTATCTCCACCTCGTGACCGGCGAAGTGCTTCGCGTGGTCGACGGCGTCGCCGACCCGCAGATGCACGTGCGCATCGCGTCGGATCCGAATTACCTCCGCATCGATCCGGTGAGCTCGCGCGAGCAGTACCGGTGGATGGAGCGATTCATCCCGATGGTGGAGGACAACGACCTGCGCGCGAAGCTCACGATCGCGATCGACGGAAAAGGCGCGTTTCGCCGGTTCAAAGACGTGCTCATGGCTTTCGGGCCGGACCGCGAGAAGTGGTTCACGTTTCGGAGCGAGCGGCTTCGCACGTTCATGGAAGCGTGGCTCACCGCGCACGCGATTCGTCCGGTCGCGCGCCCGCAGTGGCTCGAGCCCACCGAGGACCGCGAGTCCAGCGCGGACAGCCTCGCAGGTCCCGAGAGCGTCATCCCGTCGTCGGCGAGCATGCCGCCCGAGTCCGAAGGGCCGCGCTCGGCGTCGAGCCGGCGTCGTAGCGCGGAGGCGTCGCGCGCGCATTTGAAGGAGCTCGCCGACGGGCTCGGTCCGCGCGATCTCGACGTGCTCGTTTCGTTCGCCGAGTTTCTGAAAGCGCGGCGCGCCGCGCGCGGCTTCGCGCACCATCACGAGCATCTGCAGGCCGAACGCGCCGAGCCGAAGCGCGCAGCCGACTCGCCGGAAAGCTCGTGATCGCCCAACGCGTCGCGCTCGCATTCTTGCTGGCCGCGCCGCCGCTCTTCGCGCAAGGCGAAAAAGCGCCCGAAGATCGGCCGCGAGGCGTGCTGATCGACACCGTCGCCGTGCGATTCAACGCGCCGGACATCGGCGGCGCCGCGCGCCCGCGGTTCATCACGCGGGGACAAGCCGCGTTCGAAGCGCGGCTCCTCGCGCTCGAAGAAGATCCGGCGGGCGTCGTCCAACCGCGTCACATGCGCGCGGCAGTCGACGCGCACATCGCCGAAGAAATCCTCGCGGAGCTGCCGCTCGATCCGCCCGCCGACGCGCGCGTGCTCGCGCGCACGGAGGAAATTTTTCGCGCGGGCATCGAGCAGCGCATCGGCGGCGAGGCTGCGCTCGACCGCGCCGAGAAAATCGACGGCTTCGCGGCGGCTGATTTCGAGGCGATCGTGAGACGCGAAGCGCGCGCAGCGATCTACCTCGATCGCTCGCTCGCGCCGTTTCTGTCCATCGACGAAGACCAGCTGCGCGAAAAATATCGGACGACGAGCAACCCGTTTCGCGCGCGCCGCTTCGAGGACGTGCAGACCGATCTCGCGCGCTGGGTCGCCATCGAGACGTTCCGCGCCGCCGAGCAGGCGTACCTCGAGAGCGCCCGCTCGCGAATCGAAGTCGTGTATTTCTAGGTCGTGCGCGCTGCGTGGATCGTGCTCGGCGTTCTCGTCTTAGCGCGCGGCGCGTCGGCCGACGACGACGTGCGCGGCTGGGTCGGCCTCGGCGGACGAAACGCGCTCGGCCCCGCGTATTCGGATTTCGGCGTCTACGCGATGAGCGGCCTCTGGCTCGCGCACGAACATTTGCAGCCGTTCGTTCGGCTCGGTTGGTCTCAAGGCGGCGGCGGCGGCTTCTCGATCGATGCGCTCCGCGCGGGCATCGGGTTGGCGGCCGGCGCGCCGCTCGCGCGCGAGCACGTTTGGATCGGAGGCTCCGCCGCGGTCGAAGGAATGTACGTCTGGTCGCAAGACGGCACGACGAGCGCGCCGCTCGGCATGCTCTCGCTCTCGGCGCTCGTTCAGGTCCGCGCGTTCCGGCGCTTTCTCGTCGGCGTCGAGGCCGGCCCGGATTTCTTCCCGTCGCTCTTGCGTTCGGCGCGCGGAAATCTCTTGTGGGACGCCGTTCGCTTCAACGCGGGTCTGCGTCTCGGCGTGATCCTCGGCCCTACGATCGAGTGATCACTTTCGCGCCGCGCCCGCTTCGGTGCGGAGCTTCGCCGGGATGTGACCCACGTCGTTGTAGCGGACGACGCGAACCACGCCCTTCGGGAGGACCCGGAATTCGGTGAGCCCGCAGTGCGTCGAGTCGAGCCGCATCCACAGCTTCGGCGCGATGCCGAGCGCGCGACACACGAGATAACGGATGAGGTTGCCGTGGCAGACGACGATCTCGGTGCGCTCGCGCTGGGTCGTGCGAAAGAGCGCGTCGTACGCGCGGTCGGCGCGCACGCGATCGCGCGTGACGTTGCGATGGTCGATCATGAAGCGCCGCGCGAGCTTCAACGGCAGGCGCGTCGGCACGACCTCGCAGAGGAGCTTGCTCCGCCGAACGCGCGCGCGAGGCTGTTTTTTAGCCACGATCGTCGCGGTCTCTTGTGCGCGCAGCAGCGTGCTCGACCAAATCGCGCTCACCTCGAGCTTGCGGAGCGCGGTCGCGGTGTGAGCCGCTTGCCGCCGTCCGAGCGGTGTGAGGGCGCCGGTCGCGACCTCGTCGTACTGACCGTGGCGCACGAAAATGAGGCGTCGCACCCGCCTCCTTTACTCAAAGTCGCCGGCTATTGCCAGTTTGCCCGGCGTTCACCCATCCTTTTTCGATGGGGCCCGGCGACATCGTCGCGCGACGCTTCGCTCGAGGCGTCCGGCGATCGCGCCGGCGCGCACCTTGGCGCCGCCCGCATCCACGACGACGAATTGCGCCGGAGCTTCGTCGAGCGCGCCCTCGCCCTCGCGGCGCGCCTGCGTTGCTTCCGGTCGCGAGCTCTGCTGTCATCGCTCCCGACCGCGATGCAGCCGCCGAACCCTTACTACCAGCACCCGCAGCCGGCGATGTACTCGAACCCGCCGCGCCCCGCGCAGCGCAACGTCGGGCTCATCGTCGTGGGGACCATGCTCCTCGCCATCGCCACGCTCGCGCTGCTCGTCTTTGCGTACAACGCGTATCGATACGCGACGGCCGAAGAGCACTTCGCGTCGCTCGGGAGCTCGAGCGCGTGGATGGTCGAGATCGTCAAACGCGGTTACATGAAGCGCATGATGCTCTTCGGCAGCATCGCCGGCATCTTCGGCGGCGGAGGACTCGTGCTCGGCTTTCTCGGGATGCGCAAGCGTTAGCTTTCGAGCAGCGCGACGATGCGCTGCTTCGGGACGGCGCCGACGTGCGCGACGATTCGTTTGCCGTCGCGAAAGACCATCAGCGTCGGGACCGCGCGCACGCCGAATCGCCGCGAGACCTCGGGCGACTCATCCATGTCGACATCGACGACCTTGAGCGAGCTCTCGCGCTCTTTCGCGAGCGCCGCGACGATCGGCTCGAGCGCGCGACACGGCGGGCACCACGTCGCGCCGAATTTCACGAGGACGGTGCCTGGCGCGGCGAGCACCTCGGCGTCGAAGGACGAGTCGTTGGCGTGTTTGATCGGGCTCATGACCGATGAGGTCGCGAGCGCGTCGGATCTTACGGATGTAAGATCTTCGTCGGTCGGCACAGTTCAAGGCGATGGATCCTCCGCAAGACGTTCTCGAGCTCCTCTCGCGGGCTGTTCGGTCCGAGCGGGCTCGCCTCGCGGCGATTGCGCGGCGCGAGGGCCTCGGCGAAGAGGACGCCGTCGATTGTGTGCATGATGCATTCTGCACGTTTTTGCAGCGCGCGATCCGCGGGGACCTGCCGGACGAAACCGAGCGCCGCGCGTACCTCGCGGGCATCGTGAAGAACGCCGCGCGCAACAAGCGCCGCCGTCACCACGTCGCGCGCCCGCACGATCCGCTCGACGAGCATCGCGCCGATGCGGCCGAAATCGCGCCCGACGAGCGCATCGCGCGCGCCGAAGAGCATGTCCGCCTCCGCGCGTGCGTCGAGCGGCTGTGCGACACGCAACGCGCCGTCGTCACGCTCCGCATGCTCGAAGAGCGCGACGGCGAGGACGTCGCGGCCGCCCTGGGCATCACCCGCGGCCACGTCGACGTGCTCCTTCATCGCGCGCGCGGCGCGCTCTTCGCTTGCATGACCGAGTAATCAAGTAAGCTGCGGCGCCGAATGAGCGCCGAAGGCAGCCGGAGAGTCGTCATCGCCGCACTCGCGGGGAATGTCGCGATCGCCGCGTGCAAGTTCGGTGCGGCGATCCTGAGCGGCTCGACGGCGACGCTCGCCGAAGCGGTGCACTCGGTCGCCGACTCGGGAAACCAAGCGCTCCTGCTCCTCGGAATTTTTCTCGCCGCCAAGCCCGCGACCAAGCGCTACCCGTTCGGCCGCGCGAGCGAGCTTTATTTTTGGCCGTTCGTCGTCGCGCTCGTTCTCTTCTCGCTGGGCGGCGCGTTCGCGATCGTCGAAGGCGTCCGGCACTTGATCGACGGCGCGGAGCCCATCGTCCAAATCGATCGCGAAGTCCTCGGCGTGCATCTCCATTTTTCGTCGAACGTCGTGAACTACGCGGTGCTGGGCACGTCGTTTTTTTTCGAGGCGATGAGCTTTCGCGTCGCGTTCGGCGAGTTTCGCAAAGCGGCGAACGGCCAGCCGCTTCTTCGGGCGTTCCTCGACGCGCGCGATCCGACGGTGCCGCTCGTGGTCGCCGAGGACACGACCGCGCTGCTCGGCCTCGGCCTCGCGCTCGCGTCGGTCGGTCTCCGCTCGGCGACCGGCATGTCGCTCTGGGACCCGCTCGGCAGCGTGCTCATCGGCGTGCTTCTTTCGGCGGTCGCGATTTTGCTCGCGTGGGTCACGCACGGCCTGCTCATCGGCAAGAGCGTCACCGAAGAAGACCGCGCGCGCGTGCTCGAGATCGCGCGCGGCGTCGACGACGTCGAGCGCGTCACGCAGCTCCTCGCGGTGCACCTCGGTCCGGACGCCGTCGTCCTCGCTTTGAAGATCGCGTTCACGCCGGGCACGACGGTCGAGCGCGTCGAAGACCTGACCAACGAGATGGAGCGCCGCCTGCGCGCCGAGCTGCCGCGCATGAAAAAGATCTTCATCGAGGTCGACAGCAAAGGTGACGGACGCGGCGTCGAGTAAGCTCGGGCCCATGCGCTTTCGTTCTTTGACGGTCGGTCTGGCTTTCTCTCTCGCTTCGGCAGTCGCGTCCGCACAAACCATCGACACGCCTCCTGGCGGCGCCGCGCAAGGCGGCGACACGGTCGTTCTCAAGGACGGCTCGACGCTCCACGGCACGATCGGCGAGATGACGCCCGGCCAAGCGCTCACCATCAAGATGTCCGACGGCAATTCGCGCGTCGTGCAGTGGCCCGAGATTCAAACCGTCAACATCGACCGCGCGAAACCGAGCGCGCCGCCGGCAGAAGCTCGCGCGACGACGACCGCGGTGCACCTCGAAGGCGCGACGGACGACATGGTCGTCGAGCGGCTCGACGCGCGCGGAACCGAGTCGCACTGGACGACGATGTGCCACGGCGCGTGCGACGCGGCGCTTCCGACCGCCGGCATCTACCGCATCGACGGCGCGGGCCTTCGCACGTCGAAGTCGTTCACACTCGCCGAGGACCGCGCTTCTTATCGCGTCGGCCGCGGGACGGGCCTCGGGTTCGCCGGCGGGCTCACGATGGTCATCCTCGGCGGCATCACGGTAGCCAACGGCGTCGGCTTCATCGTGCTCGGCGCCGCGTGGCAAGGCGTCTTCTCGAACGCGAACGATTATCTCATCGGCGGCATCGTCGCGACGGGCATCGGGCTCGCGCTGTTCATCACGGGCGCGATCGTGTTGAAAGGAAATTTGCGGACGACGGTCGTCCCGCTCGACGGAACCGCGCCGCCGCGACCTGTGCCCGCGTGGCGCGAGGCGCCGCCGACCCTGGGCTTCGGTCCGCCGATGATCGGTACGCCGATCTTCGGCGGCACGTTCTAAGCGCGCAGCGCGCGCAGCAAGCGGGCTCGCGCGCGAGGCGAGAGCGTCGCGTGCCCGGCGCACGAGAGGAGGAGCTTGCGCAAAATCGGATGCGCCGTCGAAGCGGCCGCCGCGTGCATGCGCAAGAGATCCGGCGCGCTCCGCTCCGGCCTCCGCTCGAGCTCGAGCGCGGCGCGCGCACGATGGAGCGGCGGCGCGCCCGGCGATTCGAGCACGCTCCAAAGCGCCGGCGTCACCTCGGGCCTCCGATACCCCGCGCCGCGCGCGCCCGTGATCGCATCGAACGAAATCGGACGCGCCGCACCGGCCGCGTGACGATACGCCGCGAACTGCTGCATCATCCGCGTCCGCAGATCGACGCCGTCGCCTCGCCCGGTCGGCACGTACCCGAGCTCGTCGCCGCCCGCGAGCCGAACGAGCAGATAACCGGGCCGTCGAAACGGCGTCACGATCGACTCGATCGCCGAGAACGGCATGAACGTTCGCCCCGAAGCGATGCCGTCGTCGCCCACGGTCACGACGACGCGATCGGTCCCCGCGCAGCAGAGCCACGCGTTCGCGAGCAGCATGAAGGCCACGACGAGATATCCGCTCGAGCTCGTCTCGCCTTGCAGCGCGGTCGCCGCCAGCACGTCCATGCCGAGCGCGAGCACGAGCGCGGCACGACGCCGAAGCCTCGCCGGTCGCACGATCGCCTCGTGGCGAGTCGCGCGGGCGTACGGCGATACGAACTGCATCCTCCACAAACTAACGCCGCGTTTTCGGCGCGCATGGGCGCACGCGAAAGATCTCGTATGCTCGGCGCATGACGCCGCGCCTCTTCGCTCCGCTCGCGATCGCGATCGCCGCGGCCGTGACGATGCTGCCGCCACGCAGCCGAAGCGAGCGTCCGCCGCGAACGCACCCACCCAAAGCGCGCGTCGGTCTCGTCTTCGACGTGGGCGGCCGCGGCGACAAGAGCTTCAACGACGCCGCGTACATCGGCCTCATGCGTGCCGAGCGCGAGCTCGACGTCGACGTTCGTTTCCTCGAGCCCGCGAGCACCGAGGACCGCGAGGCGGCCTTGCGTCTCTTCGCATCGCAAAAATTGGACCTCGTCATCGGCGTCGGCTTCATCTTTTCGAGCGACGTCGACGCAGTCGCGCGGACCTACCCGAAGATCCATTTTGCGTGCGTCGACTATGCGCCGATGGGCGGCCCGATGCCGCCGAACGTTCTCGGTCTCGCGTTTCGCGAAGAAGAAGGCTCGTTCTTGGTCGGCGCCGCCGCGGGCCTCCTCTCGCAGACGCACGTCGTCGGCTTCGTGGGCGGCATGACGATCCCGCTCATTCGAAAATTCGAAGCAGGCTACGCGGCCGGCGTCAGCGCGACGTGCCCCTCGTGCACCGTACAGGCGACCTACGCGGGCGCGACGCCCGACGCGTTCAAAGATCCCGCGAAAGGAAAGCTCCTCGCGATCGGCGAAGCGGCCGCGGGCGCCGACGTCATCTTCCACGCGTCGGGCTCGACCGGCCACGGCGTCTTCGAAGCCGCCAAAGAAATGCACATCCACGCGATCGGCGTCGACGCCGATCAGCACGACGAGATGCCCGGCGTCGTGGTCACGAGCATGGTCAAGCGCGTCGACGTCGCCGTGTTCGACGCGATCGAAGACGTCATCGCCGGCCGCTTCCACGGCGGCATGCGCGAGCTCGGCCTCGCCGAGCACGGCGTCGACTGGGTGCACGAAGGCCCGCACGCGACCGATCTCCCGCGCGACGTCGTCGACCGCGTCGAAGCGCTCCGCGCCCACGTCGCCTCCGGCGAGATCAAGGTCCCGACCGAAAGATGAGCCGCAGCGTCGCGATTCGCGTCCTCGGCGCGCTCATCGTGCTCTGGCCGATTTTGCCGCCCCTGCTGCATATATGCAATCTACATGCATTGGCCGCGGCGCTCGAATGGCCGTGGGCGCAGACGTGTCATCGCTTGCCGGACCGCACGCTGCATTTCCTCGGCTGGTCGATGCCGATGTGCTCGCGCTGCATGGGCCTCGACGTCGGCTTCGGCCTCGGCCTCGTCATCGGCTGGCCGTACCGCGGGCCGAAGCTCATGTGGTCGTGGATGGCGATCGCCGGCGCGCTCCTCGCGATCGAGATCGTCACGCAGAACCGCGGGATGCATCCCATCTGGCATGTGACGCGCTTCGCCACCGGCGCGCTCTTCGCTTATCCGATTGGAGTTGCAATCACTGCAATCGTGATACCGTCTCGCCATGCGTAAGCTACTGCTCCTCGCGAGTCTCATCGCGTGCGGTGGACAGAGCGCCGACACGAAGCCGAAACAAGCTTCGAACACGGAAGCGACCGACACGACCGGCGACTCGACGGACGCGGACGCGGGCGCGGCAACCGCCGACCCGAACGCGCCGAAGAAAGATCCGTGCTCGGTCTTCGAAGGCGATCTCGGCACGGTGTTGATGCAGGCCGCCTGCGAAGTGCCCAACCCGAAGCCCGAAGAAAAAGCCGTCGAGATGAAGGGCAAGCTCGCCGTCACGCTGCAGCCTTCGGCGCAGTTCATTTCGCCGGGCAGCTCGGACGACCTCGTCCTCACGCTCACGAACAAATCGAACGCGCCGCTCCCGCTCTTCTTCACGCTCGATCCGACGCCGCGCTTTCCGACCGAGACGTACGACAAGAAAGATCGCCGCGTCGACATGCCGTCCGCCAAGCAACCGGCGCTCCCGTCGGGCATGCCCCCGCGCGAAGCGACCTCGCACGAAACCGCGCGCATCGTCCTCGTGCCGAACGGCACGGTGAAGCTCACCGTGCCGTGGTCCGCGGTCAAAATGCGATGGGCGCCCGAGAAGCTCCGCGGCACGCCGCCCGAAGAAGGTTACCCGCGCGTCCCCGCCGGCAACCTCCCGCGCGGCACGTACACGATTCGTGTCGCGATGCCGATGACGCTCGTCTTCGAAGGCATGGACCGCGAAGTGAGCGCGCCGAAGACACAAGTCGTCGTGAAGTGATTCACGGCGCCGCGACGCGTCCCATGAAGAGGACCGTGTTCGTCGGGATGTCGCGGATGAAGAAGAGGAACGGCCGGTTCACGTCGAGCGTCACGTCTTTCGACGCGATCGTCGCGCCCGCCATCACGACCGCGGTCGCCGCGGCCGCTTCAGTCCCTTTTTCGTCGACGTCGACGAACGCTTGATGCACGACGTCGCCGATGTGGAGCGGCTCGCTCGCCATCTTGGAGAAGTCCGCGATCTTCGAGTCGAACGCGTCCGTCATGCCCATCGCCTCGAGCTGCTGCTTGAGGCTGATGGTCGCGCCCTTGATTTGAAACTTCGGCAGCGAGAGATGAACCGTCGCGTCGGTCGTGGGTCCCTCGAACATCGAGTGAATCGCGTCGGCCGATAGGCTCTTCTCGACGCTCGCGAGCTGGCCGGCATCGGGCACCACGACGACCATCGACGTTTGGCTTCCGACGTACGGCAGCTCCACGGCCTGCCAGGATGCGCCTTGCCGATATGTCGCCTCTTCGAGCGTCTGCGACATCATCGTCGCCTGCGACGTCGAGCCGTCGGCGTGCGTGAACGTCTCGGCGTGCGTCTGGTTCGGGTCGAACGCCGACGCCCAGCCCGCGTCGAAGTAGATCGCGTTCACGAGCACGAGCCGCGTCGACGCGTCGACGTCGCCCGGCGGGATCAGATCCTGAATCTTCGAATTGGTCTGGTCGCTGACCCACCCGTTGATCGTGGTGCGCGCGGGCTCGGCGGCGTGCACGAAGTCGACGAGCCGTAGCGACGCGCCGTAATCGATGCCGAGCGTATCGACGAACGGTTGGGCGATGGCGAGCGTTTTGTCCGCCCAAAGCGAGTCGGCGACGTTGAGCTCGAAACCTTTCACCTGATTCCCGTCTTCGCCGGCTGTGGTCTTGCGCGACGCGAGCGCGAGATCGAGCGCGTCGAACGCGCCGTTCAATTGATCGACCGGGAGCGAGAAGTGCATCGCGCTCGCCATCTGCTGCGCGGTCTCGCCCTGCGCGCCGTTGTAGGTCATCGCGAGAGCGACCGAGATGCTGTACGGCGAGAAGAAGACGTTGCTCGAATCGTCGACCGCGACGCGCCCGTAGAGATCGGCCGCGAAGCCGGCGCCGTCGGTCGCGAGCGTTTGCTGCGCGGCGGGCGTGACGTTCGGCGAGGTGTCGCGCGGCTGGCTCGATTGGACGACGTCGAAGTCTTGGCCGCCGAGGCTGCAAGCGAGGAGGAAGAGAGGGATCGAATGAAGGAGGGTGCGCATCTTGGCGCGGACGTTTTGCAGCCTGTGTGCCACGGCGCGACGCACGCGATCCGGCTAAAACTAGGGGCATGGCGTGCGATCGCCGGATCGTTCGGATCCGAACGTTTGGCACATTCTGGCCAGCGGCTCCGCGGTATGCTGCGCGCCATGGCCTTCGTTCACGGATGGCGGCTCGTCGCCCAAGCGCTCAAACGTCACGGGACCTCGCATCTCTTCACGCTCTGCGGCGGCCACATCCAAGCGATCTACGACGGCTGCCTCGACGAAGGGATCCGCGTCGTCGACGTTCGCCACGAGCAGACCGCCGGCCACGCCGCGGACGGCTGGGCGCGCGTGACCGGCAAGCCGGGCGTCTGCGCCGTCACCGCCGGTCCGGGCGTGACCGACGTCGTCACCGCGGTCGCGAACGCGCAGCGCGCGGGCATCCCGCTCGTCTGCATCGGCGGCGCCGGCCCGCGCGCGCTCTGCGACATGGGCTCGCTGCAAGACATGGACTGCGTCTCCTTGATGCGCCCCATCACGAAGTGGAGCGTGCAGGTCCCCGAGACGCGACGTATTGCAGAATACATCGATTCGGCGATGCGCATCGCGCAGTCGAACGTGCCCGGTCCGGTGTTCCTCGAGATGCCGCTCGATCTCTTGATGAACATGCACGACGACGCCGACCTTCCGATGACCGCGCCGCTCGCGGAGCCTCCGAGGCCGGCGGGCGATCCGCGCAGCATCGAGCGCGCGGCGGCGATGTTGAAGGAGGCGGCGCGACCGGTTTTTTTGATCGGCTCGCAGCTTCGTTTTTCGCCGAAGCGCGACGCGGTGAAGCGCGCGGCCGACGCGTACGGCGTGCCGTTTTACTTGAACGGGATGGCGCGCGGCGCGATCCCGTTCGAGCACGCCGGGCTCTTCTCGCGCTCGCGCAAGGCGGCCCTCGCGCAGGCGGATCTCGTGTTCGTATTCGGCACGCCGTTCGATTTTCGTCTCGACTACGGCCGCTCGATCGGCAGCGCGCGCATCGTCCAAATCGATCTCGACGGCGCCGAGCTCGGTCGCAATCGTAAAGTCGACGTCGCCATCCACGGCGACTCGGGTCTCGTGCTCGATCAGCTGCTCGAGGCGCTTCCCAGCAAAAAAGCGCCCGACTGGCTCGCGACGATCCGCGCCGACGAGGACAAGCGCCGCGAGAAGATGCGCGCCGAGATCGACTCGAACGTCTCGCCGCCCAACCCGCTCCGCGTCTGCAGCGAAATCGGCAAGCGACTCGGAAAGAACGACGTCGTCATCGGCGACGGCGGCGACTTCGTGGCGACCGCGGCGTACGTGCTCAAGCTCGAGCAGCCGCAGCTCTGGATGGATCCGGGCCCGCTCGGCACGCTCGGCGTCGGCCCGGGTTACGCGATGGCGGCGAAGCTCGCGCGGCCCGACGCGAACGTCGTGCTCGTCTACGGCGACGGGAGCTTCGGTTTGCACGGGCTCGAGTTCGAGGCGATGGCGCGGCAGAAGATTCCGGTCGTCGCGGTGATCGGCAACGACGCGGGGTGGACGCAGATCCGCCGCGGGCAAGTCGAGATTTACGGCGAAGAGCGCGCGGTCGCGACGGGGCTCGAGTACACGCGCTACGAAAAAGCGGTCGAAGCGTGCGGCGGGTTCGGCGCGTACGTCGAAAAAATCGAGGATCTTGGACCGGCGCTCGACGCGGCGTTCGCGTCGAAGGTTCCGGCATGCGTGAACGTGAAGATCGCCAAGAGCGACTTCCGCAAAGGCGCGATCAGCGTCTAGCCGCGCGAGACTGGCTGCTCGTCTTCGCCGAGCGCGAGCACTTCCTTCACGAAGTCGGTCTTGCTCGCCGTGTAGCGTTCGCGCTGATCGTGGAACTTGTCGGCGAGATCGCGTTTGAGCGTTTCGTATCGCTTTCGGAGCTCCGCGCTCGCGCGCAAGCGATCGCGAAAGAGGATGTACTCCGCCCAGAGCGGGCCGCCACGAACGACGAAGTGCGCGTGGTGCGTTCGGACGCCTTGATCGTTTCGACGCAGAAAGAAGTGACGCGACACGATCTCGCGGTTGAGATCGAGCGGATATTCCCAGCCGCGCGCCGCGAGGATGGGCACGAACGCTGCGACTTCGTCGAGCGACGCGACGCCGCACAAAAGATCGATGACCGGCTTGGCGGCGAGCCCCGGCACCGCAGTGCTCCCGATGTGCTCGATCTCGGTGACGCGTCCGCCGAGCGCGACGAGCAAATCCGACCTCGCGTGCTCGAACGCGATCGCCCACGACGGGTCCGAAGGGACGATCACCACCGAGTCGCTCATCGAATGCTCAATCTCGATGCGCCGAGCCGGGCTCGACGAGCTTTTCGCTGAGCTGCCAGAGCTTCGACGCGGCCGCATCGTCGCGCGCGGCGCTCGTCGGTGTCGCCTCGCGTGAGCTCTTCCAATAAAGGCCCGTCTTGCCTGCGACCTCTGGAGAGCTTGCAAGATACACGGATGTCCGCGCGCCGCTCTCTTCGCTGCCGAGGAAAGGCCCAGCGAGGTTTCGCATGATGAAGCCGAAAACGCCTTGATTGTTGCGTCCGAACCCGCTCGCGATGACGCCGGGGTGAAGCGAGTTGGCGGTGACGCCCGTGCCTTCGAGGCGCTTGGCGAGCTCGCGCGTGAACAGAATGTTGGCGAGCTTGGACGTGCCGTACGCCGAGAAACCAGCGTAGCTGCGCTTCTCGAACATCGGGTCGTCGAAGTCGATGCGGCCTTGACGGTGCGCCTCGGACGCGACGTTGACGATGCGCGAGGGCGCGCTCTTCTTCAGGAGGTCGAGCAAGAGCTCGGTGAGAAGAAAATACGCGAGGTGGTTCGTCGCGAAGGTGCGCTCGTAGCCGTCGACCGTTTTTTCGCGGTCCATGTTGATGGCGCCGGCGTTGTTGAGGAGGACGTCGAGGCGGTCGTGCTTGGCGAGGAACTCGGCGGCGACGCGGCGCACGTCTTTCATCGACGAGAGATCCGCGACGAACAAGTCGACGCGACCGCTTTTGCCGAGCGCGCGAATTTCTTCGACGACTTTCTCGCCGAGCTCCCGGTTGCGCACGAGGAGCGACAGGTTCGCGCCGCGTCGCGCGAGCTCGAGCGCGGTCGCCTTGCCGATGCCGCGGCTCGCGCCGGTGATGAGGACGTGTTTGTTTTCGATGGTCCAGGTCTCGGTCACGCGCCGAGCTTACACCAGCCACACGATCGTGACGCCGTCGCCGCCTTCGCCGGTTTCTCCGGGGCGCATTTGGGCGGCGTACCCGCTCGCTTCGACTTCTTTGCGGACCGCGTCGCGGAGCGCGCCGGTGCCGTGACCGTGGATCAAAAAGACGACGCGAAGACCTTCGCGCATCGAGCGGTCGAGAAATCGCGTCGCCGAGCCGATCGCTTCGTCGACGCGCATTCCGCGCAGATCGCAGCTGTTTTCTGCGGTTTGAATCGCGGGCTCGGTCGCGCGCGGTCGCTCGCGCGGCGCCGAGCGCGGCTTTCGTTTTTCGTCGCGCGCGTCGGGCACGCGGAGCTCCTCTTTGCTCACCACGACTTTGAGCGGGCCGGCGGCGACGCGGACGTGATTCTCGTCGAGCACTTCGAGGACCTCGCCGTCGAGCCTGAGTCGAGAGACGTGCACGCGCGCGCCGGGACGAAAATCGCTCGCCGGCTCGCGCGCCGGCGCCGAGCGAACGAGGAGCGGCTCGAGCTCGCCGCCGATCGCGATGCCGCTCGACGCGCGATCGAGCGAGCGCTGCGCGTCGCGGAGCTGCGCGTCGTCCGGGCGGCGCGCGCGGAGCTTGGCTTGCGCCGAGCGGAGCTCCTCTTTCGCGCGGAGGAGCGACGCCGCGAGACGCGCCGCTTCTTCCGACAGCTCGCGACGCTCGCGTGTACGTGCGCGGGCGAGCTCCTCTTCGAGCGACCTCCGCAGCGTCTCGGCCTGCGACCGTTCGCGCTCGACCGACTCGCGCATGAGCTCTGCGGCGACGCGCTGCTCGTGCGCGCGACGAAGCTCTTCGTCGAGGCCGCGAACCTCGGGCGACAAGAATCGCTCGGCGCGCCCGACGACCTCGTCCGGAATGCCGTATCGGCGCGCGACCGCGAGCGCGCTGGACGCACCGGCGACTCCCATCGTCACCCGAAACGTCGGCATCATCGTCGCGAGATCGAACCCGACGCACGCGTTCGCGAATCGATCGTCTTGAAGCGCGAGCGTCTTGAGTCCTTCGTAGTGCGTCGTCGCGATCACTGCGGCGCCTTGCGTGACGAGCGCGTCGAGCACGCCGGCCGCGAGCGCCTCGCCCTCGCGCGGGTCGGTGCCGCCCGCGAGCTCGTCGAGCAAGACGAGCGAGCCCTTGTGTGCGCGCGCGAGGATCGCCGCGACGTTCTGCACGTGCGCGCTGAACGTCGAGAGACTCTTCTGCAGGCTCTGATCGTCGCCGACGTCGCTCAAGACGACATGAAAAATCCCCGCCTCACTCCCCTCTTCGCACGGGAGCGGCAGGCCCGCGCGAACGAGCAGCGCCGCGAGCCCGAGCGTCTTGAGCGCGACCGTCTTGCCGCCGGCGTTCGGCCCGCTCAGGACGACTGCATGCGAAGGATCCACGCTCAAATCGCTCGCGACGACGCCAGGCATCGACAGGCCGAGGAGCAAGTGGCGCGCGCGCTCGAGCTTCATCCGCGGCGCGTCGACGATGGTTGCATAATGCAAACGTTGTTCGTCGGCGAGGTGCGCGACCGCCGCGCAGACGTCGAGACGCGCCATCGCCTCGGCGGCGCCGAGCACGCTCGGCAGGTGCGCGCAGAGACGCGCCGAGAGGTGCGCGTAGATTCGCTCTTCTTCGCGCGCGACCTCGCCTTCGAGCACTTTCAGACGGTTGCCCATCGGCACGACCGCGCGCGGCTCGACGAAGAGCGTGCCGCCGCTGCCGCTCGTCGAATGAACGATGCCCGGGAAACGCAGGTGGGCGTCGGCGCGCACCGGAATGACGAACCGCCCCTCGCGCTCGGTCACGTACTGATCTTGAAGAAGCTCGGCGTACCGCTGCATCAAGTCGGCGAGGCGCGCCATCATTCGTGCGCGCGCGGCGCGCTGCTCTTGCCGCAGCTCTTTGAGACGCGGGCTCGCGTGATCGGCCAGGGTGCCGGCCGCGTCGAAGCTCGACTGCACCTCTTCGCCCACGTCGTCGAGCGTCGGATCGGTCGCGCACGCCGCGTAGAGCGCGGCCGCGCGCTCTTGGCGCGCGCTCAAAAATCGCCGTGCCGATTTCGCCCACGCGAGGAGCTGCGCCATCGCGCGGAGCTCCTCGGGCGCGAGCACTGCGCCGATGCGCAAACGATCGAGCGCGTGATCGATCGCCGGAAGTCCCGAGACGGGAATCGCCTCGCCCGCCTGGCGGAGCGCGAGCGCGTCGCGACCCTCGGCCGCCGCTTGGCGAACTCGCGCGCGCGTCTCGCAGAACGGCAGCGCGAGCGCCGCGGCCTTTCCGATCTCGCTCGCACATCGCTCGGCGACCGCTGTGAGCACACGATCCCACTCGAGGTCTGACCTCGTCTTTTCGGGACACGGATCGGAGAGCTCGCTGAGCTCGGGAGCATCGGACGACATGACGAGGACATCATACGATGCGCATCGCTCCCGCCTGACGCACGCTTTTGGATCGCCCTGATCCGAATCGGGGCGCACTCGATGTCAGAAGGACGCCATTTTTAGGCCATTTCGCGCGCGCACGGCGGTTGCACACTGATGCGCAACGCATGGTTTGGCGCTCCAACGCCTCGACTTGCCTCCCGACCGCCGTCCCTCCCATGGCCGCGCCGTCGCTGCGCACGGTCTATTCGGTCGCGCTGGCAGCCGAAAAAGAGCGCGAGCCCGCGAGCGGCTATCGCCTGTACTGGATGGGACCCGCGCGTTTCGGGAGCTGCGACGTTCCGGTCGATTCCGAGAGCTATGTGATCGTCGGACGACACGCGCTCTGCGACGCCGTGCTCGACTCCGATCCGCAGGTCGCGCTGCGCCACCTCATGGTGCGCGCGAGCCGTCTCGACGACGGAGCGCCGCGTCTTTCGATCGTGGATTTGCACACCGGCCTCGGCTTCGCGCTCGCCGACGGACGAAACGCGCGCACGCTCGTCGCGACCGGCCCGCTCGGGATCGTCGTCGGCGGATACGCGATCGTCGCGCTCCCCGGCGGCGAACCGCCCGCACCCGAGCTCCCCGCCGCGCGCGTCGCGACGCTCGCGAGCGCCGGCAGTCCCTATCGCGACGCGCCGCCCGTGCCGAGCATCACGCTCTTGCCGCGCGCGCCGCTCTTCGGCGAGAGCGCTTCGTTCCCACACGCGAGCGTCGCCGTTTCGGTGACGAGCGCACGCGGCGCCGCGGTCGTTCGCGTCTCGGCGCTCGATCTCGAGCTCGGCGTGCTCGTCGGCCGAGCGCCCAAGTGCAACGACGTCCTTCGCACGGTGCTGAACGAGGGCATCTCGCGCGTGCATTTGCTGCTTCGCAAGAACATCGCCTACGACCTCGCGTCGACGCAGGGCACGTACGTCGGCGGTCGCCGCGTTCGCAGCGCGCCGATCGAAAGCGGCTCACCGATTCAGCTCGGCTCGGTGAGCCCCGTTTACGTCCACGTCGCGATCGCCGAGCGCTAGTCGGCTTTGTTTTCGCCGCCCGCGCCGCCCGGGGGCAGCGGGTTTTGCTCGCGCTCGAGATAACGAAAGATCGTCCGCGGGTCGACGCCGAGATCGCGCGCCGTCTGCGTGCGGTTGCCGTTGTTTCGCTCGAGCACTTCGAGCACGTACTTGCGCTGGAACTCTTCTTTCGCTTTTTCGAGCGGCAAAATCGGCGACTCGGCGCCCGCGCCGAGATCCAAATCCTCCGGCCCGAGGAGCGAGCGATCGCACAAAACGAGCGCCTTTTTGAGGCGATTTTCGAGCTGACGGATGTTGCCCGGCCACGAATATTTCTTGATCGCCGCGAGCGCTTGCGGCGCGAAACCTTGAACGTGCGAATCCATCTCGCTCGCGTGCTTCGAGAGGAGCGCCTTGGCGATGATGAGCACGTCGTCCCCGCGATCGCGGAGCGGCGGCAGATACAAGTTCACGACGTTCAGCCGGTAGTACAAATCTTCGCGGAAGCGGCCGCCGCGAATTTCGTCCTCGAGGACGCGGTTGGTCGCCGCGACGATGCGAATGTCGACCTTCTCCGGTTTGCTGTCGCCGACGCGATAGACGACGCGCTCCTGGAGCGCGCGCAGCAACTTGACCTGGAGGTTCAGCGGCAGCTCCCCGATCTCGTCGAGGAAGAGCGTGCCCTTGTCGGCGACTTGGAACTTGCCGGGACGCGACGCGATCGCGCCGGTGAACGCGCCCTTCACGTGACCGAAGAGCTCGCTCTCGATCAAATTCTCGGGGATGGCGCCGCAGTTGACGACGACGAACGGGGAGTTCGCGCGCGACGAGCGGCGATGGATTTCGTGCGCGATGAGCTCTTTGCCGGTGCCCGTCTCGCCGGTGATGAGCACGCTGATGTTGTCGGCCGAGGCGACCTTCTGCAATTTGCGGAAGACCTCCTGCATCGACGGGCAGACGCCGATGATCTCGCCGAACTTCTTGTCCTTGAGCTCGGCGGCGAGCTTTTCTTTGTCGGCGCGTAGGGTCGAAAGCAAAAACGCGTTTTGCAAAATGAGCGACGCCTGCGCTCCGAAGATCGTGAGCACGTCGAGCTGAGAACGTAAAAATAGGCCTTTTACGCGATCGTTTCCGACGTAGAGGACGCCGGTCACGTGACCCGACGCGACGAGCGGCGCGCACATGACGCTCGAGAGCTGGAGCGCGAGGACGCTCTCGCTCGACGAAAATTCGTTGTCGGTGAGCGCGTCGCTGACGATCACGGGGCGCCCGGTCGAGAGCACGCGCTGCACGATGCTGTCGGAGATCGTGCTCTCGGCGACTGCCTCGCGCTTCACGTTGCGCGCGGCGCGCAGCCGGAGCTTCGACGCACCCGCGCTCGGCGGCGCGGACGAGACGCCGTTTCCGCTGTCGGCTTTCGGCTCGGGCTCGGCGGTCTCGTCGAGCAACAGAATGAGGCCCTTCTCTGCGCCGGTCACGTCGATGATCGTGTCGAGCATCGACTCGAGCACTTCGTCGACGCTCTTGAGCGTCATCGCTTTTTCGCTGAACTCGTAGAGCTTGCGGAGGCCCGCGATCGACTGCGTGGCGGCCCAGAGCTGCGTGTCGCTCATGCTCGAGCGCGCGACCGGCGCGGCGCCTTCGGGACGGGGAGCGGCCCGCGGCTCGTCGAACATGCTGAACGCGAGCTCGGCGTCGCCGAGCGTCAGCCGGTCGCCGTGAACGAGACGCGCGCGGCGCTTCTTCTTGCCGTTGATGAGGATGTCGCCTTGCTTGTCGACCTCCTCGAGGTTGAAGTCACGGCCGTCGAAGAGCACCTGCGCGTGCGTCGCGGAGACGCGTTCGCCCTTCACGCAAACGTCGTTGCCGAGGGCGTTGCCGATGGTGCTGACCGGCTTGTGCAGGGCGAAGACGTGAGGCGCGCCTTGGGACGGAAACCACTTGAGGATGGCCAACGCTCCGAGACTAGGCCCACTGTGTGGCGATTTGGGCCAAAAACGCCGCCCAGAAACGGTTGACCTACTTCGACCCGGCGACTAAAAGGTCGCCTTCCTAGGAGGAATCCAATGAAGAAGCTCGTCATTCTCGCAGTTCTCGCGATCGCGGGCGCCACGGCCGGCATCGTCGCGTGCGGCGGTAGCGATCAGCCGGCGAACAACCCCGGCAACACGACGACCACCACGTCGAGCGCTCCGGCCGACACCGGCGCACCGGCGGCTTCGGGCGCCTCGTCCGCCGCTCCGGCTCAGTGAGCGAGCGCGAACCCACGAACGGGACGCTCGCAAGAGCGTCCCGTTTCGTATTTTGTGGAGCCATGAAGACGCGCCTCTTGCTCGGTTCGGTTCTCCTCGCGTGGGTGCTCGCCGCGTGCGGCGGCGACAAGCCGCCGATGGTCCCGGACCCCGACACGTCCGCCGCGCCCGCCGACGCCGGCGCGGACTAACTCACCACTGCCCAGACAGGCTGAACATCCCGCCGCCGTTTTGGAGCGGCGAGAACGAGACGTTCACCGGCGGCATCCACGAGTGCGCCGTCGTCTGCGTGGTCGTGCCGTTCGCGTCGGGCGGAGGCTCGGGGTCTTTCAGGTCGCGCGTGAGGATGCCCGCGATGACGACGCCGGCGATCATGCCGAGACCGTTCGCGACCATGCCGTGGTTCGCGAGCGAGTTGCCTGCGTTGTCCTTCGACTGGCCGGCGACGTAAATGAGATAGATCGGCGACGTCGCGACGAGGCCGATGCCCGCGCCCATCCACATGTACTTGAGCGCGTTCCACGAAGGGTCGTAACCGACCGCGGCGAGGATGCCGGTCGTCGCGAGGCCGACGTTGATGCCGACGAGATTGCCGACGAGCATGCCTTGCCCGATCGACGACGTGTCCGAATCTGCGGCGCCGCCACCGAAGAACGCGCCCATCATCGCGCCCCATCCGGCGCCGCTCGCGACGAGCGCGATCTTTTTCGGATCGGGTCGCACCGCTTCGCCGAACGCATAGCCGCCGATTCCGCCGAGCGCCGAGCCGACGAAGATCGACGTCATGATGCCGTCGGAGCCCCAGCGCTGGCCGGTCGTCGCGCCGGCGACCGCGTAGTTCGCGCCGGCGACGCCGAGACCTTCGAGCGAGCCGATGATGAGCCCGGTCCCGATCGACGACGGCACGCCTTTGTGCATCCCGCCGGGATAGAAGTTGTCCCACAGAAAAAATCCGAGCGGAAAGAGCGTGCCGAGCAAGAGCGGCGAGACGAGCGCGGCCGCGGGATCGCACTGATTCACCGCTTGCCCGGTGACCGGATCGGTGACGACGTTGCCGCTCGCGTCTTTCTTTTTGTTGTTCGGCGAGCAGAGGCTGACCGTGTCGATCCACGCGCCGGTCGCGAGGCCGAACGCGGCGCTCGTCGCGTAGAGGTAAACCATCTCGCCGTCGGCACGGCGTGAGGTCCGCGGCGCGACCGGCGGAGGCGGAGGCGGAGGCGGCGCGGTGACCACCGTCGCAGTGGGCGGCGGCGGCGGCGGAGGAAGCCCGGTCGCGGTCGCCGTTTCGGTCGGCGGCGGAGCGACCGTCGCCGTCGCAGTGGGCGGCGGCGGCGGCGGAGGAACCGTGGCCGTGGCCGTGACCGTCGCAGTCGCCGTGGCTGGCGCGGTGACCGTCGCCGTCGGCGCGATCGTCGGAAGCGGAAGCACCGTCTGCGACGCGGTCGGCGCCGACGAAGTTTGAGGCGGCGGCAGCGGCTGGACACCGCCGGTCGTCGTGGCAGTAGGTTGCGGTTGCTGCGCGCTCGCGATCGTGGCGACCGCCGTCGCCGAAGCCAAGAGGCCGAGGGCCGTCCGTTTCCTCATTCCTCGGGAAGCGTACACGAGCTTTCGTGCGATGGACAGAATCAACCGAGCAGCGATTGAATTCGCGGCGCGATGACTTCGTCGATCGTCTCGCGGAGAAGCACCCGCGCATCGAGGCCGCTGCAAAGCCCGAGCGACTCGCCTCCGGCGGGCGCGCCGCATGCGGGCAAGTGCGCGAGCTCGTGCGCCTCGAGGTGCGCGAACGCAGTCGGCAAGTACGCGCGGATCGCCGCGCGCTCCTCGTCGCCGAGCGCGGGCGCCATGCGCTCGAGGAGCCGCCACCCGAATCGCGCGTGACCGATCTCGTCGGCCCAGATTCGCGTCAGCAGATTTCGCAATTCGCCTTCGGGCATCTCGAGCCGTTCGGCGCCGATGAGCGCGACGGCGACCGTTTCGCTCATGCAGCAAATGCTGATCACGTTGCGAAGCAGCGCGGCGCGCGCCGGCGCATCGCGGTGCTCCGGCCACTTCGGCGCTTCGAAGAGCGCGCCGCGCGCCTCGCCGCCGAGTGACTCGACGACTGCGCCGCAGAGCACGCCGTGGCGTCGCTCTTCCTCGGCGAACTGAACGACCTCGTCGGCTTCCTCTTCGAGCCCGAGCGACTCGAGCTGACGCGCGAGCGCGACGAACACGCGCGACGACGCGTACTCGTTGATCATGCGCGCGTGCCACGTCGCGATCGCCGCGTCGCGCAAATGCGCCGGGGCCTCCAGCGCCGGAGCATTCATCCGCGCGAGGGCGCGCAGGTCGAGCGCGTTCACGAGAGCACCATCTCGGGCGGCGTCGGAGGGCCCCACGGCGTGCAGGCCGGGCCCATCGGCTCGTCCAGCGCGGTGCAGCACCATGAGAAGAGGCTATCCGCCGCCATACGGTCGCCCCCGGCGTCGCCGCCGTCGGGCTCGTCGTCGATGCGCGCGAGGATCACTTTGCAGCAGTTGGCCGCCGACGGATTGTCCGCGACGAGGCTCGCGTCCGGTCCGTTCGGGTCGTCGAAGGGCGTCGCGTCGCCCACGTCGGACTGGACCGTCGCGATGCAACACTCGAACGCACTCTCGTCGACGTCGCTCGCGTCGACTTCGGTCGGCCCGGTGCACGCGAGCGCGGCGTCCACGGACGCATCCTTCGCGACCGCCGCGTCGGAGACGTCGGTCGCCGCGTCTTTCAGGGGCTTCGCCGCGTCCGGAGCGTCGACTGCGACCGCGCCGCCGCATCCGAAGAAGAGAGAGCCCAGCGCGACTTTCGCCGCGTTCCTCAAAGCAAGCTTACGTGTGAAAGCGTCCATGCCCGGGATCATGCGGCCGATCCGGCGTTCGGACCATCGGAATGATCCGCACACGATTGTATCGGTAACATTTACAATCAGCGGAGCGGCGCCGCGGCGAGATGCCGACCGATCGCCTCGAAGAGCCCGCGGCGCGGGTCGTCGACGCGAAACACGAGCCTGAAGAAATCAGCGAGCGGCTTCACCGACGGCAGGATGCGCACGAGGCGTTTTTTGGCGCGGTCCGCGGCGATCAAATATTCGGGCAACACGGCGACGCCCGCGCCGGCGATCGCGCGCTCGCGAATGGCGCCGATCGCGCCGAGGCGCACGACGCGCGCGAATTCGTATGCTTTGCCTTTCTGGGCGTCGCGAAAATACGAAAAGAGCGGAAGCTCGGTGGACGCGTCGAGGAGCGTGTGGCGCGCGGCGTGCTCGGGCCGCGTGAACGGTTTTTCGCTAAGGAGCTTCGGCGCGCCGACGAACGCGTAGCGCTCTTCGTGGAGCGGGATGGCGTCGAGCTTCGTGTCGGAGAGACGCGTCGAGGTGATCGCGCAGTCCACCTCGGCGGTGCGCACGCGAATGAGAAGATCGGGGCCGGAGCCGAAATACAAATGAAGCTCGACGTGCGGGAGCTTTTCGCCGAGCGCCGAAAGCTGCGGGAGGACCCAGGAGAGCCCGAGCTCGTGACGCGTGCCGAGGACGATCTCGACCGTCGGCGGACCTTTTTCTCCGCGCGCGGCGCGCACGCAATCTTCGGCCGACTCCAAGCAATGCCGCGCGTATGGAAGGAGGGCGAGGCCTCGCTCGGTGAGCGTCACGACGCGCGTCGTCCGCGCGAAGAGCGGCGCGCCGAGCTGCTCCTCGAGCTGCCGAATGCGCGCGCCGAACGCCGCCGGCGTGAGCGCGACTTTGCGAGCGGCCTTCCGGAAATTGAGCAGCCGCGCGGCCTCGACGAAGCAGCGCAGCGACTCGATCGACGGAAGGATCACACGCCGGTGAACTCCGGCACGAGCTCGCGGCCCATCAAGTCGGTGACAGCGCGCTCGATCGGTTTGTCCTCGTAGATGACGCGATAAATCTCGCTCGTGATCGGCATGTCGACGCCGAGCTTCTTGGCGAGATCGTGCGCGCTCTTGGCCGTCTTCACGCCCTCGGCGACGTGACCGAGCGACGCGAGGATTTCGGCGAGCCGCTTCCCCTTGCCGAGCTCGACGCCGACGGTGCGGTTGCGCGAGAGCTCGCCGGTGCACGTGAGCACGAGATCGCCCATGCCGGCGAGACCGGCGAGCGTGAGCGGCTGTCCGCCGCGCGCGACCGAGAGACGCGCGATTTCGGCGAGGCCGCGCGTGATGAGCATCGCGCGCGTGTTGTGTCCGAAGCCGAGCCCGTCGCACGCGCCCGCGGCGATCGCGACGACGTTCTTCATCGCGCCGCCGCACTCGACGCCGATGACGTCGTCGCTGGCGTAGGTGCGCAAGTAGGGCCGGTGAAACCGTCGCATCACGACCTCGCACGTCGCCGAGCTCTTCGAAGCGATGACGACGCCGGTCGGCGTGTGATTCGAGAGCTCCTTGGCAAAGCTCGGCCCGCTCAAGAACGAGAGATGATGCTGCGCATGCTTCGGGAGCTCGTTGTGCAGGACTTCGTCCATGAACTCGAGCGACTCGTTTTCGATGCCTTTGGTCGCCGACACGATCGGCACGTCGTGCGGGATGAACGGCGCCGCGAGCTTGGCGACCTCGCGCGTCGCATGGCTCGGCGCGACGAAGAGGATCATCGTCGACCCGTCGAGCGCCTCTTTGAGGTCCAACGTCGCCCAAAGCGATTCCGGCAACTTGGCGCCCGGTAGGTAACGCTCGTTCTCGTTCTTCGCGTTGACTTGCGTTACCACGTCCGGGTTTCGCGCCCACACGACGACCTCGTCGCCTTTTTCGGCGAGCACCTTGGCGAGCGCCGTTCCCCACGCGCCCGCGCCCAAAACCGCGACTTTTCCGGCGTGCATCTCCGTCAGACTACCATGGTACGTGCCATGCTATTCCGCGACGTCATGCGCTTGCGCACGGTGCTCCTCGTTTGCGCGACGCTCGCCGGCTCGAGCGCAGGCTGCGCTTCGTGCGCGCAGAGCTACCTCGGCATCATGCCGGGCACGATCAACGACCCGTCGAACCGCACGCTGCGTCGCGAAATTCTCGCCTACGGCATCGGCCAGTTTTGCACCGAGCTCATGAAGCACTCGGCGCCGCTCAAGCTCGCCGACGATCAGCCGGCCATCGGGCGGTTCTTTCCGAATTCGTGCAACACCAAGCAGCTCCCGAGCGGCGATCTCCAAGTCACGCTCGGCGGCGACGGCTACGCGTGGACCAACTTGTCGAAGAAGGTCACCTTCGACATGACCGGCACCATCGAATACGACCAAGACTTCCAGCTCGACGGAAGCACGATGTACGCGTACTTCCGCACGAAGACCGTCTCGAAGAGCGATTTCAAATCGCGCGCGATCGAAAACCCGGTCGCGAATTTCGTGAACTCGCTCACGCCGATCGGCGACAACTTCGGCAAGCAGCTCCTCGCGAGCGAATTGCAAAAAGGCTTCACCGTGATTCGCCAAAAAGACGGCAACGCCGACTTCGGGCTCGGCGTCATCGACGTCGGCAAGCAGCCGCTCAAGCCTTGGAACGTGCACGGCTCGAGCCGCATCACGTACGAAAATACGCGCAGCGAAGTTCACCAAAACGAGCGCGACTTCGTCGGCCCGATTTGGATCGAAGACTCCGGCCGCGCGCTTTGGGTCAGCGCGACGCTCGACGGCCTCGACGCCGCCGACGTGCTCGTCCTCGGCAAAGCCGACGGCGAAGCGTCGCTTGCCGCGTATGTCGCGAGCGGCACGGCAGGTCCCCTCGCCGGCACGCCGGTCTTTTCGGACGTGGTCCAAAACGGCGCGCCGTGGTCGAAGACGATCAAGCTTCCGAAGGGCGTTTATTATTTGGTCTGGGACAACACGCCGACCGCGGGCCGGGTGGCGCCGCCCGTGAGCTTGCTCGATGACCGAGCCGCGACGCTCACTTATGTCGTTCAAATCGGCGATGCTCCCTAGGAACATTGCGCGCATGCGCCGTGTTGACTAGAACCCGTGCCGACGTCCGTGTCCGACAGCGCCGACGAAAAACCGGCTGACGAAGACTCCGCCAAAAAAGAGGCCACGGAGGATGCGAAACCCGCATCCGAGCCGGTCGCGGAGGCCAAGCCGCAGACCGAAAAGCCGAAGGGCAAGCTCGTCTCGATCGACCCGCCGAAGATCACGCCGACGGTCCGCCTGATTCGCGCGATTTACTGGCTGATCTGGTTTTTGTCGGTTCCGCTGCTCTTCGCATGCGTCATGGTTTGGGCGCTCACGCCGCCGAGCGGGGTCGACCAGCCGGGGCTCTTCGGGTGGATTCAGTCGGCGGTGCGCGAGCAGCCTGTGCCGGTCGGCATCGGGTGCTTTGCGCTGATGGAGATGGCGCTCGGTGCGGTGCGGCGTCGTTTGCCGCTCTCGAAGTGGGCGTATCCGCCGCTCCGGCCGGATCTTCCGCCGCGCATGCGCGGGCTCTTCGAGCGCGCGGCGGCGCTGCTCGACGAAGCGGAGCAAATCCAGGAGCTCCACGAAAAAGCGATCGTGCGCGAGGTCTCGTCCAAGGAGCGCACCAAGCTCCGCGAGTCGCTCGACGCGCTTCGCACGTCGATGCGCGTTCAGCCGTTCGACGAAGACGGGTTCATCGACGCGCTCGCGCGCGCGGACGGCGAGGTCGACGTTCGCCTCGGAAAATGGCGCAAGAGCGAGGCGCGCGAGTTCGTCGAGTCGATCCTCGTCGCGGTCGGCGTCGCGCTGCTCCTTCGCACGTTCGTCATCGAGGCCTTCAAGATTCCGTCGAGCTCGATGGTGCCGACGCTCCTCGTGGGCGATCACATCTTCGTCAACAAGTTCAGCTACGGCCCGGCGATCCCGTACACGCACGCGCGCGTCTGGACGAAGATGCCTCCGAACCGCGGCGACGTGATGGTCTTCGCGTACCCGGAGAACATGGAGCAAGACTTCATCAAGCGCGTCATCGCGCTTCCGGGCGACAAGCTCGAGACGACGCAAGACGGTCACCCGATCATCAACGGGTGGACGGTCCCGTTTTGTCTCGTCGGCAATTACGCATACGACGACGCCGAGATGCTGCCGCCGCATCACGAGGGAGATCTCTTCATCGAGTTCCTCGGCAAGGAGGCGTACCTCGTCTTCTACGATCGCGGACGCGACCCGCAGATCGGTCATGGGCCTTGGATCGTGCCGCAGGGCCAGGTTTACGTGATGGGCGACAACCGCAACAACTCGCATGACTCGCGCGCGTGGTACGGCGGCGTCGGCGGCGGCGTGCCGTACGACAACATCAAAGGGCGCGCGCTCTTCGTCTGGCTGAGCTATCGCGACACGGGCGTCGATTGGAAACGCTTCGGCTGGCCGGTGATGGGAAGGCCGAAAGCGCCCGAAGGTTTCTCGCAGCTTCAGCCCGCGGTCGACAAATGTCTTCGCGAGCGACCGTCGGCGGACAAGTCGACGCCGCCCGCGCACCCGTAAGATCAGCGACGCTGCTTCACGCCGCTCTCGCCATCTTCTTCGTCCCATTCGAGCGTCGGCAACGTCGGCGACGGCTCGGTGTCGGGAGCATCATCGAGCTCGGGGCGGTCGAGCTCCTCGAGGCCCGCGTAGTCGTCGCGTGCTTCGGGAGGTGTGGGGATCGGTGTGGGAAGCGGGAGAGCCATGGTCAACGAACGGTTGGGGTGCAATCGTGGTGCCGTCAGACCATGGACGGACGAAAAGGCCGTTTTCTTCCCGACGTAGCGCTTTGCGTCAGGCTCGTCCGTGCGAAAACGTCGAGAAACTCGCCATGCTTTCCGCGACAGCGCAGTCACACCACCGCGTAAGGCACGAAGCACGCGCGCTCGTTCGCCTCGCGGCCCCGATCGCCCTCGCGCAATTCGGCTTGATGACGATGGGGCTGGTCGACACCGCGGTGCTCGGTCGCGTGTCGAAGATCGATCTCGCCGCCGCGGCGCTCGGGCGCAACATCGGGTTCGCCGCGCAGACGCTCGCGATGGGCCTCGCGATGGCGCTCGAGCAGCTCGCGTCGCAGGCGGTCGGTGCCGACGACGTCGCGCGCGCGTGGCGATCGTTCACCGCGACGCTGCGCACGATCGGGCTCACGTGGATTCCGACCGTGCTCGTCGCGTTCGCCGCGACGTTCGCGCTTCCGCGGATCGGCGTGGCAGCGCCTGTCGTGCATCGCACGCGCGAGTTTTTGCTCGCGTGGGCGCCCGGGCTCTTCGCGTTTCCGTGCTTCATCGCGGCGAAGACATTTTTGCAAGCGCACGGACGCACGCGGCCCGCGCTCGTCGCCGCCATCGTCGCGAACATCGTGAACCTCGTCGTCTGCAGCGTCCTCGTGCGCGGCGACGACGCGCTCGCGGCGGCGCACCTGCCGCGCGTCGGGCTACCCGCGCTCGGCGCGCTCGGGAGCGGCATCGCGCTTTCGGTCGCGGGCCTTCTCCTCGCGGGGATGGTCGTTCGTTCTGCGTGGCTCGTTCGTCCGGCGTCGCTCGCCGACGCGCCACGCGTGAGTCAGCGCGAAGTGTTTCGCGTCGGGTTGCCGGTCGGCGCGCAGATGCTGGCCGAGGTCGGCGTGTTCGCGCTCGTGTCGGTGCTCACAGGCCACTTCGGATCGGCGGTCGTGTCGGCGAATCAAATCGCGCTCGGCCTCGCGAGCTTCACGTTCATGGGCGCGCTCGGCGTGAGCGGCGCGACTGCGGTGCGCGTCGGTCACGCGTACGGCCGCGTCGATCGCGAAGGCGCGCGTCGCGCCGGGTTGACCGGCATCGCGCTCGGCGCGGCGACGATGGCGACCTCGGCGGTCGTGTTCGCGACGGCGCCGGAGATCCTCGTGCGTTTCTTCACGCACGATGCGGACATCGTTGCGCTCGGCGCAGCGCTCGTGCGGGTCGCGGCCGTGTTTCAGCTCTTCGACGGGATGCAAGCCGTCGGCGCAGGCGCGCTGCGCGGCGCGGGCGACGTGCGTTTCGCGTTCGGCGCGGGCGTCTTCAGTTATTGGATCGTCGGGCTGCCGCTCGCGCTCTTCTTCGGTTTTTCCCGCGGGCGCGGCGCCCTCGGGATGTGGTGGGGCCTTTCGGCCTCGCTCATCGCCGCGGCGATTTTGTTCCTCGTGCGTTTCATCGCGCTCACGCGAAAACCGAAAGGCCCATTGTTCGGCGCCACGCCGGCGTTAGATTGAGCGCATGAGGCTCCTCGCACTGGCGCTCTTGCTCGTCTCTGCCGTCGGCTGTCGCACGGTCGAGCACGGCGCGGCGAACGACCCGCGCAAGTGCGAGCTCGATCCGAACTGCGCGCACAAAGCCGGCAACTACAACGACTGCGCGACCTCGTGCGTCGACGACATCCAGTGCATGGACCGCTGCCACCAAGTCACCGGCCAGTGACGCGACGCGCGCCGAGATCGGCGCGCAGACGGCAATGATTGGCGCGGGCTCGGAGGCGAAGCGGCCGCGGAACGGCTAGCTGTCAGGCACCGGATCTTCGAGCGGTGTCTCGCCGAGGAGACGGCATCGAATGCTTGAAATCAGCGGCATTCCATCAAGGCGCGGTCGCTCACCGGATCAACTCGGATCCACGAGTGAGACCTCGACGATCCAGCTCGGAGCCGCTCCACACGATCTTTCTTGGGAGTTTCCCACGCCGGACGACGAGCGCAGCCATGGCACGAAGGATGGATAAGCAGAAAGCGGAGGACGGGAGATGAAGAATCCCAAACATCGAACCCGTCGCGCGCGTCGGGGCGCGGTCCAAGTCGAATACGCATTCCTCTTGCTGTTCGTCGTGGTCCCAGCCGCGGGCGCGATCTTCTTGGCGGGCACTCAGATGTATCCAAATTACAAAAAAGCCCGCGCCGTCATTTTGAGCTCGAATCCGTAAAGCGAAGAGAGAAAACAATGAACAAGCTAGTCAAGTCGAACAAGTTCACGAAGCTGATTCAGGACAAGAAGGGCGCGACGATGGTCGAATACGCCATTCTCCTTTTCCTCATCCTCGTGATTGCGGCCGTCGTTTACAAGAACGTGGGCAGCAGCGTCTCGGGCGCAGGCGGCTCCGCGGCCAATCAGTTCACGTGATTCGAGCGATCACGCGCGAACGTCGGGGGGCCGTGCTCGCCGAGTTCGCCATCGCGTTCATGCCCATTTGCGTCATCTTCTTGACGCTCTGTCAGCTTGCGCGTCTCGGAATCGCCAAGCTGTATACGCAGCACGCGGCTGCGGTGGGCATTCGTGCGTGCGCGGTCATCATCTCCCCTGATCCGGGAGAGGACATTCCAGTCGACGGCCCCGAGGAAGATTACAAACGGGCCGTCGAGACCGTCGTGAAGCAGTCCGACGATGGACTGGCCAAAAACGAGCTTCGCTACGAGAAAGCGGAGTGCACGCACAACGGCGTTGCGAACGGCGGCGAAGACACGTTGACCGTGCAGACCAGTTACACCTGCACGATCCCCATCGCCGACAAGATCGTTTGCGGGAGCGGCTCGCGCAAATTGGAAGTCACCGCGGAGTTCCCCCACCAAGGGGCCGACTACAAAATCGAGGGAAAGTAGCCAACGATGCAAGGAAGAAAGCTGAAAGACGATCGTCGCGGGGCCATCATGGTCATCGGGATTTTCTTCGCTTGCGTCATGATCGGTTGGATGTGGACGCTCGTTGGGCTCGGCGACGCGATGATCTGGCGCGACCGCTCGCAAGAGTCGGTGGATTCGATCGTCTACACCTCGGCGGCGATTCACGCGCGCGGAATGAACTTCATTTCGTTTTGCAACATCGTGATGCTCCTCATCACCGCGGTTTATCTGGCGATGGCGGTGATCTTCAGCATAAGCGATTTTCTAATGGTGATTACGGGGCGCATGGACGACAAGGTCTTTTGCCCCGAAGCCGTCGGCTTGCCGGTGACGTCCGCGGTTTGCCACGACGCGACCAAGGACGAGGCGTCGCTGCTGCTCGAGGAGACGGGGATCGGGGAGGTCCTCGACGCGATGGACTTCGTGGTTGCTGCGGAGGTCAACGAGCCCATTCACGATGGGCTGCAAAAGGGACTCGACAAATACGAGAAGAACGTGATGTGGAAGCTCCTCCCCGCCCTCTCGGACGCGTCGACGAAAGTCGCACAAATCGCGCCGTGGGCGGGAGCCGCAGTCGGCGCGCTCGAGGGATATCGCTACGTCGACTGGGGCGAGCACCGCTACGGGGCGGGCGTGAGCCCATCGATGTTTCCCGCGAGTTACTTCGGCGCACCGGTGAAAAAGTGGAGCGCCGAGAATCGCAATAACCCTTACACCGGACGCGACGGCCGCCTCGGCCTGCCCGTGGCCATCAAGGAGATGGGCATCCTCTGCAAGCGCGCCGGGGACGTGATGATCGACGGCGTCATCGACATGGTGACGAGCATCCTTCCGGGCAAAGTGCTGAAGAAGGTGGTCGGCGCGATTCTGGGTTGGTTCAAGGACAAGATCGCCAGCAGCCTGCAAGACTCTTATTGCTCCGAGAAGGCCAATGGGGCCTTCTACCCAATCGACAGCGCCACCGCGTTCGGTTGGAAGTATCTCTTCTGGGCTGGAGGCCCCAACCCCGTCCACTACGTCTACAGAGTTCAAAAGGACGGAAAGAGCGGCGGCGAGTCTCTCTGGGGCGCGAAGGACAAAGACGGCAATCCGAAATACGGACCGCACGAGGTCGTCGAATATGCCGAAAACGGCAACGACTGGATGCAGGTTTGGGGCGCGGTCGTGGCCGGCGACCGACCGGAGCAGTCGCAAAAGAAAGTCGGCGCCGTCTACGCGCCGCGCGGCGGCGCGGGCAGCACCGAGACTGCGGAGAGCTTCATCGCGAGCATGACATCGAACTTCAACATCTACTTTGCGCAAGCGGAGTTCTATTACGACTGCACGAAGACGTGGGAGGAGTACG
Source organism: Polyangiaceae bacterium (assembly GCA_036488725.1). Classification (GTDB taxonomy): domain Bacteria; phylum Myxococcota_A; class Polyangia; order Polyangiales; family Polyangiaceae; genus DASXHD01. Next base: position 80,558 of record DASXHD010000016.1, on the reverse strand, counting down.
AGTGCAACCAAGATTCGAACGCTAGTTATCAGATGAATTGGCGCGTTCGTCTTCGCCGAATGCACCACGTGTCGTGGGGTCAAGACGTGCTCAAATGGTTCCTCGGCACTTCGTTCAGCGAAGAGATGACCTCGGCGGCCGACGGCAAAATCGCGAAATGGGTCGGAACCGGAACGCCGATCAAGTCCATCGTCGACAAGATGGGCCTCTGGTTCAAAGTCGCTTTGGCAGAAGGCGTCTTCAAGACCCTGCAAACCGACACGACGTCATACGTAGGCGGGATGATTTCGCCGGGCTCCGTCATACCGGACACGATCCACTGATGGAGATCGCCAATGGATAGAAGATCTCGAATCGCGCGAATCGCAGCACGCCGGAGGAACCGCGGCGTCGCGATGGTGGAGGCCGGGATCCTCGCTCCTGTTTTTGCGATGATGATGATGATGACGGTCCACCTGGGTGGAACTTATCAAACGAAATACACGTCGTTCTTGCGTGCACGTAACCAGGTTTGGCTGAAAGCCTCCGTGGGCTGCACGAGCGGCGAGGCGCTGCCAGGGTTCGGGGACGAGGTTCCCGGGGGCGCGACGTCGGGCGGCGACAACCCGGGGAGCAAGATCGACCCTGGAAGCAGCGCGCAGGTGAGCTCGGGCCTCTGGGTCGCGAGCGGCTCGGACACCGAGACATGGGATTACGCGCCCACCTCGAGGCTATTCGCGGGGCCGCACAAGATCACGACCGACAGTCACGTGATGTGCAACGAAATCCCCGAGGGGCGAAACGTCTTCTCGTATCTCTGGGACACCGTGAAGAGCTTCTTCTGAGGAGGCGCCGTTCATGTTCGTTCAACTCTGGCTCTTGGGTCGTAAGCGCGCCAACATCGGGGCGTCGCTCCGTCGGTGGATCGCCATGGGCCGCGTGATTGCGTACGGCGCCGTCGTGTCGCTCGGGTTCGGCGCGCTCACCGTGCGCAGCGCGGTCGCCGACGTGAAGGACGACGGGCTGAAGCTCGGTCGCAATCTCGCCGACATGAAAGACATGATCGGGACCGCGTCGGCGATTCGCATCAACGGCCAAAAGATCAGCGTGGGATCGGGGACGATGGATGCGCCCGTGAAAACCGTGCTCGATCGCTTCGAAGCTCATTGCCAGCGCGATTCGGCAGCTTCGCTCGGGACGATGGCGTGGGGAAATCTCAAGGCCGTCCAAGCCAAACCCTTGCCGACGATGCCTGGGTTGAGCACGCTCGGCGTTCTGCGCCGCGACGACGAGACGAAGCACGACGGCGTCGTACTCTGCTTCGCGCGCGGAGAGCGGAAGACGAGCTTCCTCGACGGAGCGAAAGCTTTTGCTGCGTCGAGCAACCTCAACGACTTCGGTGATCTGCGGTTCGTGCATGCGCAGCAGAACGCGAACGGGACGACGTCCATCCAAACGATCTGGACCGACGGCGAATTCGACACGTCGAAGCTCATGAACGATGGTCCGACGGACGCGCCCGGCTCCGACTCGGCGACACTGCCGCGGCCGAATCATTCCGTGCGGCGTTTCACGGCCGAAGCGCTCGGCGCGCCGTACACCGCTCGCATCTACGAGACCACCGACGCGCCCGACGTCGTACTCAAGTCTTTCGATTGGCAAATGGAACAGCGCGGCTGGCTCAAGATCGACGACCCGAATCGCGATCAAGATCACGAGCTCGGTCGCTGGTACGCGCGCGAGGGGCTTCAGGCGATGATCTCGATCCGCTCCGACGACGGCACGACCCAGGTGCTCGTCGGTGAGATGGGCGCGGTCGAAAAGGCCCCCGCGGGAAGGCCCGAATGAAAGCCGCAGGCGCCCTCGCGATGCTCGCGTTCGTATTTCTCGCGCCGCATGCGTCGGCGCAAGAGCGCGACAGCCATCCGAAGCACACGCACGAGCACGTTCCGGTGATGCGCTTTCCGATGAGCGCTGCGAATTATCGGAAGCTCATGGATGCCTGGATCGCGCAGGCCAAGAAGATGCAGCCTCGGCTCGACTCCGCGCAGAGCGCGGCGGTCGACAAGTTCGTCCTCGAGTCGCGCGCGTGCACCGACGCGGTCACGGCGGACGGGGTCGTGACGAGCGCCGAGGCCGGGCACTGCATCGCGAAGCTGACGACGATTTTCAAGCCCTGAAATTTCTTCGGGGGCTCGGACGAATGATTCCCCATGGGCGTCGTTTTGTTCGTCGTCATCGGGGCTCTCTTGCGCGGAATCGAGCGGGTTTTCCCGGCGCGCGACGCGCGCGGCGCGCCGATTCGAACGCGGCTCGTCGCGCGCGAGCGATTGACCGACGTCGCGCACGTCGTCTTCAACGGGCTCGTCACGCAGAAGCTCGTGGGCGTCGCGGCGCTCGCGACGTTCTTCGCGTTCGTGCTCGCGTTCGGGCTGCCGCACGATCGATCGCACCTCTATGACGTCTGGCGTCACGAGGCGCGCCTCGCGGCGCTTCCGATTTTGCTGCAGGCCCCGCTTGCGATCGTGTTCGCCGATCTCGTCGGGTACTGGGCGCACCGCGCGATGCACCACGGCGCGCTGTGGCGGCTTCACGTCGTGCATCACTCGTCACGCGCGCTCGATTGGCTCGCGGGCGCGCGCAATCACCCGGCGGGCGAAGCGTTCGCGACGATCGCGACCGGCGCGGCGCTCCTCGTCGTCGGCTTCGATCCGCGCGTGCTCGTCGTCGCGGCGCCGCTCAGGCTCTACGGGATTCTCCTTCACGCGAACGTGTCCTTCGGACGGAGCTTCGTTCGCTACGTTCTGGTGACGCCGCTCTTTCACCGGTGGCACCACGCGCATCCCGACGTGCTCCCCGAGGGCATGAAACAAGGCGTGAACTTCGGCGGCCTCTTGCCCGTTTGGGATTTGATCTTCGGGACTTATTTTTGTCCGACCGCGCAGCCGGAGGCGTTCGGCACCGACGCACCGGTGCCCGGCGCGTTCGTCAAACAGCTCGTATTTCCCTTCCGGCGCGATTGGTGACATCCTGCGGGGCGATGCGTGCACGCGCGCTTTGGATGCTCGCCGCCCTCGCGGTTTCGGGAAATGCGTTGGCGCAAACGCGTCAACCGCAGAAGCAGAAAATCGAAGAGGCGCTCCCGCACTTCCAGCGCGGCGTCGATCTCTACGACGAGAACGACTTCACCAACGCGCTGATCGAGTTTCGGCGCGCGTACGAAATCGCGCAGGACTATCACGTCCTCTACAACGTCGCGCAGACTTGCTACCAGCTCCAGAACTACGCGTGCTCGCTCGATGCGTTCACGCGTTATCTCGGCGACGGCGGGTCGGCCGTCGCGCGCGATCGGCGAAGCTACGTCGACAAGGAAATTTCGAAGCTGAAGGCGCGCGTCGCGACGGTGCGCGTCGTCGTGAACGTGCCGGGCGCGGACATTTCGGTCGATGACGAGAAGGTCGGCACCTCGCCGCTCTCGCATCCGATCACGGTGAGCCAGGGCAAGCGCAAGATCACCGCGAGCGTCGACGGCAAGCCGCCGGCGGAAAAGACGATCGAAATAGCGGGCGGCGACACGACGTCGATCAACCTCGACATCGAGACCGAGACGCCGCAGCAACCGCAGCCGCAACCGCAGCTGCCGCCGCCGCACGTCGAGACGCGCAGGCACGTTCCGTGGGCCGCGTGGGGCATCGCTGGCGGGCTCTTCGCGGTGTGGGGCGCGACGGGCGTCATCGCGCTCGTTTTTTCCAGCGACGCAGAGAGCAAGCTCGGCACCTACGGCGTGACCGCGAGCCAAATCAAGAGCTCGCAAGACGGCGCGCGCGCGTTCGCGCTGACGAGCGACATCGCGCTCGGCTGCACGGTGATCGCGGTCGGCGTCGCGACGGTCATGACCCTCCTCGCGAAGCCGGAGCCGATCAACGACAGCAAGCCGAGCGCGCGTCTCTTCGTCGGCCCGACCGGCGCGATGCTGATGGGCCGATTTTAGAGCGTCACGGACAGCTGAAGCTGCCCTTCATCGTGCCCGACGGCGCGTCGTAGAAGCGGCCTGAAGAGAGGAACGTCGGGTTGCCGTTGCCGTCTTTGCCGATGCACCAGACGGTGATGTCGCTCTTGGCTTCGTGCTGCGTGAGGTCGAAGTCGAGCGGGCCGCTCGCGCCGTCGATGTCGATCGCGTTGCCGCTCTGGAGGACTTGGAACGCGGTCTTGATGTTGGCCGCGCCGACCGCGAGCTTTTGGCCGCCGACCATCTTCGCCATCGCGCTCGAGAGGTTCGCGCCGGTGATCGGCTGCGTGCCGAGCGATACGATGTCGTACGCGAGGAGATAAAGCGAGTCGTACGCGCCGGCCATTCCGAAGACGTTGGCGATCGCTTGGTACTTGCCTTGGTACTGGAGGTTGAACGCGCCGAAGAGCGCGTTGTTGGTTCCCGGCACGGTGCCGCGCACGCGGACGCGCAGCGCGTCGTTGCCCGTGACCTCGGTGAGTAGCTCGGGCTTCTCGCCTGCGTCGCTGAAGAGGTAGAGCGGGCGCGGCGCGCTCCCGCTCCAGTTCGATTCGATCGGCGTGAGGAACTTGGTGATGATCTCGGTCGTGCCGATTCCGACGATGAGGTTGTCGTTGTCGGCGAGGACTTGCTGCGCCGCGCTGCTCGGGTCGAGCGACGTCGCGCTGTATTGGAGCGGCGTGAAAAAGCCGCTGTTTTGCGGGTCGCTGAGCGACACGCCGTTCAGCGTGAGGCCGGTCGTGAGCGCGCCTTCGAGGCCGGTGCCGTAAGTGTTGTCTTGGTACCCGACGGCGAGCTTGAGCTTCGTGATGGTCGGGTTCGCCGCCTTGAAGGCAGTCTCGAGCGCGCCGACTTGATCTTGCATCGCGATCGCTTGGACCACGTCCGAAGGCGCCGTGCGCCAGAAGAGCGGGCTCGTGCCGCTCAGCGAAGTGCTCGTCGCCGACGGCGAGATGACGAGGACGCCGGCCGGGATGGTCGCGTTTTGAATGACGGCGGTGACGAGCCCGCTGCCGCCCGGGCCGATGATCGCCGGCACACCGACCGCGATGAGATGGTTCGCGGCGTTGGTCGCGTCGGTGTTGTCGGATTGATCGTCGCACTCGACGAGCACGAGCGGGCGCGGCTTTCCGCCGGAGCCGCCGGGCAAGCCGACCACCGTCTGCGTGAAGTCGTCGATCGCGAGCTCGATGCTCTGCATGCGCGCGATGCCGCTCGTCGCGTTGACGCCGGTCAGCGTGAAGATGCCGCCGAGCACGATCGCGTCGTCGCTCGTGGGGTCGCCGTAGACTTTCGGACAATCCGCCGAAAGCAGCGGCTGACAAGTTTGGTTGTCTTGGCGGCAAATCGCGGGCTGGCCGCCGTTGCGGGTGATGCACTCGGCGTTGGTCGAGCACGGGCCGCCGACGCCGGGGCCGACGCAAACGTGGTCCGCCGTGCAGACGATCGCCGCGCCGCCGGCGTCGAATCCACGCGCGGCGCAGTCGTCGTTGGTGTTGCACTGAACGCCGCTCGTCTGCACGAGGAGAGAGCACGCGGCGGCGAGCGGCAAGACAGCCATCGCGATCATGCGCTTCACGGACATTTGTACATACCCACCATTTGTTGCGTCGCCGAGTCGTAGGAGCGGCCCGAGGGAATGAAGCTCGGGTTGCCCTTTCCGTCGAGCACCACGCACCATACCTCGATGTCGCTCGGTGCTTCGTGCTGATTGAGATCGAAGTCGAGGGGGCCGCTCGCGCCGTTGATGTCGATCGCTCCGCCGCCTTTCAGCGCGCTCAGCGCCGATTGCATTTGTCCGGTGCCAACGTCGGTCGGCACGCCGCCCACCATCTTGTCCATGCCGTTCGCCATGCCGGTGCCGTCGACCGCGGAGCTGCCGAGCGACGCGATCGAATACGCCATGAGATAAATCGAGTCGTAGGAGCCGGCCATGCCGAACACGTCGGCGGCCGCTTGATACTTGCCCTGATACTGCAGCGCGAACGCTTGAAAGAGCGGGTTGTTCGTGCCGGGAACCGTGCCGCGCACGCGCGCGAGGACGCCCGGCTGCGCGCTGATCTCGTCGAGGAGCTCTTGCACTTCGCCGCCGTCGGAGACGAGGTAATAAGGCCGCGCGCCGCCGGTCCAGCCGGACTCGATCGCGTCGAGGCCGCTCGAGATGACTTCGTTCGTGCCGAAGAGCGCGATGACGTTCGGCTGGAACGACACGACTTGGCTCACGGCATTGGACAGATCCGAGCCGTCGGCTTGATACGAAATCGGCTTGAAATTGCCTGCGTTCGCGGGATCGCCGACCAGCGCGCCGTTGATCGAGAGCGACGACGTCACCGCCGTGAAGAGGCCCGTGCCGTACGAATCGTTTTTGTAGACGACGGCGAGCTTGATGGTCGAGAGGCTCGCGGCCGACGCGATCTCGCCCACCGAGAGACGGAGCGGCACAGCTTGAATGTCGTCCGACGGCGCCGTGCGCCAAAAATATTGCGAGATGCCCGAGAGGGTCGCGCTCGTCGCCGCGGGTGAGATGAGGAGGACGTTCTTCGGAATGGTCACGTTGTTGATGACCGCCGTGACGAGACCGCTCGAGTCGGGGCCGAGGATCGCCGGCACGCCGATGTCGTTCACGAGATGCGTCGCCGAGCGCTGCGCGACGGTGTCGTCGGCCGAGTCGTCGCACTCGACGAGCGCGAGCGGGCGCGGCTTGCCGTCTGCGCCGCCGGGGAGGCCGACGATCGTGTTGGTGAAGTCGTCGAGCGCGAGCTCGGCGCTCTGCAGCTCCGACTGGCCGGAGCTCGCGTTCGCGCCTTTGAGCGAGAGGATCGAGCCGAGGATGATCGCGTCGTCGCTCTTGTAGTCGCCGTAGACGTTCGCGCAGTCCTGCGAGAGAAGAGGCACGCACTCCTTCGTGTCTTGGCGGCAAATCGCGGGCTGGCCGGCGCTGCGCGTCACGCAGTCTGCGGTCGTGTCGCACGGTCCGCCGACACCCGGGCCGACGCACGCATTCTCGATGCACACGATCGCCGCGCCGCCGGCGTCGAAGCCGCGCGCCGCGCAGTCCGCGTCGACGTTGCACTGCACGCCGCTCGTCTGCACGATGAGCGAGCACGCGAGCGCACCCGATCCGAGCAGGATCGCCGCCGTGCGCAAGGAAGTCATGCGATCAGTGTACACCGCCGAGCCTTGACAAGGCCGCCTCCATTTCGGAGGGTGCGAGGGCCATGTCCGACGCCATCGTTTCACGCCTCAAGGAAGACCGGAAATTCGAGCCCAACGCCGACTTCGTCGCGCGCGCGCGCATCAAGTCGAAAGACGAGTATCTCGCGCTCTACAAGCAGTCGATCGACGCGCCGGAAGCGTTTTGGAAAGAGCAGACGAAGGACCTCGTCTTTCGAAAGCCGTTCGAGAAATTTTCCGAGTGGGACCTGCCGCACGCGAAGTTCTTCGTCGGCGCGAAGCTGAACGTCACCGAGAGCTGCCTCGATCGGCATTTGAAGACCGCCGCGGCGACCCGGCGCGCGATCGTGTGGGAAGGCGAGCCCGGCGAGACGCGCACGCTCACGTACGCGGAGCTCCACCGCGAGGTCGTGAAGCTCTCGGCCGCGCTCTTGGATCTCGGCGTCGCGCCCGGCGACCGCGTCGCGATCTACATGGGCATGGTCCCCGAGGCCGCCATCGCGATGCTCGCGTGCGCGCGCGTCGGCGCGACGCACTCGGTCGTCTTCGGCGGTTTCTCGTCCGAGGCGCTGCGCGATCGCATCAACGATTGCAAAGCGAAGCTCGTCATCACCCAAGACGGCGCGTGGCGCCGCGGCAACGTCGTGCCGCTGAAACAAATGGTCGACAAGGCGCTCGAGCAGACGCCGACGATCGAAAAAGCGATCGTCTTCGTGCGAATGGGCGCGGAGAAAGCGCCGATCACGATGAAGCCCGGCCGTGACGTCGCGTGGCACGACGCGCTCGCCAAAGCTTCGCCCGCGTCCATCGCGCGCGCCGAGTCGCCCGATGCGTTCGACGCCGAGCATCCGCTCTTCATTCTTTATACGTCGGGCTCGACGGGCAAACCGAAGGGCGTCCTCCACACGAGCGCGGGTTATCTCGCGGGCGCGCACGTCACGTCGAAGTACGTCTTCGATCTGCGCGACGAAGATCTCTATTGGTGCACCGCCGACGTCGGCTGGGTCACGGGGCATTCGTACATCGTCTACGGGCCGCTCTCGTGCGGCGCGTCGTGCATGATGTACGAAGGCGCGCCCAACGCGCCCGACTGGGGCCGCTTCTGGAGCATCATCCAAAAGCACAAGGTCTCGATCCTCTACACCGCGCCCACGGCGATTCGCGCGTTCATCCGCGCGGGCGACGAGTGGCCGAAGAAGTACGATCTCTCGTCGCTGCGCCTCCTCGGCTCGGTCGGCGAGCCGATCAATCCCGAAGCGTGGATTTGGTACCAAGGCCACATCGGCGGCGGGCGCTGCCCGATCGTCGACACGTGGTGGCAGACCGAGACCGGCGCGATCATGCTGACGACGCTCCCGGGCGCGGTCTTCACCAAGCCGGGATCGACTGGATTGCCCTTTTTTGGCTGCGATCCGGTCGTCGTGAAAGACGACCAAGGCACGCCCGCGGGAACGAACGAAGGCGGCAAGCTCGCGCTCAAGCGGCCGTGGCCGTCGATGGCGCGCACGCTCTACGGCGACGACGCGCGTTACAAGCAAGCCTACTGGTCGCAGCTGCCGGGCATGTATTTCACCGGCGACGGCGCGCGGCGCGACGAGGACAGTTACTACTGGGTCGTCGGGCGCATCGACGACGTGCTCAACGTCGCGGGGCATCGCATCGGCACCGCCGAGATCGAGAGCGCGCTCGTTTCGCATCCGTCGGTCGCCGAAGCTGCAGCCGTCGGCAAAGCCGACGAGCTCAAAGGCCAAGCGCTCGTCGCGTTCGTCACGCTCAAGAGCGGACAGACCGCGAGCAAGCAGCTGAAAGAGCAGCTCACCGCGCACATCGACAAAGAGATCGGAAAGTTCGCGCGGCCGGATCAAATCCGCTTCACCGATTCGCTCCCGAAGACGCGCAGCGGAAAGATCATGCGGCGCCTCTTGAAGGAGGTCGCCTCGGGCTCACTCGAAACCAAAGGCGACACCTCGACGCTCGAGGACTTCAGCGTGCTCGCGAAGCTCCGCGAAAAAGACGAAGACTGATTCGGTCAGCGCCAGTGACGGTGCTCGCGGCGCGCGTGACGCGGACCGTGATCGTAGACGACGCATCCCGAGAGCGCGCTCGCCGCGAAGGACGTCGCAAGACAGAGAAAAAGCATGCGGATCCAGCTCGTGTGTTTCGAGATCATCATGAACGGATCACGTGCATCGGTCGTGCCGCTCGCGACTCTACGGTGACCTCGCGGCGGCTCCGCGCGTGAGCGTTCCGGCGAGCTCGGCGCGCGTCGAAACGCCGAGGCGCTCGTAGACGATGCGCAGATGTTTTTTCGCGGTGTTCGCCGAAACGCCGAGCGCGCGGCCGATTTCGTGCGTCGTGAGGCCGCGCGCGGCGAGCTCGGCGACCTCGCGACCGCGGCGCGTGAGCACCTCTTCCCAAGCTTCGTCGAGGCCGATGGTGAGCGCGCGCAGTGTGGCGAGGCGCGTCGAGACATGGAGCGCCATCGCGCTCGCGGTCATGATTTCTTCGGCGTCGAACGGACGCGGATCGGTGCGCGAAAAGTTGAGGTGACCGGCGAGCGCGCCGTTCACCACGACCGGCGCGGCCATGTACTGCCCGTCGGGCGCGACGCTGAGCGCCGCGTCGACGAGCTCGCGAAACGCGTCCGGCAGCGAGCGAGTGCGCGAGTGCTCGTACATGCCGGCAAAAGAGATCTGGCAAGGCGCGTGGCTGCGCGCGACGCCGGCGAGCACCGGGTCGAAGGCGCGGCCGCAGCGTTCGTAGAGCTCGATGCTGCCGTCGGGGACGTTGCGAACGTGGATGTCGATGCCCGTCTGCGAGAAGACGTAGAGCCCGCGCATCGGCGCGCCTGCGAGCGCGCCGGTGTCGTCGAGGACGCAAGCAGCGAGGCCGCGGACGTCCTGCGCTCGGCACACCCTCGACGCGAGCTCCTGAATCCCCACGGGTCCAGACTACACGGGGCGGTACCCGATCGGGTACTCCCCAAGTCCGGCGAAGCACGGGTATTCATGGGGGGGCCGAAATGTCGCATGCGGCAAACGCCGCGATGGACCGCTACGCAACCGGAGACGACCGCGCGTTCGGCGTCGTGTACGACGAGCTCGCGGCGCGCCTCTACGGGTTTTTGATCCGCAAGACGAACGACGCCGCGCTCGCCGAGGACTTGCTCCAGCAAACGTTCTTGCAGATGCATTGCGCGCGCGAGACGTATCGGACCGGGATGGACGTCGTGCCGTGGGCCTTCGCGATTGCAAGACGTCTTGCAATCGATTCGTTTCGCAAGCGGCGGCGCGTCATCGTGTCGGATCCGTTGCACGCCGAAGAAGCGCTCGTGAGCGAGCTCTGTCCGGACGGCGCGCTCCGCACGAAGCAGGCGGCGATCACGATTCACGAGACGCTCGAAGCCCTCCCCGAGTCGCAGCGGACGGCGTTCGAGCTGCTCAAGCTCGAAGGGCTCACGCTCGCGCAGACCGCCGAGACGCTCGGCGATTCGGTGACCGCGGTGAAGCTCCGCGCGCACCGTGCGTATCAAGCGCTGCGCGAGGCGCTCGGTGACGGAATTCTTCCCGAGGGCGACGGGAAAAAATCCCAAGGCCCTGCGCGAGACCGCGCGTAAAGAAGCCTGAAGCGAACGGCCCGTGGCTTGCTAATCGCCCGGCGTGCTTCGGAAAGTGTCTTGGGTCGTGCTCGCCGGCAGCGCGCTGCTTGCCTCGGGCGCGCGAGGGGAAGACGAAGCTGCGCCGCGCGTCGTGAGGCTCGACGAAGCGCGCGCGTACGCTCGGGCGCATCAACCGATGATTCGCGCGGCGCTCGCGCGGGTCGCCGCGGCCCAGGCGCGCGCTGCCGTTCCGCGCGCGCAGTGGCAGCCGCAGCTCGGCGCGACCGCGCAAATCTTCGTCGGCAGCACGAACAACACGACCGCCGAGTACCTCGGCGTGGCGCAAGTCGACTTGCCGCGCATCGGCGGCTCGCGCGTCGTCGACGCCGGCAACGCGACGTTGCAGCCGTACGGGAGCACCCTCGCGGCGATCGGCATCTCGCAGGAGGTCTTCGATTTCGGTCGCATCGCGGCGCAATCGGCGGCGGCCGACGCGCTCGCCGTCGCGGCGCGCCACGGAGCGGAAGCGACGACGCTCGACGTCGACTACGACGTCGAAGAGTCCTTCTACGCGGTGCTCGCCGCGAAAGCCGTCTTGAAAGCGTCCGAGGACGCGTACGAGCGAACCCGCACGCACCGCGACTTCGCGAAGGCGGGCGTCAATTCGCGACTCTTCGAGCCGATCGAGCTCACCCGCGCCGAAGCGGATCTCGCGCGATTCGACATCGGACGCATTCGCGCGCGCGGCGGCGTGACGACCTCGCAGGCGGTGCTCGCCGCGAACGTCGGCGCGCCGGATCTCGAGCTCGACGCGAGCGGGGACCTGCCGGGCGCCGAGTCCATCCCGTCGCTCTCCGCCGCGCTCGAGCAAGCAGCGGCGCGCGATCCCCGCGTCGCCGAAGCGCTCGCGAAGGTGCGCGCGCAAGAAGCCAAGACGCGCGCGATCTACGCCGAGATGCGACCGGACCTCTCGGCGACGGCGACCTTCTCCGGGCGCGCGGGCGGCGGTCCGCCTTCGACCGGCGGTTTCTCCGCGGACTACGACGGCTGGGTGCCGAGCGTCCCGAACTGGCACGTGGGGCTCGTTTTCTCTTGGCCGATTTACGACGGCAGCGTGATCGCGCGCGGTCACGCGTCCGAGGCGGACGCAGCGGCGTTCCGCGAGGATCTCGCGTCGCTCAGGCAAGTGCTGAACGCCACGGTGCAGCGCGCGTACATCGACGTCGAGGTCGCGCGCGACGCGCTACCCGGCCTCGAGCGTGCGGTGACCGCGGCGGTCGCGAACTACGCGCAAGCCGACGCGCGATTCAAAGCCGGCCTCGGGACGAGCATCGAGCTCGCCGACGCCGAAGCGCTCCGCACCGAGGCGGAGATCAACCTCGCGATGGGCAAGTTCGACCTCGTGAAAGCTCGCGCGGGGCTCGGCCGCGCGATCTCGGAAGGACTCACGAAGTGAGCACGCCGCAAAAGCCGACCGTCGTCTACGTGATCGTGGCGATCGTCGGCGCGATCCTCGTTCTCGGCGCGGCGATGGTGTGGCACGCCGAATCGAAGACGAACAAAGTCGCGCTCGCCGAGAGCGCCAAGCCGGTGACCGTCGTGAAGGCGACGGCGAGCGCGTACCAGCCGACCCGAACGTACGTCGGCACGCTCGAGCCGTGGGTCGAGGCCAAGGTCGGCCCCCAGTTCGTCTCCGCGTACGTCGACACGGTGCTCGTGCGGCCCGGCGCGACGGTGACGAAAGGCACGGTGCTCGCGACGCTCGACTGCCGCAACGCGAGCGCGCAAGCGCAAGCGGTCGCCATGGAGGCTCGCGCGCTCGACGCGAAGCAGAAGGCCATCGCCGACGAAGCAGCGCGCCTCACGAGCCTGCTCGACGGCGGCTTCGTCTCGGAGAACACGGCCGAGCAAAAATCGGCGCAGAGCTCCGCCGAGGAAGCCAACTTGCTCGCCGAGAAGGCCAAGCTCCTCGGGAGCTCGCTCGGCGTGAGCGACTGCGTCTTGCGCGCGCCGTTCGACGGCGACGTCGGCTCGCGCACGGTGGACCCCGGCGCGTTCGTGCATCCGGGTGACGAGATCGTGAGCGTCGTCGATCGCACGACCGTGCGTCTCGTCGCTGCGGTGCCGGAGAACGACTTCGGAGTCGTGTCGCCGGGCAACGCGGCGCACGTGCGTTTCTTCGCGAACGATCAATCGCTCGAGGCGACGGTCTCGCGGCGCGCGCCGAGCGCCGACCCGGGCACGCGCACCGTCCACATCGAGATCGACATTCCGGATCCGAACAAGGTCGTGCCGGTCTACACGACGGGCGAGGTCACGCTGAGCGTAGGCAAGCCCGTGCCGGCGACGCGCCTGCCGCTCGCGGTCGCGACGATCCGCGGCAAGAAAGCGAGCGTCTTCGTGGTCGAAGACGGCATCGCGCACAAGAAGACATTCCAATATCTCGGCGAGAGCGGCGGGGACGTCTACCTCGACACGTCGCTCGCGCCCGGCGCGCTCGTCGTCTCCGAAGGGCGCGCGCTCTTGAACGACAAAGACCGCGTCGAGGCCAAAGAAGCGGCGCGATGACGCACCTCTCGCTTCGCAACCCGATCGCGATCTTGATGCTCTGCATCGCAGCGGTCGTGTTCGCCGCGGTGACCACGCCGCGGATGGCGGTCGACACCTTCCCCGATCTCACGCCGCCCGTGCTCGTCGTCGGCACGCTCGCGCCGGGGCTCGGCGCGAAAGACGTCGAGAAGACGCTCACCTGGCGCATCGAAAAATACGTCTCGGCGACGCCCGGCGTCGACCACGTGCAGTCGACCTCGCGCAACAACCTGAGCATCGTCTGGGTGTGGATGAAGTGGGGCACCGATCTCAACGCGGCGCAGACGCTCGTCCAGCAGCAGACGGCGTTCGCGATGGCGGCGGTTCCCAAGTCGCTCGGCGTCTTGCCGCCGTTCGTCTTGCAATACGACCCGTCCAACGCGCCCGTCGTGCAAGTCGTCGTGCGCGGCGGCGGCCTCACCGGGCCGCAGCTCTACGACTACTCGCAAAACAACATCGAGCCTTTGCTCGAGGGCATTCCCGGCGTCGCGAGCGCGGCGATCAACGGCGGACGCCAGCGGCAGATCAACGTCGTCGTCGACCCGATCAAAGCCCAAGCGCGCGGCGTCACGTCCGAAGAGGTCGCGGCCGCGGTGAAGAAAGCCAACGCGCTCCTCCCGTCGGGCGAGTTCATCACGCACTCCTTCGACGCCAACGTCTACACGAACGCCGTGCCGCTCCGCATCTCGCGCATCGGCGAGGCGCCGGTGAAGGTCGTCGGAAACAAGGCGGTGCTCATCCGCGACGTCGCGCGCGTCGAGGATGGCGGCTCGCCGCCCACGCAAGCGGTCTCGGTCGATGGCCAGAACGCGGTCTACCTCAACGTCCTGCGCATCCCCGGCGGCAACACGATCGCGATCGTCGACGCCGTCAAAGACAAGATCGCGCAACTCGAAGATCTGCCGCCCGGCGTCGAGGTCATCCCGGTGTTCGACGCCTCGACGTTCGTGCGCGACGCGTACAGCGGCCTCAGGCGAGAGGTCGTTCAGGCGCTCTTCTTGATCGCGCTCGTCATCTTGCTCTTTCTCCAGAGCATGCGCGGCACGGTCATCGTCTCGGTCGCGATCCCGCTGTCGTTCGCGATCACGCTCATCGTCCTCTACGCGACCGGCAACACGCTCAACTCGTTCACGCTCGGAGGGCTCACGCTCGCGATGGGGCGTCTCGTCGACGACGCGGTCGTCGTGCTCGAGTCCATCCATCGTCACCAGCGGATGGGGCTCGACAGTTATCAAGCCGCCTTGAAAGGGACCAACGCGGTCGCACTGCCCGTCCTCGCCTCGACGCTGACGACGATGGCCGTGCTCTTGCCGGTTCTCATGCTCGCGGGCCTCGCGAAGCGTCTCTTCGCGCCGCTCGCGCTGACCGTCGCGGTCGCGATGACCGCGTCGTACTTCGTCAGCATGGCGGTCACGCCGGTCGCGTGCCGCTACTTCATCGGCCACACCGAGCACGGACGATTGGGGACCGCGGTGCAAGGCTTCATCGACCGGCTCGCCGACGGCTACGCGAGCGTCCTTCGCCGGGTCCTCCCGTTCCGCGGGACGATCGCGGTCGCGTCGTTCGTCCTCGTCGCGGCGAGCCTCTTCGTCGCGATTCGACTGCCGGCGACGTTCTTTCCCGAAATCGACGAGTCGATGGAACGCACGTACGTGCGCCTCGCGCCCGGCACCTCGCTCGAGGACGCGACGAAAGAGCTCAACGCGATGGGCGCGTCGCTCCGCAAGGAGCTCCCGAAAGACAGCGTGAAGCTCGTGCTCACGAACGTGGGCTCGCCCAGCAACGCGCGCAGCGCCATGACGAGCCCCAACTGGGGCCCGCACATGGGATTCATCCGTCTCGAGCTCGTGGACGCCGAGCACCGCAAGCACTCGCAGCAAGAGATCGCCGACATGTCGCGCAAGATCTTGAACGCTCACTTTCCGGGCGTCGACGCGCTGCAATGGCCGGGCGGTCTCGTCGCCAGCGTCTTCGCGAACGGCTTCTTCGCGCCGCTCGTCATCGAGCTCCGCGGCGACAACCTCGCCGAGCTCGATCAACAGGCCAAGGCCGTCGCCGACGTCGCGCGCACGGTGCGCGGCGTGCGCGACGTACGCAGCCTGCTCCAGCTCGATTACCCCGAGGTGCGCGTCGACACCGATCGAACGAAAGCCGGCTTGGTCGGCGTCTCGTCGCGCGACGCGGCGCAGTCGACGCTCGACGCTACGCTCGGCGACATCAACACGCCGAGCGTGTGGATCGATCCCAACAACGGTCAGTCGTATTACGTCGTCACCTATTACGACCCCGAGGCCGTGCGCGACTCGAGCGGCCTCGCGCAGCTCCCCGTACGGCTCGACGATGAAGGCCACGCGATCGAGCTCGGCACGTACGCGAACGTCCACCGCAGCGTCGGGCCGATCGCGATCGAGCGAAACCAGCTCCAGCGCGCCGCGCACATCGAGATGCAAGTCGAGGGGCGCGACATCGGCACGGTCGCGACCGACATCGAGAACGCCGTCGCGAAAGACCCGCGCACGCGCGGGATCAAGATGTCTTGGGTCGGGCAAGTCGACTTGATGCGCACGACATTCTCCGGGCTCGGCGTCGCGCTCGGGCTCGCGGTGATGGTCGTCTTCATGATCATGGCGGCGCAGTTCAAGTCGCTCCGGCTCCCGTTCGTCATGCTCTTCACGATTCCGGTGTCGCTCGTCGGCATCGTGCTCGCGCTCATGGCCGCCGGTCAGGGCTTTTCGATCACCGCGCTGATGGGCGTCTTGATGGTCATCGGCATCGCCGTGTCGAACGGCATCTTGCTCGTCGACGACGCGAACAACCGGCTCGGCGAGGGCGCGACCAAGCTCGAGGCGATCATCGCGGGCGCGCGCTCGCGCTTCGTGCCGATCATGATGACGAGCCTCGCGACGGTGATCGGCCTCGTCCCGACCGCGATGGCGCTCGAGTCGGGATCCGAGGCGAATCAGCCGCTGGCGCTCGCGGTCGTCGGCGGGCTCACCTCGTCCACGTTCCTGTCGCTCTTCCTCGTGCCGGTCATGTTTCTCTATTTCGCGAAGCATCCGCCCGAGCAGCCCGCATGAGCCGCGTCGCTCAGCTCGCGCCGCCGGCGGTACGGAGTAATCTGAAGCCCTCGGATCGCTCCGCCATGCGCCGCCGCCTGCTCGTCTTCGTCGCCATGCTCCTCGCCGTCGCCCTCGTCGGCGCGACGCTCTACGTCGACGCGCAGCGCGAGGCCACGGCGGCGCTCGAAGATTTCACGCGCGATCAAGTCGCCTTGGCCGACGCGGCCGCCAACCTCGCCTCTCCGGCGGCGCTCGAGAGCCTCGAGCAACCTTCGGAGCGCATCGTCGTCGAGATGAAAGACGGCGTGCTCGTGCGGCCGGACGGCGCGCGGCTCGAGAGCCCGACGCTCGCGGCGGCGATGCGCGCCAATCGGACGACGACCGTCTTGCATCACGCCGAGTCGGGCACGATGGGACTGCCGGCGCGGACGGCGGTCGCGGGCATCGCGCGCACGCGAGACGGTCGCGCGATCGCGGTCGTCGCGACGGCGGTGCGCGTGCGCGATCGTGAGATCCGCGCGCAGGAGCGGCTCGTGCTCGGCATCGTGCTCGCCGCGCTCCTCGCGTTTGGCTTCGGCGGCATCGCGCTCTTGGTGCAGCGTCGCGAGCATTTGCTCGAGCGCGAGCTCGCGGCGAAAGAGGCCGAGAAGCTCGGCGAAGGTCGCCTCGCGCGCGCGGACAAGCTCGCGACGATGGGCGCCTTCGCGACGGGCATCGCGCACGAGATCGCGACGCCCCTCGGCGTCATCGCGGCGCGCGCCGAGATGGCGCGTTCGCGCGCGACCGACGACAAAGCCTCGCGCGCGGCCGGCGCGATCCTCGAGCAGACCGAAAAAATCCGCGGCATCGTCCAGAGCTTCCTCGCGGTCGCCCGCGGCGACCCGCCTCCGCGCGTGCGCATCGCGCCGCGCGAGCTCTTGCGGCAAGCGACGCGCATGGTCGAGCATCGCTACGCCGCGGCGACCGTCACGTTGGCGACCGACGTGCAAGACGGCGTGCACCTGCCCGACGTGAGCGGCGAGCCGCGTTTGCTCGAGCAGGCCCTCGTCAACCTGCTGCTCAACGCGTGCGACGCGAGCAAGCCTCAAAAGCGCGTCGTCGCGAGCGTCCGCGTCGAGGACGGCCGCGTCTGCTTCGTCATCGAGGACGAAGGCGCGGGCATTTCTCCCGACGTCGCCGCGCGAGCGACGGAGCCGTTCTTCACGACCAAGAGCGACGGGAAAGGCACCGGCCTCGGCCTGGTCATCGCGAACGAGATCGCCAAGCACCACCAAGGTCGCTTCGTCATCCGCGCGCGCGAAGGGGGCGGCACCGAAGCGCGCCTCGAGCTCCCCGAGCACGACGAGCCGAAAGAAGCGGCGAGGGTCGCATGAAAGGCAACGTGCTCGTCGTCGACGACGATCGCGACATGTGCGCCGTCGTGGCCGAGGGCCTCGTCGATCGCGGCTGGCAGGCGACCGCCGTGTCCTCGGGCCAAGAAGCGATGAACAAGCTCGCCGAGCCGTTCGACGCGGTCGTCACCGACTTGCGCATGCCGGGCGTCGACGGCCTCGAGCTCGTCGCCGCGTCGCGCAAGCTCGCGCCCGCGCGGCCCGTCGTCGTGATGACCGCGTTCTCCGCCGTCGACACCGCCGTCGAGTCGATCCGGCGCGGCGCGTACCACTACCTCACCAAGCCCTTCAAGCTCGACGAGCTCGATCTCTTCCTCGGCCGCGCGCTCGACGAGTCACGCCTCCGCACGCGCGCGACGGCGCTCGAGCGCGCGATGCGCGATCGGTTTTCGCTCCAAGCGATGGTCGGCGCGAGCGAGTCGATGCAGCGCGTCTTCGATCTCGCGACGCGCGTCTCCAACGCCGCGACGCCGATCTTGCTCCTCGGCGAGACGGGCACCGGCAAAGGTCTCCTCGCGCGCGCCATCCACGCCGAGAGCCAGCGCGCGAGCGGCGCGTTCGTCACGGTCAACTGCGCCGCGCTCCCCGAGACGCTCCTCGAGAGCGAGCTCTTCGGTCACAAGCGCGGCGCCTTCACCGGCGCGACGCAGAGCCGCGAGGGCCTCTTCGTGCAAGCGACCGGCGGCACGATCTTGCTCGACGAAATCGGCGAGATGCCGCTCCCCTTGCAAGCCAAGTTGCTCGACGTCCTCGAGCGGAGCGTCGTGCGCCCGCTCGGCTCGGACACCGAGCGCTCCGTCGACGCGCGCGTCATCGCCGCCACGCACCGCGACTTGCGCGAGCGCGTCGCGGCCGGCGCGTTCCGCCAGGATTTGCTCTACCGCCTCGAGGTCGTCGCCGTCGAGCTCCCCGCGCTACGCCATCGGCGCGACGACTTGCCGCTCCTCATCGGGCGCTTCCTCGCGCAGTCGCAAGCGCGCCACCCGGGGTCGCCGCTCCGCCGTTTCTCGAAGCCCGCGCTCGATCGCTTGATCGGCCACGAGTGGCCGGGCAACGTGCGCGAGCTCGAGAACGTCATCGAGCGAGTCGTCTTGCTCGCGCGCGGCGAAGAGGCCGAAGCCGCCGATCTACCCGCGACCGTCGGCGCGCCCAGCGCGAGCGGCCCGGCGTTCGGCGGGCCGGTCGTCCCGATGCGCGAGATGCAGCGCCGCTACGCCGCGTGGGCCTACGAAAAGCTCGGCGCGACCAAAGCGCAGACCGCGGAGGCGCTCGACGTCGACGTGAAGACGCTCGCCAAGCTCTTGTCGCAAGACGACGAGTGACGTCCCGGCTCGACGTTCGATCAGACCCGGAGAGCTCGATCGGCCATCTCGACGGGCAGCTCGACGCGGAGCCGCCACGCGCCGCGTTTGAACACGAGCGCGACCTCGGCGGCGTGCTCCGTTCGCTCGCCGAGCTTCGCGCGCACGTGACGGGCGACCGACTCCGCGTCGCGGCGGGCGCGCTCGTTTTCGCCGTGCCCGCCCTTCTGGCGCGCGACGACGAACTGCGTCTCGCGCAAGATGTCGCGCACGGTGACCTCGTCGATGCCCTTGCGCCGCCCGCCGACCGGAAAGCCCTCGAGCAAATACTCGGCGGGATCGTCGTCTTGCTTGGTTCGGTCGACGTATCGCGCGAGCGCGTAAGCCTTCTCGGCGCCGAGGCGCGCGGCGACGTCGCGGTCGAAGGTGGTGACGACCTCGATGAGCTTGCGCGCTTGAAAGCCGCTCATGGCTTCGCGCTCCGAGAGCATCGCGTCGAAGCTCGCGTAGCCGAGGGCCGCCCAGAGCTTTTTTTCGTGGAGCTCGCGAAGCGCGACCCCGAGCTCGTAGAAGGCGCGCGTGATTTCGCGCTTGCGGCGCTCCACGAAGGCGAGGAGCTCGTTGGCGCGTGCGCGCGACGTCTTGGCTAGGTTCGATGCCATCGGCGCAGCGTACGTCTTGCAAGCGCTGGCTTGCAAACTTTGCAAGTCTGTCTTGCAATCACACCCAGCCGTCGCGCGACTGGCGCCAGAGCGGCCGCGCGGCCCACAAGGCGGCGAGCACCAGCAAGACCGGGATCGACCACCAACCGAGAAAGGCGTCGAGCACGAACGACAGCACGATCGTCGGGAGCATCGCGATGAGGCCGCGGCGGGCCGCGCGCTTCCACGGCGGGGTCGCGGGCGTCGTGACCGCGAGCAGCGCGCGGAGCTCCTCTTTCGAATACGTGGGCTTCGCCCCGTCGTAGCGCGGCCCGGGCGTCTCCTCGACCGGGTCGGGCCGATGCACGACCACTTGCTTGCGCTCGCTCACGGACACTCCGGCGCGAAGACGAGCCACCGCGAGACGCCGGCGCCCGGGTCGGAGCAGCTCGCGGTGACCGCGAGATCGAGCGGCGCACCGACGAGCCGCGCGACGTCGAACGCGGTCGCCGGCGTGCCGCACGCGATCGATCCCGTGAGCGACGCGGCGGGCGACTTCGTGGTCGCGCCGAGCGCGGCCGGCAAGCCATACGACTTGGGCCCGGTGAAAGCCGTCCCATTTCCGGGGTAGACGAGCCACTGGTTGACGCCCGTTTGCGCGTCGCCGCACGCGCTCGTCACGACCAAGTCGGCTTTCAGGTCGCCGTCGAAATCGACGAGCGCGTACCCGAGCGAGCCGTTCGTGCAAGGCGTCGTGCCCGAGACCGCGCCGTACGCGCGCTCCGGCGCGCCGGCGAACCCCGGGAGCGCGACGATCGTCGGGCTCGTCGCGAAAGCGGTCTTTTGATTCGGGTAGACGAGCCAATGCGAAGTCCCCGCGGCCGAATCGGCGCAGCTTTGCGTGACGACGAGGTCCGGCAGAAAGTCGCCGTCGAAATCGACGAGCGCGTACGCCGGCGCCGCGAGCGTGCCCTGGCACTGCATCGCGCCGGCGAGCGGGGCGTAGAAATCCCCCGCGCCCGGCAGGCCGAACGAGATCGCCGGGCCGAAGCCTGCGCCGGTCCCCGGATAGACGCGCCAATGCGAGACGCCGACCGACGCGTCGTCGCAAGCCGTCGTGACGACGAGGTCCGGCTTGCCGTCGGCGGTGAGATCGTAAAACGCGAAAGCGGGCTTGCCCGCGGTGCAAGTCGGCGCGTCGACCTCCACCGACGGATACGCGCCTGCGGCCGCGCCCGGTGGCAACGGCAGCGACGCGGCCGCCGTGGCGAAGCTCCCGCCGACGTTTTTGAACACGAGCCACTGCGAGGTGCCGACCGTCGGATCGGTGCAGAGCGAAGTCGCGACGAGATCGAGCAAGAGATCGCCGTCGACGTCGACGAGCGCGAAGCTCGCGCACCCGGCCGTCTGCGCGATCGCCGGCAGCGCAAACCGCACCGCGGGTCCGAAGCCGGTGCCGGTGTTCGGATAGACCAGCAGGCCGGTCCGACCGACGGTGGCGTCGTCGCACGTGCTCGTCACGACGAGGTCGACCAGGCCGTCGCCGTTCAAGTCGACGAGCTCCCACGCGAGCGCGCCGGTCCCGCTCGTGCAAGTCGTCTGGCCCGACAAGGCACCGAGCGCCGGGCTGCTCGCGCCGGTCACGGTCGGCAGGGCGAACGTCGTCTCGGCGAACCCGCACGGGCTTCCGATTGGGTGCGGCGAAAAAAGCCCGCCGTCCGAGTCCGGCAGCTGATTCGGCATCGTCTCGCTCTGGCAAGCGAGCAAGAGCGAACAAGCCAAGCGCGCGTACTTCACATTCGAAGCGTACACCCCGGCGATCGCCGGGGCCGCCGTCGCAACGCAGCTTTACAAATCACGCGTGCGAGACGCTGTGGCCGTTCTTCGTCTCCGCGGTGCGCACGATCGCTTCGAGCTGATCGCGCTCGAGCGTCTCTTTTTGAATGAGCTCGCGCGCGACGGCTTCGAGCGTCGCGCGGCGGCGCGTCAGCACCTCGCGGGCGCGCGCGGCCTCGCGCGTGACGGTCGCTTTGACCTCGTCGTCGATGGTGCGCGCGGTTTCCTCGCTGAAGTCGCGCGACGCGAAGTCCGGCTCGCCCGAGAGGTGCGTCTCGGGGTGCATGAACGAGACGGGCCCGAGCTCTTCGCTCATGCCGAAGCGAGCGATCATCTGGCGAGCGATCGCGGTCGCGCGCGAGATGTCGTCCTCGGCGCCGGTCGACGCGTCCCTGAAGACGAGCTCCTCGGCGGCGCGTCCGCCCATGAGCACGCACAAGCGATCGCGCAGCTCGCCGCGCGTCATCAAGTAGCGCTCCTCGGTCGGGAGCTGCAGCGTGGCGCCGAGCGCGCCGACCGATCGCGGGATGATCGTCACGCGGTGCACCGGGTCGGCCTTCGCCATCGAGAGGGCGACGAGCGCGTGACCGGCCTCGTGAAAGGCGACGCGGCGCTTGTCGTCCTCGGTCATCACGCGGCCTTCTTTTTTCAAGCCGAGTTGAATTCGGTCGATGGCCTCTTCGAAGTCGGCGGCGGTGACGATTTGGCGATCGTGCCGGACCGACGCGAGGGCGGCCTCGTTGATCACGTTGGCGAGATCCGCGCCGACCATGCCCGGGGTGCGTTGCGCGATGACTTTCAATTCGACGTCGGCGCCGAGCTTCACCTTGCGCACGTGCACGCGGAGAATCGCCTCGCGCCCGCGGACGTCGGGCCGATCCAAGACGACTTGCCTGTCGAAGCGGCCGGCGCGCAAGAGCGCCTTGTCGAGGATCTCGGGCCGGTTGGTCGCGGCCATGATGATGAGGCCGGTCGCCGAGTCGAAGCCGTCCATCTCGATGAGGAGCTGGTTGAGCGTCTGCTCGCGCTCTTCGTTCGAGGCGAAGCCGGCGATGCCGGAGCGCGCCTTGCCGATCGCGTCGAGCTCGTCGATGAAGATGATGCACGGCCCTCGCTCTTTGGCTTGCTCGAACAAATCGCGAACGCGCGAGGCGCCAACGCCGACGAACATCTCGACGAACTCGGAGCCGGAGATCGAATAGAAGGGCACGCCGCTCTCGCCGGCGACCGCGCGCGCGAGGAGCGTCTTTCCCGTGCCCGGCGGGCCGACGAGCAAGACGCCTTTCGGCACGCGCGCGCCGATGTCGGTGTACTTCTTCGGCTCCTTGAGGAAGCTCACGATCTCGGTGAGCTCGCCCTTGGCCTCCTCGACGCCTGCGACGTCGTCGAACGTGACGTTGCTCTCCTGACTTCGATCGTAGAGCTTGGCTTTGCTCCGCCCGAAGGTCATCGGCCGGCTTCGCCCCGCGGCCGCGCCGGCGCGACGGATGCCGATGATGAACGGCACGATGAGAAGGAGCGGCAAGAGGCTCCAGAAAATCGGTCCCCAAATCGAAGGCTCCTCCGGATGACCGGTCACCTCGACCGAGTGCTGCCTCAAGCTCTCGAGGAGCGTGCGGTCGTCGAGGTTCGGCGGCCGTTCGGCCTCGACGATGGGCTCGGGCTTGCCTTTGTCGGCGCGGAGTGTCGCCACGATCGCGTCAGGTCGGATCTCGACGCGCGCGACCTTGTCTTGGTTCACGTCCGCCACGAGCTCGCTGTAGTTGACGGTCTTTTCGGACGGGGCGTGCACCGACGCGCGCGCGATCCACAGCCCGACGAACAAGAGACCGAGGAGGATGATCGGGGTGAATGGCGCGGACTTGAAGCGCTCGCGTAAGGTCATGCGAGTCATTCGAGCAAGGGCCGTACCGTGCGGCCGGGGCAGCTCATCACCAGGGGATGATCGGGAGATAAAGAAGCGGGTCGCTGGTGACTTGAACCGAGAGCTCGGCGAGCGGCGTTTCGGGCTCGTCGTCCATCGCCAGCGCAGCGTGGATGTCGTAGCGGCCTTTCACGTCGATGAGGCACGTGACCGGGACGCGTGAAAGCCAGCTTTCACCCGGTGCAAGCCCGCTTGGAGGCGCGAGCGCGTGCGTCGAGCTGCAAGCGAGCTTGTGGCCCGCGAGCGTCACGCGAAAGACGACTTGCGCCTGCGGCAATCGCACGGGAACGGTGCCGCCGTTCGTGAGGCGCACGATGACGTGGTACGCGCCGCTGGCCCATTCGACTTTGGTGAAGCGCATGCCGGTCGTGTCGCCGCCGAGCGCGGCGAAGAGACCTGGCGAGCCTTTCACTTCGCGCGGCACGTTCGTTCCGTTCGCGCGAACGAAGAGCGGAAACGAGCCGACGTGCTCGGCCTTCCGCCCGGGGAGCGCGAGGATCGCGTCGACCGTGTAATCGCCGGGAAGCGGCAGCGAGCAGAGCTCGCGCATGAGGACGATCTTCTGGCCGGAGAGGAGCAAACGCGCCTCGCGTTTCGGCACGTCGTTGCGCGCTTCGCACGGGATGCGAACCGGACCGCGCCTGACCTCGAACGTGAGGTCCGCGCCCCCGACGTCGACTGGATCGATGCCGGCGTTTCCGATGGCGAGCTCGACCGTCTCCGGACGGCTGCCGACGATCGTCGCGCGATACGCGCTCGCGTGCGGCGCGTGAATCTCGACGCGGATCGACGGATCGCCACGCAGCGCAAAGACCGGCAAGACGGCCTGCGTCGTTTGCGGCGGCGGCGCAAGCGGCGCGGATGGCGCCGAAACGCTCGCGCTGCACGCGACGGCTGCGGTGGCGACGATGACGCAAACGGCACGCATGCGAAGCCACGTTTCAGCATTCGTGCCAGTCTGCGGTCGAGCTACTTCATTAGCACGAGGCCATCGCGATCGGCGAGGGTCACCGACGTCACGGACGAGCCGTCGTTGACCGACGGGTTCTGTTTTCCGACGAGGTGCTTGAACGTTCCGCCGAGCGAGACCGTTTGCGCGCCGTTGCCCTTCGGGTTCACGAGGACGATGCCGTGATCGAAATCGCGACGCCAGACGCCTTGCTTCCACGCCGCAGTCGGAGGCGCTTCGGTCGGGTAGCCGAGGTAGCCGACGGGCGGTCCGCCGGTGTTGCCGCCGAGCTCGTCGAACGAATAGAGATCCGTGTCGGTGTACCCGGTCGTCGGCGAGTACGCGTAATAGCCGTCCTCGAGCGAAGCCGACGCCATGCCGTAACGCATCGCTCGATACGGCGTCGCGTCGCTCGGATCGCTTCCATTCGCGGCGACGTTCTTGTGGCCGGCGATCGCGAGGTGCGGCGCGATCGTCATGTTCATGCGGAAGCGGTACTCGTTCATCGCGACGGTCCAGCCGGCCCACGTCTCGTTCGACCAGCTCCCGCCCATGAAGCCTTCGAGCAACGCGCCGTGCATGATGCCGTCGAGCGGCGCGGCGGCGGCCGTGTCCTTCGGGTCGGTGATGCCGAGCGTGGACATGTCGTCGATGTTGCCGAACCGGACGAGGTTCGGATCGATCTTCGCAAGCTGGTCGAAATACCGCCGCAGCCCGGTGCGCCACGCGAGGCCGTAGTCTTTCGCCACGTCGGTCGTGCCGTCGCGATTGAAGTCGCCGTCGGTCCGCGTGATGAAGAGCACGTTGTCGTGGTAGTGCCCGTCGAGCGACTTGGCCGCGTTGGTGGTCTTGCCCGTGCGATACGTCGCGTCGACGTAGATGGCGAACGCGTCCTCGATCGTGTGGCCGTTCGAGTCGGGCGTGACGAATGTCGTCGAGTTGGTCTGCCAGAAATTCGCCGAGTAGAAGTTGGTCTCTTTGGCGCCGCTGGTGCCTTGTTTGTAGAGGTACCAATTGTTCGCGTCGACTTGCGCGCGCCACGTCGACGTCGGCTGCGTCGAGTCGATCGCGTCGCAGTCGCCGTACTGGAGGACTTTCGTGCCGAGGGTCGACTGCGACTTGATGCTCTCGACGACCGCCTCGCGATTACGGCCGCTGCTGTTCCAGCCTTCCCAGTTGCCGCCGATGACCACGACGGCTTGCTTGCTCGCCCAAGTTTGAAACGCGGCGCCGTACGTCTGCGAGCCGCCGATGCGGAACGAGGCGATGCGCGGGTACGGTGGGTCGAAGGCCGCGAGGCCGGTCGGCGTTTGCGCGTCGCCTTGCGCGTCTTGCGCGGCGTCTTGCAAAGGTTGCAATACGTCTTGCGTAGGCGCGGCGTCTTGTGCCGCGGCCGGGCCGCCGTCGGGCGCAGGGGTCTCGCCGCCGTCGCCGCAGGCGAGGAGGATCGCGGAAACCAAAACGAGCGATTCGATGCGCATGACCTGCCTCCGAAATGGAAGCTAGGTCACACGCCCCCACGCGCACGCACGATCGAGCCGTCTGGCGCGTTCGGTCCGTCGCTTTGGCGCGCGCCGCCCGCCCGGAGCGCCGCGGGGCTCGTCCCGGTCCACCGGCGAAAGGCGCGAAAGAACGCGCGCGGGTCCTTGAAGCCGAGTCGCTCGGAGATCTCGACGGTCGTCATGCGATTGCTCTCGAGGAGCGCGAGCGCCAGCGCGCGGCGCAC
The DNA here is from genome assembly GCA_036488725.1 of Polyangiaceae bacterium. GTDB lineage: Bacteria > Myxococcota_A > Polyangia > Polyangiales > Polyangiaceae > DASXHD01. Next base: position 54,382 of record DASXHD010000016.1, on the reverse strand, counting down.
GTCGTCGACGACGGCCTGATGCGAGGTGCCCGCGCGCGCGAGATCGCGCTGGAGCGTCCGCTTGCTCGTCGCGAGACGCGCGGCCGTCGTGGCGAGGGTGAGATCGCGCGCGTCGATTTGCGCGGCGACCGTTCGCCTCACGCGCGCGAGGAGCGCGCCCTGCGCGGCTTCGGGCGGCTCGGCTTCGCGCATCTTCGCTTCGAGCAAGTCGCCTAGCGCGCGCGCCGCGGTGCGGAGGGGCTCGTCGAGGAGCGCGCGGGCGAAGACGATGCGATCGGCGTCGGCGGAAAATCGCGGCGCGAGGCCGAAGAACGCGACGTAGGGCTCGACCCGCGGCGGGGCCGCGTGCGCGAAGTCGATCCCGCGAAAGCGCACCTCGCGACCGAGCGTCTGCCTCACGCGCCGTGCGATGATCCCGACGGCGAGCTCCCGCCAATGACGGCTATAGGCCTCGGTCGTCGTCGCGCGGAAGACGAGGCTCGCTTGGTCACCCGACTCTTCGATCGCGAGGCTCACGCGTTCGGTCGCGACGCGATAGAACCGCGCGAGCCGCCCGAGCCCGACGCGCAAGCTGTCGCTCGTGCAGAGGACGTAGTCGATCTCGCCGAGCGAGCCGATCGCGAGCCGCCGCGCGACGGAGAGGGCGACCGTCGGATCGCGAAGCGCGGTCGCGGCGCGCTCGAATGCGGCGTCGGCCGCGCGCCCGGGGACGACCATCGCGTCCCCCGCGAGGACGCCGAGCGCACCGCGGTCGCCCATCTGCGCGAGCTCGTGCGCGATGGCCGCGACGACCGTGCGCGAGATGCCGACCGTGCCCGCTGCCACGCGCAGAAGCTAGCTCGAATTGATCACCGCGAGAAATCCTTGTCCGTATTGCTCGATGCGGCTCGGCCCGAAGCCGTGGACCGACGCGAGATCGCCGAGGGTTCGCGGCTTTTTTTGGACGAGCTCGACGAGCGTCCGGTCGTGCGCGATCACGTAGGCGGGCAGCGATCGCTGCTTGGCGATCGAAGCGCGATGGTCGCGCAAGCGCACGAAGAGCTCGTCGCGCTGGATCGCGTCGGGCACGTTGCTCCCGCTCCCGCGTTTCGTTTTGCGCGCGGGCGCCGTCCGCGGCGGGAGCGTCATCCGCGCAGGCTGGAGGCCGCGCATCACGTCCCAACCCGTTTTGGTCACGAACGGAACGGGGTGCTCGGTCGGCGTCAGATCGAGCCACCCCGCGGCGAGGAGCGCGCGCAAGAGCGCCGCGACCCACTCGATGCGCTCGCCGCGAAAGAGACCGAACGTCGTCAGTTGGGTGAAGCCGAATCGGCGCGTCTTCTCGTCGTCGACCCCGAGCAGCATGCCCGCGACCGCCGCGAGACCCGCGCGACGGTTCGCGCGCGCGACGCCGGCGAGCGCCTTTCTCACGGCGAGCGACGCGTCCTCGCTCTCGGGCTGCTCGTCGACCTCGAGACAAACGTCGCAATGCCCGCAACCGCCGAGCATCTCGCTCTCGTCGCCGAAGTAACGCAAGACGAAGTCGTGCCGGCACGTGCGCGCGTCGAGAAACGCGAGCAGCTCGCGAAAGAGGCGCCACCCGCGCGCGATCTGCTCCGGGTCGGCGCGATCGCCGCCGGACCCCATCTCGACGAGCCGACGGCGAAGCGCGATGTCGCTCCCGCTGCACATGAGGAGCCCGTGCGCCTCGAGCCCGTCGCGACCGGCGCGGCCGACTTCTTGGTAATACGCCTCGATCGACGAAGGCGGCTGCGCGTGAACGACGGCGCGCACGTCGGCCCGGTCGATGCCCATGCCGAACGCATTGGTCGCGACGACGACGTCGAGCTCTTTCGCGGCGAACGCGTTCGCGACGCGCGTCCGATCCTCGGACGACATGCCCGCGTGATAGCAGCCGACCGCGAAACGCGAATTGCCCAGTTTTTCCGCCAAATCCTCCGCTTTGCGGCGCGTCGCGCAGTAAATGATCGCGGCGCCACCTTCGCTCAAGCTCTTGGCCAGCGTCTCGCGCACGCGTCGCTCGACCTCGCGCGGGCCGTCGACCGACGCGGCCTCGAGGTGCAAGTTCGGCCGCGCGAACCCGCGCAGGACGACGTCGTGCGGCCGCGCGTCGAACCCGAGATGATGCACGATCTCGCGCCGCACGTCGGGCGTCGCCGTCGCGGTGCACGCGAGCACGCGCTCCGGCCGAAGCGCTTCGAGGAGCGCGCCGACGCGCAAATAGTCGGGCCGAAAGTCGTGCCCCCACTGCGAGATGCAGTGCGCCTCGTCGACCGCGACGAGCGATGGCGAAACGCGCCGCACCATCTCGACGAAGGCCATGCTCTTCAGCCGCTCGGGCGCCGCGTAGACGATTTTGTAGGCGCCGCGCGCGAACCCGTCTTCACGCGCGCGACGCTCGTCGAGCGAGAGCGTCGACGCGATGAACGTCGCGGCGATTCCCTTCTCTTCGAGCGCGCGGACCTGATCTTCCATGAGCGCGACGAGCGGCGAAAGAACGAGCGTCGTACGCGGCAAGACGACCGCGGGGAGCTGGTACGTGAGCGATTTGCCGCCGCCGGTCGGCGCGACGACGAGTACGCGGCCGGACCCGTCGAGGAGCGCGCGCATCGCGTCGCGCTGCCACGGCCGAAGCTCGGCGATGCCGAACGACGGCAAAACACGCGACTCGGCGACGGAGAGGAGCGAAGCTTCCAAACGGAGCGCCATCATCGCGCGGCGAGCATCGCAACGCACGTGCCGTCGACATTCGCCGAGATTTCGCAAAGTCGAGCTGGCCCGGCCAGGCCCGGGCCGGCGCGCGGGCCAGGCTCACCGCGCGCGACGGTGCTCGCGATAGATGCGCTCCACGAATTTCCACGTCGGCCGCCCGCGAAAGACGCTCGCGAACGCGTCGAGCTTCGGCGGTCGCTCGCTGCGCCACTTGAACGGATGCTCTTTGGGTTGAACCAGCGGCGCGAGCAGCGCGGCGACGGTGAGATCCGCGCGCGAGAGCGTATCGCCGAAGAGAAACTCGCGGCCCTCGGTGGCGCGGTCCATCTCCTCGAACGCGCGCTCGTACGCGACGCGCGCCGCTTCGATGCCGGCCTCGTGGACGTCGTACGCCTCTCTCACTTTCGGCACGATGAACCGCAAAGCCACCTTGTAAAAAGCGCCCGCCCAGCGGGGCCCGCGCTGCATCCACATGCGCCCGATCTCGCCCGGGGACTCGAGCAGGACGCTGTAAAAGAGCGTCTGCGTGCCGCGGCCGAACGCGCGATCGCACATCGCCTCGACCTCGCCCGCACGCGCGGCGTGCTCGGGCGCGACCTCGAGCGCGCGATACGCGTGACGCGACGCGAGCCGATCGAGGATCGCCGACGAGCCCTGCACGACGTCCTTTCCGTCGACCAGAATCGGCACGCTCGACTCTTTCGCGATGCGCCGCGTGGTCACGAAATGCGCGCCTGGAAGGAGCGGCTTCTCTTCGTACGGCAGCCCGCTGAGATCGAGCGCGAACCGTACCTTCTCCGAAAAATGCGAGATGTGAAACGTGTAGAGGCGCATCTCAGGGCGCCATGATACGCCCCGGCGCGAGCTGCGTTCCGGCCTCGGTGTGGCAGCTGTTGCAGTCGCCGTTGGTCTGCGACGAGATCATGGGGCGCACGTTGTTTCCGGCCACGACCTTCGCGGTGTACGGCGTCGGGATTTTGAGGAAGCCGAGCGCATCGTCGTTGTAGAAGTTGCCGACCGAGTTCACCGCGAGCACGTGGTCGGCGCCGTTCGCGTCGGTGATGACGACGTTCATGTTCGCCGGCACGCCGTTGCAGAGATCGGGCTCGTGCGCCGTCGGATAGACGGTGCCGGAGATGTCGAAGTCCTTGCCGCTCGCCTGCCCGAGGACGACGTGGCACGAGCGGCACGAGAGCCCGGGCTCCATGTTCGCCGACTTGGTCGCGCCGAGCGTCCACGTCTGGCCGCTCGTGCAAATCGTGGGCGTGTTGTAGTCGGCGTCGTCGACGAGCGCGGCGTCGTTCGGGCCCGTGGTCGATGCGTCGCTCGGGGGCGTCTTCGTCGTCGACGCGTCTTGCTCGCTGACGACGCCGCTGTCGACATTCGACTTCGTCGTGGCGGCGTCGGAACCCGTTGAATCCCACGGGACTCCACCGTCTGATCCGCACCCGATGACCCCGATGAGGACGATCGCTCGAAGCCGCATGTTTCGCCTCCGCCGGCGGAGTATTTGCCGTCGACGGCGAATTTCATCGCACGGGATCGCCCGGCGGTCCAGCCCGTACCGTCGTGCTACGTTTTTCTCCCTACGATGAAACGCTTCCTCTTAGTCGCCTTGTTGCTTGGATGCGGCCCGACCAATTTCGACGACGTGATCGATATGGGCGACGGCGGGTTCGGCTTCGACGCCACCTTTCCGCGCGACGCTTCTCCGTTTCCGGACGCGGCAGACGACGCGCCGAAGTTCAACGGCGGCGGCCCGTTCCTTTGCAGCGACTGCATTTGCGACGGCACGATCGACATGTGTTTCTTCAGCGGCGGCGGCGGCGGCGCACCGGTGCTGAGCGACGCCGGAGACGATGCAGACGCGAACGACGACGCCGACGCTTCGCCGTTCGGCGACGCGAGCGCTTGCTCGCCCGACGCCGCCGCCTCGCAGTGCACGCAGATCCCGATTCAGTGCTTGCCCAACCCGACGTGCGCGTGCCTCGAGCAAACGACCTTCTGCTCGTGCACGGTCGACGCGATCGGCAGCGGATTCATCGTCACTTGCCCGCCGAAACCTTGACCACGCAGTGGTCGAGCGACACCGACACGCTGCGCGTGCCGCCGAGCGTGACCATGTTGTCGACGGTGACGACGCCCGTCGCCGTGAGGGGCGTGGCGAGGCCGAGCTTCTCCGGCACGGCGTTCGGATCCTCGAGCCTGCACGACGTGCCGCGCCCCGAGTCCTTCGCGTTCATCATCGAGATCGTCGTCGACGTGGAGTCGCCCGAGCTCGAGCGCGACGTGCCGCTGTAGACGCCTTTGACCGTGACCTTCGCGTTCGTCCATTTCGCGCGCGCCTTGCTCGCGCCATCGAGGAGCGCCGCGACGGTGATCGGTTTGCCGTCGGTCGGCGGGCCGGGCGCGTTCGGATCGTCGATCTCCCCTTCGCGCGGGACGTTGGCGGCGGTGAGGCAGTCGTCCCAGTTGAACGCGGCCTCGCCTTTCGAAATTTTGGCGGGTTGTTGGACCATCCCGACCGTGCCGTCTGCGCGCTTCTCGACCTCGACGTACCAGCAGTCGTCGCCTTCGTTCACCGCCCACATCTGCGTGCTCTCTTTAATGTGCGTCGGCTTGCCGAGCTGACCTTCGAGCTTCGGCCCGGCCTCGCTCCACGGCATGAACGGGTGGACGAGCCCTTTCGCGCCCATCACGCGCTCGCTGGTGAGCTTGCCGGTGAACGGCGGCGGCGGTGCGGGCGCGGCCGAAGCCGAAGCCACCGACGCCGACGAGGACTCCGGCTTGCTGCAACCCGAGAGCGCCGCGACTGCAGCCACGGCGAGAGCGATTCGTTTCATCGCTCCCGTATACGCTCAAATCTTTTCGAGCTTCCGTCCAATCGGGCACGAGTGATCGCCGGTCCGCTCGGAATATTGCTGGTGGTATTCCTCGGCCTTGTAGAATACACGCATCGGCTCGATCGAGGTCGCGATGGGTCGCGTGTATTTCTTTTGTTCTTCGTCTTTCGAGGCGTGCGCGGCCGCCGCTTGCGCGTCGTCGAACGTGAAGACGACGCTGCGATAGTTGTCGCCGAAGTCGGGGCCTTGGCGGTTCACTTGCGTCGGGTCGTGGATCATCCAGAAGGCGGTCAGCAATTTTTCGTAGGTGACTTTGGCCGGGTCGTATTCGACGAGGACGGTCTCGGCGTGGCCGGTCGTGTGCGTGCAGACGTCTTCGTACGTGGGATTCTCGGTGTGGCCGCCCGAGTAGCCGGCGGCGGTCGCGACGACGCCCGGCACGTGACGGAACGCGTCCTCGACGCCCCAAAAGCACCCGGCCGCAAACGCCGCGAGCTTGTCGTTTCCGGTCGGGACGAGCTTGCCGCCCGTCCGCGTGGCATGCCCCGGATCGGCGCCGACTTTGACCGGAACGTTCGGATCCGAACGATCTGTACGATTTTCGGTTGCGACCGACTGCGTCGTGACCCCGTGACAAGCCAAGACGGCAAAAAGCGGGAGCGCGAGGAACGGTTTCATGTCCAAGCTACGCGCGAGGGGCCCCGCGCGTTTCGTTCAACGCATTCGGGCGCGCAAGAGGTTGAAATATCTGCGCGCAATCCCGGACGCGGCCGCGGCTTTTCCGGTGTCGCCGCCTGCCTCGGCAAGAACGTGCTCGAGGTAACGCCGCTGGAACTCGTCGACCACTTTCTCGCGCGCGCGAACGAACGGCAGGCCCGACCGGACCACGGCGCCGATGACGTCGCCGGGCGCCGGGGGACGATCGTTCGGATCCGAACGATCTCCCTCGTCACCAGCCAAATCCCCTAGTGCGATGCGACGCGCGATCGTGTTGCGGAGCTCCCGCACGTTGCCGGGCCACGGCTCACGGTCCCACTGCGGCAAAAGCTCGGCCGGCGGCCCCGCCGGGTCCCCGCCGAGCGCCGTCCACCAGTGCCGCGCGAGCAGCCCGACGTCCCCGCGCCGGCGCCGCAGCGGCGGCAGCTCGACGCGCGCGACGGCGAGGCGATGAAACAAGTCCTCGCGGAAGCGCCCGGCCGCCACCTCTTGATCCAAATCGCGCCGCGTCGCGGCCAGGAGCCGAACGTCGACGTGGATCGGCCGGTCGCCGCCGACGCGCCGAATCTCGCCGCGCTCGACCGCGCGAAGAAGCTTCGGCTGCAGCGCGAGATCGAGGTCGCCGATCTCGTCGATGAGAAGCGTGCCGCCGCTCGCGAGCTCGAAGACGCCTTTGCGCGTGGCGACCGCGCCGGTGAACGCGCCCTTCTCGTGACCGAACAGCTCCGACTCCATGAGCGGCCCGTGGACGCTCGTGCAATCGAAGACGACGTAAGGTCCGCTCGCGCGCGGTCCCATTTCGTGAAGCGCTTCGGCGAGCGCCTCTTTCCCCGTTCCGGTTTCGCCCTCGATGACGACCGCGACGTTCGCAGCCGCGAGCCGCTCGCAGAGCGGGTAGAGGCGACGCATCTCGACGCTGCCGCCGATGACGCGGCCGAAGCTCTTTCGCTCCGAGAGCGCGGGCATCACCGCGGTCTCGAGCCGGTCGACACGCAGCGCCGTTTCGCCGACGCGAACGACCTCGCCGCCGCGAAGGTACCCGTCGATCACGGCGACGCCGTCGACCAGTGTCCCGTTCGTCGACTCGAGGTCGGTGATGCGGAGACCGCGCTCGTCGAGGTCGAGCGCGAAGTGCCGGCGCGAGACGAGCGGATCGTCCTCGATGCGAAAGGCGCAAGCCTCGCTCGACCCGAAGAGCATGCGCGACGGCTGCGACGCCTCGACCACCACGCGCGCGCCGGCCGCACCCGAGGGGCTCTCGGTCACCGTCAGCGCGAAGCTCGCCCGCGGCTTGGGAACGCGATCCACCCGCTCCGTCGCGTCGCTCATGAGCGATCTCGACGTTACTCGAAATCCTTCCAGCGCGTCAGGATGGCGAAGCCTGCGGCCATCATCGTCGCGATGCTGAAGAAACCAAACGCCTGCCCGCTCTTCACGCCGAGGACGAAGCTCAGCATCGAGCAGCCGGCGAGCACGTAGACGCCCCATCGCTTGAAGGACCACGTCCCGGCGATACCGAAGAGCTCGACGAGCGCGGTCGCCATGATGATCATCGCGAGCTTCGCGGCCGCGTGCATGCCTTCCGCAGTCGTCCCCGCGATCGGCTCGTTCGAGCTGCTGCCGGCGAAGACGAGCAAAAACGAAAGCGCCATCCAGCCGAGACAAGCCAAGAGCTTCGTCACGAGGATCGCTTTCAAATATCGGGGCAGCTCCGGGCGACGAAGGACGGGTGCAGGTTGCGCGAAGGGTTGCATCGGCATCATGGAGCTCCCTTGAGCAACGGTCGCGCCAGCCGATACGAACGCGTCATCGCGTAGTTGGCTTCGCGGAAGGATCGTTCGGATCCGAACTTCGGGATCGACCGGATCCCGGCTGTACGCCCGGCGAAAATGGTGTAAGAAATACGCCCTTCAGTTTACGAGAAACACGTTCAGTTCAGGAGAGTCGAATGTCGCGCTACCGCTTCACGTCCGAGTCCGTCACCGAAGGCCATCCCGATAAACTCTGTGACGCAGTCAGCGACTCGATCCTCGACGCGCTCCTCGCGCAGGACAAACACTCGCGCGTCGCGTGCGAGACCCTCGCCAAGACCGGCATGGTCGTCGTCGCGGGCGAAATCACGACGCACGCGGTCATCGACTACCCGACCATCGTCCGCAACGCGGTCCGCGAGATCGGTTACACGAGCTCGGAGATGGGCTTCGACGCGGGGACCTGCGCGGTCCTGACGGCGGTCGAAAAGCAGAGCCCGGACATCTCGCAAGGCGTGACCGAAGGCGAAGGCATGCACAAAGAGCAGGGCGCGGGCGACCAAGGCCTGATGTTCGGCTTCGCGTGCGACGAGACGCCGAACCTCATGCCGGCGCCGATCGACTACGCGCACCAGCTCGCGCGTCAGCTCACCGCGATCAGGAAGAGCGGCAAGGTCGACTTCCTCCGCCCCGACGGCAAGACGCAGGTCACGCTCGAGTACGAAGGACACGAGCCGGTTCGCGTCGACGCGATCGTCGTCTCGTCGCAGCACTCGCCCGACGTGAAATACAAGACGCTCCGCGACGCGGTCGTCTCGATGGTGATCGAGAAGGTCATCCCGAAGAGGCTCATCGACAAGAACACCAAGTTCCACGTGAACCCGACGGGCCGCTTCGTCATCGGCGGGCCGCAGGGCGACTGCGGGCTCACCGGCCGCAAGATCATCGTCGACACGTACGGCGGCATGGGCCGTCACGGCGGCGGCGCGTTCAGCGGCAAGGACCCGAGCAAGGTCGACCGCAGCGCTTGCTACTACGCGCGTTACGTCGCGAAGAACATCGTCGCGTCGAAGCTCGCGTCGCGCTGCGAGGTGCAGGTCGCGTACGCGATCGGCGTCGCGCAGCCCGTCGGCGTGAACGTGAACACGTTCGGCACCGGCAAGGTCAGCGACGAGACGCTCGAGAAATACATCCTCGCGAACTTCGACATGCGCCCGAAGGCGCTCATCGACGAGCTCGAACTTCTCCGCCCGATTTACAAGCCGACGGCGGCGTACGGTCACTTCGGCCGCAGCGAGTTCGCGTGGGAGAAGACGACCCGCGCCGCGAAGATGGCCGACGATCTCCTCAAGTCGAACGGCAAGACGAACGGCACGAACGGCAACGGCAAGAAGAAGCCGGCGCGCAAAGCGGCCGACGTCTACGCCGACTGAGAGAGCTCGTCACGGCGCGCACGGATTGACGGGGCCCGCGTCGGGCTCCGGCGCCGGCGCGCTTGCGTCCTCGGTTGGCGGGCTCGCGTCGCGCGCCGCGCCCGAGTCGCTCGCGCCTGCATCTTTCGGCGGCGGCGCGCCGGCGTCGGTTTCGGGCGGGTCCGCCCACGCTTTGAGATCGGCGAGCGTTCCGTTGAACTCGTCGGTGTCGACCGCGCCGCTGATGCCGCTCACGCTTCCGTTGTCGGCGTCCTGCCAAAACTTCCAACCTTTGAAGCCGTTCGGCATCGTCGGGCAGCTGGCGCCCCAGCTCGCGACCCACAGCGGATAGCCGGTGAACTTGCCGCCGAAGTGCGACGACGTGTTGAGGTTCGTGTAGATGATCGGCTTGCGGCCGATGCTTTTTTCGATCGTGTCGAGCCACGTCTGCATGTGCGATTGGATCGTCGCGTCGGTTTGGCCGCCGGTGACCTCCATGTCCATCACGGGCGGCAGGTCCCCCGCGTCGAAGCCGCCCGCGCTCTTCACTTGGCTCGAGACCAAGTCGGCTTGCTTGGTCGGGTCGTCGCCGGGCTCGAAGAATTGGTAGACGCCGCGGACCAAGCCTTGCGCCTTCATCCCTTTCCAGTTCGTCGCAAAGGTCGAGTCGATCGTGCCGGTGCCGTCGCTCACGCGCGCGATCGCGAAGACCTTGCCTGCCGCTTTGACTTTCGACCAGTCGACGCTGCCTTGGTAGATCGAGACGTCGACGCCTTTGACGACGCTGCCAGTCGCGCAGACGCTGAGCGCCTCGCCGCTCGAAGAGCAGGTGCCGTCGCTGCCGCCGCTGCAGGCGAGCGCGAGGGCCGCCGCGAGGCCGCCGAAAACGAGGAGGGAAAGCTTCATCTCAGCCGGGCTTTTGCGAAAGCCGTGCCGTACGCCGCGCCTGTTTTCAGCGGGAAAGTGCGTGGGTAGACGATGGACCAGCCTCGCGAGATCGCGAGCTCGCGCGGGGAGCGTCGCGAGGGCCCGCGAGCGGATATGATGCCCGCCGTGAAGGATCGGGCCGCCAAGATCGCCGTCGCGCTCGTCGCGCTCGTCGCCGTCGGGCGCGCGGTCTTTGCGACGATGCCGGCGCCGGGTAAACCGCTCGACGCGGCCGGCGAGCACGACGCTTATCGCGACATCGTTTCGCGCGAGCGGTCGATGCGGCGCGAGGCAGCGGTGAAATTTCCGGGCGACCTCTGGTCGGCGGACGACGATTTCCACCAGCGCGAAGCCGACGCGATGCGATCGTTCGCGACGTCGCGCACCGCGCGGCTCGGCGACGTCATCCGCGCCGTCGACGACGGGATGCACGAGCGCTGGCAAGGCGCCGGGCAGCCCATCGCGACGGTTCCACCTTGCCGGCCGAGGCTCTCGTATTGATGGACCGCTGGAGACGACCGATCGCGATCGCGCGTGAGCTCGCGCCGAGGACGTGGCCGCGGCTCGCGCTCTTCGTGACGCTCGCCGTGGCGGCGCAGTGGGTGTGGCTGTCGCACGCGGGGTCGATGGTCGACTTCCGGGACGCGCAATACTTCACGCTCTTCGAGGAAGCCGCGCGGCGAACGGTCGCGAAGTACCACGAGCTGCCGCTGTGGAATCCGTATTACTGCGGTGGCATCTACGCGCTCGGGACGCCGTCGGCGCGTTTTTCGTCGCCGACGTTCGTGCTCACGCTGCTCTTCGGCGTGCTCCGGTCGAGCCCGCTCGTCGCCGTGCTCCTCACGGTCGCCGGGCTCGAGGGCATGTATCGCTATGGGCGTTCGCGCGGAGCGGGCGCGCTCGGTGCGCTCCTCGCGGCGCCGCTCTTCGCGCTCTGCGGTTTCTTTCCGCGGTCGGGGTCGTTCGAGTGGGTGAACTTCTTCGGGTTCGAGCTCTTGCCGTGGGCGGCGCTCGGGCTTCGTCGCGCGTTCGCCGGCGAATCGCGCGGCGCGGTCATCGCGGGCGGCGCGACTGGGCTGATGACTTGTTTCGGCGGGACCTACGCGGCGCCGTACACGCTGCTCGTCGGCGCGTGGGAGCTCGCCGAGGCCGTGTTTCGTTTTCGCAAAGACCGCCGGCGCATCGTCTCGGCGCTCGCGCTCGGCGCGGTCGCGGCGCTGATCGGCGGCGGCATCGCCGCGGTGAGGCTCTGGCCGATCGCCGAGACGCTCGCGTCCTCGCCGCGCGTCATCGGTGCGAACGACGCCAACGCGCCGCTCGCGATCGCGCACATGCTGTTCGGCTCGCGCATTCCATTTCGCGGAGATTTTCTCGTCGGCGTCCTCGTCTTGCCGCTCGTCGTGCTCGGCGCGATCGGAAAGAAGAGCTTCTGGCCAGTCGCGAGCGCGTGCTTTTTCTTGTGGCTCGCGGCCGGATACGGCTCGAACCCGTCGGGCTACGCGATGCTGCGGACCATCCCGCCGTACACGATGCTGCGGTCGCCCGAGCGATTTCTCGTGCCGTTCGCGCTCGCGTACGCGTCGCTCGCCGCGGTCGGATTCGGGAAGCTCGAAGCGCTCGCGCGACGTCGCAAGAAAGCGGCGACCTTCATCGTGCTCGGCGCGATGACGCTCGCGTGCATCGACGACGGCGTCCTCGTCGACAATTCGTGGGCTTGGCAACGCGGGCGGACATTGATGGCCGCTCCGACGGCCAATGTTGGCCACCGCGAGTTTGCGAACGCGCGCGGCAATCGGTGGCTCGCCGCGTATTACCCGGCGCTCGAGCGCGGGACGCTCTCGTGCTTCGACGATTATCCGATCCCGCAGTCGACCGCGCTCCGTGGCGATCTCGAGCACGAAGAATATTTGTCCGACGCGACGTCGGGCACGGTCGAGCGCCGCGCGTGGTCGCCCAACTCGATCACGCTGCACGTCGAAGCGAAGAAACCGGCGCGCGTGATCGTGAATCAAAATTGGCATCCGGGATGGCGCGCGTCGATCGGAACCGTGCTCGCCGACGACGGGCGCCTCGCGGTGGACGTGCCCGAGGGAAGTCACGATCTCGTGCTGCGTTTCCTTCCGCGCTCGGCCCTCGGCGGCGGCCTCGCGTCGCTCGTCGCGCTGCTCGCGGCGTTCGTCTTGTGGCGAAAGCCTCGCCTCGGTCACGTGAAGCAGCTCGCGATCGCCGCCGCGCCGTTCTACGTCATCGTGATCACGATGGCGGTCGTCTCGGAGCCGAAACGACCGAGGCCGCCTCCCGCGCTCACGAGCGGCGAGCCGATCGCGCAGGCGGAGCCGCCCGAAGGCGCGCGTCCGATCGGCGTGAAGCTCGAAGAAGGCATCGAGCTCGAGGCCGCGCGCATCGAAGTGCACCGCAGCGCCGACGGACCGATGCTCGACTTCGAGATCGACTGGAAGCTCGACCACCCCGCGCCGGATGGGCTCGGCATTTTCGTGCACATGGAGCCGGACAAGGGCGACGCGGTGAACGTCGATCATGTCGCGGTCGCGACGGTCGCCACGTTCGAGACGTTGCCCGTGCACATGACGCTGAGGGACGAGCTGCCGGGGATCGCGGTGGAGTCGGGGAAGACGTACAAGATTTGGGCGGGCGTGTGGCGCGCGCGGCGCGGGGGAGCGCGGCTTCATGTGGTCGACAAGGGAACGGCGACGGTCGACGACGATCGGGTGCTGGTCGCGACCATCCACGCGCCGTAGGGCGAAACCGTCTCCGTCTCCGCCTCCGCCTCCGCGTCCGCGTCCCTCTCCGAATCCGAAGAAGACGCTCGCTCGGGATTTTCGAGGGTAGCGCGGTGCGCGGGCCGTTCAAGGAGGACGCCGGCGGCGTCGCCGCCTGCGGCGGTGCTTCGCATCCTTGACCGGCCCTGCGCGCCGCGCTGCTGGGATTTTTTATTTCGCGAAAGCGAGAAGGAGTCTCAGCATGCTTCGGATCTATTGGTTAATCATCGAAGTGCTCAAGATGCTTGCGCCGATCATTCGCGAGATTGCTCGCCACGACGCGGACCTCGCGAGGCAAGCTCGGCGCGCCGCGAGCAGCATCGCGCTCAACACGGCGGAGGCTTACGGGTGCACCGGCGGCAACGAGAGAATGCGGTTTCGCAGCGCGCTTGGATCGACGCATGAAGTGAAAGCGTGTCTCGATGTCGCCGAGGCGCTCGGTTACATCGATCCGGTCGACCCTCGCCTTCGCGATGCGATCGACCGAATCGCTGCAACGCTCTATCGCCTCGCTACGTGACGAGGCTGTAGAGCACTGCGCAGATCGACCCGAGGCCCGCGAGGGCCTCGGGATCGGCGCGCTCGACGTAGCCGAAGCTCACCGCCACATCGATGCAGGCTTTGGTCTCTTTCGCAGAGCCGAGCGCGACTTGGTAGAGCGCGTGGCGGTTGCGCCCTCTCGCATAGCTGCCCTCCGCGATGTTGAGCGTGATGCTCGCCAACGCTCTTCGCATCTGTCGAGCAAGGTCCGAATCGTATCGCGCGATCGCGTCGACGGTCGGCCGCAGCCTGCGAATCACTTCGAGTGACGTGTCGTAGATCCTGAGCATGAGTGTCTCCTTTCGAGAAACACCAACCCCCAAAGCGCCGCGCGGAGGACCGCTCAAGGATGCGAAGCACCGGCGAAGCCGGCGACGCCTTCGGCGTCGTCCTTGAACGGCCCGAGCACGGCGCTACCCTCGAAAATCCCGAGCGAGCAAAGTCTCCGTCTCCGTCTCCGCTCCCGTCTCCGCTCCCGTCTCCGTCTCCGAGATCGCACTCCATGAAAATCGCCTGGGTCCTCCCGTTCGCCTTCCTCGCCTGCACCAAACCCGACGCCGCCCTCGACGCCGCGCCGAGCGCGACCGTGTCCGAAATCCCGACGGCGAGCGTGCCCGTCACGCGCGGCGCGTGGTGGGCCGTCGCTGCGAAGAGCCGCGTCTACACCGAGGAGCGGCGCGTCGACGCCGACAACGCGATTCGAATGCTGCAATCGCCGACGCGTGAAACGGTTCTTCACGCGCTCGACGACATGGCCAAACAAAACGCCGACGCCGACGGCCTACGCGCGGCCTCGCAAGCGGCGCGCGATGCGCAAGACAAGGTCGACCCCGACGCGAAGCGCGCGACCGCAAAGGCGGGCTTCATCGTTCTCGGCGGGCTCGTCGCGACCGCGTCGACCGATCACGGCGACGTCACGTCATTGAAACGCGTGCTCGCCGCCGTCCGCGAAATGCCCCTGCCCCACCTCGAAAAAAGCGACGGCCGCCCCGAACGGCTCGTGCTCGAACAAGAGATGCGCACGGTCGTCGACGACAAAACGATGAAGACCGTCCTCGCCGGCGCGCCCGCACCGAAGAAGAGCGACTGATCTAAATCGCGTCTTTGCCGCGCTCGCCCGTGCGGATTCGGACGACCTCTTCGATCGGCGACACGAAAATCTTCCCGTCGCCGATGCGGCCGGTTTTGGCGCTTTTCTCGATCGCTTCGAGCACGTCGGCGACGAGCTCGTCCACGACGACGATCTCGAGCTTCACCTTCGGCACGAAATCGACCACGTAAGCCGAGCCGCGGTAGACCTCTTTTTTGCCGCCGGTTCGACCGAAGCCTTTGACTTCGGTCACCGTCATGCCCTGAATGCCCACCTCGGCGAGCGCGTCTTTGACCTCGTCGAGCTTGAACGGCTTGATGATGGCTTCGATCTTTTTCACGCGCGCTCGCTATCATCGTCTCGCTTTGTTTCGGCGAGGTTTCCGCTCCGCATGATCGGCCAATATCCCACGCCCGTCGAGCGCCTCGACAAGCTCGGACTCTGGGTCAAGCGCGACGATCTGACGAGCCCCGTCTACGGCGGAAACAAAGTCCGCAAGCTCGAGCGGCTCATTCCCGACGCGATCGAGCGCGGAAAAAAGCGCATCGTGACGGTCGGCGCGGTCGGCAGCCACCACGTCCTCGCGACGGCGGTTTTCGGCGCGCGCGCGGGGCTCGGCGTCGAAGCGGCGATCGTTCCGCAGCGGCGCACCGAGCACGTCGAGCGCAACGTGCGCGCCGATCTCGCGGCGGGCGCGACGCTCAGGCCCGCGCGCACGTACGTCGGCGCGGGGATCTCCGCGCTGCTCCACGGCGGCCGCGACGCGTACCTCGTGCCGATGGGCGGTTCGAACGTCGTTGGCTCGCTCGGCTACGTCGATGCGGCGTTCGAGCTCGCGAAACAAATCGAAACCGGCCTCCTGCCCGAGCCCGACGCGATCGTCGTCACGCTCGGCTCGGGCGGCACCGCCGCCGGTCTCACCGCGGGCGTCGCGCTCGCGGGAATGAAGACCATCGTCATCGGCGTGGTCGTCGCGTCGCCGGTCTGGTTCGTCACCGGCTGGACGCGCCGGCTCGTTCGCCGCGTCTACGCCGCAGCCGGCGGCCGCGATCCGCGCGCGCTCGAAGGCCGCTTGCAGATCGTCACGAGCGAGCTCGGTCGCGGCTACGGCGAGCCCACCGACTCGGCGCGCCGCGCGCTCGAAATCGGCCGCGAAAACGGCCTTTCGCTCGACCTCACCTACACCGCGAAGTGCTTCGCGGGCGCGCTCGCATACGTGCAGAATACACCCAATTCGAACGTCCTCTACTGGCACACGCTCTCGAGCGCCCCGCTCGACGAGCTCCTCGAAAACGCGCCGCCGCTTCCGCGCGCGGTCGAGCGCCTGCTGCGCGGTTAGAACGAAACTTTGGGCGCGGCCGTCGCGTCGCTGTCGGCGCTGAAGTACTCGCGCTTCTTGAACGGCTTGCCGGTGACTTTGTTGATCGCTTGCCCGCGAACGTGTCCGAGCTCGGCGTTGTAGTCCTTCACCGCGGCGTTGTAGTCCTGGCGCGCGCGGTTGATGCGGTTCTCGGTGCCTTCGAGCTCGACGCGCAAATCATGGAAGGCTTGGTTCGACTTCAGCTCGGGATAATTTTCGCTCGCGACCAGGAGCCGCGACAGCGCGCCCGAGAGCGCGCCCTGCGCCTTGTTGAAATCGGCCATTTTTTGCGGGTCGCTGAAATCTTCGCCGCTCAGCTTCACTTGCGTCGCGCTCGCGCGCGCCTCGGTGACTTTGTCGAGCGTGTCTTGCTCGAACTTCGCTTGCGCCTTCACCGTCGACACGAGGTTCGGCACCAAGTCGTAGCGACGCTGGAGCTGCGTCTGCACGTCGCCCCACTTTTGGTCGCACGTCGCGTCGAGGTCGACGAGCTTGTCGTAGTTCTCACAGCTCATGACGAGCGCGAGGACGAGGAGAACGAGCAGGCGAAGACCGGTCTTCATGGCGACGGGGAAGCTACATCAAATGACGGGGACCCGCACGCTCGGGCGATGCGGGAGCTCGATTTCGGCGCCGGGCAGCGCGCCGATCACGATCGTCGCTGCGGGCGCGTACGAGATCGCGTCGTCTTGACCGACGCGTTCGTAGAAACGCGCGAGCACGGCGGCGACGGCCGGGTCGCCGAGCGCGCGGAGCTTCGGACCGTAGCTGCGCGCGGCGAGGAGCGCGGTCGCGAAACGCTCGGCGTGCTGGAAGATCATCGCGTGCGAGACGACCGTGTGGCGAATGAGCGCGAGGCCCGCGGCTTCGAAGAGCGAAGCGAGGGTCGCGCGCGCGACGTCGGGCCACACTGCGCTCGCCGCGATCTCGGGCGCGACCGCGTCGATCGCGCGCGCGAAGACGCGTTCCGGATCGTCCTCGGCCGGCGGGCCCCAGAGCATGACGCCGATCTTTCCGCGCGGGCCGATCGCTTCGCGCAGCGCGGCGAGGTGCGCCCTGCCCGCGGCGACGTCGAAATCGAACGCCGACACCGCCGCGTCGTACGGCCCTCGCGGCGCGGCGAGCGTCTCGACGCGGTCGGCGAGCGCGGAGGCGCGAACGCGTTCCTTGCATAATACAAGTACGTCTTCGGTCGCGGCGACGGCGTGAACTCGCCCCCGATCGCCCACCGCGCGCGCGAGCGCGACGACCTCCGAGCCGGGAGTCGAGAGCACGCAGTCGCCTTCGCGCAGCCCGAGCTCGAACGCGAGATCGACGTCGTAAGGCGCGAGCTGCGGCTGCCACTGCGCGAGGTAACCGGGCGATGCGCGGTCCCAGCCGTTCATGCGCCGAGACTATAGCTGGTGTACGCTGCCGCCGCATGAGCGAAGCGCGGCGCACGTCACTCTACGAAGAGCACAAAAAAGCCGGGGCCCGCATGGTCCCGTTCGCCGGGTTCGAGATGCCGATTCAGTACACGGGCATCGTCGACGAGCACACCGCGGTGCGAACTTCGGCCGGCGTGTTCGACGTCTCGCACATGGGCGAGCTCGAGATGACCGGCGAGTACGCGGCGCAGGTCGTGAATTATTTGATCACGAACGACGCCTCGAAGCTCGTCGATGGCCAAGCCTTGTACACGTGCGCCTGCAACGAACGCGGGACGATCCTCGACGACCTTATCGTCTACCGCGCGGCGCAGGAGCGTTGGCTCATCGTCTGCAACGCGTCGAACCACGACAAGATGGCCGACGTCTTTCGGCGCGCGGCGGAGAACCACTGCACCTTTCGCGACGTGACCGACGAGACCGCGCTCATCGCGCTGCAAGGACCGAAAGCGTTCGATGTCCTCGGCAAGCTCGGCGCCGACGCCGCGAAATTGTCGGAGCTCCAATCATTTCATTTTCGTGACGCGGTCGTCGCGAACGTGCGCTGCACCGCGGCGCGCACCGGTTACACGGGCGAGGATGGCGTCGAAATCTTCTGCGCGTGGAACGACGCGCCGCAGCTCTGGCGCGCACTCGTCGACGCGGGCGCGAAGCCCGCTGGCCTCGGCGCGCGCGACACGCTCCGCCTCGAAGCGCGCCTTTCGCTCTACGGAAATGACATCGACGAAACGACCAACCCGATCGAAGCGGGCCTCTCGTGGGTCGTGAAGCTCGGCAAAGGCGACTTCGTCGGCCGCGCCGCGCTCGAAAAAATCAAAGCCGCGCCGCTCCCGCGCAAGATGATCGGCTTCGAAATGCTCGGCCGCGGCATCGCCCGCCACGGCTACCCGCTGAAAGACGAAGCCGGCAACGACCTCGGCATCTGCACGAGCGGCGGCCCCTGCCCGACCGTCGGCAAAAACCTCGGCCTCGGATACTTGCAGACTGCAAAGACCGAGGTCGGCACGCATTTCTTCGTCGATTGCCGCGGCAAGAGCATCGAAGCGGTCGTCGTGCCGACGCCGTTCTACAAGCGCGCGAAATAGCCTATTTGAGCTTGGCTGCGAGCGCGATGTTCGGGACGCCGCCGAGCGCTTTGCCGACGGGGCAGCGCTTCTTGGTCGTTTGCGCGATCTCGTCGAGATCGTGCGCGTCGAGGCCGGACGCGTCGACCACGACGTCGAGATCGATGGACGTGATCATGAACGCGTCGTTCTCGCGTCCCATGTGAACCGCCGTCGTCGTCGCGATCGACCGCGGCGTGTGACCCGCCTCTTCGAGCGCGAGCGAGAGCGCCATCGAAAAACAGCCGGCGAGCGCGGCGCCGATCACCTCTTCGGGATTCGAGCCGGCCTTGCCTTCGAAGCGCGTGCCGAGCGTGAAGGGAATTTCACCGGCGCTCGCCGGTTTCATCACGCCCTGTCCAGTTTTGAGCGTTCCGTTCCACTGCGCAGTTGCTTTGCTGGTTGCCATGTCGTGGAGCTACCACGTCAGGTGCGAGCGCGCTCGTCGGCCCACGCGCGAAGCGGCGCGCGTGGCGAAACGGACACGAGCTCGGTCCCGCGCAAGAAAACTTCGGACGCGAACGCGCGCCCGTTGTAGCGGCTCGCCATCGTGTAGCCGTACGCGCCCGCGTCGAGGAGTGCGACGTAGTCGAAGCCCTCGTCCGGCAGAGCGTGCTCGCCGAAATCGTCCGCGCTCTCGCAGCACGGACCGACGACGCGCCACGCGCTCGTTTTTTTCGAAGAAGACGCGATCGCAACCACGCGATGCTTGGCTTGGTAGAGCGCGGGCCGAATGAGATCGTTCATGCCCGCGTCGATCATCAGCCACTTCTGCCCCGACGACGGCGAGACTTTTCGTTGGATCACGCGCGCGAGGAGCACGCCGTGCGCCGCGACGAGGACGCGCCCGGGCTCGACGTGAAGCGCGAGATCGTCGACACGCGCCTCGCGCATGACCGAGAGCGTTTCGCGCACGAAATCAGCCGGTTTTGCGCACGCCGCGCCCGTGTAGTCGACGCCGAACCCGCCGCCGGTGTCGACGAACTCGAGCGGAAATCGATCGCGCACGGCGCGCGAGAGATCGCACGCGATGCGCGCCGCCGCGACGTACGGCGCCGTCTTGAAAAACTGCGAGCCCACGTGCGACGAGATGCCCGCGAGCGAGAGGTTCTTCGCCGACGCGATCGCCGCGAGCGCCGCGTCGAGGTCGGCCGACGCGATCCCGAATTTCGCTTCGTCGTGCCCGGTGGCGACGTGCGCGTGGGTCGCGAGCTCCTCGAAGTCGAGCCCCGGGTTCACGCGGATCGCGATGCGCTGGACGCGCCCCGCGGTGCGGGCGCGCGCGTGGACGCGTCCGACCTCTTCGATGCTCTCGACTTGAATCGCGCGAATCCCACGGTCGCCCGACGTCACCGCGACGTCGATCTCTTCGTCGGTCTTGGCGACGCCGCTGTAGACGATCTTCTCCGGCGAGACGCCGCACGCAAGCGCGAGGAGAAGCTCGGCGCCCGTCACGACGTCGGCGCCGACGCCGTGCGACGCGAGCGCCCGCACGATCGACCCGGCGCTGTTCGCCTTCACCGCATAAAACACGCCGTGCGCGCGGCTGCCGAACGCCGCCTCGAGCGCGCCGGCCTCGGCTTCGATCGCGTCGAGATCGTAAATGTACGCGGGCGTTTCGGCCCGCGCGTCCAAGACTGTGGCGATCGTGCGCTCGTCGACGTGCACGCGCTTCTGATTACCTCTCTTTTTTCCCGACAGCCCGAGCTTTTTTGGCATGCTTCGCTCGGATGACGATTCGGCGCACCAAGCTCGTCTGCACGCTGGGCCCCGCCTGCGACAGCGAGGATCGTCTGGTCGAGATGATTCGCTCGGGCATGGACGTCGCGCGATTCAACTTTTCGCACGGCTCGCACGAGGAGCACGCCGCGCGTCTCGCGCGCCTGCGCAAAGCCGCCGACCGCGAACGGCGCGCCGTCGCCGCGCTCCAAGATCTCTGCGGCCCGAAGGTGCGAACCGGCACGTTCGCGACGCCGCCGACCCTCGAAAACGGCAACACCATTCGCATCACCGAGGGCAGTCACTCCGACGACCCGTCGCTCATCACGATTCAATACGAGGGCCTCACCGAAGACGTCCGCGTCGGCGACCACGTCCTCTTCGACGACGGCCGCGTCGCGGTGCGCATCACCGACGTCAAACCCGGCGAGATCAACGCGGTCGTCGAGGTCGGCGGCGCGCTCCGCAACCGGGTCGGCGTCCACTTGCCGTCTCGCACGATGCGCGGCGGCGCGCTCACCGAAAAAGACAAAGCCGATCTCCTGTTCGGCCTCTCGCTCGGCGTCGATTACATCGCGCTCTCCTTCGTGCGCCGCGCGAGCGACATCACGTTGGTCCGCGAAATCTGCCAAGCGTGGGGACAAGAGACACCCATCGTCGCGAAGGTGGAGACGCCCGACGCGGTCGAGAACCTCGAGAGCATCGTCGCCGCGTCCGACGGCGTCATGGTCGCGCGAGGCGATCTCGGCGTCGAGTTCCCGCCCGAGCGCGTGCCGGTCATTCAGCGACAAATCCTGAGCGTCGCGCGCCGCGTGCGGCGCCCGGTCATCGTCGCGACCGAGATGCTCCAATCGATGACGAAGAACACGCGCCCCACGCGCGCCGAGGCGAGCGACGTCGCGAACGCGGTCTACAGCGGCACCGACGCGGTCATGCTCTCGGGCGAAACCGCCAACGGCGACTACCCGACGCTCGCCGCGTCGATGATGTCGCGCATCGTTTTGGAGGCTGAAAGCAGCCCGTTTTTGGAGACCGCGCCGTACGCCTCGCGCGCCACGAGCATCGGCGAAGCCATCGCGCGCGGCGCGACCAACACCGCGCGCGAGATCGGCGCGCGCTACATCGTCGCGTTCACCGAGTCGGGCCAGAGCGCGATGACAGTGTCGCTCGCGCGCCCGAGCGTTCCCGTGATCGCGTTCTCGCCGAACGCGAAAGCGCGCCGCCGCATGGCGCTCTTCTGGGGCGTCGTCCCGCGCGAGATGCCGCCGATGAACGAGCCCGACGCGCTCGTCGACTGGTGCACGGCCGACCTCATGGCGAGCGGCCTCGCTTCGCCCGGCGAGCGCGTGGTCATCGTCTTCGGCGCGCCGATCGGCGTCAGCGGCAGCACCAACTCGATCCGCGTCCACGTCATCGCCTGATCTGGCCCGCGCGCCGGCCGTCGGGCCATTTGGCCAGGTCGAAATCGCATTTTTTCGACGTTTTCGAGCGGCACGCTCGGTGCTCCACGACTGCGCATGCCGACCAAGAAACCTTCTCCGAAAAAACCGGAATCGAAAACCAAAGCCGCGCCGTCGAAACCCGCCGAGCCGAGCGCGCCGCCCGCCGACAAGGCCGACGCCAAGTGGCGCGCGGCCGAGGAGCGTCTCACGCTGCGTCTCGCCGTCCTCGAAGACGTCGTTCGCCGCGCGAACGTCGACCTCGCGCGCCGCGTCGGCGAGCTCGAGAAGCGACACGGAGCGGCCGCATGAGCGACGTCGCTTCCTGGCTCAACGCCACCGAGATGAACCTCGAACGCGAAATCGATCGCCTCCGCGCCGAGGTCCGCGCGCTACGCGCCCTGTGGCAACCGGTGCATCGTCCTGCCGGCGACCCGAAACGGAGCGGTAGCGCGAGCATCAACGAGGTCCGCGACGATCTCGTGAAGGGCGCACGGGGAGCGTCGTGACGATCAGAACCCGACGTGGAAGCCGATTTCCGGCTCGATGCTGAACGTGAACGCGGTGCCCACGGCGATCACGGGACGCACGCCGAGCATCAGCCCCATCTTCCCCCCGTTGAAGCCGAGGCGAACGCCCGCGGCCGGCGCGAAGTAGAGCGGGCCGCCGAGCGCCCACGCCTGAACGCAGTCCTCGGTCTCGTGACCAGGGACGCCGCACTGACGCGACGTCGGCGTCGGGTTACCGTTGTTGATTGAGCTGTTCGTCGTCGAGCCGCCGAGCACCGGCACGGTCACCGCCGCGTCGTACTGCGACACGCCGATACCGAGCTGAATGTACGGCGCGACGCTCTTCGTGACGCCGCCGAACAGATACGTGAACCGGCCCTCGACCAAGAGCCCGACGGGTGAGCCGCCGCCGAGGAAGCTCTGCACGCTCGGCGAGTGAATCACCGCGACGCCCGCCTTGAGGCCGATGAGGATGCTCGGCGTGACTGCGTAATCGAACGTCAGCGCGAGACGCAAGTTGCCCGGCGCGATGCCGCCGGTGATCGATCCGGCGCCCGGCGTGCTGCCGAACTTGTCTTCATCGCCGTTGAACGGATAGTCGGCGCCGAGTGTCGTGTCGTAGCAGCCGTAGCCGCTCGACTGCGCGCCGGTGCTCGCGTCGACCTGACAGACGCTGTTGGCGCCCGGCACGATCGTGAGGTCGTAGCCGACCGTCAGCCCGATGAAGACCCTCGGCGCTTTGGAGCTCGACGCCGCGCACTTCTTCCCCTCGTCTTCGGTCGCGCCCGCCTTGCACGTGCCGGAGCTGCAATCGCTGTCGTTCTCGCAGTCCTCGCCGGCGTTCTTTTTCTGCGGCGTGGTGCAGGCCCCGTCGGTGCAGGAGCCGCTCTGGCACTCGTCGTCGCCTTCGCATTCGGCGCCCGCGCCCTTCAGCGTCGCGCCGCCGCCGCCCGCTTTCGCCCGGCACGCCGCGCCGGCGGGCCCTTCGGGGCAATCGCTGATGTCGGCGCACGCCTTCGGCGGCGGCTGATTCGGCAGGTGCAGCGGCTCGCCGGAGATCTCTTTTTTGATCTTCACGACGTACGGGCTGTTCTTGCTGCCGCCCCCCGCGACGTTGTCGCCGTCGGTGTTGAAGACCTGAATGAAGTATTTGAAGTCGCCCTGGATGACGTCGGTGCACGGCACTTCGCCGCCGTAGCCCGAGCCCATCTTCTTGAGCTCGAGGGCTTTGAACTCGCCCATCCCGAGGCCTTTGTAACGAAGGACGATCTTCTTGACCGTGTCGCTGCCGGTGTACTCGACGTAAATCGGGAGCGGCGTGCGAACGGTCTGCTCGTCGGGCGGCGTATGCGAAATGTCGTTGGCCTGCGGCTGACCGGTGCTGCCGCCGTTGCCATTGCCGTTGCCATTGCCGTTTCCGTTGCCGTTCCCGTTTCCGTTCGGGTTGCCGTTTCCGTTTCCGCTGCCGCCGGCTTGCTTCTTCGCTTCGGCGAACGCGGCGTCGATGTCTTTCGTTCGAAGGTCCGCGTTCGGCGTCGTCGACGCATCGAGCTGCAGCGCTTCGGTGAACTCGTTGACGGCGTCTTGCTTGCGGGCCGCGCCGCCGGCGCCGGCGAGCACGGTCGCGAGGTCACGGTGAAGCGCGGCGCGGAGCTTGTCGTTGCACTTGTTCGTGCCGCACAGACCAATCGCTTGTTTCAGCTTTCGCTCGGCCGCCTGCGCGTTGACGTTGACGAGGTAGTCGTCGTTCATCGCCTTGTTTTGAAGGTCGGTCGCTTTCTTCTCGGTCCCCGCATCGGCGTACGCCGCGCGCGACGGCGCAAGACATACCAACGCGGCAAGCGCGAAAACGGCCCAAATGAGACGGCGATGCAGTCGGGGTTGCACGGCGATTCTCCCTGTCGTCACCGTTTCCGACGTCCCGCTTACGGCGGGTCCGTCGAGCGGCGGCGCAACCCTACTACAAATCTCAAGGCTGAGTCGAAGAACCCGTCGACTCCGTTCGAATGAATTGCACGCGTCGATTGAGGGCGCGATTGGCGACCGAGTTGTTCGGAACGAGCGGTTTGTCCATGCCGTAGCCCTTCGAGATGAGACGCGACGGGTCGATGCCATGCGCAACGAGATACGCACGCACCGAGTCGGCGCGATCCTGCGAGAGCTGCTTGTTGTACGCGGCGCTTCCGACGTTGTCGGTGTGGCCTTGGACCTCGAGGGTGATCTTCGGGTTGTCCTGAAGAACCTTCACGATCTGATCGAGGATCTTGAACGACACGTCGCCCTTGATCTTCGACTTGTTGAACTCGAATTGAATCTGCTGCGTGATCCGGATCTCTTTGGCCGTGACCACGACGAGCATGTTCTTCTTCGGGCAGCCCGGCTTGTCGCCGCCGACGACGCCCGGCGTGTTCGGGCACATGTCGTCGACGTCGAGCACGGTGTCGCCGTCGTTGTCCGGATCGGGGCAACCGTCTTGGTCTTCGAAGCCGTCGAAGTCTTCGGGCTTGTCGGGGCACTTGTCGATCGCGTCGGGGATGCCGTCGGCGTCGTTGTCGAGATCGGGGCAGCCGTCGTCGTCGAGGTAGCCGTCTTTGTCCTCCGGCTCCATGACGCATTGGTCTTTCGAATCCGGGATGCCATCGCCGTCGGTGTCCGGATCGTCGGGACAACCGTCTTCGTCTTGATAGCCGTTGTAGTTCTCGGGATCGTTCGGACACTTGTCGACGTTGTCCGGGATTCCGTCGCCGTCTTTGTCACCCACGCGCGGCGTCATGAAGCCGCGCGGCGCGCAGCGGTCCGGCGGGCTGTTGGCGAGCGCGGCACGCGCGTTCGGCGCGGCGATGTCGACGTGCTCGGCCGCGTTGCCGTACTCGCCCTGATCGAGCTCGTTCTTCGCGAACTCGAGGTGCGAGCGTGCGAGCGCGAGCTCGCGCGGTGCGCACTTCATCGCGCCGTTCTTTTCGGCGTTGTCGGCGATCGCCGAGAGCCCGTCGATGCGACCTTGGAGCGCCGCCGGCGCCGCGCACGCGCTCGCGAGGAGCGGCGCGATCAAAACGACGACGACCCGGCCGAATCGGTTCATCGACCCGAAGCCCTGCGCGCCGCCTTCGACAAGTTCACCGCTTTGTCCGCGTATTCTTCCGCCGTCTCGGCGTAGTTGATCGCGTCCGAGTAGCTCGCCTCTTGCGAGTCGATCTGCGCCTGCTCGAGATGCGCCTTCGCGTAGTAGTACTCGTACGGCGCAAGCTGCTCGGCGCCGAGCTCCTTCGCCTCTTCGAGGCGCGAGCTCGCGCTCGACGCGTTGATCGCGTAGAGCGTGCCGCCGCAGCCCGTCATCGAAGCCATCGCGAGCCCCAGCGCCGCGAAACGCAACATGTGGCTGACGCTACAGCCGTTAGATCTTTCGGTAAAGCCCGATGACGACGCCGAGGAGCATCGTCGCTTTGAAGTCGACGGCGCGCACGAGGATCGGCGCCATCGTCTTGTTCGCCGGCTGGAAGCGCACGTAATCGCGCTCCGGGTGGTAGTACTTCACCGTCGCTTCGTCGCCGATGAGCGCGACGACGATGTCGCCTTTGCTCGCGGTGAGCTGCTTGCGAACGAAGATGTAGTCGCCGCTCAAGATGCCTGCGTCGATCATCGAGTCGCCTTGGACGCGCAAACCGAAGACGTCGCGGCCGCCGCGTACGAGGCCGCGGTCGATGCGAACCGTGTCGACGATCGACTCGTCGGCGAGGATGGGCGCGCCCGCCGCGACGCGACCGACGATGGGGATCTCGATGAGGTCCTCGTCGCCCGCGTGCGCCGCGTCGCCGTGAATGCGGTGGACGTTGTTCGAAGGCTCGCCGCCCATCGACGAGACGGGCAGCGGGAGCTGCACGCTGGTCGGACGGAGCGCGCGCGACTTCATGTCCTCGCGCTTCAAGTAGCCTTTGCGCTCGAGCGCGCGCAGGTGGTCGTTCACTCCGTTGGTCGAGCGAATGCCCATCCGTGCGCCGATCTCGCGGAGCGTCGGCGGGTAGCCGCGATCGGCGATCGATTCACGAATGAAGTCCAAGACCATCTGCTGGCGGTGGGTGAGCCCTTGCATGGCGCCTGCAAGGCTACTGAACGCGCGTCACGGCGTCAACATTTCACCTAGAAACCTGTGGAGTGTCGGTTGAGTTTTTGGGGAAAGGTTTTCCCTCGGCCCAAATGTGGATGAACTTCATCTCGCCGGGCTCGCCGTGGCAGGTGGGGCACGCGTGGTCTTTGCCGGGCGCTTCGACGCCAGGCTTTCGCGCGAGCTTGGCGACGTAGTTTTCGTCCATCCACACGAAGACTTTGTCGTCGCTCGCGCGGTCGAGGATTTTCGTGGCGCCGTGGTGACACGAGTCGCAGAAGAGCGGCGCGCCTTCTTTCGTCGTGAGCTGGCGCGAGAAGTGATCCCACATCTGCTCGGCGACGTTCATCTGCGGCGTGCGCACGTCGAAGCTCGACGCGTGACAGCCCTCGCATTTCGTGCCGAGCGATTTGGCGAAAAGCGGCATCACTTTCCGGAGCTGCTCGGGCGGGAGCTTGCCGAGCGGCGGCAGATCCTTCGGGTCGAGGCCGATCGCGCCGAGCTCCGCGGTCATGCCCGTCGCGGTCGGTCCGCGCATGAGGATCGGCGCCGGCGTCGCGGGCGTCGCGGGCCCGCTCGGCTTCGCGCCGCCGCACGCGGCCACGACCAGCACGAGCGCGAGCCACCTCATTCGAATTTGTTGCTGGTCGAAAGAAACGCGAGCTTGTCGTTCATCTCGCGCAAGCGGGTCGAGAGCATCCGCACGCAGCTCCATAGAACCTCGTAGGCCAGATCTTTGTGGAGGAAGAGAAGATCGTCGAACGCGTCTTTCGTGATGACGAGCAGGCGGCATCGCTCGTGCGCGCGCGCGTCGGCCGAGCGCGGCGAGTCGTCGAGGAGCGACATTTCGCCGAAGACCTCGCCCTGTCCGAGCACGGCGAGCGCCTCTTCGCCCATGCCCGAGACCTCGCGCGAGATGCGCACTTTGCCTTCGAGGATGATGAAGAGCTTGTCGCCTGGATCGCCGTAACCGAAAATTTTGGTGCCGAGGCCGTGCGCTTCTTCGGTCGTCACTTGCGCGATGAGCGTCAGCGATTCGCGCGTGAGACCGTCGAAAAACGGCACGCGCGCGAGCTGATCCTCGCGCTCGGTGACGGTGTGTTGAGTCGCTTGGGCGGACACGGCTTCGGGACGCGAGAGTATCTCGTCTGGGCTCAGTGGTCGCCTTGCATCGCGAGCCACCGCTCCGCTTCGAGCGCCGCCATGCATCCAGAGCCCGCGGCGGTCACGGCCTGTCGGTAGACGAAGTCTTGCACGTCGCCCGCGGCGAACACGCCGGGAATGCTCGTCTGCGCGGTGCCCGGCTTGGTCTTGATGTAGCCGTTGTCGTGGAGCTCGAGGAAGTCTTTGAAGAGATCGGTGTTCGGCGTGTGGCCGATGGCGACGAAGAAGCCTTTCACCGGCACGACCTCGGTCGCATTGGTCTTCATGTTGCGGAGCTTCGCGCCGGTGACCTCGCCGGCCGCGATGCCCTGCACTTCGTCGACGATCGAGTTGTAGACTACACGTATTTTTGGGTTCTTGAAGACGCGGTCTTGCATCGTCTTGCTCGCACGGAACTCTTCGCGGCGGTGGACGAGCGTGACGGTCTTGGCGAGACCCGAGAGGTACATCGATTCTTCCATCGCGGTGTCGCCGCCGCCGACGACCATGACGTCTTCGTTGCGGAAGAACGCGCCGTCGCAGACCGCGCACGCCGACACGCCTTTGCCCTTGAGCGCGTGCTCGCTCTCGAGGCCGAGCCAGCGCGCTTGCGCGCCGGTCGCGATGATGACGGACTTCGCGGTGTGGACGACGTGGTCGTCGCCGGCCCAGACGCGGAACGGGCGCTCGCGGAGATCGACTTTGTTCACGTCCTCGGAGACGACCTCGACGCCTTGGTTGATCGATTGATCGCGAAACGCCGCCATGAGCTCGGGCCCGGCGATCTTGCTCGGGAAGCCCGGGTAGTTTTCGACGTCGTTCGTAATCATGAGCTGGCCGCCCGGGATGCCTCCTTTGACGAGGCCCTCGAACATGAGCGGCTTCATGTTGGCGCGCGCGGCGTAGATGGCCGCGGTGTGTCCGGCGGGGCCGGAGCCGATGATGATGACGTTGCGCGGCTCTGCCATTTTTTTGCTTCCTCTTCAGAATCGATACGAGGCGCCGACGTTGATGACGTCGAGCGACGAAGAAACCGTTCCCAAGTTCGCGAACCAGGAGCTGCGGAAGGCGGGGGTGCCGTCGCCGCAGGTGCCGTTCGTCGGCGAGCCGCTCTGGCAAGCGGTGCCTGCCAAAGCTCGGATGCCGCCGGCGCTGCCGTCGTTGTTCAAGTCGAACATGAACATGTGCATGTAGCCTGCGCTGAATTCGATCGCGCCGCCTTCGGTCGGAGGGGCGTCTTTTTTGAGCGGGATGCGCAAGGTCGCGCCGAGCGCGAGGCCGACGCGCGCGCCGGCAGCGAAGTCGGTCGCCATCGTCGGGTTTTGGCCGTTCGAGGATGGCGCGGCTTGGCTCTCGAAGAACGCTCCAGCTCGGATGGCGAGCTTGTTGGGGATGGCGTTGACCTCGCCGCCGAGTCGGACGCCGAGGACGTCGTTGTAGTTGTGCGGGACGTCGGCGTTCGGCGGAACGGTACCGCCGGCGGCGCCCGGCACCGGGATGGTCCCGGCGCCCGAGGAATCGGCGGGGAACGAAATGTGGAGCGCGTCGAGCGCGCTGTCGTTCGCCCACGTGAGGTCGAGCTCGGCGTCCCAAACGTCTTGCGCCATAGGATCGCGGCGGTGCTCTTCGAGCGCCATGTCGGCGCGCGGCTTGTGGAAGCGGAAGCCGAGCTTGGCCTCCATCGGGATCGCGAGCTTCACGTGGCCGAGGCCGGGGCCGCAGACGGGCGGGCCGCTCGCGCACGGCGTCGCGCTGTTGCCGGCGACGTCGGGACCGCCGAGCGCGTAGTAGCCGGCGAACGTCTTCACGTCGGCGCTCGCGTCGACCGGCGCGCTCCATTTGTACCAAGCGGCGACGTCGAACGTCTTCGTCGCGCTCCACAAAGCGCCGACGGTGAAGCCCGGAACGAACACGGTCGCGGTCGAGAGCGTCGCCTTGAGATCGTTGGTGCGCGGATCGGGGCTCGCGGTGTTGTTGCCCATCGAGCCGTTGCTGAACGTCGCGTTCGCGAGGCCCGCCACGAAGCTCGCGCCGAAACGCAGATGGTCGACCGGCTCCCAGCCGACGCCGATCGTCGGCGAGAGAAAAAACGCGTTCGTGTACGTCGCGAGATAACGCTCGGGCGCCGGGTACGTCGTGCCCGTCGGCGTTTGCGAAAACTCCGGCCACGCTTGCGCGGCGGCGCCGCTCGGCGCGGTGAGCAAGATGCCGATGCCGAATCGCTTCGTCGCGCGAATCGTGAGGCCGAGCGACGGCACCGGGAACGTCCCGAGGTCGTTGCACACGTTCGGATAAAACGCGCGGCCTTGACCGTCGGTGGTCGTGAGCGCCGTGTCGGTCGTCGTGTCGTTCGGGTCGCGCATGCGGTGGAAGCACGTCTGCGAGAGCGGCAAGTTCACTTGCAGCGTGAGCTTGGTCGGCTGACCGGCGAGGCCGGCGGGGTTGTACATCGTCGCGAGCGGATCGCTCGCGCGCGCGACCCACGCGCCGCCGCGGCCCATCTGCTCGGAGCCGTTGTCCGGAAACTCCGTGACGTTGCTCGCCGCGGCTGGCGCGACGAAGAGTAGAACTGCGCCTGCGGGAAGGAGCTTTCGGAGGGTGCGCATCAATCTTTGATCGGCGTCGCCTTGAGCGAGGCTCGGCCGTCCTTCACGTAGACGGTGAACTTCACACGCTTGCAGTTGTGACGCTGCACGAGCGCGTCGCGGTTCTTGCGGAGCGTTTGGCGGAATTTGTCGAACGTGAGCCCTTCGGTGGGCTCGCTGCATTGCTTCTTCGTCTTGACGAACTCTTCGTAGACGTTCGGCCACTCGAGCTCGTCGGGGTTCTGCGCTTCGCCGATGGCGCGCGCGAGGACCTCTTGCGGAACGGCCGCGACCATCGTCGCCTCTTCTTCATCCTCTTTTTTCTTGGGAACGACGGCGGCCGGAGCGGAGGGACCGTCCGGCGCGCGGAGCGGCATCACGGTGGTCGGGCTCGTCTCGGGCTGTTGCAAACGCGGCGGAGGCATCGCGACGACGTTCGGCGGCGCGTTCGGCGTGAAGCCGGGCCTGCTGCCCGGAGACGACGGATGCGGCGGCGGCGGACGCGGACCCGAGAGATTCGGGTTGGACGCGGGCGGCGGCGGCGCTTGCATCGGCAACGGCTTCGGACCGGAGCCGGGCGGCGCGAGGGGATTGGACTGCCGCACCGCCGACGAAGGCTCGGACATCGGGAACGCGAACGCGCTCATCGACGGCTCGGCGGGCACGGGGCCGAGGATCGACTCGAGGTCGGCGGCTTTCCGCGGCGCTCCCCCGCCCTTTTCGGCGACGCGCTCGATGCCCGCGTTCACGTCGGCGCCGATGTCGCGCAACCCGCCCGAGAGCTGCGGGAGCTGCAGCAAATCGATTTCGCCCTTCTTCAGCTTGAGCGCTTGGACGCGCATCTTCTTGAGCGGCCGATCGTGCTCGACGAACGTGAGCAAGAGTCCGAACACGAGCCCCGCGACGACGATGCCAATGATGCCCGGCCAGCTCACGTTCTTGCGATCGGTCTCGTCGGCGTTCGAGAGGAACGCGCCGCCGTTCGCGATGGTCACGCGCGGCCGCACGACCGCGTAGCCCGCGCCGAGCTCGTAGGCGTCGCCGTCGAGCTTGCGAAAGACTGCGCCGAGGTTCGTCGTCCCGGCGAGGTTTCGGATCTCGGTGTGACCCTTCGTTTTGTATTCTTGATCGGCGTCGAGCTTCGCGAGCTCGGGCACGATCGCTTCGGCTTGCGCGTCGTCGAAATTGTCGAGACCTGCGGCCGACACTTTCTGGCCGGCGGCGTAAAAGACGATGTTCGTCTTCGTGTCCTTCACGAGATCTTGCGCGTAGCGCTTGTCGAGCGCGCGAATGCCGACGATGGCGCCGACCGGCGGCTGCGCGACGTCGTATTCGACCGGGCGCGCCGCGACGCGATAAATGGTGTTGCCCCAAACCCACGTGTCGTCGCGGAGCCAGCCGTGGAGCGCGTCGTTGACCGACGAGTACCCGCCGAGCTCGAAGTCGTCGAACTTGTCGGCCGCCGCGTACCCGCTCTCGGCGACGACGCGCCCGTCGCGATCGACGACGAAGATGGCGTCGGGTTTGTATTGTGCAGGTATTTTGTCTTGCGCCGCCGCGATGCCTTTGGCCGCGTCTTGACGCGATTTCGGCGGGATTTTGTCCTTGTCCATCGCGTCGAGCAGCGCGTGCTGGATCGTGCTGTCGAGCGCGAGGCCCATGAGCGCGTCGATGCGATGGCGCGAGTCGATTTGGACGTCCCACTGGACGACGTTGCTGTCGTCGGCGAGCGTCTCGTTCGTCCCTTTGATGCTCGCGCGGTTGTACTGACCGACGGCGAGCATCACCGCGTAGACCGCGAAGCCCGCGAGCACCGCGAGGATGGCGTACCAAAAACGCGAAAGGAGCATCATCGCGTTACTTGGCCTCGGGCGGCGGAGGTTGGAGCGTGAGCGGCTCGCGCAGCTCGACGGTGCCGCCTTTGGCGACCGCCTGCACGCTTCCCACTTCTTTGCCGTCGAAGAACGCCTTCAAGAAGTAGTCGCCCGACGCGAGGTTGCGGAACGCGAACGCGCCGTTGTGCCCGGGGTAGACGACGTCGACGACGCCCGGGTCGATGACGACGTAAAACCGCAGCGTCGGCGTGAGGCGATCGCGGAACTCGTATTTTCCGGTGCCGGGCGCGGTCCAGTCGCGCGTGCCGCCGGACGAGGTCTCCATCTCTTTCCACGTGGCGTCGCCGACGAGATAGAGGCGGTGCGGAAACGGGTCGTGGTTGACGAAGAGGAGCTTCGTCTGCGGCGACACGGCGATCGTGGTCGGCACGGCGTGGCCGCCGGTGACCATGATTTGAATCGCGTCGTGAGCCGGAGCCGGCGTCGAGGAAATCGCCGCGATGCAGATGTCCCGCGAGGGGTTGGCCGAGAGCTGCCTGAACTCGGGCTTCACCGTGGGCGAAGGCTCGCGCCAGGTATAGCGGTGCTCGGCTTTCGCCATGTCCGCGTAGACCGAGGGGATCAGCTTCTCTGCGCCGGCGATTTTTCCGCGAACCGGTCCCGCGAGGGCGGTGCTGGCGATCGCGACGGCACCCAGCACGAAGAACCACCGATTGTGCATGCTTTGGCGTACCCCGGCCTTTTCGCGGCTGCGGCCGCGTGGTGCGAAGGTAGCTTGGTCGCGCAAGCTATGTAAATCCCAGATCTCCCTATTGGCAGCGCTTGAAGGCGACGCCTTCGACTGTGGGATAAGCGCCGCCGACGGCCGTGCAGGTCGAGCCGGTCGGGCAGATGCCGTCGCCGGAGCAGTCGCGGGAGCATTGGCTCGAGCTGCAGTAGCCGAATGCGCAGTCGCCGTCCGTGCTGCAGGCCCCGCCGACTTCGCCGCTGCCGTGGGCCGGCATGCAGAGCCCGACGCGCGTGTTCGAGATGTCGCCGATGCCGGTGCACTCGTAGCCGTGAGCGCAGCCGCCGGCGTAGCGGCAGGTGTCGACGCAGGCGTCGCCGGATGCGCCGTCGACCGATTGCGACGCCGGACACGTGACGGCCGGCGGATTCGGAATCGTGAGCTGCGTGAAGTCGATGTGCTGGGCGTCGCTGCACAGGTTCACTTCTTGGTTGCTGAAGCTGCACGCGTAGCTCGCGACGTCGCCTTGGCCAATCGGGCCGTAAACGTCGCTCGGGCGCTGGCACGTGACGTTACACGTCCATTTCGCGAGCACCGAGGCGCGCTGCGGGCAGTCCGAGTCGGACGAGCACGGGAGCGTGCAGCTCGACGCGACGAGGCTCGTGTCGCAGTCGAGCGTGCAGTTGTTGGCGCCGCCGCAGTACTCCTCGGCGCGCACGCAGAGCTTTCCGTTTTGGCCGACGGTCGCGCAGCCGAAGCCGTTCGGACAATCGGCGCCCGAGGTGCATGTCATCGTGCAGTAACCGCCCGGCGTGAGGCAGCCGTAGTTGCAGTCGCTCGCGGCGGCGCACGTGCGACCGACGTCGGTGTCGACGCAGAAGGTGTCGGCGCCGTGCGTCACGCAGCGCGCGGCGGCGCGGTTGCACGTCGTCGCGCAGGTCGGCGTGCAGCGGCTCGGGCCGCCTTGATAGAGCGCGCGGCAAATCAGGCCCGAGACGCATTCGCTGTCATTCGCGCAGAGATCGAGCTCGTGCTTGGTCGCGGGCGGCGCGCCGTCGCCGGGCGTGACGTCGACCGGCGCGTCTTGGGTGCTGGTCTCTTGCGCGGGCGCGTCTTGGGTCGGCGCGTCTTGGGTCGCCACATCGGGGACGCCGGCGTCGCCGGAGGGCGTCGCGCACTGGCCGTTCACGTCGCAGATTTGGCCCGGCTCGCAATCGCGCGTCGCGTCGACGCAGTTGCGAACGCATTTCTCTTGGGTCGTACTGCAGTAGTACCCGACGGCGCAGTCGCTGTTGTGCTGGCAGGGCGTCGGGCCCGCGCAGTCGAGCGCGCAGATCGATGCGAGCACGAACGCTGCGACGAAGATCGCGCGCAAACGAAAGCCAAGCCGCACGCTGAAATCATACCCTCAGTTCGTGGAGTGGCGAAAGACGACCGTGCGACGCGATGCGAGCGGCACGGCCGCGCGGTCGCGCAAACGAAGCGTCACGCGAACGCCGCCGGCGAGGCGAACGACGGTCGGCTCGCCGTCGAGCGCCCACGGCGGATCTCCGTACGGATGAACGTACGGCGCCGTGGGCCAGACGCCGACTGCGACGACCGCGTCGTCTCCGCTGCGGCCCAGGATTTCGACCGAGTCTTCGTGCTCGGTGACACCCTCGATGATGGTCGGCGAAAAACCGCGCGCCGACATGCGACGCGCGAACCCGACGAGCGCGAGCTCCGCGTCGACGACCGATGCGTCGCGAACGTCGGCGAGGACGGACATCCAATAAGGAAGGGGGCCGTACGCGGCGCCGCAAACCACGCCGCCGGGCGGCTCGTGCCACGTGAGCGGGCGCGCTTGCACGCAGACCGCGTCGTGCGCGAGGAGCGGCGGATCGCAGCGAAAATCCGCCTCGGTCGATGAAAACGTGTCGTCGACCGCGCTCGAAAAAGCGAGGACGCGAACGTCTTTCGACGCGGCGATCGTTTGCGAGCCGACGGCGGTCGGATCGGGCACGACGCTCGCCCGGAGCACGTCGGCCGCGAGGGCACCGTGTTCGTCGTCGCGAAGCCAGGTCGCGGGCGAAAGTCCGGCGCGCGACGCGAGCTCGCGCAGACCGATCATGCCGCCGATCCGCGGCGACGACGCGGCGACGACCGAGAGCGTTCCGGCTGCGCTGCCGCGCTCGACGATGAACGTCGCGGGCTTGGCGACGCACCAGGCGA
Organism: Polyangiaceae bacterium; assembly: GCA_036488725.1. GTDB lineage: Bacteria > Myxococcota_A > Polyangia > Polyangiales > Polyangiaceae > DASXHD01. Next base: position 19,450 of record DASXHD010000016.1, on the reverse strand, counting down.
TCGTTTTTTGATGCACGAGCGGCTTTTGCACGCCGCCGTCGAGGGTCCACAGCGAGAGATCGCCGCCGTCGACGAGAAAGCAGGTGCTCGCCGCGGCAGGCACGAACAAGTACGGCAGCCGCGGCGGCGCGCTCGCGAGCGTCGTGAAGCTCGAGGATGCGAGCGAGGCGTGCGCGGCGAGCCACGCGCCATCCGGTTCTTGTTTCGGATAGCGCGCGTCACGCGCGTAAGCGGCGAGCGAGTCTTCGGCACACGCATCGTCGCCGGCCACGACGGTCGGAGCGCTGTCGGCGAAGTGATACGCGAGCGCGCGCGAGCCGCCGAAGGACGCGCCCGCGACGTGGAGCGCGCGCACCGGCGCGGCGTCGGTCGTGACGACGACGTTCTCGGTGGCGCACGTGCAGACGAGGGCTTCGCCCTTCGCCCCCGCAGAGCCGATGGGCCTTTCGATGCGCATGGACGCGCCGCGCGCTGCGACGAACGCGTAGCAATCGCCCGGCACCGTCGTCACCTCGACGCGATTTTCAGGCGCCCAACTGCTCCGCGGGAGCGCCTCGAAACCGCGCGCGACGTACCGCGCGACGAGCGGCTCGACCTCGGCCGCGATCGCGGTGCGCTTTTGGTGCGCGCGATATCCGGCGAACGCCGCGGCGCCGACCGCGACGATCGCGATCGCGACGAGCGCGCGTCGCCGCATCGCACGCTTTCGTTCGGCCGCCGCGATGACCTCGTGCTCGCGCCTGCGTTTCGCCGCGGCTTCGGCCGCTTCACGCTGAGCGCGCACCGCGTCCGGATGCCGCCCGCCCAAGACCGAGAGCGCGCGCTCGACTTCTTCAAGCTCGCGCTCGTGCGGATCCTTCACGGCGCTTCAGTTGTCCACGATCGAGAGCCGCAGCGAGCGCGGCTGCCCGTCGCGCTCGTAGTCGACGCGAAGCTCGCTCGCGACCGCGAGCGACAAGAACGCTTGCTGCGCTTGCTCGGGGCGCTCGATCGGAAAGCCGTTCACCGCGGTGACGACGTCGCCCGGTTTCAGATCGATCCCCGCCCAGCGCGGACCTTTGAGCTCGAGGATGCGGAAGCCGACGAACGTCCTCCCCGGCGCGTGCGCGCACGTCGAGGCGTTCATCTTCGACGGCGGCGGCGTCGACATGCACTGGTCCGGCTCGCGAAACACCGGATGGTCCACGTCGAAGGTCACGTATTGCAAAAACGCGCCGAGGCCCGCGGAGAGCGCTTGGCGAACGTCGGAGCGGCGGAGCGTGCCGGCCGGCGGAGGCATGTCGCTCGCGGCGGTCGCGGCGGCGCCGTGCGGCGCGCTCTCGGGCGGCGCGCTCGTGGCGCGAGACGACCCACACGCGACCGCGAACATCACGAGAGCGAGAGCTGCCGAGCGCATGCCCGTCAAACTGCCTTTTGCACGCCGCGGGCGCAAGTTTTCAGCCGAACGCCGCCGCGACCGCCGCGTGCACGGCCGAGGCGACCGTTTCGAGCGAGCCCGCGCCGTCGACCACGACCACGCGATCGCTCGGCATGTGGCGCTGCAAATCCTTGTAGAATGCACATAACGCGCGCTGGAGCTCGTTTTGCTCGTAGAGCTGCGCCGCGTCGCCGCGGGCCTCGCGGCGGGTCGCGGCGATCTCGGGCGGCACGTCGAGCACCACGGTGAGGTCCGGGCGGCGCGCGTTCTTGTTGAGCGTTCGAATCCACTCGACGGTCGCGTCGCCGCCGCGACCGCTGCTCACGCTTTGATACGCGAGGCTCGACGCGTCGTAACGATCCGAGATGACGACGCCGCCGGTCGCGAGGAACGGCTCGATCTCGGACTCGACGTGGTCCATGCGATCGGCGGCGAAGAGGAGCGCCATCGTCGCCCAGCCGGGCGCGCGTCCGCCGGCACCCACGATGCGACCGGCGAGGATCTGCCGGATGGTTCCGCCGACGGGACCGTCGCTCGGCTCGCGCGTCGTGCGTACGGCCGCGGCCGATTGACGGAGCCGCGCGGCGAGCAGCCCGGTTTGCGTCGTCGTGCCTGCGCCGTCGACGCCTTCGAGTACGATGAAGCGACCCTTGCTCATGCGGCGCGGGTTACTAGCCCGCGGCCCGGGGTGCAAGGCTGCGCGGGTCGTCCTCGCCGAGCACGAAGTTGTCGATGAGGCGCGTCTTGCCGATGCGGCAAGCGATCGCGACGAGCGCGCGACCGCCGATCGGCGACGAAAAACGCGCGAGCGAATCGGCGTCGACGACGCTCACGTAGTCGATCGTGTCGGCTCCGCGCTCGACCTCCGTGCGCGCCAGCCGCTCGAGCGCCGCGGCGTCACGCTCTCCGCGCGTGAATGCTTCGCTCGCCGCGCGAAGGCCGCGCGACAAGGAGAGCGCACGCGCGCGCTCGGCGGCGCTCAAGTAAGCGTTGCGCGAGCTCATCGCGAGCGCGTCGTCTTCGCGCACGAGCGAATGCCCGACGATCGCGACCGGCAGAAAGAGATCCGTCGTCATGCGCCGAATGATCGCGAGCTGCTGATAGTCCTTGCGCCCGAAGACCGCGATCGACGGGCCGACGATGGCGAAGAGCTTCGCGACCACCGTGGCGACGCCCTCGAAGTGTCCGGGCCGAAACGGTCCGCAGAGCGTCTCGGCGAGCGCGCCGACGTGGACGCGCGTCTCTTCTCCCGCCGGGTACATCGCGCCGGGCTCCGGGGCGAAGACCGCGCTCACCGCGACCTTCGCGAGCTTGGCGACGTCGCCCTCGAGGTCGCGCGGGTAACGCGCGAAGTCTTCGTTCGGTCCGAACTGCGTCGGGTTCACGAAAATCGACACGACGACGAAGTCCGCCGCCTCGCGCGCGCACCGCGCGAGCGCGAGATGCCCATCGTGAAGCGCGCCCATCGTCGGCACGAATCCGACGCGTTTTCCGGCCGCGCGCGCTTCGTTGCATAATACACGCAATTCCTCGACGCCTCGCACGATCATGGGTGTCGGAGCTTACGTGATTTCTGGTACAACCGGCCCGATGCGGCTCGGGGCGGTCACATGCGCGTTCGCTTTGGCGCTCGCTCTCGCGACGAGCGCGCACGCCGATCCCACGCCGAGCGAGCTTCAAGCCGCGCGCGAGCTCTTCTCGAAGGCCGAGAAAGACGAGGCCGCGGCCCACTGGAACGAAGCGCTCGACAAGCTGAAGCGCGCGATCACGGTCAAGTCGACGCCCGGCCTGCGCTTCCACATCGCGTTCTGCGAAGAGAAGCTCGGCCGGCTCGTCGCCGCGCTCGCCGATTACACGGCCGCCGATCAAGCCGCGCGCGATCAAAACGACAAAGACGTGATCGACGCGGTCGCCGAGCCGTTGAAGACGCTGCGCATTCGCGTGCCGACGCTCACCGTCGAAGTTCCCGCGCTCGAAGGCGCGCATGTCGAGCTCGACGGCACGCCCGTGCCCGCGGGTCTCTACGGCGTCGCGATGCCGGTCGAGCCTGGGCTTCATCGCGTGGTCGCGACCGCGCCCGGCAAGCGCCAATTCACGACCGAGGTCACGCTCCACGAGCGCGAAGCCGACAGCGCGACCGTCCAGTGGCGCGACGCCCCCAAGCTGCCGGACGAAGCGACGCTCGAGCATCACGACCAACCTGCGGCTCACGACGCGCGCGAAACGCCGAGCCACGGGTCGAAGGCCGGCGCAATCGTCACCACGGTGCTCGCCGCGGCCTTTCTCGGATTCGGCATCGGCTCGTACGTCGCAGCCGACGGCGCCGAAGGCGACTTCGTGAGCAAGTGCCCGACGCAGCTCACCTGCGACGATCTCCGCGGCCCGGTCCGCACGTGGGACGCGCTCGCGCTCACCGGCTTCATCGCTGCGGGCGCGATGGCGGTCGTCTCCGTCGTCTTGTGGATCGTTCCTTCGAGCAAGCACGGCGCGAGCGCGCGCGTCGAGCTCCGGCCGTTCGGCGCCGCGCTCACGGGGAGCTTCTGATGCGCCCGCGCGCGTTCGCCCTCGCGCTCGCCGGCACCGGCATGTTGGCGGCCGCCGCCGCGTGCGTCGATTTGTTCCACTCGACGAGCGGCGTCCTCGGCATCTGCGAACGCGACGCGAGCGATCCGCGCTGCTCACCCGACGCGAGCGAAGCCGGCCCGCCCGAGCTCTGCGCCGGCGACGCGGCCGCCGCACAATCGACCGCGATGCAAGCATGCGCGCTCCTCGCCGCGTGCGACCACCCCATCGGACAAAACAAAACCGGCGCGTGCATGGTCGACGCGATCCTCGCCTACGACTGCGAGGCGAACCCGAATCGCAAAGTCAAAGGCGCCGCCGCGCAGTTCTGGGAATGCATGCAGACTGCAAAGACTTGCGGCGACGTCGGCAAGTGCGTGTTCCCCGACGGCGTGCCCGGATGCACGGCCGGTGGCTTCCTCGGGTGCTCGCAGTCGACGGACAACGTCGACTCGCGAATCGACTGCGTCCAAGCGACGCCCGGAGGGCAAGGCGAGAACTGCGCGGCGTATGGCCAGACGTGCAACTCGCTCGACCCCGACGCCGCGAACCTCAAGGCGGTTTGCATCAACCCCGGCGGCCAAGGTCGCGCGTGCGTCTCGGCGACGTGCTCGCAAGGCCACTACGTGAGCCTCTGCGACGACGGCGGCGTCGATCGCGGCTACGACTGCGCGGACTTCGGTGCGGGGACTTGCTCGTTCACCGGCGCGTCCCCCGCGTGCAAACCCGAGAGCACCGGCACGTGCGCGGCGACCAACGACGTCACGTGCTCGCCGACCAACGTCATCGCGCAAGGCTGCGTGACCGGCGCGCCCGAGACGATCGACTGCACCGCGATCAGCGGCCCGGGCACGTGCGTTCCGATCGAAGCCGGCGCGCCCGGCGTCGTCCCGGCGGACGCGTGTCAGGTCGCCGACGGCGGCTGCACCGACGACACTTGCAGCGGCGCTGCGCTGATCGCGTGCGTCCGCGGTCGCAGCGTCCCCATCGACTGCTCGAAGTACGGCCTCAAGCCGTGCAACACGATCACGACCAACGAAGGCTCGATCGTGGCGTGCTCGCCGCCTTGATCAGCGCGTGAGGGCTGCGTCGAGCTGCGCCTTCGCGAGCGCGTCGGCGGCGCTCGCGCTCTCCATCTCGTCGCCGTGGTGGCGCGAGACGTGAGCGACCGGCGGCGCGGGGTGCGTGATCGGCGCGGCGACCGCGACACGCGTCTCGTGAACGACCGGCGCGGCCGCATCGACGTGATGCATCGGCGCGGGCGCGACGTCGACGTGGTGCACGACCGGCGGGACGTAAGCGGCGACGACCGGCTTGGTGACGACGATTTCCTTCGCCGCGGGCGCGTCCACCTTCGCGACCTTCGGCGCGACGGCGTCGGCGTTGCACGACGGTGCGGCCGGCTTGATCGCAGCCGGCTCGGCTTGCGGCGCGGCGGCGCCCGGCGCGGCGAGCGCGACCGGCGGCGGCGCAGCAGCCTTCGCGACGTCGGCGGTGACGTGCGACGGATCGACGAGCGACGCGACCGCGCTCAACCCATCGCCGCGCGCGACGACGGCCGCGACCAGTCCGGCGAAGACGCCGACGGCGACGAGCCCCGCGGCCCAACCCATGCTCGGACGACGGAGCTTGCGAACGTCGGTCGACCCGCTGAGCGACGCCGTCATGCTCATGTCGACGGCGCGAACGTGCGCCGACGAGCTCGACGCGTCGACCGCGGCAGCCGAGCGCGGCGCCTCGTCGACGATCACGCGCGACGCCGGGGGCGGCGGCGGCACTTCGTGCATGCGGCGCGAGCGCGGGCGCTCTTCTTCGACGATGACCGAGCGCGCGCTGTGCATCGAGAGAAGCGGGCGCTGCGAGGTCGACGACGGGTGGAGAAGCGTCGGCTCCTCGTCCGCGCGACGGCGGCGCTCCTGGGCAGCGGCTTGGCGATCGTATTCGTCGTAGTTGGGCGAGTACGACTGCGGGATGCGCGGCATCGCGACGGCGGCGCGCGGCGGCGGCGACGTGCTCAGGCGCTTGTCGACGCGGACGATGGTCATCTCGTCGTCGAAGCTCGCGAGCGACGGCCGCGCGTAGCCCCCCGGACGAACGCTCGGCGGACGGACCGAGGGAAGCTCGACGGCCTCGAGATCATCGGAGTCGATCTCGATGGAGCCGCTGGCATTGCTCATCCGCGAACGCTTGTGGAAGGGGAGCATGCTCGGGTCTACTGCATGAGTCGGGCCACCCGGTCGAGCCGCCCGCCGCCCCTCCAAACGGTCGAAATCAGGCCCGAATGCGAGGTGTGGAGAAAGTAAGCTCGGATCCGAACATTCGCTCGCACCGGGCCTTGGGGGTCGGACGATCCAGGCGGAAAGCTTCATCGCGGGAGAACAAACGCTCGCCTCCCACCGTACAAACGAAGAGACTAGGAGCACCTCACGGAAACCATGGCGCCGGAGTCGAATTTCGAGTCGCTCTTCGATCGTTGGGCCGGGCGCGTGCGCCGGCGGCTCGCGATGCGGCATCTTTTGACCGGCGCGGCGCTCGGCGCCGTCATCGCCCTCGTTCCCGCGGGCATCGCTTGGAAGATGCGAGCCGGGAAAATCCGGCCGTTCGCAGCGCTCACGGTGCTCGCCGGCGTTGCGGGCGGCGCGATCATCGCGCGACGAAAGCGCTGGGACGACGGCGCCGTCGCGCTCTATTTGGACGGCGAGCTCGCGACCGAAGAATCGATTTCGACGGCCGTCGAGCTCGATCAAGCCTCACCCGATTCGGATGCGGATCCGGCGATGCGCGCCGTGGTCTTGCAGAGCGCGACGAGCGCGCTCGGGACCGGCGATCGAAAGCAGGCGCGGCCCTCGTGGTTTCGGCCGGTGCAGCTGCTCTTGCCGCTCGGGCTCGCGGGCGTCGCGTTCATCGCGCGCGCGCCGCTGCCGCCCGCGCCGATCGTCGCGCACGATCCGGGCGCGGCGAAGATTCAGCTCGCCGAAGTCGACGGGCTCGAGAAGGTGATCCAGCTCGCGCAAATGGACGCGCGCGACGAAGCGCAACGCCAGCGGTTGAAACAAATCGCGAAGGACGCCGAGAAGCTCAAAGAGCAGCTCGAAAAAGGCATGGAGAAGCGGGACGCGCAGGACAAAATCGCGCGGCTGAAAGAGCAAATCGCGGCCGAACGGGTGACGTTGGGTGACGGCGAGCATCGCGCGGGCCTCGAGAGCGCGGTGTCGAAGCTCGAAGAGAACCAAGACACCGATCGCGCGGCGAAGGCGCTCGGCGATCACGATCTCGAGACGATGGACTCCGAGATGGAGAAGCTCGCGAACGCGCGCGAGAAGGAAGACCGCGCGACCGCGAAGAAGGCCGTCGAGGACGCCGCCGAGGCCGCGAAGCGAAACGGCGCGCCCGACGTCGCGAAAGCGCTCGAGGACGAAAAGAAGGCGATGGAAAAGCGCGAGAAGCGCGCTGAGCAGCTACGCGATCTCGCCGACGCGATGAAGCAAGAGGGCATCAAGAACGACGACGTGCAGAACAAGAGTGAGGCGCTCGATCGCAAAGGCACCGACGACGCTGCGAAGAAGCTCGCCGATGCGATGGGCAAGGCGATGGACAAGCTCTCGCCCGAGGAGAAAAAGCGGCTCGCCGATCGGATGAAGGACGAGGCGCAGAAGGGCGGCGCCGGCGCGCAGAGCAATCCGGAAGATCTGAAGGACATGGCCGACAAGCTCTCGTCGCCAGAGGGCCAGAAAGAGCTCGAAAACAAGCTCAAGGACATGGCGAAAGAGGACGACTCGACGGACGAGTCGAAGCGCCAGAAGAGCCTCGACGATGCGCAAAAGGGCGCCGACGGCACCGAGAAAGACATCGACAAGCAAAAGGGCCAAGAGGGCCAGCAGGGCCAAGAGGGTCAACAAGGACAGCAAGGCCAACAAGGACAGCAGGGACAAGAGGGACAACAAGGGCAGCAAGGCCAACAGGGCCAGCAAGGCCAACAGGGACAACAAGGACAAGAGGGGCAACAGGGCCAAGGCCAAGGCCAAGGCCAAGGTCAGGGCCAGGGCATGGGGATGGGGCTCGGCCAACAGCAGCAGAGCGGGACCTCGAACGGCAATGGCGAAGGGTCCAACGGCGAGCAGATGAACGGCGGGCACAACGGGCACGACACCGGCACCGGCGATCACAAAGGCTCGACCGGCGTGCTCGGCGGCGACACGCTCCGCTCGCGCGCGCACGGCAAAATCAACAAGAGCAACGCGATGCCCGGATCGATCACGACGACCGCGCAAGGCCGAGCCGGCGGGACGGCGAACGTTCGCGGCAGCGGCGATTTGAAGGTCGTCGGCCCGAGCGAAATCGACGGCGTCGAACGAAGCGACGTTCCGGAGGAATACCGCGAGCAGGTTCGGCAGTATTTCCAACCGTGATATCGGAGCAAATATGAATCAGGGTCAGGAAGCGGTCTTGGGACAAGCCGCGAGCGCGGTCGCCAGTCTTCGCGACGCGATCGGTCACGTCATCGTCGGACAGAACGCGGTCGTCGATCAGGTCATGTGGGGGCTCGTGTCGGGTGGGCACGTGCTGCTCGAGGGCGCGCCCGGTCTCGGCAAGACGCTTCTCGTGCGGACGCTCGCGCAGTGCTTGGACCTCAAGTTTTCGCGAATTCAGTTCACGCCCGACTTGATGCCGAGCGACGTCGTCGGAACCAACGTGCTCGTGATGGATCCGGCGCAGCGCCAAGCGGGGTCGATGTTCGCGGTGCAGAAAGGGCCTATTTTCGGCCAGATCGTGCTCGCCGACGAGATCAACCGCGCGACGCCGAAGACGCAGAGCGCGCTCCTCGAAGCGATGGCGGAGCACGCGGTCACGATCGCCGGGACGCGCCACGTGCTCGAAGAGCCGTTCTTCGTCCTCGCGACCGAGAACCCGATCGAGATGGAAGGCACGTATCCGTTGCCCGAGGCGCAGCTCGATCGCTTCTTGCTGAAGGTGGTCGTGCCGCAGCCGAGTGAGGACGAGCTGTGCGACGTGCTCACGCGCACGACGGGTCGCGCGCAAGAGGCGCCGCCGCGCGTGCTCGCGCGCGAAGGCGTGCTGCAGCTCCGCGCGCTTTGTCGCGACGTCGCGATCGCCGAGCCGGTCGTGCGCTATGCCGCGCGCCTCGTGCGCGCGAGCGATCCGACGGCGAAGGACGCGGCCGACCTCGTGAAGAAGGGCGTGCGGTTCGGCGCGGCGGTGCGCGGAGCGCAGTCGCTCGTGCTCGCGGCGAAAGCGGTCGCGCTTTGCGAAGGTCGCGCGAACGTGTCGTTCAACGACATTCAGAAAGTCGCGAAGCCCGCGCTCCGGCATCGCATCATTCGTTCGTTCGAGGGCGAGGCCGACGGCATCACGACCGACGCGGTCGTCGACGCGCTGCTCAGCGCGGTGCCGACGCGCCCGCCGCAAGTCAGCGCGGAGCAAAAGGCGCAAGCATGAGCCGTGACGGCGTGAGCGCGCGACACTGGGTGGCGCTCGCCGTGCTGTGCGCGACGGTCGCGGTCTCGGCGCGCGCGGATGCGACGGGAGCCGCGGCCGCTTCGGCGAGCGCGGCTGCGAGCACGGCGCCTCCGCCGGGCGCGCCTCCGCTCTCGGTGCACGCGCAGCCGATTTTCGGCGTCGACGGGGCCGTCGGTTTCGGCTGGCAAGATTTCGTCGTCACGATCGACAATCCGACGCCGTCGCAGCAAAAAGGCACCGTCGAGCTTCGATCGCACGTGTCGACTTACGCGGTCGATCGCGACAGCTTCGCCGCGAAGGCGCCGTTCGCCGTCGCCGCGACGCGCTCGGTGACGCTGCGCTTGCCGATGCGCTCACGCACCGACCAAGTTCCGCAGCTCACGCTGCGCGTCACCGACGATCACGGTCGCGAGATCGTCGCGATGCCGGTCACGCCGAACATGGCGGTGCAGCCGACGCTCGTCGACATCGACGACCCGAGCCGCCTCGGCATCGTGCTCCGCGGGTGGCCTGCGACGGTCACGTATTCGGTGACGCCTTCGTACGGCTATTACACGTACGCGCCGACGACCGCGCCGATGACGATCGCGGTCGCTGCGCCGACCTTCGACGCGACGACCGGCGATCCCATTTTGCCGACGCGCGCCGCGGCGTACTCCGGCGTGACCGCGGTGCTCGTCCACTCCGACTTGCTCGCGCGGCTCGAGGCCGAGCCCAAGGACGCGCTCCTCGATTGGGTCGCGGGCGGCGGCACGCTCGCGATCGTCATCGCCCGGCCGGAGGATTTGCACGGCCCGGAGATCACGAAGCTCGCAGGCACGGGCGTCACGACCGGGCCGGTGAATCCCGCGCTCTCGAGCATCCTCGCGGTGCCGAAGCCGTCCACCGGAGCGGGCGGCCTCTTTCCGACCGGAGCGGGAACGGGATACGGTGGGATTCGTTGGGATTCATCGGACGACGCGCCGAGTCCGTACCAATTCATTCGATCGAGCCCGACGATCGCGCCCTCCGCGGGAGGACCCGGGCGCGCGCTCGACGGCAAGCTCGTCGGCTTCGCGGGCGGCCACCTCGAGCCGAGCGGATACGGCGCGAGCGCGACGTACGGGCGCGGCGCCGTTCACTTGCTCGCGTTCGATCCGACCGAAGCGCCCGGCGTCGACGACGTCTGGGTGCAGAGCCGCATCGTCGACATGCTGAACAAGTCGTGGGACCGCCGCGCGGCGGTCGTGTTTCCCGCGGGCGCGAACGCGCGCAACGCGACCTACGCGTATTACGGCGGAGGACCCGGCAAAACCGACGACGTGCGGCGCGCGCTCGACCCGAACGAGAACTTCCGTCCGGCGCTCGGGTTCGCGGCGATTTTGCTCGTGCTCTATTCGATCCTCGTCGGGCCGGTGAATTTTCTCCGCGCGAAAAATCGCGGCAAGCCGCTTCGGCCGCTCTTGCTCGCGCCGGCGTTCAGCGCGACGGCGTTCGGAGCGATCGTCTTGATGGGCCTCGGCGTGAAAGGTTGGCGAGGGCGAACGCGGCACCTCTCGCTCGCGGAAACCGGCTCGGGCCAATCGCGCGCCGCCATCACGCGCTTTCGCGGTTTTTACACGAGCGAGACGCGCTCGCTCACGATCAGCGCGTCGGACCGCACGTCGGTGCTCGACGTCTTGAGCTCCGATTCGGTGATGGATGACAAAGCGCTCGTCCGCGTCGACCGCGACGGCTTCTCGCTCGACAACATCACGTCGCTGCCGTGGCAGACGCTCGTCGTTCGCGAGAACGGGTTCGTCGATTTGAAGGGGCCGGTGACGATCACGACGACCGCGAGCTCGACCGACGTGAAAAACGGGACCGGCGCGACGCTGCTCGACGTGCTCGTCTGGGTGCCGGCCGACGGCGTCCGGTATTTCGCGTCGATCAAGAACGGCGACACCGTGAGCGCGACGACCGGCAAGCTCGTTGAGAACGCGGCGACGCGGCGCACGACGGCGGCCGGAACGTTCACCGTGCACCCGTTCGACCCGTCGACCGTCGCGGCGATGCTCGCGAGCAAAGACGGCGATCGCATCACCAAGACGTGGTCACCGATGACGACAGTCGCCGGCGACGCCGTCGATTGGTTTCCGGACGACGAGGACGTCGTGCTCGCCGAGGTCGAAGGCGGCGAGCGCGTGAAGACCGACAACGGGCTTCCGGTCGAGAACGACCGAATGCTCCTTCGCGTGGTGAGCAAGAAGTGAACGACAGCGCACCCATCAGCCAGTCTCCGCCGTCGAGCGCGTGGCTCGAGCAGACGATGGTGCCCGCGATTCGCGTGCGCCACTTGTGGCATCGCTTCGGCAAGCTCGACGTCTTGCGCGACGTGAGCTTCGACGTCGCGCACGGCGAGATCTTCGGGTTCATCGGGCCGAACGGCGCCGGCAAGACGACGACCATTCGCATCATGGCGACGCTGCTCGAGCCGGTCTCGGGCCGCGTCGAGGTCGACGGGTTCGATGTGTCGGTCGACCCGGAAGCGGTGCGAAAAATCATCGGCTACATGCCGGACCACGCGGGCGTCTACGAGCGCGTGACGGTGCGCGAGTACCTCGAGTTCTTCGCCGACTCGTACCGCGTCGCGCCCGATGGGAATTATTCGGTCGTCGACGCGGTGATGGAGCTCACCGATTTGACGAAGCTCTCGGACAAGCTCGTCGCGACGATGTCCAAAGGCATGAAGCAGCGGCTTCAGCTCGCGCGCACGCTGCTCCACGATCCGAAAGTTTTGATCTTGGACGAGCCGGCGAGCGATCTCGATCCGCGCGCGCGCATCGAGATTCGCGATTTGCTCGTCGAGCTCCGCTCGATGGGGAAGACGATTTTTCTCTCGTCGCACATCCTCACCGAGCTCGCCGACGTGTGCACGTCGGTCGCGATTTTGGAGCGCGGGCGGCTCGTCGTCGCCGGACCGATTTCGGACATCGCGCGACGCCTCGAAGAAGCGGCAGCGCAGCGCCAGCAGGTGCAAGCGCAGATGCCGCAAGCCCCGCAACAGCAAGGGCCGACGATGGCGTCCGCGGGAATGCAGACGGCGATCATGCCGTCGCAGCGACCGCCGAACTATCGCGACACCGACGTCGAGCCCGCGCCGCAGACGATCAGCGTGCCGCGCCGCCGGCTCAAGGTGCGCGCGTTCGCGCCGCTCGAGAACGTCCAGGCCGCGCTCAACGGCGTTCCGAATCTTTACGGCGTGACGCAAGTGACGAACGGATTGTTTCTCGTCGCTTACTCGGGTGACGATCAGACGATCGCCGCGATCGTCTCGGCGCTCGTCGCGCGGCAAATTTCGGTCGCCGGCGTCGAGCCCGAGCGCAACGAGCTCGAACGAATTTTCCTCGAGGTCACGAAGGGAGAGGTGCAATGACCGCTTCGGTTGCGCCGCCTTCGGTCGCTGCGAAAAAGCCCGGCCGGCTCGCGCGGATCTTCCGCGAGCCCAACGCGATTTGGATGCGCGAGATGCGTCAGGCGGCGCGCCTCGGTCGCACGCCTTGGATCCTCTTCGCGCTGAGCCTGACGATTTCGCTCCTCATGTGCTCGATCGGCGGCATCGCGGCGACCGACAACGCGTCGCCCGCGTCGCTCGGCGGCGTTCTCTTCCAGACGTTCTTTTCGATCGCGGTGTTCGTGGTGATGGTCGTCGGCCCGACCGTCGCAGCCAACAGCATCGCGTCGGAGCGCGAAGGGCGCACGTGGGAAGCGGTGCTCCTCACCGGGCTCTCGCCGCGCGAGATCGCCCGCGGAAAATTCGTTGCAGCTTACACATCGATCGCGATGCACATCGTCGTGCTCGCGCCGGTCGGCGCGCTGCCGTTCCTCTTCGGCGGTGTCACGCCGCTCGAGGTCATCGTCGCGTTCGCGTTCCTCTTCGTGTTCGCGGCGCTCGCGGTCGCGTTCGGTCTCGCGGTGAGCTCGCTCATGTCGAGCTTGCGCGGCGCGATCGTCGTCACGCTAATCCTCGCGATCCTCATCGGACCGATCCTCTATTTGATCTTCGGCCTCACGACGTCGTACGGCATTCACAAGCTCTGGCCCGACGTGCCGGAGGCGTTCCCGATTTGGCTGCCGCTCGCGTACACGCGCGCGCCGTTCGGGCTCGAGTATTTGCTCCTTCTCGTCGCGGTGCCACTGCTGCTCATCTTGGTGCCGGCGTGGTTTCTCTACGCGGTCACGGTTTCGAACCTGACCGGCGAGACCGACGATCGCTCGACCGGCCTGAAATTGTGGTTTTTCGCGTGCACGCCGCTCGTCGTGCTCGCGTGCGCGCTGCCCGGCGCGGTCGCGCTGGACGACGCCGAGCGCGTCAAGTGGTCGGTCCTCGGCGAGACGGCGTTCGCGGCATACGCCGGATTTTGCGCGTTGCTCTTCGCGTTCGACCCGGCGGGGCCGTCGCGTCGCGTGCTCGTTCATTGGCGGCGCATGGGCGCGGGCGTGATGCGGCGTTTCTTCGGGCCTGGGATGCCGAAGACGGCGTCGCTCGTCGTCTTGCTCGGGTTCCTCGGCCTGCTCGTGATTCCCGCGATCGATCTCGCGATGCTCTACGTCCAGCCGTCCGCGTCTGCGGGCACTTTTGCGGCGGGCTCGGCCTATTGGTCGCCGTACGTGGCGACGCGCAACGATCGGCTCGCGCAGATCTTCGTGTTCGGCGCGTACTGCGCGCCGTATTTCGTTTTCACGATGGGGCTCGTCGCGTACTTCCGGTCGCGCGGGCACACGGCGTGGATCGCGCGGCTCATCGCGAGCGCGATCTTGTTCCTCGCGGCGGCCGCGCCTTGGGTCGTCGCGGCGATCGGCGGCGTCGTCACGAGCACGCATGACGATTCGTGGCTCGTGGTCGCGGCGCCGAGCCCGTTCTTCGCGTACGCGATGGTCGGCCAGTTCGATCACGCATCGAGCGGCGCCGACGCGCCCATCGTCCAAGCCGGGCTCGCGGCGGCGATGATGTGGGGCTTGCTCGGGCTCGTCTTCTTGGTCATCGCGGGCCGGCGATGCGCGCGCACCGTGCGCGACCAGAACCAAGCGTACTTGCAGACCGACGCGGCGCTCCGCGCGGAGGACGACGCGCGCGCTGCCGCGGCGCTGGCGTCCGATGCGCCCGCTTCGAGCGCGGGAGCGCCGGCTTAAATGTTGTTCGACGCAGCGTTCGCGCGCGAGCTCGAGGCGCTCCGGAGACGGCTGCGCGTGCGCGCGCGCTCGGGCGGAAGCGGCGATCACACTGCGAAACGCCGCGGTTCGAGCGCCGAGTTCCTCGAGCATCGCCCCTACGCGCCCGGAGACGATTTGCGGCGCATCGACTGGCTCGCGTTCGCGCGGACCGGCGAGCCGATGTTCAAGTTGTTTCGCGCGGAGGAAGACGTCGTCGTGCGCCTCGTGATCGACGCGAGCGCATCGCTGGACGCCGGCGAGCCGACGAAGCTCGACACGGCCAAGCGCGTCGCCGCCGCGATCGGCTACATGGCGCTCGCCGACTCCGAGCGCGCGCAGGTCATGGCCGCGAGCGAAGGGCTCACGTTCGTCTCCGAGCCCGCGCGCGGTCGCAACGCGCTCCCGAAGCTCTTGCGCGATTTGGATCGCGTCGACTTGCGCGGCGGCACCGATTTGTCGCGCGCGCTCGAGCAAGCCACGCTGCGCTCGCCGCGCCCCGGGATGCTCGTCGTCATCAGCGACTTCATGGACTCGGGCCCGTTCGACGCGGCGATCACGCGCGCCGCGAGCGCGGGCCACGACGTCGCCCTCGTCCAAGTGCTCTCGCGCGACGAGGTCGAGCCGCACTACGACGGCGATTACGCGCTCGTCGACGCCGAGAGCAACGCGACCGTCGAGGTCACGATGGACGCGGCCGCGATCGAAGCTTACCTCGCGCGCCTCAATCAGCTCGTGCTCGGCCTGCGCGCGCTCGCGAAGAAAGTCCGCGGCGGTTATGTCCGCGTCATCAACGACGAGCCGCTGCTTCCCCCGGTGCGTCGATTCGTGGGTCGCATCGTCGACTGAGTCACCAAGCGGTCACGCCAGCGATCGACGAATCGACCGCCGCGCCGGTGCAGCAGAGTCCGCCGCCGGCCGCGGTGATTTGGAATTTGATCGTCGAGCACGTCATCGGCGCAAACGTGATGCTGCAGCCGTTGCTCATCGGCGAGCCGGTGCAGCTTTTGTTTTCCGTGGCGATCGTGCCGACCTTGGTCGCATCGCAGTAGACGTCCCACGTGCCTTGGCACTCCGTACCGGTCGCCCAGTTGTTGATGCCGACGTGGCTGATGCACGCGGTCGTGCCGCCGCAGACGATGTTCTCGCCGAGGTTGGCGAAGCCTTGGATGTTGTTCGACGACCAGTTGTACGTCGCCGTCGCGCACGGGCTCGACTGGAACGTGGAGCATCCGGTGGCTGTCTTCGACACGAGCGTGTTGAACGGCTGGCGCGTGCCCGTCGGCGAGCACGTCGCGGTGCAGACGCCGTTCGCGCAGTTTGGCGTCGCGCCGCTGCATGCGTTGCCGCACGCGCCGCAGTTCGCTTTGTTGGAGAGCACGTCGACGCAGGACCCGTTGCAAGATTCTTGGCCGAGCGCGCAGCAGCTCCCGCGGTTGCACCACTCTTGCGCCGTGCACGCGGTGCTGCAGGCCCCGCAGTGATCGTGGTGATTCTGCGTGTCGTAACAAAGCCCGTCGCTGCACGCGGTGAAGCCTTGCGGACACGTGACCGCGCACGCGCTCGCGTCGCACCCGGGCGAGCCGGTCGTCCAGCCGACGCCGCTGTCGTAGACGACGCCGGGGTCAGCGGGGTTGTTCGATCCGGGCGTGACGCCGCCGCCGTCGGCGACGCTGCATGCGTTGTTGCAAGTGCCGCAGTGATTCGAGTCGTCGACGAGATTCGCGCACGTGATGCCGCCGTCGCTCGATGTGCACTTCGTCGTCGGCGACTGACACGACGAGTTGCACGACCCGGCCGAACAAACTTGGCCCGACGAACACGCGTTGGTGCACGAGCCGCAATGCTGCGGATCCGTCTGCAGATCGAATTGCGGGCACGCCGCTCCGTCGCCTTTCACCGTCGCGTCGCTCGACGTCGACGCGTCGTCGTCGGTTTGCGGCAAGAGACCGGTAGCGCACGCGCTCACGCTCGCGACGAACGCGAGCGCGCACCAAGTCTTGGCCCGCATGAGCCCACGATCGCATCGCCTGCGTTCGCCGGCAAGGCCCGGCTCACTTCGTGTTGTGACAAGTGCCGCAGACGTACGGGCTCGCGGCGAACGCCGGCCATGTGCTCGGGTCGCCTTGGTAGGCGGCGGCGCGGGCGGCGAGGTCAGCGGTCGCGCGGGCGTCGACGACATCCTTGTGCGGCCACGCCGCGTAGTCCTTCGACGCCTGCGCTGCGCCATACGCGGTTTTCGCCGCGGCGACGCTCCCGGCCTTGACGAGGAGATCGCCGAAGTAGAGCAAGCCGCCCTGGACCATGTGCGGCGCGATCGTGCTGTTCACGCAGAAGCGGCGCGTGCTCGTCGTGGCTTGCGCGAGGTACGCGGAGAAATCGGGCGCGTTCGGGTCGAGCGTCGTTCCGCCGCAGATCGAAAAATATTTCCAGCCCGCGTCGATCGCGGTCTGCATCTGCGGATCGGCGACGGGCGAAAACTGCGCGATGATGAGCTCGAGAAACCAGCCGAGCTCCGGCTGCGCCGCGTACGCCTGGTCGACGAGCGCCTTGCCTTGCTGGGCCTGCTGCGGATTTTGAGTTTGCGTGCCGGCGTTCCAGAGGGTGAAGCCGGTGAGCGCGGTCGTGAAGTTGTCGCTCGGGTTCATGCCGTGCGCTTGCCCGAGATACTGTCCGGCGATTGGGCCGTAGGTCGCGCCGGTCTGCGCGGCGTGCGATGGATCGCGGCCGATTTCCGCGAGCTGCCACGTCGCGTCCATGCCGACGAGCAACGTCGAATACCAATCGGGCTGACCCTCGCTTCCCGCGGCGAGCGACTCGAGCGCAGGGATGTCGGCGGCACCGGAGGCCGTGTCGCCGGCGGCGAACGCGGTCCAGAAAATGTCTTGAGCGTTCGCGGCGGGCGCGTCGGCGCCGGCGTCCGTCTCCGCGCCCGGCGAGCTCGAGCACGCGAGGGGCGCGACGAGCGCGAAAAGCCAAAAGAGCGAAGTCATCTTGTTCGAATGCATGAAGGCCTCCGCGCGGCCCTTCAGCACGGCGCGTGCCGCGACGAAACGAGCCGAAATCAGGCTGAAACGCGCGCGAGCGGCGCGGGCCCGATGTGGACTCCACTCAACGTAGGCCGTGACGGTGCAGCAGATGACTGAGGTGCGTTCGATCGAGACCGGCCTCGCGCGCCGCGCGCGTGACGCTGCGATCGGTGCGGTCGAGCAGCCGCGCGAGGTACGCGCGCTCGAAATCGGCGAGCACGCGCGCGCGCGCGTCTTTGTAGCGAAGCTCGAGCACGTCACCCAAGGCGCCCGGCGGCGCGCTCTGGCTCGCGCCGAGCCGCGGAGTCTCGCCCATCGCGAGCGTCGCTTCGACGACGTTGCGGAGCTCGCGAACGTTGCCCGACCAATGATGCCGCGCGAGCTCCATCATCGCCTGCGGGGGAAAGAGCTTGGCGAGCGGCTCGTCGTGGCCGGCGGCGCGCGCAAAGTGCTCGGCGAGGAGCGGAATGTCCTCGGCGCGATCGCGCAGCGGCGGGAGCTCGAGCTGGACGACCGCGAGGCGATAGAAAAGATCGAGACGGAACGCGCCGCGGTTCACCTCGCCGCGCAAATCCCGGTTCGTCGCGGAGACGACGCGCACGTCGACCTCGACCTCGCTGCGGCCGCCGAGACGTTTGAAGCGGCGGCGCTCGAGCGCGCCGAGGAGCGACGACTGGAGCTGCGCGGGGAGCTCGCCGACTTCGTCGAGGAAGAGCGTGCCGCCGTCGGCTTGCTCGAACGCGCCGACGTGCTGGCGGTCGGCGCCGGTGAACGCGCCTTTTTCGTGGCCGAAGAGCTCGCTCGCGACGAGCGACGGCGCGAGCGCGCCGCAATCGACCGTGACGATCGGTTTCGCGGCGCGCGGTCCGAGCTCGTGGAGCGCGCGCGCGACGACTTCTTTTCCGGTGCCCGACTCGCCGACGATCAAGACGGAGACGTCGCTCTTCGCCGCGCGCTCGACCTGCGCCATGAGACGGCGCATCGCGGGTGACTGGCCGCACAAACCCGCGAGCGTGTCGGCTTCGTGAAGCGGCAGGCGCACGTCGGCTTCGTCGCGGATGCGCAGCACGGTTTTTCCGAGCGAAAGCTCGGTGCCCGCAGGGACGACCGCGCGAAAGATTCGGACGCCGCCGACGAACGTTCCGTTGGTCGACTCGTGATCGACGACGAGCACGCCTTCGGGCGTTCGCTTGAGCTCGACGTGAAAGCGCGAGACGGCGCGATCGCTCAGCACGAGATCGTTGCGCTCGGCCGTGCCGATCGTGATCGCGTCCGATGCGGCAACCACCGATTGGCTCGCGTCGGCGCCCTCGGTCACCTCGACGCGCAGGCCGCGGACGGGCAGCGTTCGAGCGGGCTCGCGAACAGTGCTATCGTCGCGCATCGCCCGGCGAGGCTAGCACGCGCCATGGAGGACTCGAAAAGCGCGATTTCCCGCGTGCTCGCGGATCGATTCGAGATCGAGGCGCTCGTCGGTCGCGGCGCGATGGGCGAAGTCTATCGCGCGCGCGATCTCGTCCTCGGCGAGACCGTCGCGGTCAAAGTCGTTCACGTCGAGGCGCGCGACGCCGTCGCGGCGCTCGCTCGCTTCAAGCAAGAGGTCGTCCTCGCGCGGCGCGTGACGCACAAGAACGTCGCGCGCGTCTTCGACTGGGTCGAAAACGACGGTGCGCTGCTCCTCACGATGGAGCTCGTCGAAGGAGAGACGCTCGCGGATCTCCTCGCGCGCGAGCGGCAGGTCCCGCTCGATCGAGCGGTCCGCATCGGGCTCGAGATCTGCGCGGGCCTCGCGGCC
>DASXHD010000109.1:0-2935 GCA_036488725.1 Polyangiaceae bacterium | reverse complement strand
CCGTGACGACGCGCGGATCGGTCGACGAGAGGCCTGCGTGCATCGTTTGCTTCACGTCGTCGCCGTCGAGCTGAACGAGCGCTTGCATCGCAGCGGCTCGCTCGGCCGGCTGCGCGCTCGACGTCGCGTCGAGGAGCGCTTGCTTCGCGCCGGCGTCTCCGGTCTTCGCGAGCGCGTGCGCCGCGGCGACCGCGTCCTCGCGCGAGCCGCTCTTCAATTTTTCCTCGAGCACTTTCACGGCAGCGTCGCCGCCGATCGATCCGAGCGCTTCGAGCGCGACCGAGCGCGTCTGCGACGAGCCGTCGACGAGCATCGCCGAGATCGTCGAGACCGCCGCCGCGTCGTGCGTCTCGCCGAGCGCCGCGATCAGCCGCTCCCGCCGATCGCCCGTTTCGGTCGCGATCGCGTCCTGCAGGAGCGACGACGCCTCCGGCAAGTGCGCGTCGCCGAGCGCGATGAGCGCTTCGAGCCTCGTCTCGTGATCCTCGCTGTGGGCCGCCGCGATCACCGCGCCACGCGCGTCCGCGTCATCCGCCGCGCGAGAAGCGAGCGCATGCAGCGCCGCGCTCTTCACGTACTTGTCCTCGTCGGCCAGGAGATCGCCGAGATAACTGTTCGACGCGCCCGAGCGAACTTTTTCGAGCGCCGTGACCGCGCAAAGACGTGTCGTGCGTGAGCCGCCCGGCGTCGTGAGATCGCCGATCGCGTCCGTCGCTTCTTCGTCGCCGGTCGCCTCGAGCGCCAGTGTGCGAAGCGCTTCGCACTGCTCGCTCGGATTGCGCGCGTCGCGGAGCTGCTGCAGGTGCGTCCCGGTGTGGGCCGGCGTGGCGGCGCTGCTCGTGGACGACGCGCTCCCGAGCCACGCGAAGAGACCGCCGCCGCCCGAGTGCGCGGGACGATGCGACGCATTCGCCGAGCCGGGCGCGCTCGCCTCGTGGCCGCTGAGCGGATGCAGGGCCAAAAACCCCGCGACCCCCAGCGCCACGAACGTCGATGCTTTCCATACGCCCTGACGCATGCGTCTCCCTACGGTCTACGCTTTGAAACGGTTTGTTCTTCCGACAGCGCGGGCCCGCAAGGGTTCCGACCCGCGGCGACGACACGTCTTGGCTGCAACGGTCGGGCCGACGCTGCTGTGGTAGAAGGTCGGCATGGCCAAGAAGAAGAAGGCGAAGAGCGCCCTCGCACAAGCCGCGAGCAAAAAGCTCGCGGGCATCGGCGGCCCGAAAATGACCGCGGAGGACGTGGCGCACATGTTGTGGCACGCCGAGCAGCGCGGGGAAGTCGAGCGCGTGCCGCTCGAAGATGGCTCGTGGGCTTGGATGTTACCGGGCGAAGGCGGCAAGCCGCAGATGCTCAAGCCCACATCCGAGATGCTGGAAATCCTCGAGCGCTTCGAGCGCGAGGGTCACGCCGAGCATCACTAGAACTTGATGCCGTTGCTCGCGCGGTGCTTCCACCAGCGATAGGTGAAGACTGCGGCGGGAACGGCGGCGAGCGTCGCGGTGATGGGCCCGATGAGGACGGCGGCACCCACCGCAGCGGCTGTGGTCGCGCCGGCGGCGACCGCCTTTTTCCGGGAGTCGGCGAGCACTTCGCTGCGGGGCTTCGTCATGAGAGGGAACGTAAGGGCCGCGCCGCGATCTGCAAGAGGGTGTCATCACAGTTGACGGGTCGCTCTAGACGCGGCCATATGAAGGGGGATGGGAGCGCAAGAGGGGGCGGCATCGAAGTTGGCGCGCGCAGGCGGGTGGAAGCTCGGCCGGCAAGCGGGCTCCGGAGGGAGCAGCGTCGTCTTCGAGGGTGAGCGGGACGCCGTGCGCGGCGCGGTGAAGATCCTCGATCGCGGTTTCGACCTCGGGGAGGCGACGCTTCTCGCGCGCCTCGGACGACGATGGGGCCCGCGACTGCTCGACGCGGGGCGATGTGCCGAGCAGGCGTTCGTCGTCACCGAATGGGTCGACGGCGTTTCGTTGGATGGAGCTCGCGGCGAGCCGAAGCGAATTTGGGCGGCGCTCCACGCGGTCGCGCGCGCGCTCGAGGAGCTACACGAGGCGGGCGTTCGCCACGGCGACGTGAAGCCCGAAAATATTTTGTTCCACGAGCGCGTGCCGTCGCGCGACGTGCCGGAGGAGCGCGCGGCCACGCTCATCGATCTCGGGCTCGCGACCGACGTGGGTGAGGTCGCGCGCGGAGGGACCGCGCGTTATGCGGCGCCCGAGCTTCGTGGCGGCGGCGACGTCGGACCGCGCGCCGACGTGTTCGCGCTCGGCGTCGTGATCGAGGAGCTGCTCGGCGCGAAAAGCGCGGCCGAGCTCGCGAGCCTCGCGCGCGCGATGCAAGCACCGTCGCCCGGTGCGCGACCTCGTGCGGGCTGGCTCGCGGATCGCGCGGCGCGCGCGCTCGGTCTCGTGCGCGACGCGAGCGCAGGCGGACGCGGGCGGCTCGATGCCGTGCGTCGATCGTACGTCGCGCTTCGAGCGCGCGAGATCGCGCGGGCGTCGAGCGTGTCCGAAGAGGTCGCGGGCGCGCCGCGTGCGTGGCTCGAGGAAGCGATCGGCTGGACGCGCAAGACTGCGTCGGCCGAAGCGGAAGGCGTCGTCGGGCGGAGCTCGGCGCTCGCGCGGTCGCGGTGGCTCGTGTCGCTCGTGGGACCTGCCGCGGCCGAGTGGCCGCTGCCGGATTTGGACGAGAACGGGTTCGCGTCGCGCGTGTGTGCGCTCGCGGAGCGTTCGGCGTTCGGCGCGTGGACGTATGCCGATTTCCGCGGCGCCGAAAACGGTTCGCCGGAGGTCGACGTCGAGGACGAAGCGGCGCTCGCGCTCGCGCTCGCGAAGCCGCCCCCTTCGGCGGAGCTCGTCGCGGCGGTGGAAGCGCGCGGCTCGACGGTCTCGAGCACCCTCCGCGAGGCGCTCGTCGCGGCGCTCGTTCGCGC
>DASXHD010000099.1:0-52648 GCA_036488725.1 Polyangiaceae bacterium | reverse complement strand
GTTCGCTGCGCTTCGCTCCGCGACCCTCGCTTGACGCATCGCAACAAAGGCTCCAAAAGACCTGAGTGACCGCACCGAAACCCATCCAGGCCATCAACCGCTACAAAGCCGATCTGCGCGAGTTTCAGTTTCTGCTGTTCGAGCAGTTCAAGGTCGGTGAGATCCTCGGCAAGGCGCCGTTCGAAGCGTGGGGCGAGGACGAGGTGAAGAGCTCGCTCACCGAGTGCTACCGGTTCGTGCGCGAGGTCACCGGGCCGCTCAACGCGACCGGCGATCACGAAGGCTGCAGCATCGACGACGGGCGCGTCATCACGCCGAAGGGCTTCAAGGACGCTTGGAAAAAGCTCTACGAAGCCGGCTGGAAATCGATCGGCGTCGAGCCCGAGCACGGCGGCGCCGGCGCGCCGCACACGGTGCAGATCCTCGTCGAAGAAATGCTCTCCGGTTCGAACGCCGCGTTCAACATGTACCCGGGGCTCGCGTTCGGCGCGGCCGAGGTCATCGCGGCGTTCGGAACGCCCGAGCAAAAACAGTTGTATTGTGCACGCATGTTCGGCGGCACGTGGGGCGGCACGATGTGCCTCACCGAAGCGCACGCCGGCAGCGACGTCGGCTCGGCGCGCACGACCGCGAAGCCGAACGGCGACGGGAGCTACGCGATCCAAGGCACGAAGATTTTCATCTCCGGCGGCGATCACGATCTCGCCGAGAACATCGTGCACCTCGTGCTCGCGCGCGCCGATGGATCGCCGGCCGGCACCAAAGGCCTCACGCTCTTCATCGTGCCGCGCGTTCGCGCCGACGGGACGTACAACGACGTGTCGCTCGGGACCATCGAGCACAAGATGGGCATCAACGGGTCGGCGACCTGCGTGCTCAACTTCGGCGAGAACGGCAAATGTATCGGCTGGCCCGTCGGCGGCGACGCGTCGATCA
Source organism: Polyangiaceae bacterium (assembly GCA_036488725.1). GTDB lineage: Bacteria > Myxococcota_A > Polyangia > Polyangiales > Polyangiaceae > DASXHD01. The sequence continues at coordinate 51,712 of DASXHD010000099.1, read as the reverse complement.
ACAAAGGCATGCCGCAGATGTTCATGATGATGAACGGCGCGCGCATCGCGGTCGGCGTGCAGGGCATCGCGGTCGCGTCGAGCGCGTATTTGAACGCGCTCGAATATGCGCGCGAGCGAAAGCAGGGCTCGTCGATCACGCACTGGAAAGATCCGACGGCGCCTCGCGTCGCGATTCTGGAGCACGCCGACGTGCGGCGAATGCTCATCGACATGAAAGCGCGCGTCGAAGGCATCCGCGCGCTCGCGATCAAGCTCACCAATCACCTCGATCGCGCGGAGACGGCGAAGACCGACGAGGACAAGGCGTATCACCAAGGCCAAGTCGACTTGCTCGTGCCGCTGCTCAAAGCGTACGGGTCGGACCAGGCGTTTCGCGTATGCGAGACGGCGATCCAAACCTACGGCGGCGCGGGTTACACGCGCGATTACCCCGCGGAGCAGTACTGCCGCGACGCGAAGATTTTCAGCATCTACGAGGGCACGAACCACATTCAGTCGATGGACCTCGTCGGGCGCAAGCTCGGCCAGGCAGGCGGCGCGAACCTCCAGGCGTTCCTCGGTGAGGTCGGGAAATTCGTTGCAAAATACAAGGACCATCCGGCCATCGGTCCCAACGCGAAGACGCTCGGCACCGCGCAAGAGGCGCTCGGCGGAAGCGCGATGAAGCTCCTCACGTGGTTTCAGACGGGCAAGATGGACATGGTGCCGCTCTTCGCGAACCGCTTCCTCGAGATGATGAGCGAGGTCTGCGTCGCGTGGCTGCTCCTCGAGGGCGCGGTGATCGCGCACGAAAAGCTCAGCGGCAAAGACAAGACGTTCTACGAAGGAAAAATCGCGGCCGCTCGTTACTACGCCGCCGCCGTGCTCCCGAGCGTCGAGACGCTCGCGCGGCAGATGAACGAAGAAGACCGCTCGCCGCTGGATATCAGCGACGCCGCGTTCGCTACCGTCTGAACGCTCCGGCAGAGAAACAGAAGATCGGAAGACCCGAAGGGGAAGAGAAGGATTTTTTGTTGGAAAACAAAAACCAAAATCTCTCTCTCTCGGCTTCTGATCTTTCGATCTTCTTGTTTTCTCTCTCTCAAGGGATCAGCACGATTTTGCCGTAGGCGCCGGGCTCGAGGATCTCGCGGTGGGCGCGGGCGGCTTCGGCGAGCGGGAGCTCTTTGCCGACGACGGGGCGGAGGACGCCTTCTTCGAGGCCGGTCGCGAGGACCGCGTGGATTTCGATCTCGTCGACCTCGGGGACGTTCCACAAAAGCATGCCGTGAATGGATGCGTCGCGCGTCATGAGATCGCGCGGCGTGAGCGTGACGTCGCCGCGGCTGCCGATGACGACCACGCGCCCGCGCGGCGCGAGCATTTGCAGGTCGTGGCCGAGGTTCACGTCGGCGAGCATCTCGAGGATGACGTCCACGCCGCGACCGTTCGTCGCCGCGAGGATCGCGTCGCGATATTTCGGATCGTGGTGATCGAAGACGTGATGCGCGCCTTCGCGCTTTGCGAGCTCGCGCCCTTTTTCCGAGCCCGCGGTGCCGAGGAGCGTGAGGCCCATCGCGCGGCCGAATTGGAGCGCCGCGATGCCGACGCCTCCGCTCGCGCCGTGGACGAGCGCGCTCTCGCCCGCGCGCACGTGCGCGATTTGGCGGAGCGCGCGATACGCCGTGCCGTACGGAACGTAGAGACCCGCGCCTTGCTCGAACGAGACGCGCTCGGGCAGCGGATGGACTTGCTTGGCCGACGCGAGCGCGAGCTCGGCGTACGCGCCCGAGATGGTGCGTGCAGTATACACGCGATCGCCCGGCTTCACGTGCAGCACGCCCGGCGAAACCGCTTCGACCACGCCCGCCGCGTCGCTTCCGGGCGTGTACGGGAGCTCCGGCTTCGCCGAGCCGCCTCCGCTCCGCGCGTACGTGTCGGCCGGGTTCACGCCTGCCGCGTGCACGCGGACGAGCACTTGCTTCTCTCCGAGCTCGGGTACGTCGACCTCTTCGAGCACCAGAACTTCGGGGCCGCCGAATTGGCGAACGCGGATCGCTTTCATCTTCATTCGCGCGGAGCATAAGCCGCCACGCGGCCAGCGGGCAGATAGAACGTTCCGTCGCGGTCCTCGACGACGAGGTAACGCGCCGTGCACTCTCGAGCGTTTCGAGTTGCAGTCTCTGCAACTTGTGTCCATGATTCAGGCACTATTTGCATGATTGGATTTGGCGCATCGGCGGCACGTTTTCCGGGGGATTTGGTCGAGCACGCCCGAGCGTTCGGTGTGCTGTCGGCCGAAATCGAGGTCCCGGGCGCGGGCGCGTTCGAGCGCGCGGCGCGAAAGCTCCGGCTCGATCCGAGCGTGCTCCGCCGGCGCACGCAGTCGTTGGCCGATTTTGCCGGGGGCGTGCTCGTACAAGGCCGCGGGCGTGAGCTCCGCCTCTCGCCGCTCGGGGCGCGCGTTCGCGGCGTCTGCGCGGAGCTCGTCGAGCTCGCGGGCGCGGTCCGCACGCACGTCGCGCCGCCGGAGCGCGTCGTCATCGGGTGCACCGAGGCGGTGTCGAGCGATCTCTTGCCCGCGGCCCTCGCGGCGCTGCGGCGCGAGCATCCGCACGTGACGGTCGCCGTGCGTCGGCTCGGGACCGAAGAGTGCGTCGCGCGTCTCGTCGCCGGCGAGATCGATCTCGGCGTCGCGCGCGGCGCGCCTTTCGAGCGGCGATGGCCGCGCGAGCTCGACGCGACTCTCCTCGGACGCGACCGGCTTTGGATCGCCGCGCCGCGAAAGCACACGATCGGCCGCGCGCGCACGGTGCGGCTCCGCGATCTCGCGAGCCACCCGCTCGTCCTCTACAGCGCAGCGTCGGCCACGCGGCGGCGCGTCATGAGCGCGCTCGCGCCGCTCGGCGCCCGCGTCGCGCTCGAGGTCGATGGGCGCGCCGCGGCGCTCGCGTACGCGCGGCGCGGGTTCGGCGTCGGGTTTCTGTCGCTCTTGCCGCGATCGGTGCCGCGTGCTGCGGGCGTTCGCATGCGCGACGTGACGCGGCTCTTTCCGCCGTCGGCGTTTTGGCTCCTCGTGCCGCGCACGCCGGGCGCTACGGCGGCGCGCCTCGCCGAGCTCCTCGGGCGAGCCGCGCGCGGCGCGCGGACGCTGCGTTTCCCGGCGGAATAAAGCGAACCGCGCTACCGTCCAACGAGCGCATGAGAAACGGAACGCTCGCAGGAGCGCTCGTCCTATCCGCGGTTGCCGCGTTCGTCGGGTGCAATCACGCGGGACCTGCCGCGCGAGCGCCGCAGGCGGCAGCGACCGTGCGCGCGCCCGCGCCCCCCGACTTCGGGCCGCGCGACGTCGACGCGATGCTCGAAAAAGCGTGGACCGAAAAAGGCGTCACGCCCGCCGCGGCTGCCGACGACGCGACGTTCCTTCGCCGCGCGTACGTCGACATCGTCGGCACGATCCCGCCGCCCGAGCGCGTCGTCTCGTTTCTCGCCGACCGCTCGCCGAACAAACGCGCCAAGCTCGTCGACGAGCTCCTCGCCTCGCCCGACTACGCCGAGCACTGGGCCGATTATTGGGAAGACCAGCTCATGGGCCAAGCGCGCGCGGCCGACATCGATCGGTTCGCGTTTCGTCTCTGGCTGCGCGACGCGTTCGCCAAGAACACGCCGTGGGATCGCATGGTCTACGCGCTCGTGACGGCGACCGGACAAAACTCGCCCGGCGGGCCGCGACCGAAATCGATGAGCGAGGCCGAGCGTGCGATCGAAAAGAGCCCCGAGCCCGTGAACGGCGCGGTCGACTGGGTCCTCAAATATCGCGACACGCCGCAAGACTGGGCGGGCAACGCGAGCAAGACCTTCCTCGGCGTTCAGATTCAGTGCGCGCAGTGCCACGATCACAAGACCGAAAAGTGGACGCAGAAAGACTTCCGCCAGTTCGCCGCGTGCTTCATGCGCGCGCAAACGCTCCCGCTCGACGGCCTGATGCAGAAGGGACAGAAGCGCGCGATCGTGCGCGACATCGATCGGCCGCTGCCGCGCTTCATGCGAAACCCCGATTTGGTGGACATCGGCCGCGCGGAGCCGACCGCGCTCGACGGCACGCCGATGACCGATGACCCGCGAGAGTCGATCGCGAAATGGATCACGACGAGCCCGGCGTTCGCGGTCGAAGCGGTGAACCGCATGTGGGGGCATTTTCTCGGGCGCGGGTTCGTCGATCCGGTCGACGACGTGCGGCCGTCGAATCCCGCCGACGCGCCCGAGCTCGAGCAGGCGCTCGCGAAAGATTTCGCGACGCACGGCTACGACTGGAAGCGACTCATTCGCACCATCGCGCTGGCGCGCGCGTACGGACTTTCGACGAGCTCGGCGAGCCCGGTTTTGTGGAGCCGTTTTCGCGCGACGCCGCTCGGACCGAACGAGATGCTCGACGCGCTCATCGACGCGACGGGCATCGACGATGCGCTCCGTCGCATGGGACGTTTCGACGTCGACGCGCTCACCGAGCGGCTCCGGCAGCTCTACGGGTTCGTGTTCGACGTCGACGAAGAGTCGGACGAGCAGTCGTTCGAGGGAACGATCACGCAGGCGCTCGTGCAGCTGAACGGGCGCCTCGTCGCCGGCGGGTCGACCGCGCTACCCGGAACGGCGGTCGCGCGCATCGCGCGGAGCGACATGAGCGCCGACAAGAAGATCGAAGCGCTCTATCTGCGAACCGTGTCGCGTCCGCCGACCGCCGACGAGCTGGCGTCGTGGACGAAATACTTCGCCGACCCGCCGCCGGTGTCCGCGCCCGAGGTCGTCGATCGAAAAACGCCCGGCCCATTTCGCCGCGTGCCCGAGACGCGCGATCCGAAGATCGCCGCGGTCGAAGACTTGATGTGGACGCTCCTCAACTCGTCCGAGTTCGTTTTGAATCACTGAGGCTCGATCATGCAGAGACGACATTTTTTGATCCTCGGAGCGAGCGCGTTTTTCTCGGCGATGCTCGAGCGCGCGGCGCGTGCCGACGCCCGACCCGCCAAAGCGAAGGCGATGATCCTCTTGTGGATGAACGGCGGACCGAGCCACCTCGACACGTGGGACCCGAAGCCGAGGCATCCGAACGGCGGACCGACGAAAGCGATCCGCACGTCGCAGCGGGGCCTCCAGATCAGCGAGCACATGCCGAGCCTCGCGCGCGTCGCGCGCAAGCTCACGGTCGTTCGTTCGATGACGAGCCGCGAAGGCAATCATCAGCGCGCCGAATATTTGATGCACACCGGCTACGCGCCGACGCCGACGCTCGTGCACCCGTCGCTCGGCGCGTGGGTCGCGAAAAAAATCGGCGGTCCGCAAAATGGGCTCCCGCCGTTCGTGTCCATCGGCGGGCCGAGCTACGGCGCGGGATTTCTCGGCGTATCGAACGGGCCGTTCGTCGTGCTCAAAGCAGGCGCGCCGCCCGACGACGTCACGCCCGCGACCTCGAGCGATCGCTTCGCGCGACGCCAAGCTCTCCTCGCGCAAGCCGAGCAGCGCTTCGCCGAGCGGAGCGGCTCGCCGATGGTCGCCGAGCGCCGCGCCGTCTACGCGCGCGCGACGTCGCTCATGGGCTCGGCCGATCTGTCGGCGTTCGATCATTCCGACGAGCCGCAGGCGGTGAAGACGGCGTATGGCGAGACCGATTTCGGGCGCGGGTGCATCGTCGCGCGGCGGCTCGTGTCGGCCGGCGTGCGGTTCGTCGAGGTCGTGCAAGACGGGTGGGACACGCACCAAGACAATTTCAATCGCGTCGGCAAGCAGCTCGGCATCGTCGATCCGGCGGTCGCCGCGCTCGTCGACGATCTCGATCGGCGCGGCATGCTCGCGTCGACGCTCGTCGTGTGGCTCGGCGACTTCGGTCGCAGCCCCAAAATCAACGCGCGCGAGGGGCGCGATCATCATCCCAAAGCTTGGTCGGCGATGCTCGCGGGCGGCGGCACGCGGCCGGGTCTCGTCGGCGCGACCGACGCAGGCGGCGAAAACGTCGCCGGCACCGCGTACGGCGTGCCCGATTTGCTGGCGACTTGCGCGTCGCTCATGGGCCTCGATCCGCGCGAGCAAGTCACGACGCCGGTCGGGCGGCCGATCACGATCACCGACGGCGGAAATCCGATCGCACCGGCGATGGCCTAGCGTTAGCCTCGCGGCATGCGCCGATTCGAGCTGAGCGAGGGGACGAGCAACAAGTTTTGGGAGGTCGACGTCGAGGGGAACGCGCTCACCGTGCGCTTCGGTCGCATCGGGACGAACGGGCAAACGCAGACCAAAGAATTCGCATCGGCGGAGAAGGCGACCGCCGAGCACGACAAGCTCGTCAAAGAGAAAACGAAGAAGGGCTACGCCGAGGTCGCCGCATCCGGAACGCTCGCCGCCGTCGCGCCCAAGCCGGCTCCGACTCCGACTCCGTCTCCGACTCCCTCTCCGTCTCCGAATCCGCCGCAGACTCCGTCTCCGAATCCGAATCCGCCGTCGACTCCGAATCCGCCGCCGCGTTCGGTGATCGATTCCGTCGCGTGGACCGACTCGGCGCTCCGTGCGATTGCGCCGATTCGTGGCTCGTCGCTCGTGACGCCGCGAGCGCCGGATGCGCGCGCGACGTACGCCACGATTCGCAAAGCGGCGCAAGGCTACGACGCGCTGCTCGCGAAAGGCCTCAAGCGTCCGAACGCGGATCGCGACAAAATCACGGCGGTTCGAGCGCTCTTTGCCGAAACGAGCGCGCCCGAAAAGCTCGATCTCGAGACGCAAGCCGCCGCGTTCGCGCTCATCGGGAAACCACTGAGTTGGAACGACGACGATCGAAGCGCTGACTTCGTGCGCTTTTGGATCGCGGCGGAGGGCGCCGCGTTTGCGTTTCGTGCCTACGCCCGTTCGAGCGAGCTCGCGACGAGCGCGAAGCACGACGATCACGTCGCGGTGCTCACGGCAGGCGCCGACGCGGGCGAGCAAGAGTGGTGGCGGGTGCGCGGCGAGCCGCCGTGGCGCGCGCTCCGACTCGCCGACGTGCTCGCGTCCGAGGCCGAGCACGCCGAGCTCGTCGCGCTCGCCTCCGAGCTTCGCGCGAAGTCGTCGGTGCCCGCGCGCGCGGGATTCGCCGCGGCGCTCGCGCATCCCGCCTGGTGCAAAGCCGACGCCGACGTCGCGATCGGAACGCCGACGCCGCACGGCCTCCCGGCGTGGTTTTGGCCGCTCCTTTTGGGGCTCGAGAGCATCGACGACGTGAAGGCGGCGATCGCGCGAACGAGCCCGCACGTGTGGACCGTCGTCGCCGGCGTCGACGCGATCCGCTTCGATGTCGTCGCGCGGTTCGGTCCGAGCGCGGCGGAGCTGCTCGTTCCGCTCGTGAAAGAGGCGGGCGTCGGCGGCGCCGACCGCGTGCGGTCGCTGGCCGAGGCCGTCGCATTGATCGTGACCGACGAGGTCACAGAGCTCTTCCTCGGCAGCCTCGGGTCGAAAGAGCTTCGCCCGATCGCCGCCGAATATCTCACGGCGCATCCCGAGCTCTCGTTCGAGCGCTTGGCGCACGTCGCCACGCAAAAAGGCGCGAACGGGGACACCGCGAAATCGCTTCTCCGCCCGATCGTCGCGTCGCATCCGGAGCTCGCCCGAAAAATCAAAGACGCGCTCGCCCCGGCCGCGCGCGCCGTGCTCGACTCGCTCGAGAGCGCGGCCAACGTCGCCGAAGCCGACCCGAGCGAGCTCCCGCGCGTGCTCCGCGAGCCGCCGTGGACGACGAAAAAAAAGCTGGCCCCGCCGCGCGTCGTCACGGGGCTCACGCCGCTCGCCTTCGAAGAAAAAATCGACTGGCGGCCCGGCGAGCGCGACAAGCTCGGCGCGCGCGAAGGTTGGCTCGCCGAGAGCAAAGACAAGAAGACGCTCGACAAGGTGCGCGCCGTGAGCGCGTCGGCGCCCGCGCCGAACGAGCGCTCCTGGAATATGCAGAATGCATCCATTTTGGCGCAGCTCCCGGTCGCCGATTTGCTCGCGCTCGCGCCGTCGCTCGACCTCGGGCGCTTCAACTGGTCGTACTACGGCGTCGCCGACGTGCTGCTCGCGCGCCACGAGCTGCCGATCCTCGATTTCGTTTTGCGGTTCGCGCGAGAGGTCGACGGCGTCACCGGGGCCGAGGTGCTCGCGCGCGTCGACTCGCCGCGCGTCGCGACGCACATGGCCGACGCGCTCGTTCGTCTGAAGAAGGGCAAGCCGCACGCGATCGATTGGCTCACGCATCACCCCGAAGCCGCAGCGATCGGCCTCGTGCCGGCCGCGGTCGGCCCGGCCGGGAAAGCGCGCGAGCTCGCCGAGACTGCGCTGCGATTCGTCGCGCGAGCGCATCGCGACGTCGTCGAGAGGATCGCGAAGCGCTTCGGCGCCGACGCGGAATCGGCCGTGCGCGACGTGCTCGATTTCGATCCGCTCTTCACCTTCCCGAGCAAGCTGCCGAAGATGCCGGCGTTCTGGAACGCCGGCGCGGTGACGCCGCCGCTCCTCGCGGGACGCGCGAAGGCGCTTCCGGTCGCGGCCGTCGACGCGCTCGGCACGATGCTCGCGTTCTCGACGATCGAAGATCCCTACCCCGGCATCGCCGAGGTGAAAGAAGCGTGCGACGCGCGCTCGCTCGCCGAGTTCGCGTGGGATTTGTTCCAAGCGTGGCTCGTCGCGGGCGCGCCCTCGAAAGAGCAGTGGGCGTTTTTGGCGATGGCGCATTTCGGCGACGACGAATGCGCGCGCAAGCTCACGCCGCTCGTCCGCGCGTGGCCGGGCGAAGCCGCGCACGCGCGCGCGGTCACCGGCCTCGACGTCCTCGCGCGCATCGGCACCGACGTCGCGCTCATGCATCTTCACGGCATCGCGCAAAAGCTCAAGTTCAAAGGCCTCCAAGAAAAAGCGCGCGAGAAAATCGATCAGATCGCCGAAGCGCGCGGCCTCAGCGCCGAGGAGCTCGCCGATCGCCTGGTGCCCGATCTCGGGCTCGACGACGATGGCTCGCTCGCGCTCGATTTCGGCCCGCGGAAGTTCCGCGTCGTCTTCGACGAGACGCTCAAGCCCGCCGTGCTCGACGAAGCCGGCAAGCGCGTCCCCGATCTGCCGAAACCGAAGCAAAGCGACGACGCCGAAAAGTCCAAGGCCGCGACCGAGACGTGGAAGGCGCTCAAAAAAGACGCGAAGACGATCGCCGGCTCCCAGCTCCTCCGCCTCGAGGTCGCGATGTGCACGCAGCGCCGCTGGAGCGTCGACGTTTATCGGCAGTTCCTCCTCGAGCATCCGCTGCTCTTTCACATCGTCCGGCGGCTCGTCTGGGGCGTCTACGATCGCGCGGGCAAGCTCGCGTCGACGTTCCGCGTCGCCGAGGATCGCTCGCTCGCGAGCGCGAAAGACGACGCCTACGATCTCCCCGACGGCGCCGAGGTCGGCATCGTGCACCGCCTCGAGCTCGACGACGCGCAAGCCGCGAGCTGGGGCCAAGTGTTCGGGGACTACGAAATCTTGCAACCGTTCGCCCAGCTCTCGCGCGAAATCGCGACGCCGACCGAAAAAGAAAAAGCGGCGACGAAGCTCGAGCGCGTCGTCGGCTTGACGGTGCCGACCGGGAAAGTGCTCGGGCTCGATCACCGCGGCTGGCGGCGTGGACCTCCGCAAGACGGCGGCGTCGTCTGCTGGTACGAAAAACCGCTCGGCGGCGAGCGCGTCGCGTGGCTCGACCTCGACCCCGGAATTTTCACCGGCATGGTGAGCGAGGCGCCCGAGCAAAAGCTCGGCGGCGTCACCATCGCGAAAGGCGGCGACGGCTGGCGACCGGAGAAACAAATTCCGCTCGGCGAAATCGGTCCGATCGCGTTCAGCGAGCTCTTGCGCGATCTCGAGTCACTTCGCGGTTGAGGTGAGCGCGCGCGCGATCGCTTCCCACTCGGCGTCGAGCGAGCCATCGAACGGCGCGACGCCTGCGCGCCGATACCAGTAGCCCGCGTTCGAGAGATCGCCCTCGACGCGGTGCAAATGCGCGTGGATGCGCGCGCCGTTCGCGTCGTCGACGTCCGTCGCGACGCGATGCGCGCCGTCCCAGTCTCCTTTGCGGACGAGCCAAAGCGCGCGGAGGGCCGGCGAAATGCCCGACGGAGGCGACGCCTCGTTCGCGATCGAACCGATGAGCTCCTCGAAAGTCATGTGCATCCCATTGGGTGACAACGGGGTGCGTGGCAACATGCCACATCGCTCCGCGCGCCACGCAGTGTAAGGATTGAGCAGATGGGCGAGTTGCGCTACGCCGAACGCATCACCGACGACGAAGTCGCGGCGGGGTTCGACGTGATCGAGCACACCTCGGGCCGCGCGATCGTCTCGCGGCCGATCCCCGGCGGTCTCCTCGCCGTGAAGATCCACGGCGACGACGGCTCGTTCGAATACGTCATCTGCGATCGCAATCTCTCGCCGCTCTACACCGCCGCGAAGACGCTGCCCGAGCTCGAGCGCCGGTTTCAGTCCAAGAGATAAGGTGCGAGGCCGGCATGCGGCACGGCGATATCACCGGCCGCCCGACGCTGCCAGCTGCGGCCCCGCCGCGAGGTTCTCGCTGCCGCTTTTTGCTCGCAGCGCTGGGACGATCGTCGGCGCCGGTGCGAGCTGCCGACTAGCCAAACGCCTTGCCGATGGCGAGCGCGCCGGCGGCGGCCACGCCGAGACCGGCGAGCGCGACGATCGCGCGGTGCTCGTCGAGCCAGACCTGCGACGAGACTTTCGAGGCCTTGTCGTCGAACGGTCCATGCGAGCCCATGTCGCGCCCGACCGGCTTCCAGAAATTGTCCGGCGCGCGCGGGTCGGCCGGCTCTTTTCGCATCGACCCTTTCCACGCTTTCTTCGCGAGGTACCGATCGAGCAGCGCCGACATGACGCGTTCGCCCACGATCGACTCGACCGTCGGCCAGCCGACCCACATTTCTTTTCGGTTGGTGTGCGCGGCCCAGTGAATCGCGCGCGCGGCGATCTCGGGCTGGTGAATCTTGCCCACCGGGCGCGGCTTCTTCGACATCTTGTTGCGCGTCCACTCGAACTGCGTCGTGTTGACCGCGGGGAGCTGCACCACCGTGAGCACGACCTTCGACTTCATGTGAATGAGCTCGGTGCGCACCGACTCGGTGAACCCGTCGATCGCGTGCTTCGCGCCGCAATACGCCGACTGCAGCGGGATCGAGCGCTTCGCGAGCGCCGAGCCGACTTGCACGATGTGCCCGCGATTGCGCGGCACCATGCGCTCGAGCGCGACGCGCGTTCCCCAAACTTGCCCGTGATACGTGACGTCGGTGATGTGCTGGTACTCCTTCGGCGTCACCTTCAAGAACGGGCCGTAGATCGAGACCATCGCGTCGTTGATCCAAATGTCGATGGCGCCGAATTGGCGTTCGACCTCGGCGGCCGCCTCGGCGACGTCGTCGTAGCGGCTCACGTCGGTCGGGATCGCCAGCGCTTTGCCGCCGAGCTGCTCGACTTCGCGCTTGGCGCCCTCGAGACCTTCGGCGCCGCGCGCGAGCAAGCCGACGTGCGCGCCGCGTTTGGCGAACTCGCGCGCGACCGCGCGACCCACGCCGCCCGACGCTCCGGTGACGACCACGACTTCAGGCTTCTTCTGATCCATTTCTATTTCCTTCCGATCGTGAGGGTCGTGGCGAGCGCCGCCGCGCAGACCGCGCCGAGCGCGACGAGCGCGCGCGTTTCGGCGCGACGATGTGCGCGCTTGCGACGACGCTCGACGGTCGCCTCGGCGCGGCCGGTTTGGTGGAGGCCCCCGCTCTGCGCGAGGTCGACGATTTGCGCGAGATGCAGCGCGCGACGATCCGTTTCTTGTTCGATTTGCGTGCGGCACGAAAACCCGTCCGCGAGGATCAAGGTCTCGTCGGACACCTTACGCACCTCGGGCAAGAGCACGCGCTCGCCGCATTTCACCGAGACGTCGTAGTGCTCGCCCGGCTCGAACCCGAAGGAGCCGGCCATGCCGCAGCAGCCGTCGTCGGGCGCCTTCGCGTCGATCTTCATTTTCGCGAGCACTTTTTTGTCGGGCTCGAATTTGTCGAGCGCCTTTTGGTGACAGTGCCCGTGCACGAGCGCCGCGCGCGGGAGCTCGGGGAGCGCGACGTCGTGCTTCTCGAGAAATTCTCCGAGCGAGACGACTTGTTCGCGCAGCCGTTTGGCGGCGCGGTCGTTCGGAAAGAGGTTCACGAGCTCGTCGCGAAAAACCGCGGCGCAGCTCGGCTCGAGGACGACGATGGGCGTCCCTTGCTCGAGCGCCGGCCGGAGCACCGCGATGACGCGCCGCAAATGACGCTTCGCTTGATCGAGCATGCCGTAGTCGTAAAACGGCCGCCCGCAGCACATGTCTTGCTTGGGCACGACGACGTCGAACCCAGCGCGCTCGAGCACCGCCGCCGCCGCGTGCGCGATGTCCGGGTGGAAAAAATCATTGAACGTGTCGGCGAAGAGGATGACCTCCTTGCCCTTCGCGGTGCGCGGGCGACGCCGCGCGAAGCTCCGCTTGAAGCGAACCGGCGCGAACTGCGGGATTTTCCGCTGCTGCGCCATGCCCGCCGCGAGCTTCGCGATCGACGAGAGCCCCGGCGCGCGCCCGACCAAGTTCACGAGCGCAGGCAACGTCGGGACCGCGTGAACGAGTCGCGCCCAAAAATGGATGTACGCGAAGGCATACGCGTGACGCGGTCGCAAGCGCCCCTCGTAATAATGCGAGAGAAACTCGGACTTGTACGTCGCCATGTCGACGTTCACCGGACAATCGTGTTTGCAACCTTTGCATGAAAGACAGAGATCCAATGCATCTTTCACATGTTCGGATTTCCAGCCGTCTTCGAGGACGTCGCCGTTCATCATCTCCCAGAGGACGCGGGCGCGGCCGCGCGTCGAGTGTTTTTCCTCGCGCGTGACCATGTAGCTCGGGCACATCGTCTGGCCGCCGTGGTCGCGGCACGCTCCGACGCCGACGCAGCGGAGCGCCGCGCGCGAAAACGCGTGCTTGTCGTCCGGGTACTGGAAGTGCGTCTCGGGCTGCGGCGGATCGTAGTCGGGGCCGATGCGGAGGTGCGTCGTGATCGCGTACGGGTCGATGACTTTCCCCGGGTTCATCTTGTGCTCGGGGTCCCACGCGCGTTTGAACTCGCGCATCGCCTCCATCAGCTCGGCGCCGTACATTTTCGGCAGAAACTCGGCGCGCGCTTGACCGTCGCCGTGCTCGCCCGAGAGCGAGCCGCCGTGGCGCGTGACGAGGTCGCTCGCTTCAGAGACGAACCGGTGGAAATCGTCGACGCCAGGCTTCGTGTAGAGATCGAAGCCGATGCGGCAGTGAATGCAGCCCTGCCCGAAGTGCCCGTAGAGCGACGGGTGGAGATCGTGCTTGTCCATGAGCTCGCGCAGATCGCGCAAGTACGAACCGACGTTCTCGACCGGCACCGCGGAGTCTTCCCAACCGGGCCACGTGTCGGGCTGGCCTTCGACCCACGCCGTCGAGCCGAGACCGCCTTCGCGAACTTTCCAGATTTTTTCTTCTTCCTCCTCCTTGTCGAAGAGCTTGGTGCGAACCGAGGGGCGGCGCTTTTTCAGGGCCGCGACGAGAGCGAGCGCTTGCCCGTCGGAGTCTTCCTTCGACTCGCCGCCGAACTCGACGAAGAGCCAACCCTTCCCTTCCGGGATGAGCGAGAGCGCGTCGGGCTGCACGCCTTTTTTCTTGTCCCACTCGAGGAGGAGATCATCCATCGCCTCGCAGGCGGTCGGGTGGTGCTCGCGAATGAAGCAGAGATCTTCGCACGCGGTCAGCATGTCGTCGTATCCGAGGACGACGAGCGAGCGCTTCTTCGGCTCGGGCACGAGCGCGAGCGTCGCCTCGAGGATCGTCACGCAGGTCGACTCGGTCCCGACGAGCGCGCGCGCGACGTGGAAGCCGTGCTCGGGCAAGAGCTCGTCGAGGTTGTAACCCGAGACGCGCCGCGGGAGCTTCGGGTAGCGCTCGCGAATGAGGTTGCCGTAGCGATCGGCGATCGACTTCATGCGCCGGTAGATTTCGCTGCGACGGCCGCCTTCGCGGATGATCTGCTCGAGCATCTCGGGCGAGGTCGGGCCGACGTGGATGCGCACGCCGTCGTAGGTGAGCACCTCGAGCTCGTGCGTGTTGTCGCTCGTCCGCATGCCGAAGCCGTTCTTCACGGCGAGGAGCGAGTGCGTGCCGCACGAATTATTTCCGAGCATGCCGCCGACCGTGCAGCGGCTGTGCGTCGCGGGGTCCGGGCCGAAGGTGAGACCTTGTTTTCGCGTCTGGTCGCGGAGCACGTCGAGCACGCAGCCCGGGCGCACGCGCGCGAGACGCCTCGCCGCGTCGATTTCGACGACCTCGTTGAAGTACTTCGACATGTCGAAGACGACGGCGTGATTGCACGACTGCCCCGCGAGGCTCGTGCCTCCGCCGCGCGAAACGATCGGCGCGCCGAATCGTCGACACACCTCGATGCCCCGCACGACGTCGTCCTCGCTCTTCGGGATGACGACGCCGATCGGCGGCTGACGATAATTCGACGCATCGGTGGCGTAGAGCGCGCGATCGCCGTCGCTGAAGCGCACCTCGCCGGCGACCGCCTCCGCCAGAGCTTTCTCGAGCTTGCGCGTGTCGATCGCCAAATCGGGCTCTTCGCGGCGCTCGCGCTCGAACCGTCGTGTCTCTTTTTGTTCCCGCAGCGTGACGAGATGGACCGTCATTTCTTCTCCGACAGGTGCATGCCGTGCAAGGCAAATGCCGTATGAACTCCGGCAAGCGCGATGAGGATCGAATCTCGGCCGTGCGCGAGGCGCTCGTGCGACACCGGTGCGATGCGCTCGTGTGCGCGCAGCCGCGGCACGTGCTGATGCTGAGCGGGCATTGGCCCGTAGTCGGCAACGCGTGGGCGGTCGCGACGAAGGACGGTCGCGTGCTCTTGATCGTGCCGGAGGACGAGCTCGAGCCCGCCACCACGGGCTGGGCCGATGCAGTCTACACGTTTCGCGCGGTGTCCCTCGATCGGCTCGAGAGTGCTCTTGTGGCCGTGCGTGAGCCGCTGGGCAAAGCGCTCGAGGTGGCCGGCGCGGAGACGATCGCGTACGAAGCCGAGGGCTCGCTCGAGCCGTCGACGTACGTGTCGCAGTTCAATTACGGCGCGGCAGGTCCCGCCGTGCTCCATGACCTCGCGCCGCGTGCGCGGCTCTTCGACGCCGACGCGTGGCTCGCGCGTCTTCGCGTGCGAAAGACGCGCGCCGAGCTCGAGCACATGCGCACCGTGGCGACCGTCGCGCGCGCGGCGTACGAGCAAGGCGTCGCCGCGATCCGCCCCGGCCTGACCGAGCGCGACGTCGCCTCGGCGTTCGAGGCGGCGTTCGAGAGCGGCATCCCGGGCGACGCGCGCGGCCGCGCTTTTTTCTACTGCATGTCCGGCGCGAACGCCGCCGAGTCGAATCGCGCGTATCAACGGACGCGCTCGCGCAGGATCGAGCGCGGCGACGTGGTCATCGTGCACTGCAACTCGGTCATCGGCGGCTTCTGGACCGATCTCACGCGCACGTACGTTCTCGGAAAAGAGAGCGAGCTCGTGATTCGTCTCGAAGCGATCGCGGCCGCGCGCGCCGCGGCCATCGCGCACGTCGCGCCGGGCGTGGAAGCGCGCGCAGTCGACGCGGCGGCGCGCGCCGTCCTCGAGGCGTACGGCTTCGGTCCGGAGTTCCGCACGCCGACGGGACACGGCGTCGGCTTCGCGGCGATCGATCACGACGAGCTGCCGCGCCTCCACCCGATCTCGAAAGACGTGCTCGAAGCGGGCATGACGTTCAACATCGAGCCCGGCTGCTACCGCCGCGGCCTCTACGGGATGCGACACGGCGACATGATCGCGGTCGCGCCCGAGGGCTGCGAGGTGCTGAGCCCGTTTCAGACCGAGCCCGCGGCGCTCGTCATCTGAAGCGCGGCGGCGGCGCGCGCGTCGGCGAGCGGCAAAATGTGACCGCCGTGACGGAGCACGGCGATCGACGCCTTCGCGCCTTGCTTTTCGAGCGCCATCTCGAGCGCGCGCGCGCCGTCGTGCGCGTGACGCAGGCCGAGCTTCTTGCAGTCTTTGGCGCTCACGCCCGGCGACGCGAGGATGCAATCGGCCTTGTCGATGATCTGCGCGACGTCGGCGAGGATCGCGACGCCGACGAGATCGTCGATGCCGCCCTTCTGCACCATCGCGACGAGCTCGGCGTGCGGGCGGTAACCGATCTCGAGCAAGTTCGGGTGATTGCTCGCGACGCCTTCGGGGTTCGGGCTGATCATGACGAGCGTGCCGCCGTCACGCACCGCCATCGTGCCTGCGTAGAAACCCTTCGCGGACTGCCAAAGATCGCGGTCCGCCGGGTACGAGTCGATGATCACGATGTCGGCGCGACGCGGCATGCGCGCCGCGTTGATCTCGCGCGAGAGCACGCTGCCCGCGCGGTGCGCCGCGACGGGATCGCCCACGAAACAGCCGGCGATCTTGCCGCTGCATTCGGAGACGACGTTCACGATGTACGCGAGCCCGGCCATCTTCGCCGCTTCCTCCATGCGAAGCCGCATCGAATTTTCGGGGACGCCCATGACCGTCTCGGACATTTGCATCGAGGCTTCCCACTGCTGGCGCTCCATCATTTCGGGCCCGGAAACACCGGGAAAAATGATCTTCGCGCCGCCGCTGAGGCCCTTCACGCGGTGCGGGACGATCGCGCCGACGCCGACGATGAAGTCCGAGTCGACGAGCAGCGCGTTCGCGCGGACGGGCGTGCCGTCGGTCGTCTTTCCGAAATCGTGGAGCCGCGATTTCTTCCAGTCGTGCTGGTGCACTTCGTAGCGGCCCATCAGCGCGCCGAGTTTTTTGGCGAGCTCGCCGTCGCTCATTTTTCTGTGCGTGCCTTGCGCGGTGAGAATTCGGATCTGCGCGTCTTCGATCCCGGCGGCGTGGAGCTCGTCGATGACGCTCGGCAGAATGCGATCCATCGGCGTGCTCCGCGTGCCGTCGTCGATCACGAGGAGCGCGTTTTTTCGGCCGCGCGCCGCGTCGCGGAGGCGCGCGGCGCCGTGCGGGTGCTCGAGACCCTCACGGAGCACGCGCGGCTCGTCGACGCCCGGGATGCGCTTCGGCTCCCAGACGCCCATCAAGTTGTCGTCGGGGATCTCGACCGCCGGTATTTTTTCGTAACCCGGCAGGTCGTCGAGCTCGAGCCGCATCAGACTTTCTCCGCCACGCCCGGGAACATCGTCCGGATGGACTGACGAATGATGCCCATCTCGTTCGGGTCGCCCTTGAAGAGCGACGACGCGAACGCCTTGGCCTGCTTCAATCGAATGTGCGGCGGGAGCGGCGGCACGTCCGGATCGGTGAACGCCTCGAAGACGAACGGCTTGTCCGAGGCGAGCGCGCGGTCCCACGCGTCGTCCAGCTCCTCGGGCTTTTCGATGCGCGCGCCGTCGAGGCCGATGAGCTTCGCGAAGTCGGCGTACCTGAAGTCGGGAATGTCCTGCGAGGCTTCGAGCTTCGGATCGCCGCTCATCGCGCGCATCTCCCAAGTGACTTGGTTGAGATCGCGGTTGTTGAGCACGAGCACGACGAAGCGCGGATCGGCCCATTTTTTCCAGTATTTCGCGACGGTGAGGAGCTCGGCCATGCCGTTCATCTGCATCGCGCCGTCGCCGACGCACGCGATGACGGGCCGCTCGGGGTGCGCGAACTTCGCCGCGATCGCATACGGCACGCCGCATCCCATCGTCGCGAGGTTGCCCGAGAGCGTCGCGCGCATGCCTTTGCGCATTTTCAAATCGCGCGCCCACCAGTTCGTCGACGAGCCCGAGTCGGTCGTGACGATCGCGCCCTCGGGGAGCTTCGGCGAGAGCGTGAAGAACACGAGCTGCGGGTTGATCGGGTTGGCCTTGGTGTGCGCCCGCTCGTCCATGAGCTTGTACCAATCGTCCATGTCGCGCTCGATGCCCTGCTGCCATTTGAGCTCGCGCTTTTGCTCGATCATCGGAAGGAGCTTGCGCACGGTCTCTTTGCTGTCGCCGACGAGGTTGATCTCGTTCGGGTAGCGCATGCCGAGGAGGCGCCCATCGATGTCGATCTGGACGCCGCGCGCTTGGCCTTCTTTCGGCAAGAACTCCGCGTACGGAAAGCTCGTGCCGATCATGAGGAAGGTGTCGCACTCGTTCATCATGCGCCAGCTCGGTTTGGTGCCGAGGAGGCCGATCGGGCCGGTGACGTACGGGAGCGTGTCTGGCAGCACGGTGCGGCCGAGGAGCGCTTTCGCGACGCCCGCGCCCAATTTTTCGGCGAGGCTCGCGACCTCGTCGGACGCTTGGAGCGCGCCGGCGCCCACGAGCATCGCGACGCGCTGGCCGGAGTTGAGGAGATCGGCCGCGCGACGCAGATCGTTGTCGCGCGGGATGATGCGCGGCGGGTTGTAACCGACGCCCGAGTGGACGCTGCCGTGCGTGCGCGGCGGCTCTTGGTACTCCATCTCTTGAATGTCTTTCGGCACGACGACGCACGTGACGCAGCGATCGGCGAGCGCGATGCGCACCGCGCGATCGATGAGGTGCCTCATCTGCTGCGGCGTGTTCGCGACCTCGATGAACTCGCGCGCGACGTCCTTGAAGAGGTTCTTGAGATCGACCTCTTGCTGATACGCGCCGCCCATCGCCATGCGATCTTGCTGGCCGACGATCGCGACGACCGGCTGGTGATCCATCGCCGCGTCGTAGAGACCGTTGAGCAAGTGAATCGCGCCGGGACCCGACGTCGCCAAGCAGACGCCGACCTCGCCGGTGAGCTTCGCGTGCGCGCAGGCCATGAACGCGGCCATCTCCTCGTGCCGCGTTTGGATGAACTCGATCTCCGCTTCGCGTCCGCGAAACGCGCCCATGATCCCGTTGATGCCGTCACCCGGAAAGCCGTAGATGCGGCGCACTCCCCATTGGTGAAGTCGCTCGAGCACGAAGTCGCTGACAGTCTGGCTCATGATTTCCTCGGGTATTTGGTTTGCCTCCGAAGGTCATTCACGGTCGATGCCAACCTCGCGGACGCTCGTGCTTCTCCTCGGTCTCGTCGCGGGCTCGGTCGACGCGATCGGCTACGTGACGCTGTTTCACCTCTTCACGGCGAACATGACGGGCAACTCGATCGACGTCGCGAACGGCATCGCGGCTCATCGGCTGAGCGGCTCGGCGTGGCACGCGTTACCCATCTCGGCCTTTCTGCTCGGCGCGATCGTCGGGGCGCTCTTCGCGAGCGCGCATCGCTCGAAGGCCCTCGCGCTCGTGGCCGAGGCGCTCGCGCTCGCGGCGTTCGCACTGCTCGCGTCGACTCCGCGGTTCGGCGAGCTCCACTGGCTCACGGCCGCGATGCCCGCGCTCGCGATGGGCATTCAAGCGGTGTCGTTTCGTCGCGCCGGCGGCGGGCGCGTGCAGACCGCCTTCGTCACCGGCATGCTCGTGACGTTCGCGGACGCGCTGGTCGCGTGGGTGAAATCGAAACGCCCGGGCGCCGGCGCACGCGCACGATTGGTGCTCGGCATTTGGCTCGCGTACGTCACGGGCGCATTTGCCGGGTTCGCGGCTCACGCACGAATCGGCGCGACCGCGATCGTTCTCCCGTTCGGCGGGCTCTTCGGCGCGCTCGTCCTCATCCGTCCCAGCGAACCGAGCCGGCGACTTGAGCCGTCGCGACGTTCAGCCGGTTCCACAAGTTGACGACGCCGATGTGGACGACCAGCGCGGCGAGCTCGCGCTCGTCGAAGTGTCGCGCCGCTTCTTGCCAGATCGCATCCGCCACCGGGTCCTCCCGATCCGCGAGACGCGTGATGGCTTCGGTGAGCGCGAGCGCGGCGCGCTCGGCGTCCGTGTAATACGGCGCGTGACGCCAGCCGGCGACGGCGTTCATTCGCTCCTCGGTCTCGCCCGACTTCTTCATCGCGTGCGAGTGCATGTCGAGGCACACGCTGCACCCGTTGATTTGGCTCGCGCGAAGGTGGACGAGCCCGAGCGTTTTCGCGGGCAGATGCTTTCCGGCGAGGCCGCCGACCGTTTGCAGCGGCTGCATCAACTCGGGCAGGAGCATGGCAGGGTTCTTCATTCGTGCTTGCATGAGTCTCTCCTCGGTCACAAAGGTGACTTTCGATTCGTCAACGCGATGACGGAAGCCGGAGAGGAAATGTGACGATGACCGAGCCCGACCTTTTGGCGCGACGTTTCGAAGAGAGCCGGCCGCGGCTTCGCGCGGTCGCGTATCGCATGCTCGGGTCGAAGGCCGAGGCCGAGGACGCGGTGCAAGAGGCGTGGATTCACGCGAGCCGTGACGGCGCGACCGAGGTCGCGAACCTCGGCGGCTGGCTCACGACGGTCGTCGCGCGCGTTTGTCTCGACATGTTGCGCTCGCGCAAATCGCGGCGCGAGGCGACGCTCGACGAAGACGCGCACGCGCGAACCCCGACGAAGATCGCGCCGGAGGACGAAGCGCTCCTCGCCGATTCGGTCGGCGTCGCGTTGCTCGTCGTGCTCGAGACGCTCGCGCCGGCCGAGCGCGTTGCGTTCGTGCTGCACGATTCGTTCGACGTTCCGTTCGAAGAAATCGCGACCATCCTCGGGCGCTCGCCGGACGCCGTGCGCCAGCTCGCGTCGCGCGCGCGGCGACGCGTCCACGGCGCCGCCGCCGATGATCCGAGCCTCGCCGAGCAGCGAACGATCGTCTCCGCGTTCCTCGCGGCGCTTCGCGCGGGCGACGTCGAGGCGCTCGTTCGCGTGCTCGATCCGGATCTCGTCGTGCACGGCGATGGCGGCGGCGTCCAAGTACGCGGCGCGCGGCAGTGGGCTAAAGGCGCGGTCGCGTTTTCGCGGGCGGTCGGCATGGGCGCGGTCGCGCTCGTCGATGGCTCGGTGGGTCTCGTCCTCGCGCCGGGCGGCAAGCTCCAGCGCGCGCTCCGCTTCACTTTCGCGGGCGGAAAAATCGCGACCGCCGAGGTGGTCGCCGAACCGTCCCGCGTCGCCGCGCTCGACGTGCGCCCGCTCGACTGAACGTACTATTGTTCACGCGATGCGTTTTCTTCGTTTCGTGCTCCTTGCTGGGCTCGCGCTCGCGTCTTGCAAAAAATCGCCGATGGGCCGGGTCGAGGCGATGCGCGACGAGCTCGAAAAAGACAGTCCGAGCTTCGACGACTCGCTCGCCGCGTGCACGCGCGACGGGTGCGCGCCCGACGTCGCGAAATCGATCGGCGGCGGCTTCGACGAAAAGAAGCCCGACCAAATTTCGGCCGCGACCGTCGCGCTGATCGTCGCGCGCGACAAACGCGGGAGCGCGGTCGGCGCGCCCGACGTGTGGCTCGCCGCGATGCGCAAAGCGACCGGCCCCGGCGCCGATGCGCTCCGTCTCGCGACCGGGCTCGCGATGAGCCGCGTCGCCGACAAGAACGCCCACGCGCTCGAGAGCGACGCCGACGGCCGCGCGTTCCTCGCCGACGTCGCCGCGTCGATCCCCGGCGCTTGCAAGACCTACGAAGCGCTCGGCTCCGGTGCGAACCCCGACGGAATGCAGCCGGCCGACTCGCCGGATCACGCCGCGTGCGTGCAGCGCGATCTCTCGCGCAAGGAAGGCCCCGGCGGCACGTACGGGCAAGGCCTCTTCCGCGGCGCCGCCGGCGCGCTCGCGCTCTGGAAAGCCGCGACAGCCGCGCTCCACGAAGGCGACGCGCTCATGAAAGGCGACGCGAAGAGCGCGCTCGACAAACGTCTCGCGACGATCGACGCCGCGACCCCGAAGATCGCGCCCAAAACCGTCGAAGCGCCCGCCGGCAACACGTGGTCGCAAATGGAGACCGAGCACAACACGCGACTCGGCGGAGACGCGGGCGTCGCGAAGCGCCCGTGACGAGCTCGAAGCGCCGCAGCCACGCGCGCGATCTCCGCGGCGCCAGCCGGCTCGTCGTCGACGCGACGACGCGCGTCACCGGCGTCGTCCAGGCGATGCACGGCACCATCGGCGGCGCGCCGGCGCGACTTTTTTCGTGGCCCGTTTACGCGAGCATCCGCGGCATCGCGAAGCTCGTCGGAAAGAGCCTCGACGTCGCGCTCGCGCAGCTCGAGCCGCTCCTCGGCGCGAGCGAGCCCGGCCCGGAACGCGACGCGATCGTCGCCGCGCTGAACGGCGTGCTCGGCGACTACCTCGAAGAGACCGAAAACCCGCTCGCGATCCGCATGCAGCTGCGAACGCACGGCGAGCCGCGCTCGCGCATCGTCGTGTTGGTCCACGGCTCGTCGATGAACGACCGCCAGTGGCTCCGCGAAGGTCACGATCACGCCGAAGCGCTCGCGCGGGATCTCGACGCGACCGCCGTCTACGTCCTTTACAACAGCGGCCGGCATGTCTCGCAAAACGGACGCGAGCTCGCCGCCGCGCTCGAAGCGCTCCTCGCGACCTGGCCCACGCCCGTCGAATCCGTCGCGCTCGTCGGGCACAGCATGGGCGGCCTCGTCGCACGGAGCGCCCTTCGGTACGCGGAGGAATCGACCCACGCGTGGCGGGCGCATGTCCAAAAGCTCGTGTGCCTCGGCACGCCGCACCACGGCGCGCCCCTCGAGCGGATCGGAAATCTCGCGCACGCCCTCGCCGGCGTCAGCCGCTACAGCGCGCCCATCGCGCGCCTCGGCCGGTTGCGCAGCGCGGGCGTCACCGATCTTCGCTTCGGCAACGTGCTCGACGAAGACTGGGCCGGCCGCGACCGCTTCGCGCACTCGGCCGACCCGCGCCGCGCGCTCGCGCTTCCGAGCGGCGTCGCGTGCTACGCGCTCGCGGGCACCACCGCAACGTCCGAGCGGGCCGGCCGCAAGCTCCCAGGCGACGGCGTCGTGCCGGTCGACAGCGCGCTCGGCCGCCACGCGCTCGCCGAGCGCGAGCTCGCCTTCCCCGAGTCACGCTGCGCGATCGCGTTCGCCACCGGCCACCTCGATCTCGTGGGGCCGCGCGTCTACGAGACGCTCTTGGGTTGGCTGAGAAGCTGACGGGTGAGGAACCGCCAGAAAGGCCAAACGTGAAGCGGGCGCCCGCTTGACCACGACGCCGCCGCTAAGAAGCTGGCTACGGGCCGACCGCCTTGATCAGCTTCGCCGCTTTGGGATCATAGACGTAGCCGGTGATGCTCCCGTCCTTGATCCGCTCGACCACCTCATCGACGACGAACAGCGGGACGAGGAACCACTCGCGCGGCCGAACCGGCTTGCCGAACCTGTCTTTGATCTCGATATCCAGCCGCGCCGGGTCGAGTACGCGATGAATGACGTTCTCCAGCGTCACCCGATTCACGTTGTACAGATCGTAGCTGGCGACGACGTCGACATCGGCCATCAGGAACGTCGGGTCGAATTTCGCATTCGCGATCCGCGCCTCGACCTTGCCCCCGGTGACGCCGACCTTGTGAAGGACGTCCCGACGCGCCGCAATCTCCGGCAGCTCGGACTTGCTTCGCAAGACGTAGATCTTGCCGCTCGCTAGATCCTCCGGCTCGACCTTCTCCGCAAATAGGGGCCCAGAATCCGGATTCGTCACATATCGCGCTGCGGCGTCGCGGTGCAGTGCTCGAAGCTGCGAGCGCAGGAGCGCCTTGCTCTCCGTGCCGTTGTCGTAGATGACGCGCAGCCGGCGGTCGCGGCGGTCGTACTGGGTCGTGAATTCCTCGCCGACTTCCGCGACGTACGCCGTCTGCCCTCCGACGACGAAGAAGGCGCCTTCGGAGACCTCGGCCATCGACCGGGTCTCGAACGGGCGTAGTTTACGGACCCCCGACTTGAGGTCTCGCTGGACCGCCTCGAAGAGGGGCGCGAATTTCTCGAAGTCGGGGCATGGCTCACGCGTCTCGATCTCTTCGGCCGCGCGCTTTTCCGCGGTCGTCCGAACGTGACGAAGCTGCATGATTTCGCCCGAACCCGCGGCGCCCCGTAGCTCGTCGAGCAATTCGTCGTCGTCCATGATCTTCACCGAGGCGTACGGAACCACCGTCGCCAACAGGCCCTGGTGATCCAGAGGCGCCAGTAACGTACGGCACTCCTCGAGCTTTCGTAGCCGCTCGAGTCTGGCGGCGTAAAGCCGTTCGAAGATGTCGATGCCTTCGCCATGATTAGGTACCCGGCCGTGCTGCGCTACGAAGCGCCGGATCTCCTCGAAGCCCGCGAGGATCCGTTCCTCGCGCGCAGACCGGCCGCCCTGCCGCTCCGGTTGCGCGAAATCATCGAGCTCGGCGCGCAGCTCGTCCAGGTCGACATCGTCAGCCATAGCGCCCCTCGTCCTTGAAGCGTACGAACGCGGCGGCGCCTTCGGCCAGCCTTTTCTCCCAAGCGTCCTGGGAGTTGGGCTCCGGACGACGACCACGGTCCTTCTTGAACTTCACCGCACGGATCGCGAGCTCCCTCGCCTCCTCCGGGGTGAGCGCCGTGCGCTTCGCGGTGATTGCAGCGGCCACCTGCCTCAGATTCTCCTCGCTCATCGTCTTCGCCAGGATGGCGTAGGCCTCGCCGAACGGATTGATGCGATCGATGAGGTCAATGTCGAGCTCCCTCACGTCCACGGCGAACTTTCGGACTCCGTCGAGCAGCGCCGTATTGGCGGTCGGCTGGTCGTCGTTGTCTCCCCCGTCGAGACCGGCTTTTTTCGCCTGCTGCGTCAGCGTGAGCGCGGCGATGGCGTGCTGGCGCACGGCCTCTTGGTCCTCCGCGCCGAGCTCCGGGTATTTTTCCTTGATGATCTTCCCCATCCGGACCTGGGTGAGATCCTCGGCGACGAGCTCCTCGTCGAAGAGGCCGCGCTCGAGGGCGACCTTGTCCTGCACGAACGCCGCGACGACCTCGGTCAGGTCCTCCTGGCAGATTCGAATCGCCTCCGAGCTCTTCGGCTCGGCGAGACCTTTGATTTCGATTTGGTACTGCCCCGTCTTGGTGTTGATGCCCACGTTGCATTTGCTGGGGTCGTAGCCGTCTGGCCCGTAGTCGAACCCCTCGACAGGGCCGCTGCCCTGCCGCTTCGGCGTGAAGTCGAACTTGGGCGCGAGCACCTGCTCCATCAGCAAGCTAGCCGCGATCGCCTTGAGCGTGTCGTTCACCGCCTCGGTCACCGCCTCTTCGGATGCGTCGGGCTCGGCGATCAGGTTGGTGAAGCGCGCCCGCGTCTTGCCGGGCGCGTCGCGCGTCGCGCGACCGATGATCTGCACGATCTCCGTCAAGCTCGCGCGATAGCCGACGGTGAGGGCGTGCTCGCACCAGATCCAGTCGAAACCTTCCTTCGCCATCCCGAGCGCGATGATGATGTCGACGTGATCGCGGTTGTTCTTTTGCGTCGGGTCCTTGAGCGCCATCGACACGCGGTCGCGTTTGGTCGGATCGTCTTCCACGAGATCAGCGACGCGCAGCACCTTGCCCTCGGTGGTCTTGACCAGGTGAAAACCCGTTGACGGATCCGTGCCCTGCCAGTCGCCGAGCGTGGACAAAATGTGATCGACCTCTTTGATCTTGTCCTTCGTGCTCTCACGCGAGTTGACGCTCGGGATGTGGACGATCGTCTTCTCCTCCGGCCGGAGGACCTTCAGGAGATCGTCGACGTACGAACCGCTGTAAAAGAAGTAGCCAATGTCGAGCTGCTTCAAATACTCGTAGCCGTTTAGCTGCTCGTAATAGGTGTACGTGACCGTGTCGAACTTCGACTCGTCCTCGGGCGCGAGCACCGCCTCGGCGTCGCCGCGGAAGTACGAGCCGGTCATTGCGACGACGTGCACTTTGTTTCGGGCGATGAGCTGCCCGAGCTGAAGCCCGAGCCTGTTTTCCGGGTTGGCCGAGACGTGGTGGAACTCGTCGACCGCGATAAGCCGATCGTCGAACGCCGCAACGCCGTACTCGTCGACGGCGAAGCGAAAGGTCGCATGCGTGCAGACGAGCACCTTGTCCGTGCCGTCGAGGAAGGCTTTAACCGATTTGACTTTGCCGCCGTTGTCCGACCCCGGTGCGTTGCACAGGTTCCACTTCGGCTCGACGTGCCAGTCGGCCCAGAACCCGTAGCGCGTGAGAGGCTCGTCGGCGAAGCTCGCGCCGATCGATTTCTCCGGGACGACGATGATGGCTTGCTTGAGGCCCTGGTTGTGGAGCTTGTCGAGCGCGATGAACATGAGCGCCCGGCTCTTGCCCGACGCGGGTGGCGACTTGATCAGCAGGTACTGCTCGCCGCGCTTTTCGTACGCGCGCTCCTGCATCGGGCGCATCCCGAGCGCGTTCGCCTTGGTGGACGCGCCGCTCCTCGCGTAGGTCACCGAGATCGTGGGGACGCTCTTCGCCTCGCCTGTCATGCGTCTGCCTTCGCCTTCCTGCCCTTGGTCTTGGCCGGGGCCGCCTTCGCCGCAGCGGTCATCTTCGTGTAGAGCTCGAAGAGCTTTTCGAGCCGCTCGGTGTCGTTCTTGAAGCGCCGGCCGATGTAGATCCGCTCGAGCGTCTCGTCGTTACGCTCGTGCGCCTCGCGAAGATCGGCGGGCATCGTCTCCGGATCGTAGAGGTCGGCGATCGTCGCCGGGAAGTGGGCCTCGCGGGCGAGGAGGATGTCCTCCGCGGAGCGAGTCAGGTCGTCCTTGTTCTTGTCGGTGAGCGTGGGAACCGGGAAGGTGTTCCAGCCGAGGGTGTTGGAGTACGAGAAGTCCGTCCGCATTCGAACGCACACCGTCGCGATCCAGACCCAATGGAGGCGAGACGCGATGAGCGCAAGGTTCCACGTCGCCGCGTCATAAAGAGCGAAACACTTGTTCGAGGCGATACTGTCCGCGGTAAGAAGATCGCACGGCAAGTAGGGACGGTTCTCCGAGCTTACGCCGGGCACAAGAATCTGGCGGTGCTTCGCAACTCCTCCTATTTGCACGAACCTGTGCGGCCGGTTGGCGAACTCTCGCGTGGACGCCGCGTCCGACCGTCGCCTGTTATTGGCGACCAGCTGAAGGCGGGCGCGAATGACCTCATTTGTCTTTGCGCGTTCGACATCGGCGTCATCAATCCATAGACAGAACCGCAACCTCCCGTGGATCAGTTCATCAGAGCCGACAAACCGCCTCACGAATTTGCGAGTGACCGGGTCGCGACGAAGTTCTTCTGCCTCCTGCGTCGTCAAGAAGAGGTTCCCTCCGTCGCGCGGCATGTTCCCGAAAAGCATCTTTTGTTGCTCGCTCATCGGTTCGCTGGCCGGCTGAGCGAGCTGCTCCCGGTTGGGAACCAGGTATGGGCCGATCACCGTGCACTCGCGCACGGTCTCCCCGTCGAACAATTTCTTGGTCCGTGCCGACTTCTTTCCAAGCCCAACAACTATTACGGTGACGCCGGCCTTGTGGCTGGCAAGGTTGCTCCACTTGAACGACGTATACGCGAAGCGGATCTCAATTCCGCGTAGCTTGGCGTGAGGCCAAATCGCAGCGGCTTGCTGCCCCTGACAGATGCTGTTGGTCGCAACGAAGGCGGCGACGGAGCCCGGCACTGCGTCGGCATAGTCCCAGTATCTCGCGATCCATCCGGAGACGTAATCCGAGGTCTTGGCTAGCTGTCGGTGCTTTTGCCAGGCCGAAGCCAAATCGCTTTTCTGTTCCTCTGTCTGCCACTTGCTGCCTTTGTAGGGAGGATTCCCGCAGATGTACGTCTCCCCGCCCTCGTTCTCGAAGTCGATCTCCGCCTGGTCGAGTGGCGTGTCGAAGAGATCCCCGCTCGTGAGCTTCACCGCCGTGCCGGTCGGCGGGCAGATGCCCAGCCAGTCGAGCCGTAGGGCGTTGCCGCACGTGATCCAGTTCTCCGCCTCGAGCGGGAGGAAGTCTTTGAGCGCCTCCTGCTGCCCGCGGTGAAGCACGTCGCACTGATACTCGGCAATGATGAGCGCGAGCCGGGCGATCTCCGCCGGGAAATCGCGCAGCTCGATCCCGCGGAAGTTGGTGAGCGGGATGTCCGTGCGGCGGTGCATCTCACCTCGGCGCTTGTTGATCTCCGCCTCGATGCTGCGCATCTCCTTGTAGGCGATGACGAGGAAGTTCCCCGAGCCGCAGGCCGGGTCGAAGACGCGAATCCGCTTGATGCGATCGCGCAGGTTCAGAAGTTTGCGTACGTTGTTCCCGGCCTCTTCGAGCTTGCTTCGCAAATCGTCGAGGAAGAGCGGGTTCAGCACCTTGAGGATGTTCGGCACCGACGTGTAGTGCATGCCGAGCGCGCCGCGCTCCTCGTCCTCGGCGACGGCTTGGATCATCGAGCCGAAGATGTCCGGATTGATCTTCTTCCAATCGAGCCCGCCGATGTGCAGCAGGTACGAGCGCGCCACCTTGCTAAATCGCGGCACGTCGACCGCGCCCGAGAACAGGCCGCCGTTGACGTACGGGAAATCGATCGCCCAGCGGGGCACGCCGGCCGTGGTTCGCTCCGCCTGCTTGGTGTTCATCGCGCGAAAGATCGCGCTGATGACTTCGTGCGTGTTGGACGAGTCGCGCTCGCTCATCTGCTCGACGGTGCGCGTGAACTTGCCCGCGGCGTTGAAGATGCCGGTGTCCTCGGCGAAGAAGCAGAAGATGAGCCGCGCCAAGAAATGGTTCATGTCGTGGCGGCGCGCGCCTTCACCCCATTCGGGGTTCGTGCGGAGCAGCTCGACGTAGAGCCGGTTCAGTCGGCTCGTCGCGCGGATGTCGAACGCATTCTCGGCGATCTGCTGGACGGTGCTGATGCCCGCAAGCGGCAGAAAGAATCCAAAGTGATTTGGGAAGTCGGCGTAGGTGCACGCGACCGTCGCCCCGCCCGCGAGGTCCTCGGCCTCGAAATCCGCGCCGTCGGTCGCGAGGATGAACTTCGCCTTGGCGCGCCCGGTCGCCGGGCTCGCCTTGAGAGCAGCGAGCGTCCGCGTCACCTCCCCCGCGGCGCACGTCGCGATGTGGATGTTGTTCGTCTGGAGCACCGCGTCCGGCAAGTCGGATTTGTTCGACTCGCCTTTGCGCAGTCGCTTGAGGGTCGTCTCCTTGTTCCCGAACGCCTCGAGGAACGCGAACGGGAAGTTCGCTGCATCGAAGGGCTCCTCGGCGAGCTTGGAGATGGCTTCTTCGATTTCGACTGCGTTCAAAGGACGACCCGACCATACCAAAGACGCCCGCGCGCAGTGCTAAACCACTCGCGGACCCGGTCGCGACCACCCTCGATGCGGTCCGAGCCGCTCGGCGCCCGGTCGTGACCGGCCCGAAGTTGGTTCAGGTCTTCGTGGGGTCGCTCTCGGCCGGCTCGGCCGTGGTCGGAACCGTCCCGGGGGCGGTCGTGACCGGCGGCGTCGTGGTTTGACCGGCCGCCGCCTTCTTCGTACCCCGGCGATCCGCTTTCTGGAGGGCGTCCTCGAGGGGGCCGAGCAGCGTCTGGCGGGTCTCGTCGCTGATTTCGGCGAGATCCAAGTTCGCGAGGAGCGCGTTGACCGCCTTGATCCAGGCGTTGCGCGCGTCGACGCTCTTCACGGTGTTTTCGACCGGCATGCCCTCGAGCTTGACGCGCTCGTCCTCGGCTTGGCCGAGTTTTTTTCCGAGATCTTTCCACTCGTCGAGCGCGTCGACGAGGGTGCCGAGCGGCGTCTTGATCTTGCCGAGCAGATCCTTGTGGGCCTCGGCGCGCTGGTCGACGAGCTTGGACTGACCCGCCTCGTCGCGGTAGCTCGTTTGCGTCGCCTTGCTCAACCCGTTGGGCACGAGGCTGTCGCGCGCAGCCAGATACGGCGCGCGAGCAGCCGGGTCCGGAGCAAGCTCGGCGAGCGAGCCGAGCACGCCGTAGATGCCGCGGATGACTTGGTCGTGACGCGTGTCGATCGCGACCTCTCGCGTCGAGATTTCAGCGAGCTTGGCCGCGTTCGGGTTTTTCGCCGGCTCTTGCGCGAGGAGGAGCTTCTGGTGCGCGGTCTTGAGACGCGCGGCCAACCCTTTGACCTCGTCGATCCCGCCGAGCAGCGTGTGCGCCGGGTCTTTGGCCGTCGTCCACGGGGTGGAGATCATGATCATCTCTGCACTGGTGAGGTTCTTGAGCGCCATGTGTGGCAGAATGGCTCAGCCACACGCGACCCGTCAAGACGCCCCAGAGGCTACGGCCGCGGGAATGCCGTGCGCTCAGCAGCCGCGTTGAAGCGCGATGACGAAAACCGGACGCGAGTAATCGACGTCGCGCGCGAAGGGGCAAAAGCCGGGCTTGGTCGCGGTGACCGACCATCGCTCCGAACGGTCGAAATTGATGCGGACCGGAAAGAACGTCAGGATACGCGCGTCCGACTTGTGAACGAGACGAACGGCGGCGCCCGGCGTGCGCAGCTCGAAGACGACGCTCACCCGCGCGCCCGCGTCGATCGGCTGCGACACGAGCGCCGCGATCAAGATCAACAGGTCGAGCACGTCAACACCATGCTCCCCCTCGTCGACGACGACAAGTGCACGTTGGCCATGAGCCAACGCGCGTTTCTCAAAACGTCACGGGGTGCGGCGTCGGGTCGCCCATCCTGAGCTCGTACATCTTCCCCGCCGCGAGATTCGAGAACGTCTCCGTCGTGAGCGCTTGGTCCGGCCACCGCACGCTCACCGCGTCCGCCTGCCCGCACGCGCCGAGCCCGAACGAGAGCACCGTGTCGTTCTCCATGCTCATGTGCCCGTAGCTTCCGTCGTGCTCTTTCGTCTGCGTGACGCCGCCCGCCGTGAGCTGCACGCGGGCGCCGATCGCGCCTTTGTTCGCGGTCGTGCCGTCGCCGACGAGCCGCAGCTGCACCCAGCCGTTCTTCGAGACGCCTTGGTTCTCGTAGAAGTGAACCTCGTTCGTCTTCCAAATCGCCGAGCAGTCGCGCGCGGTGCCCGAGCCGACGACCACGTCGAGATCGCCGTCGCGATCGAAGTCGGCGATCGTGAGCCCGCTCATGCACGGATGGTGCAGGCCCCACGCTTGCCCGACCTCTTCGAACGTGCCGTCTTCTTTCTGGTGGAACACGAGCCCGAACTGATCCGGATAGTCGCTCGCGGCGACGATCAGATCTTCGCGGCCGTCGTTGTCGAGATCGCCGCCGGCGACCATCAAGCCGCCTTCGTTCCAGTCGCTCGTCGGGTGCGGCCAGACCATGCCGCTCGTCGCGTTGTCGACGCGATTGAACGCGATCGTCCCGTCGCCGGGCGAGCTGTTGACGAGAAGCTGCGAGCTGTCGCCCGATTGACCGATGTGCCAGTGGTGAATGCCCGCGGTGTAGAGGTCGAGCATCCCGTCGCCGTTGAGATCGCCGCAGTAGGTCGAAAAATTATTTCCTCCGCTTCGCCACGGCTGATCGTCGACGCCGTGCGCCCAATCGGCGTCGGCGGGCGTCGAGCACACGATCGTCGGCTTCTCGACGCCCGCGCAGTCGGCCTCGGTGGGGTGGACGGTGCAGTAACAAAGGAAGAACTGATTCGGCCCCTCGTCGGCCGAGAGACGATGGCTGTAATCGACGTCGGTGTCCGACGCGTAACCGGCGGCCTGGCCGACCTCGTGGAATTTCCCGGTGCCGTCGTTTTGGTAGAGAGAGTTCCACTCGCGCCCATAAGCCGAGACCATGAGCTCGGGCGAGCCGTCGCCGTCGAGATCGCAGGACGTGACGCCGTACGCGGGCTTGCTGTTCTTGTTCTGCGCGAAGCCCGCTGCGGTCGTCGTCAACCCGGCGTCGCTCGTGATCGACTTGAACGTGCCGTCGCCGTTGCCTTTGTAGAGCTGCGCTTGCACGCCGTTGTAGCTCTGGCCGTAGTACGCGTACCAAAAGCCCACGAAGAGATCGATTTTGCCGTCGCGATCGATGTCGGCCATCGTCGCGCTCGTCGTCGGCCACAAGTCGGTCGCGCTCGGGTGCGGGTCCGAAATCGGCGCGAGCGTGAAGTGCCCGGTGCCGTCGTTGAGCATGATCTCGCTGCGATCGCCCGGGTCGGTCGTCGGGTTCGTCGGGTCGACGTACGTGCCGCTGAAGACGTCGAGATCGCCGTCGTTGTCGACGTCGCCGACCGAAGCGACGTTCGCCGCGCGGAGCTGCGTGGGCGTCGCGCCGCCGCCGCGCACTTGGAAGATGCCGCTGTCGACCGTCGCGTCGACGAACGTGCGACCCCCGCTCCCATTCGGACGATTCATGAGCACCCAGGTCGTTCGCGGCTTGGTCGTGTCGTCGCGGACGTTGGTGGCGTCGTTCGAGAGAATCAGATCGGGGTAGCCGTCGCCGTCGAGGTCCGCCGAAACGATGCGGTTGCCGGTGACGCCCGCGAGGCCCCAGGCCTGCGTCGCGTCGACGAAGCTCGTCCCGGCGGTGCCGTGCGAATCGCACGCCGGCCCGGCTTCGTTGCCCGCATCGGGATTTCCGGCGCTTCCGCCGTCGCACGCGAAAAACGCCGCCAAAGAAAGGAGCAAACCCGCCGAGACCCAGAAGGACTTCATTGCGGGCGTCCTTTGTTCCAGTTTCGGCTCCGCGTCAGCCCGGAAAATTCTTGCCGCGACCCTGCACCAATCATCGCTCAATCACCCTTGACGAGGCGCGTCGCCCGGAGAATATTTCGCACGCGAAACTTTCGCACTCGTAGGAGAGAGACTCATGGCCGATTTGCGATTCGACGGACGCGTGGTGATCGTCACGGGTGCAGGCAACGGGCTCGGCAGATCGCACGCCCTCCTCTTCGCCTCGCGCGGCGCGAAGGTCGTCGTGAACGATCTCGGCGGCAAGCACGACGGCACCGGCAAAGGCTCGGCCGCGGCCGACGCGGTCGTCAAAGAAATCAAAGACGCCGGCGGCGAAGCCGTCGCGAACTACGACTCGGTCGAAGACGGCGACAAGATCGTCCAGAGCGCGATGGACGCGTTCGGCAAAGTCGACGTCGTCGTGAACAACGCCGGCATCCTCCGCGATACGTCGTTCCAAAAGCTCACGCAGCAGGACTGGGACCTCATCTACCGCGTGCACGTGCTCGGCGGCTTCAAGGTGACGCACGCCGCGTGGAACGTGACCGGCGGCATGCGCGACAAAGGCTACGGGCGCGTGATCTTCACCGCGTCGGCCGCGGGCATCTACGGAAACTTCGGGCAATCGAACTACGCGATGGCGAAGCTCGGGCTCGTCGGTCTCTCGAACACGCTCGCGATCGAGGGCAAGAAGAAGAACATCCGCGTGAACGCCATCGCGCCGATCGCCGGCTCGCGCATGACCGAGACGGTGCTTCCGCCGAATTTGATCGAAGCGCTGCGGCCCGAGTACGTGTCGCCCCTCGTCGCGTGGCTCTGTCACGAGTCGTGCGAAGAGACCGGCGGGCTCTTCGAAGTGGGCGGCGGTTTTTACGCGAAGCTTCGCTGGGAGCGCGCCGAGGGCAAGACGTTCCGCCTCGGCCGGCAGCTCACGCCCGAATTGCTCGAGAAGAATTGGGGCGCCATCACGAGCTTCGAAAAAGTCACGCACCCGACCGACATCACGTCGTCGATGCAGCCGATCCTCGGCAACCTCGACAAGAAATCGCGCGGCGGAAACGATCTCATCGACGTCGACACGGCGCTCGAGGCCGAGCCGATGGTCGCGCAAAACAAATACGACGAGCGCGACGTCGCGCTCTACGCCCTCGGCGTCGGCGCCGCGGAAAACCCGCTCGATCCGAAGGATCTCTCGCTCGTCTACGAGATGAGCGGCGAGGGCTTCCACACGCTCCCGACGTTCGCGGTCATCCCCGCGATGCGCGTCATCTTCGAGCAGTTCAAGAAAGGCACGAAGGCGCCGGGCCTCGACTACGGCTTCGAGCGCATCCTCCACGGCGAGCAGTACACCGAGGTGAAGCGCCCGCTCCCGCCGAGCGCGAAGCTCACCCACAAGGTCAAGATCAAGGACATCTTCGACAAAGGTAAGAACGCCGTCGTCGTCACGTCGATCACGACGACCGACGAGAGCGGCGAGGAGCTCGCGTACAACGAGCTCACGTCGTTCGTGCGCGGCGCGGGCGGCTGGGGCGGCGACCGCGGACCGAGCGGCGAAGTGAACGTGCCGCCGGATCGCAAGCCCGACGCGGTCATCGAAGAAAAGACGCACCCGAACCAGGCGCTTCTCTATCGCTTGAGCGGCGACATCAATCCGCTCCACGCGGACCCGAATTTCGCGACGAACTTCGGCTTCGACAAACCGATCTTGCATGGTCTCTGCACTTTCGGCTTCGCCGCGCGCGCGGTGATCAAAGCGTTTTCGAACGGAGATCCCCGCTACTTCAAGAGCATCAAAGTCCGCATGGCCGACTCGGTCTTCCCGGGCGAGACGCTCGTCACCGAGATGTGGAAAGAGTCGGACACGAAGATCACCTTCCGCACGAAGGTGAAGGAGCGCGACAAAGTCGTGCTCTCGAGCGCGGCGGTCGAGCTGTACAAAGAAATTCCGAAGCCGGTCGCCAAGAAGGTTGCAGCTGCACCCGCCGCGGCGCCGAGCACGATGCCGATCGCGGCGGACATTTTCGCCGGGATGGGCGATTACCTCGCCAAAAACGCAGACGCCGTCAAAAAGATCGGCGTCGTCTATCAGTTCAAGCTCACGAGCCCGGAGTCGACCTGGACCGTCGACACCAAGACCGCGACCGTCGCGAGCGGGGGCGCGACGCCCGCGCAGTGCACGCTCGAATTGAGCGACGCCGATTTCATGGCGATGTGCACCGGCAAGGCCGATCCGATGAAGCTCTTCATGGACAAGAAGCTCCGCATCAGCGGCGACTTGATGGCTTCGCAAAAGCTCGAGTTCTTGAAGAAGATCGATCCGCAGTCGGTGATCGACGCGATGAACAAGCGCGGCGGCTCGGCGCCCGCGGCCTCGGCATCCGCACCGACGTCCGCGAGCGGCGACGTCTTCTTGGCCATCCAAGATCACGTCGAGAAGCACGCCGCCGACATGCAGAAGATCGGCGTCGTCTACTCGTTCAAGCTCACGAACCCCGACAGCCAGTGGACGGTCGACCTCAAGAACGCGAAGGTCGCGCCGGGGGAAACGACGAAACCGGAGTGCACGCTCGAATTGAGCGATGCAGACTTCATGGACATGACGAGCGGCAAAGCCGATCCGATGAAGCTCTTCATGGACAAGAAGCTCCGCATCAGCGGCAACGTGATGGCGTCGCAGAAGCTCGACTTCTTGAAGAAGATCGACAAGAACGCCGCCGCCGCCGCGGTCGCCGCGAAAAAATCGGCCGGGCTCGTCCCGACGCCGGCCGCGGCGCCGAAGGCTTCGGCCGCGACGCACAACGCGCCGAAGATTTTCGAGGCCCTCCAAAAGCGGCTCGCCGAAAATCCGAAGCTCGCCGGCGAGATCGGCGCGCGCGTCACGTTCGTCGTGGATGGTCAGAAATTCCCGATCGATTTCGGCGGGAGCAAAGAAGTCGCGACGGTCACGGTGGCCGACGCGGACCTCACCGCGCTCGTCAAAGGAACGAGCGCGCAATCGCTCTACATGCACGGTCAGCTGCGCGTCGACGGCGACGTCCGCGTCGCTCAGAAGCTCGGAATGCTCAAGGACTTGATCTGAAGGAGATTCACATGGGTCGCAAAGTCAATGTCATCGGCGTCGGAATGATCAAGTTCGCCAAGCCCGGCGCGAGCGAGGACTACAACGTGATGGCCTCGAAGGCCGCGCGCGCCGCGCTCAAAGACGCGGCGGTCGATTACGCCGACGTCGAGCAAGCGTACGCGGGCTACGTCTACGGCGATTCGACGTGCGGTCAGCGCGCCGTCTACGAGGTGGGTCTCACTGGGATTCCGGTCTTCAACGTGAACAACAACTGCTCGACCGGGTCGACCGCGCTCATGCTCGGACGACAAGCGATCGAAGGCGGCATCGCCGAGTGCGTGCTCGTCGTCGGCTTCGAGCAAATGGAAAAAGGCGCGCTCGCTTCGAAGTACAGCGACCGCACCAACCCGCTCGACAAGCACGCGGGCGTGATGAACGACGTGCAAGGCTTCGCGCAAGCGCCGCCCGCCGCGCAAATGTTCGGCGGCGCCGGCCGCGAGTACCGCTGGCGCTACGGCACGAAGAAAGAGACCTTCGGCAAGGTCAGCGAGAAAGCGCGCAAGCACGCGGCGAACAACCCGTATGCGATCTTCGCGGAGCCGCTCACGCTCGACGAGATCATGAATTCGCCCGAGGTCTTCGATCCGCTCACGCGTTACCAGTGCTGCCCGCCGACGTGCGGCGCGGCCGCGGCGATCCTCGCGAGCGAGGATTTCGCCAAGCGAAAAGGCATTTCGAAGCCGGTCTACATCGCCGCGCAAGCGATGACGACCGACTACGGCTCGAGCTTCGGCGACTCGATGATCAAAATGGTCGGCTACGACATGACCGTCAACGCCGCCAAGCAGGTCTACGAGAAGAGCGGCGTCGGCGCGAAAGACGTCGACGTCGTCGAGCTCCACGACTGCTTCACCGCCAACGAGATCCTCACCTACGAAGGACTTGGACTTTGCAAAGAAGGCGAAGCCGAGAAGTTCATTTGGGAAGGACAGAACACCTACGGCGGGAAATACGTGACCAATCCGTCGGGAGGTTTGCTCTCGAAGGGCCATCCGCTCGGCGCGACCGGGCTTGCACAATGCACGGAGTTGGTCTGGCAGCTGCGCGGACAGGCGGAGAAACGCCAAGTGCAGAACGCGCGCGTCGCGCTACAGCACAACCTCGGTCTCGGCGGCGCGTGCGTCGTCACGATGTACCGACGCGACTGATTGGAACGCACGGTCGGGGGACGCGCCCTCGTCACGTCTGTATGATCTGAGGCGTGGCGGGGCGCGTGTTCACGGTCGAAGACATTCGCGCGATCGTGGGTGCGATCGAGCAACCGGTGGTCGCGACGCGCGGCGAGGTCGTCGTCGCGGTGAACGACGCGTGGCTGCGCGAGCGAGGCTTTCGCCGCGAAGAGATCGAAGGCGCATCGGTCACGCAGCTCGTGCGACCGGAAGAGCGCGATCGCCTCGTCGAACGCACGCACATGACCGGCGACGACGTATCCTTCACGGCGCCGCTGCAGACGATCACGAAGAACGAGGACGGCAGCGTCGTCCCGATTCGCGTCTACACCTCGCGCTTTCCCGCCGCGGAAGAACCCCAGTTTCGCGTGAGCATCGTCTTGACCGACGTGACGCCGGGGCTCGTGGCGGCGTTCAGCCTCGAGCTTTTGTCGCTCTCGGCGGAGCTCATCGGCGCCAAGAGCCGCGCGGAGGTCCGCGAACGAACGACGCACGCGTTCGAACGTGCGGGGCTGCGCGGGCGCTTTCACAAGCGCGCCGCGGACGTCGCAGATTTCGACCACGCCGTCGCCGAGCGCGCGCTCGAAGCGCGAACGCCCATTTTCGTGGGGTCCGCGGTGCAGGCAGAAGCGGTCTACGTTCCGGTCGGAGACGACGAGCTGCTCGTCGTGCGAGGGCCGTCGCTCACCGGGCAGCACGCGTACGCGTTCGGCTTCTTCGGCAAGCTCGTGACCACCGCACTGCTCGACGTGCAGGCGAACGAAGCGGCGCGTCGCAAGCTCGCCGACACCGAGCTCGTGCTGCAGCTCGCGCGCACGACATCCGAGTCGCTGGACCTCGAGGTCGTCTTGGGAACGACCGCCGACTCGCTCGTGAAGCTCCTCGACGTGTCGAGCTGCTTCGTTCTCCTCTACGACGAAAAGACGAACGAGCTTCGCGGCGGCGCCTCGTCGCACGAACGTCGCGACGTCGTGAAGCACATCGCGCTTTCTCTCGACGATCCGACCAGCATCAGCGCGAAGGCCGCGCGCGAAGGTCACGTCATCGTCATCGCCGATGCCTCGCGCGATCCGCTCGCGAGGCGCGCGCCGCTCGTCGCGGCGTTCAACGAGACCGCGCTGGCCGCATTTCCGATGTTTCCGCGCGGTGGGCTCGCAGGTGTCGTGCTCGTCGACGATACGCGCGGCCCGCGCACGTTCTCGGCCGAGTGGCTCGAGCTCGCCACCGCGATGGTCGCGCAGGTGGGCCTTTCCATCTCGAACGCGCGCCTCTACGACTCGCTCCGCAAGAGCTACGAAGAGGTCGCGGCGACGCGCGCCGAGATGGTGAAGCGCGAGCGGCTCGCGGGACTCGGCGAGCTCGCAGCGATCGTCGCGCACGAAGTCCGAAACCCGCTCGGCGTCATCTACAACGCCACCGGCGCGCTCGAGCGCATGACCGCGAAGACGCCCGACGCCGCGACGCTCGTCGGCATCGTCAAAGAAGAGTGCGAGCGACTCAACCAAATCGTCGGCGACCTGCTCGACTTCGCGCGACCTCGGCGGCTCTCGCTCCAGCCCGAGGACATCCCGCGCGTGCTCGGCGAGGTGGTCGAGTCGCTCGGCCTGCCGGCCAACGTTCGCTGCGAGGTCACGGTGGACGCGGACCTG
Source organism: Polyangiaceae bacterium (assembly GCA_036488725.1). Taxonomy (GTDB): domain Bacteria; phylum Myxococcota_A; class Polyangia; order Polyangiales; family Polyangiaceae; genus DASXHD01. The sequence goes on along the minus strand of DASXHD010000099.1, from coordinate 13,244 downwards.
CCGCCCGTGATTGTCGACCGGCGGCTTCTGCGCCAAGCGCTCGTCAACGTCGCGCTGAACGGCGTGCAAGCGATGCCCCGCGGAGGCACGCTGCACCTCGTCGCCGCCGCCGACGCTGCCACGCGCGAGCTCGTCCTCGAAATTCGCGACGAAGGGCCGGGCATTCCCGAGGCAGATTTGCCGCGCGTGTTCGAGCCTTTTTTCACGACGAAAGCGACCGGCGCGGGCCTCGGCCTCGCCGTCGTGAAGCGAATCGTGGAAGAGCACGGCGGTCACGTGACCGTGGCGTCGACGCCGAAAGGCGCGACGTTCTCCTTTCGCCTTCCGCTCGTGCGCGCGGCCCGCTAAGACTCGGGAGCCCATGTTTCCGCTTCTCATCGCGTCGGCGCTCGAGCTCGCTACGGCACGCGACGAAAGCGCGGTCGCGCTCCGCATCGGCCGCCGCACGATCACGTACGGCGAGCTCGACGGGTATTCGAGCGCGCTCGCGTTCGCGCTCGAGCGTCGCGGCGTGGGTGCCGGCGATCGCGTCGCGACGCTGCTCGACGGCGTCGAATCGGTCGTCGCGTTCTGGGCGATCGCCAAAGCGTCCGCGGTCGGCGTCGCGCTCCACGAAGACGACACGAGCGAGCTCGCCGAGTCTCTGCGCGAGGTCGACGCGCGCGCTCTCGTCGTCGACGCGGAGCTCGCGCCGACGTTCCATCACGCCGTCGCGCGCGCGCCCGACCTCCGCGCGGTCATCGTGCGTGGAACGGCGGTCGAGGCCACCGGCTCGGCGGCGTTCGTGCCGTACGAGACCGCGCTCGCCGAAGAAGATCCCGTCTCGAAGCCCCCGCCCCGCCGAATCGATTTCGACGACGCGTGGCTCGAGCGCGACGACGAAGGCGAGCGCATCGCGCTCTCGCATCGCGTGCTCCTCGCGCGCGCGGCGAGCCTCGCGGCGGGCATCGATCTCTCGGCCACCGACATGGTCGACGGCGCCCCGTTCGCCGAAATCGTCATCGCGTGCGCGCTCGCCGGAGCGTCGCTTCGTCTCGACGACGAGGCCACGGTCGAAGGCGGTCGCAACGTCTTCGTCGGCGAAGCGGACGACGAAGCGGAGCCCGGCGAAACACTCGTGCGCGTGCATCGCTCGCCGCGCGTCGGACCGATCGCGTTGCTCGACGACGGCAACGGCCCGGCCCGGGTCCTCCCGAACGTGGACGTGCGCATCGTCGACGACACGGGCAAGCCCGCTGCCGCGAAGGTCGTCGGCGAAATCGCAGTGCGCTCGTCGTCGGTGTCCGGTTCGGCGGATTATTTCCGCACCGGCGACTCGGGCATGCTCGACGACGCCGGCGCCCTGTACGTGCTCTGACCGCGCCGCGCGCGATGCTCGGCGTGCACGGTGAGCACCGGGCGCGTCGAGGTGCGGAGAATTTTTTCGGCGACACTGCCGAGGAGCGCGCGCGCGATGCCGCGCCTGCCGTGCGTGCCGATGACGATGAGGTCGGCGCCAACGTCTTCCGCGACTGCCTGCACCTCTTCCCAAGGCACGCCTTGCCGAAGCACCGTGTCGATTCGCGACTCGCCGCGCCATCGTGCGACCATCGCGTCGAGCCCGACTTGCGCGCTGTTCATGAGCCGCGTCGCCACCTCGACCGACGCGACGAGCGCGCCGTCGGGAAACCCGTAAATCGGCAGCTCGTACGCGTGCATCACGACGAGCCGAGCGCCGAGCGGCTGAGCGAGGCTCACGGCGTACTCGAGCGCCGCCTCGGACGTTTCGCTGAAGTCGACCGGAACCAGGAGCGTTTGAATCGGGCGCATCGTCTCGAAAGAGATGCAACGACCGAGCCTCGTCAGCCCCCGCGCGTGTGCATTTCGCGATGCGGGTCGGCTTTGAGACGGCTGAGCGGGATGAGCGCCTCGCGATGGCCGAGCGAGGCGCGCGTTTCCGCTCCGCGATCGTCGCGCGCGGTCCACGTCGCGGAGATCATGTCGACGAGCCCGCCGTCGCTCGCGCCAGCGCGAATCGGCCCGCGGAGATCGACGCCACGCTCGGCATAGAGACAACCGAAGAGGACGCCGTCGGCGGTGACGCGCGCGCGATCGCAATCGGCGCAGAACGGCGCCGTCGTGCTGGCGATGACGCCGACGACCGTCCCGTCGCGCAAACGATATCGCGCCGCGGGCGACGCGCCGCGATCCGCGTCGACCGGCTCCGGCGAGCCGAGCGCCGCGAGGATCTCGCTCTTGGGCACGACGTCGCCCGCGCTCCACCGCGTCGCGCCTCCGACGTCCATGTACTCGATGAATCGCACCTCGGCGCCGTGCTCCCGTGCGAGCGCGACGAGATCGAGGAGCTCGTCGTCGTTTTTTCCGCGCATCACGACGGCGTTGATTTTCGTGCGGGAAAACCCCGCAGCGCGCGCGGCGCGAAGCCCTTCGATCACGTCGCCGAGACGCGTCGTCCGCGAGAGCGCGAGCGCCCGCTCGGCCCGAAGCGTGTCGACGCTGAACGTCACGCGGCTCAACCCGGCGCGCGCGAGCCCTTCGGCGCGCCGCGCGAAGAGGACGCCGTTGGTCGTCAGCGCGACCTCGGCTCCGAGCCCCGCGACGCGCGCGACGATCGTCTCGAGCTCGGCGCGGAGCAGCGGCTCGCCGCCCGTGATGCGAATCTCTCGCACGCCGACGGAGACGAACGCCCGCGCGACACGCTCGATCTCGGCGACGGACAAAATCGATTCGTCCGGAAGCCACGCGTACTCGTCCTCCGGCATGCAGTACACGCACCGCAAATTGCAGCGATCCGTGACCGACAACCGCAGCGTTCCGAGCGGGCGACCGCGCCGATCGAGCATCTTCAGATCAGACGTTCTCCCACGGCGTCCCACGCTTGCACGGAAAGATTTCGCGCGGGCAGCGAATCGAGCTCGGCCTTGATCGCCGAGAACACGAGCGTGTCGCGCACCGAGCCGTCGGGCCGAACCGTATCGGCGCGCCGCGTCCCCTCGAACGTCATCCCGAGCTTCTTCGCGACCGCGGCGCTCGCGACGTTGTCCGGCTCGCATCGAATCTCGACGCGCGCGACGCCGTCCACGCGAAACGCGACGTTCATCAGTGCGCCCGCCGCTTCGGTCGCGTAGCCCTTCTTCGTTTGCGCCGTCGCGATCCAATAACCGATCTCGCGAATCGTCGGCCCGAGCCGCGTGTGGAGGCCCCCGCCGCCGATGCACTCGCGCTCGTCCGGATCGAAGATGCCGTACGCGAAGTCCTCGCCGATGTCGAACTTGCCGCGGAGGTGTCGCAGCCGAACGACCTTCGCCTCGACCGACTCGGGCTCGCCGTGCGTCCACGGCAAAAACCGCCGCAGCTCGGTGAGGCTCGCGTCGATCGAACGCTGAACGAGCGGCGCGTCGGTCGGCGAAAAACACCGAACGACGAGCCGCGGCGTCACGATGCGATAGGCCGGCCCGTACGAGTGCACGCCTCCAATGACTACCAGCGTCCGCGCGGCATCGGCGTGAAATGCCGAACCCACGTCGCCGGAACGTGCGCGGCGGTGATGCCGAGCTCGGCGTCGAGCCTGCGCTCCTTGAGCGCGGCGCGTCGATCTTCCTGCTCGCCGACGACGCCGGCGAGGAGTCCAATCAACCATCCGATGACCGCGCCCGCGACGACGCCGGGCGGTCCGGCGATCGCGCCGGTCACCGCGCCCACGACGGCGCCGAGCGTGCTCTCGGCAAAGATGCGCTCGACGCGCTTGACGCGCATCGTGCGACGAAGCCTCGTGTCGAAGGATTCGTATCGTCCAATCATGGGAGGGCACCGCTGCAGCGCGCGTGCCTCCCGAGCTAAGCCGTAATCGGTTTTCGCTCAGGCGTGTCGACGCACGCCTCTTCCGGTCCGAACTTCGTGTCCCAACGCATGGGGTTGAAAAGGTTCGGACGCTTGTGGTGATTGGCGTGGAAGTAGATGCCGGTGAAAAGCTTGTTTCCCAGCCAAAAATAGCCGTGATTCAAGTTCACCGGACGGTAGTCGCCGCCGGCCATCCCGTTGTGCGTCGACCAATTGAAATGCCCCACGAACGCCGCGGCGATCAGGTTGAACGGCAACCAAAACGCGAAGAACCCGACCGGCCCGAGGAAGAGGTACCAAGCGAGCGCGAGCGCCACGTTGGTGCCGTAGCTCACCTTGGCGCGAAAGCGTTCGTACCGGCGGTTCTCTTCCGTGTCGCCCCAGACGTCGCAGTACTGCTGCTGAAGCTGACGCTCGACGTAAACGATGCTGTGGAAGAACGACCGCAAGTAGCTCGGAAACGTCGGATGCGGATCCTTGTCGCGATCGTCGCTGAAGCGGTGGTGCCGCATGTGGACGATGTCCCAAGATGCGTAGCGCACGAAGACGATGACGCCGAGCACCTCACCGATGAGCCGATTGATCGACTTCGGAAAATTCCCGTGCGTCGCGTTGTGAATCCACAAGTGCGCGCAAATCAGCGCATACAAAACGAGCGGACACCCGATGACGAAATGCCAAGGCTTCCACTCGACGCTGGCGCCGAGCGACCGAAAACGCGTCGCCATCATGACGACGACCAACGCGGCCGACACGACCAAGTAGAACGCGTCGTACTTCAGATAAAATCGACGGTCCTTCTTGAACTGCTGGAATGGGTGCTGTCTCAGAAACGCGAAATACCCCACTGTTTTTCCCACAGCGCCATAAGCGCTTTGGCGCCGGCCAGCGCCGTTCTCCAACTACCTGTTTTTGCCTCTGGCGTCGAGTGCGTGACATTTTTCCCTGCAACCAGGCCTTCGCACTGGCTCGGAGCCGCGAGTTTCTGTTAAACAGCACCGGTGAAGCGCACGTCCGACGTCCGGCAGCTCGCGACGGTCGCGACCTACTACGCGCTCCTCGCGGCGATGTTCTTCGTGCCCGCGTGCCGCAACGTCGCGTTCCTCGCGGCCGCGTGTGCATTCAGTTTTCTCACCGCCGTCGTCGGCCACAACACGCTCCACCAAGGCATGTTCGAGTCGAAGCGCGCGAACATGCTCCTTCGTTACGCCTTGAGCTTCGGCGCGCTCTTTCCGATCTCGGCGGTCATCCCTTCGCACAACCTCGTGCACCATCACTTCGACGACGACGGCCAACCCGATTGGGCGTCGCCCGAGCACGTTCGCTTCGAGTGGAACCTGCTCAACCTGATCCACTTCCCGAACGTCGCCGGTCCCCTCACCTTCAACGGCGTCCAGCGCTGGGCCCGCATCGCAGGCCGCGGCGAATTCCGTGCACAATACATGAAAGAGCAGGTCTTCGCCTTCGGCCTGACCGGCGTCCTTCTGTGCGTCGATTTCTGGACCGCGCTCTTCTTCGTCGTCGTGCCGCAGCTCTGGGGCGCGCGGTGGTTTCTGCGCATCAACATCATCCAGCACGACGGCTGCGACGTCTCGAGCGAGTGGAACCACTCGCGCAACTTCGTCGGCAAGCTCTTCAACTGGTTCATGATGAACAACGGCTTTCACACGATTCATCACAACCGCGCGGGCATGCATTGGTCCGAGCTCGAAGCGGCGCACGCGCGCGAGGTCGCGCCGCGCATCGACCCGACCCTCGACGAGCCGAGCATGATCGGTTACCTCGCGCGGACGTACTTGTTCCGCTTCTCGCGCCCGCGCCCGCGCGACGTCGCCGCCGCCGAACGCGCCGAGGCGATCTGATGCTCTCGCGCGAAGTGATGGGCGTCTTGTGCCTCGGCGTCGTCTGGATGACGGCGCTCCTCGTCGCGGCGGCGGCGTGGCAAGAGCTCCGCGATCTCCGCGCGCTCGCCAAGCGCGCCAAGCGCGCGAGCGTCGGCACCGTGGTGGGCGACGACTTGGCCGAGTGGCGCGCCCTCCAAACCGGTCGCGCGACGGATCGCGAAGAGATCGCCTTTCACGACCGCAAATTCGAGAGCGAGGTCTTCGGCGGACGCGTCGACGTCGACGGCGAAACGATCGAAATCGCGCGCAGCGACGCCGAGGTCTGGACCGACGAGCGCGCGCGGCGCGAAGCGGCCGAGTGCAGCGACGCAAAAACGTTCGACGCGGCCTACGCCCAAGCACGCAAGGCAAAGGGCTTCGCGCGCGACGTCCGCGTGCGCGTCCGCCCGGGTGACCGCGTTTGGATCGTCGGAAAAGAAATCGTCTCGACGATCGACCCCGTTGCATTCTGCAACAAGAAGTCCCTCGCCTTCGTCCTCTTCATCCCGCTCGAGCTCGCCGTCTGCGCAGCCGCGACGCGCCTCGCTCTCGCGACGCCGCACTTCGGCAAAACCAGCATCGCTGGCGCCATCGTCTGCCTCGCGTTCTTTCTCGGCGTGACCCCGCTGGGCGTCGCCCTTCGCGAGGGTGCCCGCCGACCGAGCCGCGCCTTCCTCCGAAACACCTGGTCGCGCCGCGCCCTCGCCTCCGGGCCCGCCGCGGCGGTACCGCAGAAAAACTAGCGGAATTCCCGGGAATTTCGGGCGAGCTGCGTCGAACCCGCGGCGCGAGTAAAGCCTTTCGCAGCGGAATTTCGCGGCCCCTGTGTTACAAGCGACGAGGTCGCAGAATGCTACGGTATCGCGCGGACGCTCGCACTCTCGCCTTCGTGGCGTCTTACTACGCCCTCCTCGCGACCGAGTGGCGCTTCGCGCACGGGTGGGCGCTCGCGTTGCTCGCGATCGTCACGTGCGCACTCTCGTGGATCTGCGCCGTCATCACGCACAACACGCTTCACTCGCCGGTGTTCAAGAACCGAACGGCGAATCGAATCTTTCAGGTCGCTCTCACATGCGCCTATGGATTCCCGGTGAGCGAATACGTTCCCGGTCATAATCTCTCGCACCACAAATTCACCCAAAAGCGCGCCGACCTGATGCGCACGTCGAAGGTCCGCTTCGGGTGGAATCTCGCCAACTTCCTCGCGTTCTTTCCGCGCGTCGCGTTCGACATCTTCCGCGAGAATTACCGCTACGTCGGCATGATGAAGCAAAAGATGCCGCGCTGGTATCGGCAGTTGCTCATCGAGATGGTGGTGTGCTGGGGCGCGAAGGCCGTTCTCCTCGCCATCGATTGGAAGAAGGCGCTCGTCTTCGTGATCATCCCGCATTTGTTCGCGGTGTGGGGCATCACGACGGTCAACTATCTCCAGCACGACGGCTGCGACGAGGATCATCCGTACAATCACTCGCGCAACTTCGTCGGTCGCGTCTTCAACTGGCTCACGTTCAACAACGGGTTCCACGGGATTCACCACGACCACCCGGGCCTGCACTGGAGCCTGCTGCGCGCGGCGCACATGAAGGAAATCCACGGGCGGATTCACGCGGCGCTCGAGCAGCCATCGCTTGCAGTCTACATGTTTCGGACTTTCGTCCTTCCGGGTCGGCGCGTGCGCTTCGACGGCGCGCCCGTCACGCTGCCGATGGAGGGGCCGGACGAAGAATGGATCCCGAAGAACATTTTGACAGCCGTGCACGATCTCGGCGCAGAAGGGACCGCGCTCGACGCCGGGTGAACGGAGGGGCCATGAAGGTGACCAAAAAAACGACGGTCGTCACCAAAACGAAAGCCGCAAAGCCGGCGCCGAAACCGACGATCAAGGTCAAGCAGACGAAGGCCGCAGCGCCCAAGGTCGCCGGCAAGCTGCCGCAGTCGATCATGCCGCCGCCGGGATCGAGCGTCGACGAGTACGTGTCGAAGGTCGTGCCTTGGCAGCGCACGGTGATCGAGAAGCTCCGCAACGTCGTGAAGGCGGCGGCGCCGAGCGCTTCCGAGTCGATCAAGTGGGGGCAGCCGGTCTACGAGCACAAAGGGCCGTTTTCGTACATCAAGGCGCACGCGACGCACGTGAACTTCGGATTCTGGCGCGGCGCGGAGCTCGACGACCCGAAGCGCGTGCTGCAAGGCGAAGGCGAGAGGATGCGGCACGTGCGCATTCTCGAGACGCATGCGCTCGACGAGCTCACGCTCGCGGCCCTCGTGAAGCAAGCGGTCGCGCTGAACGACAAGAAGGGCGACCCGACCCGCGGCTAGTATCGGATGCGCATCTCGCGGCCGATTTGGTTCGGGCCGCTCCAGTCGATCCAGAAATATTCTTCGTCGCGCACGTCGACGTGGATCATGTTGGTCGTCGGGTACCAGCCGATGCCCTTGATGCCGAGCTTCTTGGCGACGCTGCGGAGCTTGCGCGCGGGCATGCCGGGGACGCGGATGTCGGCCGCCTCACCGCGGTTGTGGAAGTTGTGCTCGTGCCAACTCTTCGGCGCGCGGTAGCCGCTGACGAGATCGAGGTGGCCGCCGACCTCGCCGGCGATCGCGTGGAGCATGTCGACGAGGCGCGGGTCGATCGGCTTGCCGCCCTCGGTGCGGAGGCAGCGCATCACGTAGTCGACTTGTTGCTTCGACGCGGGATCGATGACGCCGTCGACGTAGCGCACCGTGACCGTCTCCATCGTGTTGACGGCGCGAAGCTCGAAGGTGTCGACGACGTGCTCGCCCGACGCGACGACTGCTTCGGCGTGGGGCGCGAGACCTTTGTGGCCCGCGTGCGACGCGGCGCGCGAGTACGGCGTGCCCGAGATCAGCGCGACGCCCAGCGCGCCGACGCCGGCGGATAGGATGCGTCCGCGCGTGAATCCCATCTAATCCAGTAGACCGAACGATTGCATCCCACGCAAGCGCGGAGCGGGATTCATTGCATTTTGCACATTTACGTCCCGCCTACATTTGCTCCTGCCGATGCCCCTCGTCGTTCGGACGTCGCGAGCGCGACGAGGGCGTCTTTGAGCTCGGCGGAGATGGCCGACCACTGGCGCGCGGCGAGCGCGTCGTCGTCGGCGTAAATCGTCTGGTGCGGGGCGACGTCTTTTTTCGAGAGAGAGACGTGGCCGTAGAGATAACCATTGCGGACGTCGACGACGAACGCGTCGACCGCGCTCTCGACCGTGACGTCGCGAAACGGAAGGAACAGCGCCGGCACGATGAGCACGTCGAATGCAGCGAGCGCGTTCGCGCTGACGTCGGTCTTGCGCGCGTAGTCGACGACGACGAGCAGATCGCAGTGCGCGCGCGCGGCGAGGAGGCGCAGCTTCTTCATGCCGAGCGGCGCGGAGGTCGGCGTCTCGTCGAAGCGGTGATGGCCGGTCGCTTCGAGCGCCGGGATCGAATAGACGGCGCCGACGCCGGGGACCGCGCGAAGGGCCTTGTCGACGTCGGCGTCTTTGCTCGCGTCGAAATCGAAATACGCGACGTTGAAATGCTCGTTCCACTGCGGCTTGGCCTCGAACGCTTTTTGGACGTCGTGGTCGTCGATTTGCGTTTCGCCGTCGGGCTCGAAGTTCGCGGCGCGGCTCGGCATGTAGATCGAGCCCCCGCATGCAAAGGTGGTGGCGAGGAGACAAGAGAAGAAAAAGCGTCGGCTCATGGGCGATCAACGCGCCGCGGCGCGCGACCTTACAGCTCCCAGGTCACGCCGAGAGCGAACACGCCGAGCGCCTCGGGCCGATCGCTCGGGATGCTGAGCGGTTCGTCGAAGCCCGCGCGCACGACCACGTCGAACGCGAAATGCGTCGCGAGGGGCACCGCGACGTCGAGGGTCGCGAGGGCCGCGAGGCCCACCGTGTTCGCGGCGAACGAGAACGACGGGCCGAGCGCGGCGCCGAGCCAGATGCGCACGTCCTTTTCGGCGCTGACGTCGTAGTCGCAGGTCGCGAGCGGTCGAAGGCTCACGTTGTCGCGCCCGAGGCCGAACGACACGGCGACGGTCGATCCGAGTCGAGCACGGCCGAGCGCGAAGCGGCCCGCGATGCTCGCCGAGAGACCGCTCGTGCCGGCCGTGATCCCTGCGCCGGCGAAGAACGACGCGTGATCGTCCGGTTTCGCGCGGGCGATGGTTGCAGTCTGCAACAATGCGATCGCGACGAGAACGGCCGGGGTTCGCACTCGCCCAGCGTAGCGCTCAATTCTGTGCGTGAGCTTTGAACGTGAGGCCGTCGGCGGCGCGGTCGACTGCGATGCGCGTGCCGGGCGGGAACTCGCCGGCGAGCACGCGTTTGGCGAGCGCGTCTTCGAGATTTTTCTGGATCGCGCGCTTCAGCGGACGGGCGCCGTACATCGGGTCCCAACCCATTTCGGCGAGCCAATCTTTCGCCGCGTCGCTCACCTCGATGCGCAGATCGCGCTTCGCGAGGCGCTTGCCGAAGTGCTCGAGCTGAATGTCGACGATCGCGCGGAGCTCGCTGCGATCGAGGCGATGGAAGACGACCATTTCGTCGAGGCGGTTGATGAACTCCGGCCTGAACGCCTTGCGCACGTCCTCCATCATCGCGCGGCGAATGAGCTCTTTTTTGTCGTCTTCGGAGAGGCCGGTGCGCTCGTCGATCGCGGCGATGTGCTGCGAGCCGATGTTGCTCGTGAGGACGATCACGGTGTTCTTGAAGTTCACCGTGCGCCCCTGCCCGTCCGTCAGACGGCCGTCGTCGAGCACTTGGAGGAGGACGTTCCACACGTCGGGGTGCGCCTTCTCGACCTCGTCGAACAAGACGACCGCGTACGGACGACGGCGCACGGGCTCGGTGAGCTGGCCGCCTTCTTCGTAACCGATGTAGCCGGGCGGCGCGCCGATGAGACGCGAGACCGCGTGTTTTTCCATGTACTCGCTCATGTCGAGGCGGATCATCGCGCGTTCGTCGTCGAACAAGAACTCGGCGAGCGCGCGCGCGAGCTCGGTCTTGCCGACGCCCGTCGGGCCGAGGAAGAGGAAGCTCCCGATCGGGCGGCGCTCTTCGCCTAGACCGGCGCGCGAGCGGCGCACCGCGTTCGACACGGCGACGATCGCTTCGTCTTGGCCGACGACGCGCTTCTTCAGGTTCTCCTCCATGTGGAGGAGCTTTTCCATTTCGCCTTGGAGCATCTTGGTGACCGGCACGCCGGTCCACTTCGAGACGATGCCGGCGATGTCTTGGTCGGTGACCTCTTCGCGGAGGTAGCTCGCCTTCTCTTGGACTTTGGCGAGCTGCTTGCGGAGCTCCTCGACGCGCTTCTCGAGCTCGGGCAAGCGGCCGTAACGGATTTCGGCGACTTTTCCGAGGTCGCCGCGACGTTGCAGCTCGTCGGCTTGCGCGCGGAGCTCTTCGGCTTTGGGCTGCGTCGCGCGGATTTGATCGAGGACTTCTTTTTCCTTCGACCATTGCGCGCGGATCGCGTCGGCCTTCTCGCGCACCTCGGCGATTTCTTTTTGCACTTGCTGGAGTCGCGCCTTGCTCGCCGCGTCGCGCTCTTTCTTGAGCGCCTGCTCTTCGATCTGGAAATGCGTCAGCCTGCGCATGGCCGCGTCGAGCTCGGCGGGCATGCTGTCGGCTTCCATTTTGATTTTCGCGGCGGCTTCGTCGACGAGGTCGATCGCTTTGTCGGGCAAGAAGCGCTCGGTGAGGTAGCGATCGCTGAGCGTCGCGGCGGCGACGAGCGCGGCGTCTTGAATGCGAATGCCGTGGTGGAGCTCGTATCGCTCTTTGAGGCCACGCAAGATCGCGATGGTGTCCTCGACGCTCGGCTGCGAGACGTAAACCGGCTGAAAGCGGCGCTCGAGCGCGGCGTCTTTTTCGATTCGCTTTTGGTACTCGTCGAGCGTCGTCGCGCCGATGCAGCGGAGCTCGCCGCGCGCGAGCGCCGGCTTGAGGAGATTCGCCGCGTCCATCGCGCCTTCGGCCGCGCCGGCCCCGACGATGGTGTGGATCTCGTCGATGAACAAAATGATCTGGCCGGCCGCGCCTTCGACTTCTTTGAGCACCGCCTTGAGACGGTCCTCGAACTCGCCGCGGAATTTCGCGCCCGCCACGAGCGCGCCCATGTCGAGGGCGACGACACGTTTGTTCTTGAGCGACTCGGGCACGTCGCCGCGCACGATGCGCTGCGCGATGCCCTCGACGATCGCCGTCTTGCCGACGCCGGGCTCGCCGATGAGGACCGGATTGTTCTTGGTGCGGCGCGAAAGCACCTGGAGGACCCGGCGAATTTCTTCGTCGCGCCCGATGACCGGATCGCTCTTTCCCTTGCGCGCGAGCTCGGTCAAATCACGACAATATTTTTCGAGCGCTTGGAATTTCCCTTCGGGATCTTTGTCGGTCACGCGCTGGTTGCCGCGCACGCCGGCGAGCGCTTGGAGCAAACGATCGTATTTCACGCCGCCCGAGGCTTCGAGCGCGGCTTGCACGTCGCGATCGCTCTTCGCAAGCGCAAGAATGAAGTGCTCGACCGAGACGTACTCGTCTTTGAGCGCTTTGGCTTCGTCCTCCGCTTTGCGCATCATCTCGAGCGTGCGGCGGCCGAGGCTCGGCTCGGCGCCGCCGGTGACGCGCGGCAACGTCTCGATTTTTTCGGTGAGACGGCGTTCGAGCGCGGCGAGATCGACGCCCGCTTTTTGCAAAAGCGGGTGCGCGACGCCGCCTTCTTGGGCGAGCGCCGCGAGAAGGACGTGCTCGGGTACGAGCTCGGGGTTGCCGCGACGCGAGGCTTGTTCGACGCCTTCGCGAAGCGCTTCTTGGCTCTTCGTGGTGAGTTTTTCGGGCCGCATCGCAGCCAAAGTAAGGCGCGCTCTCGCTCCCGCAAGAGGCGTGCCGCGTCAACCCTCTGCGCTGCGAACGTAGTCGGAAATGGCTTGTTTGTAGGTGTTTTCGAGATCGACGAGCTCGACGCCGAGCGCGACGCGCGACGCATCGACCGGCGCGGCGCGCTCCCAACGAATGACGGCCGAGCTCGCGACGATGACGCCCGACGGAAGCGGAAAGCGAACCGTCGCGCTCGTGTCGGCGGTCACGCTTCGGTTGGTCGTCACGAGGAGGCCGCCGACGGAGATGTCTTGGATCGCGCCTTCGACGACGAGACCGTCGGCGAGCTTCATCTCGATCGGCGCGCGATAGGCGACGCGAACGTGACCGCGGCGCGAGGTCGCGAGCTTCGGCGAAGAGGGCGACTCGCTTTCGCGATCGTCGAACGCGTCGAGCGCGGCTGCGAGCTCGACGCCGCTCGGAAATCGATCGCGCGGCTCGGCGGAAAGGCAACGCGCGACGAGATCTGCGAGCGCGACCGGCGTGTCGGGGCGCAGCTTGCGGACGTCCGGACGCGGGGCCGTCATCGCGCGCGCGTAGACTTGCTCGAAGCTCCCGGAGAACGGGACCTGCCCGGTGAGAAGCTCGTAAACGGTCGCGCCGAACGAATACACGTCCGCCGACGGCGTCACGC
>DASXHD010000086.1:0-95730 GCA_036488725.1 Polyangiaceae bacterium | reverse complement strand
CGCCGCGCAGTGACGCGCTCCACGTCGCGCTCCAGCACGAGGGCGGCGCCGCGGTCCTCGACGCGCGCGCGCCGGGCGTTCTCGTGCGCGAGCTCGTCGTCGCGACCTCGAAAGGAATGTGACGAGCGTGCTCGACTACTTGTCGATTCCGATTTTCCAGCGGGCGCTCGCCGCCGGCGCGCTCCTCGCCGCGCTCCTCGCGGTGCTCGGCGTGCTCGTCACCGCGCGCGGCCTCGCGTATCTCGGCGATGGCCTTTCGCACGCGGCGTTCGGCGGCATCGCGCTAGGCATGTTCCTCGGGTTCACGTCGCCGCTCACGATCGCCGTCCCGTTCACGGCGCTCTCGGCCGTCGGCATCGGCGCGCTGAGGCGCAAGGGCGGCCTCCGCTCCGACGTCGCGATGGCCGCGCTCTTCGCCGTTTGTTTCGCGCTCGGCATCGTCCTCTTGCGCAAAGCCAAGCGATCGCAGACGACGTTCGATCCCGAGTCGCTTCTCTTCGGAAACATCTTGCTCGTCGGCGAAGACGATTTGTGGATCGTCGTCGGCATCGCGATCGTGACGGCGATCTTTCTCGCGTTCACCTGGTCGCGCATGGCGTACGCGACGTTCGACGAGGAGCTCGCGCGGCTCTCGGGCATCCACGTCGGCTGGCTCGAGAGCGCGCTCCTCGCGGCGCTCGCGGCGGTCGTCGTCGCGTCGATTCGCATGGCGGGCGTCGTGCTCGTGAGCGCGTTCCTCGTCATTCCGTCGGCGGTCGGACGGCTCATCGGGCGATCGCTCGGCGGCGTCGCGTGGTGGTCGATGGGCGCGGGCGTGCTCGGGGTCATTCTCGGTTTCGCGCTCGGCCACGCGTTCGACTGGCCGGAGGGTGCGGCGATTGTTCTCGCCCTCGCCGCGGAGCTCGGTTTGGGCCTCTCGCTCCGGCGGCTGCGTAAAGCTTAAGTGCTAGAGTGCCGAGCATGTCTTATCGGCTCGTTCGCGCGGCCTTCGCGGCTGCGCTCGTTGCGCTCGCGATCGTCGCCGGCTGCGGCCGTTCCGACGTGACGCCTTACGTCTGGGACAGCGGCTTGCCCGACGTGGTCGACGGCGGCGCGTGCGATCCTTCGACCTGCCCGAGCGGCTGCTGCGATCCCTCGGGGACCTGCCGCGCCGGGACCGAGCTCAACGCATGCGGCTTCGGCGGCGACGGGTGCAACGACTGCCAGCAGCAGGGCTTCGACTTTTGCGATTCGCAAAATCACGCGTGCGGAAACATCCAGCCGACGTGCGACGTCACGAATTGCTCGACCGGGTGCTGCACGCTCTTCAACGGGCAGCTCGCGTGCGTGTCGGGCGTCTCGTCGCTCGCGTGCGGCGTGGGCGGCGCGAAATGTTTGGACTGCACGCAAAACGGACAGGTCTGCGATCCGAATCAGCACGCGTGCGAGAACGCGCCGTGCGGACCGAACAACTGCAAGGGCTGCTGCGCGGGCACGACGTGCGTCACGAGCGAGAGCGACACGCAGTGCGGCACCGGCGGCCTCTCGTGCACCGACTGCACGCAGCAAAAAGAACTGTGCAACGCGTCGAGCGGCCAGTGCACGAGCACGCAGCCGCTCTGCACGCCGCAAAATTGCACGGGCTGCTGCGCCGGCGATGTCTGCGTGCAGAAAGGAAATGAGGGCGACACGCAGTGCGGTCTCTTTGGCGTTGCGTGCGCGGACTGCGCTGCGCAAGGCGAGATCTGTAGCAACGGGTCGTGCGCGACGACGTGCAACCCGAAGAACTGCCCCGGCTGCTGCCAGGCGAACACGTGCTTCGCCGGCTTCCTCGACTCGCGCTGCGGATCAGGCGGCGCATCATGTGCAGACTGCACGCAACAGAAGTCGACCTGCGACACGCTCGCGAAGCCGCGCGTTTGCAAAGGTCAGCAGACGACGTGCCCCGCGGCTTATCCGAGCTGCGCCCCAAACGTGACCACGCCGGTCCTGTCGGTGCAGAGCGGCGCGTGCCCCGCGGCCGATCTGCAGGACGCGCAGGCGGCTTGCTCGGCCGGGTTCGGCACGCCGGCGTGTCAGCTCTACTTCCAGACCGAGGCGCAGATCAACGCGTCGTGCGCGAAGTGCCTCGCGCCGTTCGAGTCGCCGCTCACCGACGGCACCGGCATCTTCGATTGCGTGAGCCCATTCGTCGGCGCGCCGTGCAATCACCAAACCGGGTGCGCGACCGATTGCGAGACGCAAAGCTGCGACCAGTGTCCGCCGAACGCCGAGCAGCAGTGCAAGCTCCAAGTCGAGCAGGGCCAGTGTCAGTCGTATTTCCAGGGCGTCACCTGCATCGGCAACGCGCTCGTCGGACAAGGGTCGTTCTGTAATCCGCAGCAGTACAACGGCAACTACGGCAGCTGGCTCGCCGGCGTCGGCGCGCACTATTGCGAGTAAGGCGTGCCGCGCAAAGGATTCGACGAGGTCGTTCTTCTCACGGGTTTTCCGTCGTTTCGCGCGCGCCACATGGCCGAGGCGATCCTCGGAGGCGAGCCGCGCGCGCTCGTCCACGCCATCGTGCATCCCAAGCTGCGTGACGACGCCGTGGCCGCGCTCGATGCTTTGCCGCTCGACGCGCGCCGCCGCATGCGTCTCTTCGAGGGCGACGCGGCCGGGATGGACCTCGGCCTCTCCGGCGCGGAGCTTCGCGAGCTCGGGCGCGAGGTCGACCGCATTCACCATTGCGTGCAGGTGAATTATCTCGGCGCGGATCGCGCGACGGCCGAGCACGTCAACGTCGGCGGCGCGCGCGAGGTCGTCGAGGTCGCGCGCGTGTGCAAGAACCTCCGCTGTCTCGTCGTGCACTCTTCGGCGTCGGTGTCGGGCGATCGATCCGGCGTGGTGCGCGAAGACGAGCTCGACCGCGGCCAGCGATTTCGTAATCCGATCGAAGAGACGCTCGCCCGCGCCGAGCGCGTCTATCGCCGCGCGATGACGAGCGCGAAGGCGCCGGTGCCGATCGCGGTGCTGCGTCCGACGATCGTCGTCGGCGACCGAGAGACCGGTGAGGTCGATCGTCTCGACGGCCCGTACCTGCTCATCCTGCTCATGCTGACCGCGCCGCCCGATCTCGCGCTCCCCGTGCCCGGGCGCGCCGACGTGCCGCTCAACGTCGTGCCGATCGACTACGTGACCAAGGCGGCGCTCGCGATCGGCCGCGACGAGCGCGCGCCGGGCAAGACGTTTCACCTCGTCGATCCGAACCCGCTCCCGGCGCGCAAGCTCGTCGAGCTCGTCGCACGCGCCGGCGGCCGTCGCGCGCCGAGCGGCTTCGTGCCCGCGAACCTCGCGCGCGCCCTCCTTCGCGCGCCGGGCATCGAGCGCATCGCGAAGAGCCCGCGCGCCTTCCTCGAGGCGATGGCCGTCCCAGTCAGCTACGACCATGCGAACGCCGACGAATTGTTGCAGAATACAAACATCACGTGCCCGCCGCTCGAGAGCTACGTCGACAAGCTCGTGGGCCACGTTCAAAAGTGGCTCGGTGCACGCGCCGAGCGTCGCGTCGCCGAGCCGCACGACCCGCTCGCATGAAGATCGAAGGCATGGTGACGCGCGCGATCACGGTGCGCGCGGAAGACGTCGTGTTCCTGAAGGGCATCGTCGAAGCCCACGACGGGATCGCGCAGGTCTACGGCGAGGGCGGGGGAGCGCTCGTCTTGGTCGCGCCGGAGAGTCGCGCGAAGGAGCTCGACGAGCTCGTCCGAGATCTGGCGAGGGAGCTCGGGGGGATCGTTTGAAAACTAATCGCGCGGATCGTCCTCGTCGCCCACGATGTCCGCCCGCAAAATGCGTCCCTCCGACGCCGACATCGGCGACGAATCATGGAGCGAAACGACGCCCGAGGTCCGCACGCTCGGCGGCGGCGGAATGCTCGAGTTGTTTCGGCCGAGCGCGTTCTTCTGCTCGAGGAGCTGCAGCGTGCCGGGTCCTCCCGCGCGCTCGAGCACCGTCTGCAAATCGCCCGAGAGCGGCGAGTCGACGACGAGGTGCGCGGCCGAAACGGGATGATCGATCTCGAAACGCACGCAATGGAGGAACGTGCGATCGAGCCCGTACTTTTCTTCGAAGTGGCGGTTGGTCGCGGCGTGACCGAAGCGTTCGTCGCCGAGCACCGGGTGGCCGACCGACGCGAGGTGTCGTCGGATTTGGCGCGTCCGGTCGTCGCGGCTGGCGCGCGCGCTCGACTCGGGCATCACGCGGGCGACGCAGTGCCCTGCGAAGACCGCGAGGCGGCGATACTTCGTGCGCGACGGCGAAGAGTCGGGCGCCTCGCCGCGCGCGAAGTCGCGCGTGATGCTGCCTTTCGTCGGGAGGACCCCGCGCGTTCCGGCGAGGTACACCTTCCGCGACCCCTCGAGCGCGCGCCGCCAACCTTCGGCGTGCGCCGCCGTCCGCGCGAAGAGCGCGACGCCGCTCGTGCCGACGCCCATCGCGTGGACTTGGGTCGCGTCTTCGGCGCCGGGCAAGCGACGCACGCGCGAGAGCAGCGAATCGGCGTAGTCGTTTCGTGTCGCGTGCGGCGCGATCGGCTCGTGCGCCGCCTTCTCCACGAAGAGCGCTGTGTCGTCCTCGAAGAGCACGCGCGGCCCGGGCGCGGGCGCGCGGCGCAAGATCGCGACCGTCTCGACCTCGTCGGAGAGCGGGATCATGTCGAGCGGCTGCGCCGACGCGCAGCGGTAACCGAGCCGCGCGAGGTGATCGAGATCGCGCGCGAGCGTGTCGGGATCGCACGAGACGTACGCGACCGCCGGCGCTCCGAGCCGCGCGAGCCACTCGCGCGCCGCCGGGCCGATGCCGCGCCGCGGAGGGTTCGCGATGACCGCGTCGAAGCGCGCGCCTTTCTCTTGCAGCCCGCGCAGGGCCGAGGCGACGTCGGAGTGAATCGACCGCACAGCGAGCGAGCTCGCGTGGGCAGCCTTTTCGATGCGCGCCGCGGCGGGCCCGAAGGCCTCGACGCACGTGACCTCCGCGCCGCGCGACGCGAGCGCGAGCGCGATGGCCCCCGAGCCGGCGTAGAGATCGAGCACACGCGGCGGCTCGGCTCCAGGCTCGCGCGCGAGACCGAGGTGCGTCGCGAGCAAATCGTGGATGCGCGCCGCTTGAACGCGATGCGCCTGCACGAACGATCCGAAAGTTGCAAGATGCACGCATTCGCCGACGCGGTCCTCCGCTTCCGCGGCGCCCGCGAGGACGTGCGTCTCGCTGCCGAGCACTTGCGGCGTCTCGCCGTCGTGCAAGCTCGCGGCCACGCCGATGACCTCGGGGATTTCGGCGAGCAAGCTCGCGCCGACGGCGCGCAGCGCGTTCAAGTCGTAGCCGCGTCCGACGACGAGCGTGAGCAGCGCGCGCGCTTCGCGGCCGGTCTCGAGCTCGCGCACGTCGATCGCGCGGAGCGGGCCCGGCGCGAGCGGGCCGCCCGCGGTCGCGTCGTGCTGCACGCGGAGGCGCACCGCCGCGACGACGCGCGCGACGACCGGCGAGAGCACGCGACACTGCGGCACGTCGACCACGTCGTGGCCGCCGCCTTTCGCGAAGAGCCCGACCGCGCCGCGCGGCCCGATCATGAGCTTCGCGCGTGTGCGATACGCGACGATCGGCTCGGCGCCGAGCACCGGATCGGCGTAAACGAGCTCGAGCGACCCGTAACGCGCGAGCGCCGTGACGACGCGCCCGCGTTTGAGCGAGAGCTGATCGACGTACGGCAGCTCGATCGCCGGGCAGCCGCCGCAGCGATCCGCATGCTCGCAAGCGATCGCTCGAGGCGCGCCGGAGTCCGACATCGGACCCGATGTTAGCGCGCTTTTTGGAATGAGTTACTTCGACGTCACCTGAACCGGCCAGCTGTGGCGCGTGCCGGTCGAGTCCTTCGATTCGATGAGAAACTCGTCCGATCCGGGGATCGCGCTCAGCGCCGTGACCGTGAGCTGGACGTGGTCGCCGTTTTGGACGTTCGTCTTGTCGAACGAGAACGACAGGAGCGAATTGCCCTGCTGGAACCCAGCGAAGTCGACGGCCGAGAGCGCCCACGGATCGCGCGGCGCGTCCGAGAAGGCGTCGATGTCGACGACCGCGCTCACGCCAGCTTTCGAGAGCACGACGTTCTTCTGTCGAGGCGCCGCGTTGAAATAAATTTCGCTCGTGGGAATGGGCACGCACGGATCATTGCCGGCCGCCGCGCTCTTGTTCGACCACGAGCGTTGCACGACGAACGTGCTCTCGGTCGTCGTCGTTCCGCTCGAGCCGATGCCTTCGCACAAGTCGCCGACCTCGCCGCCGGCGATCGCCCAGAGCTGGTTCAGCATGTAATACGAGAGGACGTTCTCGCCGATGTCCGGGTCGGTCGACGCCTCGATGATCTCGTGGCTCGCCGAGACGGTCGTGGTCGACTCTTTCGTGCCGCAGCGCGGGATGATCGCGTACGGCGCGTACACCAAGACGCCGTTCGCGTTCGGGAGCGTCGCCGTGTTGTGGTACGCGCCGAACGAGTCGCAGCTCGCGTCGCCGTCGAGCGTGATGGTGACGTTCGACGGGAAATAAAGAACGTAGAGCGTGTTGTCGTCGGGCGAGGGAATGTCCGGCGGGCCGCCGTCGGCGCCGGCCGCAGTGTGCTGCTTCAAGAACGCTTGGATCGTGCTCGGGCCGCCCTGCGACGAATCCGTGTAGTTTGCATCCGGCGCGTCGCCGATGACGACGTGGCCGTAGCCCGAGCCTTGGCCGATGCACGGCGCCGTGCCGCCCTGCTGGCAGTACTCGGAGCTCACCGCGGTCCACCACGGCGTCGTCGTGATGATGTCGTCGAACTGCTGCAGCCGCGAGACGAGCGTCGGGTCGTCGCCGGCGAACGTGACGGTGACGATCTTCGGGTTCGCGAGGATGCGGCCGCCGTTGTAATCGACGAGCGGCATCGACGTGTGGCTCGCCGGGAACGTGACGGGACCCGCGTCCGCCGCCGGCGTGGCTTCATCGCCCGCCTCGGTCGGGGTCGCCGCGTCGGTGTCGACGGTGCCCGAATCGCTCGTGTCGGGCGAGGAGCTTCCGCAACCCGCGCCGATGCCAATCAAGAGGAGCGCCGAAGCGATCGCGAAGAGACGCATGAGACCTCCGAAGTCGGCCTCTCCCGTAGCTGACGGGAACGAACGCGTGCAAGATGCATTTGCACGATCGAGGCTGATTTCAGGGCGATCGCGTGCAGTCGCGCAGCAATGCTGGCGCGTCACTGCGTGTTTCGTAGGGCGAGGTGGGATGTTTTCACGTCGCGCAACGCGGCCTTTCCGCGCGCGACACTCAAGCCGCGGCGAGGATGCGCGTGATGCCGAGCGCGGCGTGCTTCATCGCGAGCTCGCGTGATTCGTCGGTCGAGGCGCTCGTCGTGCGCGCGCAGAGGAGCACGCGATCGCCGCCGACGTTCACGCTGCGAACGGTCACGCGCTCCGACGCGGCGACGGTGCCGCCATGAATCAGCGGCGCGAACGCGGCGAGCTCTTCGCACGCGGCCCACGAGCCCGCGCCGGCGACGACGACGCCCGAGCCGTCGGCGAGGACGAGCGTGTCGAGCGCGCCTTGGCGGCGCGTCTCGCTGAGCTGATAGTGAAGTGCGACGAGCGGATCGTGGCTACGGCGGCGGCGGCGTTCGTTGTCTTGCTCTCGGGCCATGCGCGAATTGTCCCGAGAGCGCGTCCGCGGGGCCAACTTTAGGGCAAATTGGCTTGACGCAGGACGCGCGGACCAACAGAAAAGGGGGATGCACGCGTGCTTCCGAGACCTCTACGCAAAACGTCGCGCTCACTTCAGCGCTGCCATGGCCGCTTCAGGCGAGCCTTCGGTCGCGGTGCTTCCGGCCGCGCCCACGTACGTTCGGAACAACGACGTCGATCACGAATACCGGCAAGACTCCGACCTCTTCTACTTGACCGGGTTCGACGAGCCGCAGAGCGTGCTCGTGCTTTTGACCGGTGACGAAAAACCGCAGACGATTTTGTTCGTGCGGCCGCGCGATCCGGAGCGCGAGGTTTGGGACGGACCGCGCGCCGGCGTCGACGGCGCCAAGGCCGAGTTCGGCGCGGACGAGGCGTTCACGATCGACAAGCTCGAGGCCGAGCTGCCCAAGCTCCTCTCGAATCGGCGCAGGCTCTACTATCGGCTCGGGCGCGATCGCGCGTTCGACGACCGCGTGCTCGGAGGGCTCGAAGCGACGCGTCGCCGCGCACGCACCGGAATTTTTTGGCCGACCGACGTGAGCGATCCCGGCGCGATCCTCCACGAGATGCGTCTCATGAAGGGCAGCGAGGACATGGACGCGATGCGGACCGCCGCGCGCATCACGCGCGACGCGCACCTCCGCGCGATGTCGCACGCGCGCCCGGGCATGCACGAATACGAGGTCGAAGCGCTGCTGCTCGAGACGTTCCGCAAGAACGGCTCGGAGCGCCCGGCGTACGGAAGCATCGTCGGCTCGGGCCCGAACGCGACCGTGCTCCATTATCGCTCGAACAATCGCAAGATGGACGAAGGCGACCTGCTGCTCATCGATGCGGGCTGCGAATACGGGTATTATGCAAGTGACGTCACACGCACGTTTCCGGTGAGCGGGAAGTTCTCGCCCGAGCAGCGCACGATTTATCAGCTCGTGCTCGACGCGCAGCTCGCGAGCATCGAAGCGACGCGCGAGGGCGCGACGCTCGAAGAGGTGCACAAGAAGAGCGTCGAGGTGATCACGCGCGGCCTCTGCGCGCTCGGGATCTTGAACGGCGAGCCGAGCGAGCTCATCGAGAAGGACGCATACAAACCGTATTACATGCACCGCACGAGTCACTGGCTCGGCATGGACGTGCACGACGTCGGCGCGTACTACGTCGGCGGCAAACCGCGCGTGCTCGCCGAGGGGATGGTGCTCACCGTCGAGCCCGGCATCTACATTTCGAAGAACGACGACAAGATCGACGCCAAATGGCGCGGCATCGGCGTTCGCATCGAGGACGACATCCTCGTCACGAAGAACGGTCCGGAGAATTTGACGGCGGACATTCCGAAGTCGATCGAGGACCTCGAGGAAGCCTGCTCCTGAGCGTCGCGACCGCGAAGCCGAGCGCGCCGCAGACGAGCCCGACGGCGAGGCCGACCGGAATCGTGCCGAGGATCCAATCGAGCAAGAGCGTCTTGGCGTGCGCGAGGACGTCGTGGCGATCGAGCGCGAGGAACGCGCCGCAGCGGATGCGGTGCGCGATTTCGATTTCGGCGAGCACGATGAACGGGAGCACGACCGGCGAGGACACGCGCGAGCCGAGGAACGTGTAGAGACGATTGAGGCGAAGCGCGGTCGCGGTGCCGACGGCGATCCAGCCGTGGAAGCCAATGACGGGCGTCGAGCCGATGAACGCGCCGACCCCGAACGCGAGCGCGATTTGGCGCGGCGACGCGCGCTCGGTCGTCGCGAGCCGCCAAAGCGTGCGGAGGCGCGCTGGCCATCGCCGGAGCATGGGGCGCGTATTTTGGACGCCTTCGGGCGATGCGCTAGAAAAGAACGGTGGAGCAGGCGATTGAAGCGTTCCTCGAGCACCTCCGCTCCGAGAAGCGCGCGTCGCCGCACACGGTCGAGAGCTACGGGCGCGATCTCCGAAGCTTGCTCGCGTTCTTGACCGAAAAACGGGGAAAGGCTCCGAAGCTCGGCGACGTCGACGTCTACGGGCTTCGCGGTTGGCTCGGCACGCTCGCGCGAACCCACGCGCCGAGCAGCGTCGCGCGTCACGTCGCCGCCGTGCGGAGCTTCTTCAAGCACGCGCGGCGCACGCGGCGCGTCGACGTCGACCCGACCGAGCTCCTCGCGAGCCCCAAAGTGCGTCGCCCGCTGCCGACGCTCGTCTCGGCCGCCGCTGCCGCCGAGATCGTCACGACCCCGGACCCGACCCCGACTGGGCTCCGCGATCGCGCCGCGCTCGAGCTCATGTACGGCTGTGGTCTCCGTGTGAGCGAGCTCTGCGGCCTCAATCTCGGCGACGTCGATCTGCGCGAGCGTCAAGTGCGCGTCGTCGGCAAGGGCCGCAAGGAGCGGATCGTTCCGCTCGGCGACAAAGCGGCCGAGGCGGTCGAGACGTATCTCGGCGTGCGCGAGTCGGTCGTTCGTCCGGGCCGCACCGTGCGCGAGCCGCGCGCGCTTTTTCTCGGCGCGC
The DNA here is from genome assembly GCA_036488725.1 of Polyangiaceae bacterium. Classification (GTDB taxonomy): domain Bacteria; phylum Myxococcota_A; class Polyangia; order Polyangiales; family Polyangiaceae; genus DASXHD01. The sequence continues at coordinate 85,540 of DASXHD010000086.1, read as the reverse complement.
TCGGCAAACGGCTCTCGCCACGCGCCGTGCAGATCTTCACGAAGAAGAACGGCGCGCTCGGCGCCGGCCGCGCCGACTTGCACCCGCACGCGCTTCGCCACGCTTGCGCCACGCACATGCTCGACGGCGGCGCCGACTTGCGCTCGATTCAAGAAATCCTCGGCCACTCGTCGCTCTCGACGACCCAGCGTTACACGCACGTCTCGATCGATCACCTCATGCGCGTTTACGACGCAGCCCACCCGCTCGCGAAGCTCAAAGCTGACAGCTGACGGCCGACGGCTTACAAACACCTCGTGCTTCGCCGGCTCCTCATCGCGTCCGAAGGTGGCCTCGTCGGCGCGGCGCTCGTCGCGATCGCGTTTGGGCTCGACGGCGGCAAAGTGGCGGGGTCGGCGCTCGCCGATTTCGCGGTGCTCGCGCCGCTCGCGATCGCGATCTCGCTCGCGGTCGCTGCGGTGCATCTTTATTTCGAGCCGGGCACGCCGCGGACGCCGGCTGAGATCCTCGCGGCGGTTCGCGCCGAGCCCGTTTTGTCGCGCTCGCGTACGGCGGCCGCCGCGCCGCTCGGCGTGCTCGCCGCGTTCGCAGGAACGGTCGCGCTCGCGCACGCCGCTCGCATGACGCTCGCGAACGGCGCCGCAGCGGGCGTCGGGCTCGAGCTCGCCGGCGCGTCGGCTGCGATTTTTTTCTTGGGCGCGCTCGTCGTCCTCGCGCTCGTCCCGCCGCTGCGTCGCGCGCTCGCGGCCGGCGCCGATCGCATGCCGCGCCTGGTCGATCCGATTTTCACCGGCGGCGCAGCGCTCGTCGTCGCCGCGCTCTTGCTCGTCGTCGGCGTTCGCACAGGTGACGCCGGCGGTGACGGCTCCACGTCGCTCGCGATCTTCGGCGTGCTCGCGCGCTCCGAGCTCGACCTCCGCCCGGTGCTCGATCTCCTCGCGATCGCGGCGTGCGCGTATCTCTTTCCGGTGGCTCTCGCGCCGCGACGCGGGCGAGCGCTTCGCGGTGCGCTCGTCGCGCTCGCGGTCGTCGCCGTCTCGCTCGGGCTGACGGTGCACGAAGCGCGCGCCCTGAACGCGCGGCCCGCCGTGACGCGCGCGCTCGAGCGCGCCCCGCTCGGAAACGTGTCGCTCGCGCTCTTGCGCCGCGCGACCGATCGCGATCACGACGGTTTTTCCCCGTACTTCGGCGGCGGCGACTGCGACGACCACGACCCGCGCCGAAACCCGCAAGCCTTCGACGTGCCCGGAAACGGCATCGACGAAGACTGCTCCGGCTCCGACGCGCCGGCTCCGCCGCCGCCGCTTCCGCCGCCCGCACCGCCGAAGGTCGCGCTCCCGAGCGATCTCAACCTGATCGTCATCACCATCGACACGCTCCGTCTCGACTGCGGCTTCTGCGGCTACCCGAAGCCGACGACGCCGAACCTCGACGCGCTCGCGCAAAAGGGCGTCGTCTTCGATCGCGCCTATTCGCTCGCGTCGTACACCGGCAAGAGCATCGGCCCGCTCTTCATCGGAAAATATCCGAGCGAGACGGATCGCGACGGCGGCCACTTCAACAAGTATTCGGCCAAGAACGTGTTCGTCGCCGAAAGGTTGCATGATGCAGGCATTCGGACGTTCGGCGGCGCGTCGCACTGGTACTTCAACTTGTGGAGCGGCCTCGCGCAGGGAATGGACACTTGGGATTTGTCCGCGAAGCCGAACGAGGGCCAAGGCGAGAACGACACGTCGATCACGAGCGACAAGCTCTCCGACGCGGCGCTGCGCTTGCTCGCCGATCCGAAGAACACGAGCGGGCGGTTCTTCGCGTGGTTTCATTATTTCGATCCGCACGAGCAGTACATGCCGCACGAGGGCGCGCCGGATTTTCTGGGCGACGCGCGCGGCGGCGCGGCTGCGTTTCGCGCGCTCTACGACGGCGAGGTTTGGTTCACCGACAAGCACATCGGGCGCGTCCTCGACTACGTCGCGTCACAAGACTGGGGCAAGCGCACCGCGATCATCGTGACAGCCGATCACGGCGAAGCCTTCGGCGAGCACGACATGGATTGGCACGGCATGGAGCTCTGGGAAGTGCTCGTGCGCGTTCCGCTGCTCATTTACGTGCCCGGCGCCGAGCCGCATCACGTCGCGCAAAAGCGAAGCGCGATCGACCTCGTGCCGACCATCCTCGATCTCTTCGGCCAGCCGCAGCCCGGCCCGGACGAAATTTCGGGCCGCAGCATGATCGACGACATCCTCGGCAAGCCGCCCTACGAAGAGCGCGACGTCTACATCGACATGCCCGTCGGGCCGTACACCGGCATGCGTAAAGCGATCATCACCGGCGAGACGCCCGGCATGAAGCTCATCTACGCCGGCGGAAAAAATTATCAGCTCTACGATCTCGCGTCGGACCCCGACGAAAAGAACGATCTCTCGAGCGACGAATCGAAGCTCACGCCCGTCGTGACCGCCTTCGAGACGATGCGCTCACGCATGAAAGAAATCGACGTGAAACCCGACGCGCCTTGATGTTCGAGGGGCGTTCGCCCCTCGAGCAAATCGAATCTTTCTCTCGCCCTTTTTGAGCCTCGGACCTTCCTGTTTTTCTCTCTTCGCACGATCAGGCAGCGTCGAGGAGGGTCCGCAGCGCGGCGCGGGCGCGATGCAGGCGCGAGCGCACGGCGCTCTCGGTGATCGCGAGGCGCGCGGCGATTTCTTGGAGACCGAGGTCTTCGTGGTAATGCGCGACGACGACGTCGCGGTAATCCGCGGGGAGCGCGGCGAGCGCGGTCGCGACGCGGAAGCGCGCGGCTTTGCGCGCGACGCGTTCGTCGGGCTCGGGCGAATCGTCCGCGTGCGCGTCGGTTGCGGCGTCGAAGTCGACCTCGGCGATGCGCGCGCGACGACGTCGCTGCGAGCGAAGAAACATCAACGCTTCGTTCGCCGTCACGCGGAAGAGCCACGTCGACCAGCTCGATTCGCCGCGAAACGATCCGAGCCGACGCAAGACTTGAACGAGCGTCGTCTGCACGAGATCGCGGCGGTCGTCGTCGCTCAGCGGGTAGCGGAGGAGCTGCCTCTCGATGAGCGGTGACGACGTGGTGACGATCGCGCGGAGCGACGCGCGGTCGCCTTCGAGCGCCGCCTGGACGATCTCTCGCTGAATGGAAAGCGCCATCGAAGGCAGGCCTAGCGAGTCGCGTGCCACGCACGAAACGCGGAAAATCCCGTGCGCCGCGCGCCGCGGACCTGTTGGAAACCCGACAGGGTGTAAAGTGTCCGGCCGTGAGCCACCCGCTTCCGTCCGGCTTGCGCGATCTCCTGCCGGAGGAAGCGCGTGAGCGTCGCGAGCTCGCCGCGCGTGCGCTCGCGCGGCTCGAGCTCTTCGGGTACGACCTCGTGCTCTTGCCGGCGTTCGAGTTCGCCGAAGTGCTCGAGCGCGGTCTCGGCGCGCTCGACCCGAGCGACGTGCTCCGCTTCGTCGAGCCCGAGTCGGGCGAGGTCGCCGCGCTGCGGCCGGACATGACGCCTCAAATCGCGCGCATGATCGCGACGCGCCTCGGCTCGCGTCCGCCGCCGTTTCGGCTCGCATACGAAGGAACCGTGCTGCGACGCTTGAGCGGCCGCGCGAACAAACGCCGGCAGATCCCGCAAGTCGGCGTGGAGCTCGTCGGCGTGCCGGGAGAAGAGGGAGACGTCGAGGTCCTCGAGGTCGTTTCGTCGGTGCTTCGCGCGGTCGGGCTCGACGACTTCGTGATCGATCTCGGCGACGCGGGCATCGTGCGCGCGCTCCTCGAGGGCGTCCCGCCGGATCTCGCCATGCCGATCGTGGACGCGATCGGACGCAAGGACGCGATCGAGATCGGCGATCGCATGCGCGAAGCCGGACGCGATCCGGCGCGCCTCCTCGACGTGCTCGCGAGCAAGACGCTCGACGCCGGCGCGGCGCTCCTCGAGAAAACCGCCGCTGCGCCCGCAGCGAAACGCCTCCGCGCGCTCCACGCCGCGGCCGTTTCACGCGGGCTCGGCGCGCACGTCACGGCGGACCTTGGCGAGATCCGCTCGGCCGCGTACTACACCGGCATGCTCTTTCGTGCGTATGCGCGCGGCTCGGCGGAGGCGATCGGATCCGGCGGTCGCTACGACGAGCTGCTCGGCCACTTCGGCGCGCCGATGGCCGCGGTCGGATTCGCGCTCGATCTCGACGCGCTCGCCTCGGCCGTGCGCATGGCGGACCGCGCACCCGAGAAGCGCGAGCGCGTGCTCGTGATCGGCGACGAGGCCGAGGCGCGCGCGCTGCGTGAACGCGGCGTTGCGTGCGCCGTGTGTCGAGATCCCGACGGCGCCGAAGAATACGCCCGCGCGTGGGGCTTCACCCGAGTCGTTCAGAAGGAGAAGCGTTGATGCCTGGCGTCGTCGTCGTCGGAGCGCAGTGGGGTGACGAAGGGAAGGGGAAGATCGTCGACATCCTCACCGAGCACGCGCAAGTGGTCGTGCGCTACGCGGGAGGACCCAACGCCGGGCACACGCTCGTCGTCGGAAACGAAAAAGTCATCGTGCGGCTCGTGCCGAGCGGCATCTTGCGCAAAGGGACGACGTGCGTCCTCGCGCAAGGGATGGTGATCGATCCGGTGCGACTCTGCGATGAAATCGACGAGCTCAAAAAACGCGGCTACGAGCACGCCGCCGAGCTCTCGATCTCGGATCGCGCGCACGCGATCCTCTCGTATCACCGGCTCGTCGATGGGCTTCGCGAGCAAGGCGCGGGCGCGATCGGCACGACCAAACGCGGCATCGGGCCTTGTTACGAAGACAAAGCTGCGCGTCGCGGCGTTCCGATGGGAGCGCTCCGCGACGTGCGCGTGTTGCGCGATCTCGCCGGAAAAGGCCTCGAAGCGTGGAAGCCGGTCATCGCGGCGCTCGGCGGAAAAGCGCCGTCGATCGACGAAGTGCTCGCCGAGATCGAGCCGCTCGCCGCGCGTCTCGCGCCGCGTCTCTGCGACACCACCGCGCTCGTGAACGACGCGCTCCGCGCCGGCAAGTCGGTTCTCTTCGAGGGCGCGCAAGGCACGCTCCTCGACGTCGATCACGGAACGTATCCGTTCGTCACGTCGTCGAGCGCGATCGCGGGCGGCGCGTGCACCGGCGCGGGCGTCGGTCCGACCCGCATCGGGCGCGTCGTCGGTTTGGTCAAAGCGTATTGCACGCGCGTCGGCGGCGGCCCGTTTCCGACCGAGTTGAGCGACGAGGTCGGCGAGCGTCTCCGCAAAGTCGGCGACGAGTTCGGCTCGGTCACCGGTCGCCCGCGCCGCACCGGCTGGCTCGATCTTCCGGCGCTGCGCTACGCCGCGCGCATCAACGGTCTCGATCGCATCGCGATCACCAAGCTCGACGTCCTCACCGGTCTCCCCAAGCTTCGCGTTTGCGTCGCGTACGAAACGCCGCGCGGCCGCAGCGAGGATTTTCCGACGAGCGATCTCGACCGATGCAAGCCGGTCTTCCGCGACTGCGAGCCGTGGAGCGAAGATCTCGCGAAAGCAAAAACGATGGGGGACCTGCCGCGCGCCGCGCAGGAGTACGTGAAGATGATCGAGGAGGCGGCCGGCTGCGAAGCGGCGATCGTGAGCGTCGGATCGCGTCGCGACGAGACGATCCTCCGGAGCAAAGTTTTCGACTGAGCCCGGCGCGGTCCGCACTCCGTGCTAACCCTTTAACACCGTGCTCCCCGCGATTGTCCTCGTAGCGCAGCTCTCTCTCGCCGCCGGGCGTCCCGCCGAGTGCGGCACCGATGGGAGCATGCGCGGCACGAACATTTGGGAGCGCGCGAAGCATCCGGAGCTCCGGCGTTACTGCGACTTGCTCGCGACCGGCGCGAGCAAGCTCGTCTCGGCCGCGGCCGCGGGCGAGGCGCTGCGCGAAGCCGACGAGGCCGACGGAGTGATGCCCGGGCACGCGGCGCCGCTCGTTCTCAAGGGCCGCGCGCTCGCGAAGCTCGGGCGGTTCGGCGAGGCGTACGGCGCGTTCGCCGAAGCGCGCCGGCGCGACGCGCGTTCGCTCGATGACTCGGCGGCGCTCCTCGCGTTCGCGCGGGCGTGCGCGCGCAGCAATCACGAACAGGAGGCGGTCGCCTCGTTTCGCGCGCTCTTGCCGCGGGCCGACGGCCTCTCGTCGAACGAGCGCGCCGGCGCTTACGTCGAGGCCGCGATGCACACGATGAACGCCGGCGCCGGCAGTCTCGAGGATTCGATCGCCATGCTTCGTCAAGCACGACGCGAGGCGACCGATGCGCTCCAACCGGTCGCGACGCTCGCGCTCGCCCTCGCGCTCGACCGCAGCGGCGATCGCGACGAAGCGCGCGCCGTCCTCGACGATCGCGCGCGTGCCGCCGCTCGCACGATCGCGCGCGACGCCACGGTGCAGTCCCTCCTGGGTCCGCTCGGGTTCGAGTCGCACGCGCTCGCCGCGATTGGCCTCGACGGGCCCGAAGCGCAAGCCGCGTGGCAAGCGTTCATCGCCGCCGCGCCGTCGAGCCCGTGGGTCGACCACGCGAAATCGCATCTCGGTGCGGCGCCGCGCGCGCCGAGGCACCGGTGAAGCTCGCGCCCGCCGTCGCCGCGGTCGTCACGATCGCATGCGCGACGATCGCGCGCGCCGACACGCCGCCCACGGTGTGGGATCTCGGAAAAAATCCGAACGCCTTCGCCGAGCGCCGCCAGCACCTCCGCATCGAGAACGACATCGACACCGCCGACGAGCTCAGTGGCGATCCGCAGATCGCCGGCCACATCTGGGCCGAGCGCGCGAAAGACGACGCGCGCCTCGCGTCCGAGACTTGGAACGGCCCGCGCGATCGCTGGCTGCGCTTCGATCAAGCGTGGATCGCGATGAAACGCGACGACTACCGCGGGGCCGTGTCCATCCTCGAGCCGCTCGCGAAAGAATTCGACGGCGAGCTCTTCTCGATCGAAGTCTGGCAGAAGCTCGCCGAGTCGTACGTGCGTCTCGAGCGCACGCAAGACGAAATCCGCGCGTACGACGAGGTCCTCGCGCGCGCGATGGGCGACGGCGACAAGCTCACGCCGCTCCTCAATCAAGGCGAAGCATACATGCGAATGGGCGACGCCGATCTCGCCGTCGATCGGTTTCGCGAGCTGCTCGAGCTCGGCGCGCGCGTGTCGAGCCCGGAGATTTTCATGCTCGCGCAATGGGACCTCGCGATCGCGCTCGATCGCTCCGGCGATTTACGAAACGGTCGCGCCGCCGCGCTCGCCGCGGTGCGCATGGATGGCCGCTGCGTCGGCGTGAACAAAGAGCTCAACGTCGTCGTGACGACGCACTGCGAGACCGACAAAGACATCCTCATCACCGAGGTCCCGTCGGGGCTCTTCGCGATGAGCAAGTACAACACGAGCGTCTACTTCGTGCCCGACTACGAGCGCGAGTGGTATCTCGCGCTCGGGTACGCGGCGCTCGCGCTCGACGCGGCGTCGCCGGCGGTCGTCGCGGAGCATTGGCGCGGCGCCGAGACGGCGATGACGAGCTACGTCAACGGCGCCACGCGACACGGCCACGACCACTGGCTCCCGCTCGCGCGCCAGAGGCTCGACGAGATCCGCAAGCGCCGCGCCGAAGCGGAAAAGAACGCTCCGCCCGTTCGGCCGCAGCCTCAGCCGAGCGGCGTCATTTTTTGAATCACGCTTGCGGCTGCGCGGCCATGCGCTGCTGCGTCGCCGCGATTTGTTGCTCGAGGATTTGCGGCGCCAAGTTGAGGCCGGCGCAGACGCGCTGCAGCGTGTCGCGCTCTTGCGCGTCGATCGTCCCGTCGATGAGCGCGGCGGCGACGAGCCCCGCGAGGAACCACTCCGGCGAAGCGACCGGCCCGACCTGCCCCACGAGCTGACCGGACAGCGCGCGGCCCACGATTTCTTCCGGGATGTCCCAACGCTTTCCGCATTCGACGAGCAAGCGCTTCTCGTCGCGCTTCAGACCGCCGGACACGAGCATGTGCGCCATCTGCGTGAAGAGCACCATGCGCTCGCGCGGATCGCGCACGTCGGGCACGAGGAAGCCGAGCGAAGCGGCAGGTCCCACGGGCGAGCGCGGTCGCGCCGAGCCGGGCGCGCCGACCGCATCGAGCGCCCACACGAGGCCGGTCGCGACGATTTCGGCGTTGCAGTGGCTGCAGCGCGGATCGTCGGTCTCGACGAGCGGACCGCCGCAGCTCGGACAAACCACCTGCGTCATCGAGAGCTTGGTGCTCGCGCCGGTCTTTCGCGCGAGCCGCAGCGTCGACTGCTGTGGAATCGGCTCGGCGCCAGGCGAGAACGCCGCCGACCAGAAGACGTTCACGTACGCGTAATCTTGCGGCTCGGACGTCGCGACGTCGCACAACACCAAATCCGCGCCGCCGACCGCGATGTCGCGCGCCTGCTGCGCCACGTTCGCGCCGTCCCAGCCCCCGGCGGGGCCAGGGCCGCGCCCGAGGAGCTCCGGGGTCGCAGCCTTTCGAAGCGGCGCCGCGTTTTGTTTTCGGCCGCTCTCGATCCACTTCCAAAAGAGGTAGCTCGCGCGATCTTCGAGCGTCTCGCGCGTGACGCCGAGATCGACCTCGCGCAGACCGTCGAGCCCCGCGACCGGCTCGGCGGAGTTCGGGTGCCACTCGGAGAGCTGCGTGATCTCGGCGAGGACCCAGTCGTGCTCGCCGGAGCAGACGAGCGCTTTGCAATACTTGCAGATTACAACTTCTCCGCCGCCCGCATCGCCCGGCGCCGCCAGCTGAAAAGGCGCGCCGCACGAGGGGCATGCCTTGCCCACGCTCTCCGCGCTCTGCTTCGTTTGCGCGCCTTGCCGGCGAACGAGCGTCCAAATTTCGGTGTACGGCGCGACCTGGGTCTTGGCGAGCGCGGCTTGGATCTGCTCCGGCGTCGCCGCGAGCGGCACGGTCGCGTCGCGCGCCTCGGCGGTGAACCGCACGTGCACGATGTCGAGCGGCGGATTGCTCTGCACCGCTTCGAGCGTCACGTAGAGGACGCGCGTGTCGCTCATCACGTTGCGCACGCCTTCGCCGCACATCAGCTCGAGCTGCACCTGAAACCGCGAGAACGTCCCGTCGGACATGAACGCGCGCGCCGGGCGCATGTCTCCCGCGCTCCACGCGTCGCGCAAGATGTCGCTCATGCGTCTCACGCGGTCGATGAGGCTCGCCTCGGTCAAATTCGGATCGCGCGCTTGGAGCGCGTCGAGCGAGACCGAGCGCCGGCTCGCCGCCTGCAAATCGTATTGCGCGTCGAGCACCGCGGACCGCACGCCGGACGCGCGCCGGTTCGCCGCCGACATGACGACGATGACGACGAGCACGACGCCCGCGATGACGAAGAGCGCGAAACAAACGCCGAGCGGATTGCTCGACCCCGGGCTCGAATACGTTCCGCTCGAGTGATAGCCGCTGGAGCCCGACGACGAATGACTCGAGTAAGTGCTGCTCGAGTGCGACCCGCCCGACGAGCCGCTGCTCCGAAAGCTCTGCCCGCCGCCCGGCCGAGCGAATGCGATCGAAGCGACGCACAAGAGCATCGTGACGAGAGCGAGAACGCGGCGAATCATTTCACCGGAAAGAGCTCGCGGTTCTGCCACCCCGAGAGCTGGCGCAAATCGGACCAGACCTCGCGCGCCGAGGTGTAACGGTACGCGTCGCGGCGCCGCAGCATCTTCGCGACGAGGTTTCCGAACGGCGTGCCGATCTGCTCGGCGCGTCGCCGCGGGATGCCTTCGCCCACGATGCGAACGAGCTCCTGGTAAGGCACGCCGAGCGGAATCGCCGGCTCGCCGGTGAGCATCCAAAACATGAGCAACCCGACTTGATAGAGATCGCTCTGCTTGCTCGTGTAGCCGCTCGCGACCACCTCGGGCGCCATGATTTTGTGGTGCACGACGTTCGGCCGCACCGCGGGCGCGCCGCGTAGCTCGTGGCTGATCCCGAAATCGCTGATCTTCACCGTCGGCCGATCGACGCCGTGGATGATGAGGACGTTTCCCGGGTGGAGATCGTCGTGGATGATGTCGTTGTCGTGGAGGAACTGCACGGCGGCGAGGAGCTGCCGCGCGAGCTCGAGCACGAGCCCTTCTTGCATCGGCGTGCCGAGCATGTCGGTGAGCGAGTGCTCGCACTTCTCGAGCGCCATGTAGAAGAGGTGGTCTTGCTCGAACGCGTCGTGCATGTACACGACGTTCGGGTGGCGGAGCGACATGAGCCGCTGCGACTCTTTCGCCCACTCGTCGTAGACCTGCGCGTACGGGCGATTCGCCGGGCGAATCATCTTCACCGCGTAGACTTGATCGAACGGGCCGAGGCAGTCGTAGACGGCGCCGAACTCGCCGGTGCCGAGGATGCGCCGCACCTCGTAGTCGCCGCGCTTGGAAACGAGCTTCGTGCCGACCTGCGGCAACCGCACGACGATGCGCTGGCCCGGCATCGCCGGTTGAGACACGGGCGCCGCGGGCACGCCCGGCTGCGACGGCGCGGCCGGAAACGAGCCGCTCGAGTTCGCCGCAGCCGGCTGCGGCGTGCCCATCGGCGGCGTCTGCCGCGAGAGACCGGGCCCAGACGGCGGCGTGCCTTTGTTCGAGGGCGTGGTCACGGAGACGTGAATGTACATCATCGACGCTAACTCTGGCATCATCGCTCGTGGAGGATTGCATGCGCCGTTTCGCCCTTCTCTTGTCCGTCCTGTTCGCGGCCTCGATCTTCGCCAGCGCTTGCGGTGACGACACGGGTGTCGGCGACGATGGCGGCCTCGACGGCACCGTGGACGGCACGCTCCCAGACGGCTCGACCGACGGCAGCCTTCTCGGCGATGGCGGCGGCGGCAACGACTCCTCGCTCTTCAGCGACGGCAACCCCAACTGCACGCCGCTCGGGATCGCGTGCAAATCGGCCGGCGACTGCTGCTCGGGCAACTGCGCGAACGGCTCCTGCCAACCTCCGCCGTGCACCGCCGACAAGGCCGCGTGCTCGAACGATGGTCAATGCTGCAGCGGGACCTGCACGAACGGAACCTGCGCGCCGCTCAACGGCTCGTGCGAAACGCTCGGCAACCCGTGCTCGGGCGGCGGGCAATGCTGCTCCGGCTTCTGCTCCGCCGGCATCTGCTCGCAGCCTTCGTATTGCGGACAGAACGGCGACATCTGCGCGCAAAACGGCGACTGCTGCGGCGGCGTCTGCAACAAAGTGAACAACGCGAACTTCGGAACGTGCGGCCAACCGAGCAGCGGCGGCTGCACGATGGACGGCATGCTCTGCTCGGGCGGCGGCGCCGACGGCGGGGCGATCTACGTGCCCGACAGCGGTCTTCCGCAATGCGGCGGCGCTTGCTGCAGCCGCTCGTGCGCGCCTTACGGCGCGACCAACGTCCTCATCTGCCAGCCGGCGAGCGGCTGCAAGCCCGTCGGCGATCTCTGCGTGACCGATGACGACTGCTGCGGCGGAACCGGCGGCGGAAAGAAGGACGCCGCGGTCACGACGTGCATCAAAGCGCAGAACGAGCCTGTCGGCGTCTGCTCGAACCCGACCGGCTGCAAACCGAACGGCGACATCTGCCGACTCCAGACTAACCAGTGCAACGCGACCGACGACTGCTGCTCGGGCAACGTGCAGCAGAACGACACGTGTCACCAAGACAACCTCGGCGTTCCGCGCTGTAGCTTCGCGGGCGACGCGGGCTGCTCGCCGAGCAACGGCTCGTGCGCGTCGAGCGCCGATTGCTGCAACTTGAACCCGTGCGTCCCCGACGGCGACGGCGGCTTCACTTGTTACCCTGGTACCTGTGTACCAACCAACGGCGTCTGCACCAACGACGCCGACTGCTGCCCCGGCGGCCACTGCTACCTCCAAAACGGCAAGACGACCGGCACGTGCATCGAGCCGGGCGACGCGGGCGCGCCCGACAGCGGCGGCCCCAACGACGGCGGCGCGAGCGACGCGAGCGGACCGTGCGCGAGCTACGGCCAGACGTGCACCACGTCGAGCGACTGCTGCAACGGCATCCCGTGCACCAACGGCCGCTGCCTCGTCCCGGTGAACTGATGCCGAAGCTTCGAACCGCGGAGCAACTCCGCCTCGAAGAAGCACGCGAAGGAACGAAGTGGCGCCGCTGGGGCACGTACCTCAGCGAGCGTCAGTGGGGGACCGTGCGCGAGGACTACTCGGCGAGCGGCGACGCGTGGAATTATTTCCCGTTCGACCACGCGCACCTCCGCGCGTACCGCTGGGGCGACGACGGCCTGCTCGGTTTTTGCGACAACCGCGGCCTCGTGAATTTTTCGATCGCGCTCTGGAATGGCCGCGACCCGATCTTGAAGGAGCGCCTCTTCGGTCTCTCGAACCCCGAGGGCAACCACGGCGAGGACGTCAAAGAGATTTACTACTACCTCGACGCGACGCCGACGCACTCGTATGCGCGTGCATTATACAAGTATCCGCACCGGGAATTTCCGTATCAGGAGCTCCGCGAGCGGTCGCGCGCGGCGAGCAAGCACGATCCCGAGCCCGAGCTCGCCGACACGGGCGCGTTCGACGGCGACGCGTACTTCGACGTCGAGGTCGAGTACGCGAAGGGCTCGTGCGAGGACGTGCTCGCGCGCATCACGGTCACCAATCGCGGCGACGCGGCGCGCATCGTCGTCCTGCCGCAGATGTGGTTTCGCAACACGTGGAGCTTCGGCGACGAGGGGCCGCGTCCCAACGCGTATCGCGGCGGGAAGGACTTCGTCGTCGCCGAGCAACCGCACCTCGGGCGCCGGTTTTTCCACGCCGAGGGGGCGCGCCGGATCCTCTTCACCGAAAACGAGACGAACAAGAAAGCCGTCTGGGGCAACGACAACGCGCAGCCGTACGTGAAAGACGCGTTCCACCGCGCGATCGTGAACGGCGACGAGAAAGCGACGTGCCCGCGCGACGAGGGCACCAAGTTCGCCGCGGTCTACGAGCTCGAGCTCGGGCGAGGGGAGTCGAAGACCATTCGCGTGCGCTTCGTCGACGACGTGCGCGAGCACCCGTTCGAAGATTTCGACGCCGTCTTCGCCAAACGCATCGAAGAGGCAGACGCGTTTTGGGACGCGATCATGCCCGCGGGCCTCGACGAAGATCAGCGACGCGTCTTTCGCCAAGGCGCCGCCGGGCTCCTCTGGTCGAAGCAATTTTATTTTTACGACATCGAGCGCTGGCTCCGCGGGGATCCGAAATCGCCGCCGCCGCCGAACGAGCGCCGCACGGGCAAGAACGCCGAGTGGACGCACCTCTTCAACAGTGAGGTGCTCTCGATGCCCGACAAATGGGAGTACCCCTGGTACGCGGCGTGGGACCTCGCGTTCCACTCGATCCCGATCGCGCTCTTCGATCCGGAGCTCGCGAAGCAGCAGCTGCACCTTCTGACGCGCGAGTGGTACATGCACCCGAACGGGCAGCTCCCCGCGTACGAGTGGGCGTTCGGCGACGTGAACCCGCCGGTCCACGCGTGGGCCGCCGAGCGCGTCTACCGCATCGAGCGCCGCATGACCGGTCGCAGCGATCGCAATTTTCTCGAGAGCGTCTTCCACAAGCTGATGCTCAACTTCACGTGGTGGGTCAATCGCAAGGACGCGAAAGGCCGCAACGTGTTTCAAGGCGGCTTTCTCGGCCTGGACAACATCGGCGTCTTCGATCGAAGCACGCCGCTCCCCGGCGGCCACGTCCTCGAGCAAGCCGACGCGACGAGCTGGATGGGCATGTACTGCCTGAACCTCCTCGAGATCGCACTCGAGCTCGCGCGCGAGAACTCGAGCTACGAGGACGTCGCGAACAAATTCTTCGAGCACTTTCTCTTGATCGCGAAGGCCGCGAACCTCGGCGACGAAGACGGGCGCGGCATGGCGGGCCTCTGGGACGAGGACGACGGATTTTTTTACGACTGCGTGAGCGCGCCCGACGGGACGCGCACGCCGCTCAAAGTTCGTTCGATGGTCGGGCTCATCCCGCTCTTCGCGGTCGCGACGCTCGACGGCGACGTCTTCGAGCGCTTCCCGCAGTTCGGCAAGCGCGTGAAATGGTTTTTGTCGAACCGCCCCGAGCTCGGCGAAGCGGTCGCGTCGATCCACGACAAAGGCTCCGGCCAGCGCCGCATCCTCTCATTGCTCGATCGAAAACGGCTCGTGCGCGTGCTCACGCGCATGCTCGACGAAAATGAATTTCTCTCGCCGTACGGCGTCCGCGGTCTCTCGCGCGCGCACAAAGATCAGCCGTTCATTTTTCAAGCGGACGGCCGCACGTATCGCGTCGACTACGAGCCGGGCGAATCGCAGACCGGCATGTTCGGCGGCAACTCGAATTGGCGGGGCCCGGTCTGGTTTCCGGTCAATTATCTCTTGATCGAGTCGCTCCAGAAGTACCACCACTTCTACGGCGACTCGCTCCGCGTCGAGTGCCCGCGCGGCTCCGGAAACTGGATGAACCTCTGGGAGGTCTCGTCGCTCCTCTCGAAGCGTCTCACCAATCTCTTTTTACGCGACGAGCACGGTCGCCGCCCCGCGCACGGAACGAGCGATCGATTCCAAAACGATCCGAATTTCCGCGACCACGTTCTCTTCTACGAATATTTCCACGGCGACACCGGCGAGGGGCTCGGCGCGTCGCACCAAACGGGCTGGAGCGCGCTCGCGGTGAAGCTCCTCCAGCAGAGCCCGATGTGGAACGCCAAGTGGGACGAAAACCTCGCCCGCATGGTTCGCTAGAAACCCGCGTCGTGCATCCCGGCGGCGTTGAGCGTCATCGGGAGGTTGCGTTGGACGGACGGCGCGGCGCGCGGAGCGGCTTGCACCTCGGTGCGCGCGTGGGCGACTTTGCGTGCGACCGCGACGAGGCGCGTGCGCTCGGCGTCGTCCTTCGATTTTTTCGCGCGTGACTCGAGCGCCTCCTCGGCTTGCGCGAGCTGCTTGTCGGCTTCGGCGAACTGACCGGTGCTCGCGCTCTCGGACGCGCCGAGCTCGAGCTTGGACGCGTCGAGCACCGCGATGATCGATTTCGCCTTCGCGTTCTCGCCGCTCGCCACGGCGCTCGCGTCATCGGAGAAGGCCGCGCGCGCGACGACCTCTTGAATGCGCGGCAGGTCCCCGTCGGCCGGGTCGTCGAAGTGCAGGCGCACGCTCGCGAGCGCGCGCGAAGACGTGACGCTCGCGTCGCGGATGCGCACGCGGAGGAGCGCCTCGCGATGCTGGCCGGAGAAGAGCGCGCCGAGCGGCAGCTTGAGCGAGCCGTTCTCGCCGCGCTCGCTGCGACAGCCTTCGACCGAGACGAGATCGACGCCCGGCGCGGGCAGGACCTCGACGAACGCGTGCGTCGCAACGGTCGAGCGAAGGAGATCGAGCTCGTGCTGGAGGAGCGAAACCATCTCGCGCGGCTCGCTCAAGTGATAGAGGCGCCCGGTCGAGCGCACGGCGAGCGCGTCGAGCGTGTGCTCGTCGTAGTCGGTGCCGACGCCGAGCGACGTGACTTGCGCTTGAAAGCGGAGGCCGCGCTCGGCGAGCGCGCCGAGCGACTCGGGCGACGAGGGCCCGACGTTCGCGATGCCGTCGGAGATGACGACGACGCGCCGGACGGTGTGCGTCGCCGGCGCGCGCGCGACTTGAGATTCGCCGAGCGCGAGCCCGTCGAACATGTTGGTCGAGCCCGTCGGCGTGAGCTGCACGATCTGCCTCTTCAGACTCGCGCGTGACGCGGTCGAGAGAACCGTCGGCGGCGCGATCGTGCGCGCCTCGTCGCTGAAGCTCACGAGCGAGACGATGTCGCCGTCCGAGAGATCGTCCACGAGGAGCGCGGCGGCGCGTCGCGCGTTGTCGATTTTGGGTCCGCCCATCGATCCCGACGTGTCGACGACGAGCGCGACGTCCATCGGAACGTGCTCGCGCGGCCGCCCTTGCGGCGCGTCGACCCAGAGTCCGATCGCGGCGGTGCCGTCGCCGGTCGCGAGCACGTCGCTCTCGGGCGCGACGCCAATCCACGCGCCGCGCGTTCCCGTGTCGCGTCGAACGCCCGTGTCTGTGCTCGCGGGATCGGTCGTCGTCGTCGCCACGGCGACGTTCGCGCCGCTGCTCGCGACCGCGGGCCCTCGTGCCGTCGACGCAGCGCCGCACCCGGTGACCCACAAAATAGAGGCAAAAATGGCGATTTTGCGCATGGAGATCCTCTTCGCTCGTCGTGGGACGCGCGACGGACGAAAAAGATCTTCAGCTCGGCGCGCCGCGATCGAGCAAGAAGCGCGCGATCGGCGAAAAAATGCGCTCTTCGGCGCCGTGCGACAAAAACAAATCCGCGTGCGCGATGGGCCGCGCGACGTCGCCGCCGAGGACGAGCAGCTCGCGGTCGGGCGCGTGACCATTCGCGGAGCGCCTGCCGATGCGGTCGAACACGTCACGCGAGGTCGCTTCGGGCACGATGCCGTCGTCTTTGGCGACGACCGCCATCAGCGGGTGCGTCATCGTCTCGATCGCCGCCGACACGTTCACGCCGCGAAGGATCAGATCGCGCCGCGCGATCCACTCGGCGATCTCGCGGTTGATGATCGGGTGAGGGTCCTCCACCGTCTCGACGATCTCGGATGCGCGCGCGAGGTCCGACGAGCTCGCGTTGACATAGAGCGAGAGGAGCTTCGGAAACGTGCGCGACACGATCGGCAGCGCGCGCCGCGCGAACGCGCGGGTCCCGCGCATCTTCACGAGACCGGCGACGCGCGGCGAAGCGAACGCGAGTCGAAGGAGCGGCGGAATGTCGACCCACCTGACGAGCCCGCCGACCGAAACGAACGAGCCGACCGCGTTCGAGCCCGCGTGCGCCAGGTAACCGAACGCGAGCGACGTGCCGAGGCTGCAGCCGAGGAGGTCGACGCGATCGGATTGTTCGCGCTCTCGGACGAAATCGATCACGGCGCCGATGTCGTCCACGGCGAGCTCGGCCATGCCGTAGCGATCGCTCGCGCGCGCCGCCGAGCGCGACTTTCCCTGGCCGCGCAAATCGGTGCTGTAAACGACGAGCCCGTGCGACGCGAGCGTCGCTTCGAGCGAGCGCTCCGCGGGGTGAAAGCCGAAGATGAACGAGTTCATCCCGTAGCCCGGCACGATGAGCACCGGCCGCGCGCGCGCGGGTTTGTCCGGCGCGACGCGCCGAACGGCGAGCTCGGTGCCCGCGCCATTGTCGACGTAATGAATCATCCGAGGACCGCGAGCTTGAGGTACCGCCCTTCGGGAAATGCGGGCAGCATCGGGTGATCGCACGGCGCGCCGTGGAGCGCCAGCAGCCGAAGCGTGTCCGTCTCGAGCGAGGCGTCGTCGAGCGTCGAGAGAAAACGCTCGACGTCGACGTGGCTCGAGCACGACGCCGCACAAAAAATTCCGCCCGGCGCGAGCACCGCCACGCACGCGCGGTGGAGCGCGCGATACGCCGCGAGCGCGCTCGGCACCGATTTTTCGTTCGGCGCGAAGCTCGGCGGGTCGCTCACGATCAAATCCCACGTGCGCCGCGCGCGCGCCGCTTGCTCGAGGAACGCGAAGCAGTCTTGCGTCACGAACTCGTGCCCCGACGGCGCGACGCCGGCGATCTTGAAGCTCTCTTGCGCCGTCGCGTGACCTTGCGCGGCCACGTCGACGCTCGTCACTTTCGTCGCGCCGCCGAGCGCCGCGTGGAGCGAAAAACCGCCCGCGTACGAGAACAAGTTCAGCACGCGCTTGCCCCGCGCGAGCTCGCCGACGCGCCGCCGGTTGTCGCGTTGATCCAAAAACGCGCCTGTTTTCTGCCCCTTTTCGAGATCGACGACGAACGGCACGCCGTGCTCGCGCACGGTCTTGCGCATCGCGATCGGCTCGCCGAACGCGAGCGTGATTTGTTTTTGCGCGCCCCGTCCGCTCCGCAAGAGCACCGCGCGCACGCCGAGCTCGCCGACCGCGTCCGCGATCGCCGGAAGAAAATCCGAAGCGAAGCGCGCGCGAACCGCCGCGTCGTCGATCGCGACGACGCACGCGTCTCCGTATCGATCGACGACCAGCCCCGGCATGCGGTCACCTTCGCCGTGGACGACGCGGTACGCGTCGGTCTTCTCGTCGAACGCGCTCGCGCGAATCGCGACCGCGCGCTCGAGCCGCGCTCGAATGAGCGCCGCGTCGATCGGCGCGTCACCGTGCGTCCAAACGCGAACCGCGATCGGCCCGCTGGCCGACGCGAGCCCACGCGCGACCGTTTCCCCCTTCACGGCGAGCCGAACCTCGTCACCGTCATTCACGCGGTGTGCATCGATCTGCTCGCGATAGACCCACGGGTGCCCGCGACGCACGGGCTCGACAGCGCGAGACGAGAGAGTCAGGGTCGAGATCGCCAAGCGCTATCCTACATTGGCGCCTCGAAAAAAGAGGCGCCGACGTGTTGTGTCATGGTGGCCCAGACCGCAAGGTTGTGCGATCCTTTTGTCGCGCTGCTCGACGTGTGGGGATTGACGGTGCAGATCACGAACCTTCGATTCGTCGAGAAATAACTCAAGCACGCACTTTGCTTGTGACGCGGATTGTTCGAGGCTGGGAGATGGGACGACGTCTCCTCGGTCATCTGTGAACAGTGACGAGAGGTCAGAAGAACATGGGAAAGAAGCGCAAGAAGTCTTCGCAGACGCCCGAAGTGCCGAGCGTCGCGCCCGTCGCGAACGAAGCGCCCGCGTCGCAGCCCGCGATGAGCGAAGAGGCCGCGACCGCGATCGTGGAGGCTCAGACTCAGACCGAGTCTGCGAAGCCGCCGGTCGTCGCCGTCGCCGAAGCGAAAGCGGAGACGAAGCCCGAGCCCGAGCCCGAGCCCACGCCGGAGCCGACGCCCATCGTCGCCGAAGCCGCGCCCGAGAGCGCGGTCGCCGAGAGCGAATCGCAACCGCCGCCCACCGCGCGTCCGCGGAAGAAAGTCGTCCGCAAAAAGAAACGCACCACCAAGCCGCCGGCGGTGACGCGCGAGGCGCTCGATCAAAAGATCGACAGGCTCGAAGCCAAGCTCGAAGAGAAAAAAGAAGAAGCCGCGAAGGCCGCGCGCGAAGGCTTCGGCAGCAATCCGGCGCTCGACGACACGAGCGTTCCGCCGGTCGACCTCGAGATTCACGACGACTTCTTCGCGGCGGGCGAGACCCCGCAGCCGCCGACCAAAGAGAGCGGCGCGTTCACCGCGGTCGATCCGCGGCACGCGCAGAAGATGTCCTCGCACGCGGTCGCGCGGCGGGCTCATCTCTCCCGCTACGTGAAATGGGTCGTCGGCGCGTCCGCCGGGCTTCTCATGCTCGGGTTCACGGTCCAGCGTTTTCGCGGTCACACGAGCGAGGACCCGGTTCGTCACGAGGTGACGCACGCAGCGGCGGCGCAGCCCGCGCCGGAGCAAAAGGCCGAGCCGGTCGTCGCCGAGCAAAAGCCGGCGCCAGTCGCCGAGAACGTCGACACGGCGAAGCCCGAGGACAAGCCGGCCGCGACCGACGTCGCCGCGACCGCCGAGGCGAAGGACGCCGCGGTCGTCGAGACCGATCAGCCCAAGGGCGATCTCCCGCCCGAAAAACCGAAGAACGCGTGGCAAGAAAAACAAGCCGCGAAGGCCGCGCTCGAACGCGGGTCGAACGGCGCGGCGATCGCCGCGGGCGAACGCGCCGTCGCGCTCGACGGGAGCGATGCGGAGTCGTGGCTCGTGCTCGGCGCCGCGTACCAAGCGATGGGCAACGTCGGCCAAGCCAAGCGCTGCTTTCACTCGTGCATTTCGCAGGGCAAAAAAGGCCCCGTCAGCGACTGCCGCGACATGCTGAGCTCTCTTTGAAGCGCGCGTGACCGACGTGCGTTGACACGTCGCGGCGGCAAAGGTACATGCGCCGCAAACCGGAGGCGCGCTTGTTCAAGAAAGTCTGCATCTTCTCGGGCAACGCAAACCCCAAGCTCGCGCAGAACATCGCGGGTTATCTCGAGACGCCGCTCGCGAAGAGCAAGACGACTCGGTTCTCGGACGGCGAGAGCTTCGTCGAGATCAACGAGAACGTTCGCGGCGTCGACGCGTTCGTGATTCAGCCGACCTGCAGCCCCGTCAACGACAACGTGATGGAGCTCTTGATCATGTGCGACGCGCTTCGCCGCGCGTCGGCCGGGTCGATCAACGCGGTCATCCCGTATTACGGCTACGCCCGCCAAGACCGCAAAGTCGCGCCGCGCACGCCCATCACGAGCAAGCTCGTCGCCGATCTGGTGCAAGCCGCGGGCGTCACGCGCGTCGTGACGGTCGATCTCCACGCCGGCCAAATTCAGGGCTTTTTCAACATCCCGGTCGACCACCTCTTCGCGATGCCGGTCGTGCTCGAAGATTATCTGAAGAAAAATTTCGACTCGTCGGCGGTCTTCGTCTCGCCGGACGCGGGCGGCGTCGAGCGCGCGCGCGCGTATTCGAAGCGCTTGAACGCGTCGCTCGCGATCATCGACAAGCGCCGCGAGCGCGCCAACGAGAGCGAGGTCATGAACCTCATCGGCGACGTGAAGGGTCGCCCGTGCATCGTCCTCGACGACATCATCGACACCGCCGGCACGCTCGTGAACGCGGCGAAGGCGCTCATGGCGAAGGGCGCGACCAAAGTGGTCGGCGTCGCGACGCACGGCGTCCTCTCGGGCCCGGCGATTCAGCGCATCGTCGACTCGCCGCTGGCCGAGGTCATCGTGACCGACACGATCCCGCTCGCCGACGCGGCCGCGCAGTGCGGAAAGATCAAGCAAGTGAGCATCGCGAAGCTCCTCGGCGAAGCGATCAAGCGCATTCACTCGAGCGATTCGGTGAGCTCGCTCTTCGCGTGATCGATTGCAGGCGGCGGGCCCTTCTGCTACGAAGCGCACCCCCGAAGGATCCATCATGAGCTCGCTCGTCACTCTCGAAGCGCAGAACCGTTCCGCCGGCGGCAAAGCCGAAGCCGGACGGCTGCGTCGCACCGGGAAAATCCCCGCCGTCGCGTACGGCAAAGACCTGCCCTCGACGCCCCTCGCGGTCGCGCCGAAGGACGTGCTCGCCATCTTGAAGAGCGAGCGCGGCAAGAACACCGTCATCTCGATGAAGGTCGGCGGCAAAGACCTGAACGTGATGATTCGTGATTACGACGTCGCGCCGGTCGATCGCGCGCTTCGTCACGTCGACTTCGTCGAGGTGAAGCTCGACAAGCCGGTCGACGTCGAGATCCCCCTCATCGCGATCGGCAAGCCGGTCGGCGTGACCAACGGCGGCATTCTCCGGCAGGTTTATCGCACGCTTCCGATTCGCTGCCTGCCGAACGCCATTCCGCTCAAGGTCGAGGCCGACGTCACGCACCTCGAGCTCGGCATGGCCGTCGCGACCCGCGACGTGAAGCTGCCCGAAGGCGTCACGCCGCGCGTTCCGCCGGAGCAGACGCTCATCGCGGTCGTCGCGCCCGAAAAAGAGAAGGTCGAAGAAGAGGCCGCTCCGGGCGCAGCTGCCGCGGGTGCGCCGGGTGCGCCGGGTGCAGCGCCGGGCGCCGCTCCGGCCGCGGGTGCAGCTCCGGCCGGGGGCGCCGCGCCTGCCGCGGGTGCCGCGCCTGCCAAAGAAGAGAAGAAGAAGAAGTAGTCTTCTCTCGTGTACCTCGTCGTCGGCCTGGGAAATCCCGGGAAGAAGTACGCGGGCAATCGGCACAACGTGGGCTTCATGGCAGCCGAGCGTCTTCGCGACGCGCGCGGCCTGCCTGCGTGGAAAGAAAAATTCTCCGGCGTCTTCTCGCGCGAGGGCGAGCTGATGCTGCTCGAGCCGCTGACTTTCATGAACTTGTCCGGCGACTCGGTTCAGCCCGCCGCGGCGTTCGTGAAGGCCGACCCGGCACACGTCGTCGTGCTCCACGACGAGCTGGATCTGCCGTTCGGCGACGTGCGACTCAAAGTCGGCGGCGGCCACGCCGGGCACAACGGTTTGCGCAGCATCATCGGGCGGCTGGGCTCGCCCGACTTCGTGCGCGTGCGCATCGGGATTGGCCGGCCGCCCGCCGGCTTTCGTGGAGAAGTCGCGGATTACGTGCTCTCCGACTTCGACGCGAGCGAGCGCGCCGAGCTCCCCGACGTGATCGGGCGCGCCATCGCAGCCGTCTCGGCCGTGCTCGAAAAAGGCCCGGCTTTGGCGATGAATGTGGTCAACACCAAAACCAAATGATAAACCCCGCGCTCCCTTGCTCGCCGGCCTAGCCGACGGGCCAATCCCGGCCAAAAACCGGGAAGTCCACGAGGAACCATGACCCAAGAAGTGACCCCGCAGAGCGCCGCGCCGCGCTCGATCAACGTCCACGTTCCGGCCGGCGCGAAGCCGAAGGAATACGAGACGATTTACATCCTCCGCTCCGACGTCGACGCCGACACGGCCGACCGCGTTCAAGCGCGCGTCGCCGAGGTCGTCGACCGGGGACAAGGCAAGCTCGTCAAGGTCGAGGCGTGGGGCCGTCGCCGCCTCGCGTATCCGGTCGCCAAGCAGCGCCGCGGCGTCTACGTCTACGTGAAATACGTGGGCGCGGGCGGTCTCGTCGGCGAGCTCGAGCGCAACCTGAAGCTCGCGGACGCGGTCCTCAAGTATCAGACGGTCACCGTGCGCGAGCAGGTCGACCTCGCGTCGCTCCAGATCGATCCGGAAGAAGTGAAGCTCGCGCGCCTCGAGCTCCCCGTCGAGGAAGAGAAAGAAGAGTCGCGCGAAAAGATCCTCGGCCTCATCGAGGCCGCCGAGGCGCCGCCCCGCGCGCGCCGCGAGGACGAAGGCGACGAGTTCGCCGACGAAGAAATGATGCCGTCGAGCGAAGGCGAGCCCGCAGCCGCTGCGGCACCCGCGGCTCCCGCCGCCCCCGCCGCGACGCCCGAGAAGAAGGACGAGGAGTGACCGATGAGCAACCGAGTTCGTGAAGACGCGATCGCGTCGGATCGCGGCGGTCGCCGCAACGACATGATGGACGACGACAAAGACCTCCGCGCGCCGGATCTCAACGCCGACGTCTCGCGACGCCGCCTCGGCAAGAAGCGCGTTTGCAAGTTCTGCGCAGAGAAAGAAATCGTCATCGACTACAAAGACCCGCAGGCGCTCAAGTACTTCGTGAGCGAGCGCGGCAAGGTCGTTCCGCGCCGCATCAGCGGCAACTGCGCGCTTCACCAGCGCAAGATCAACCAGGCCATCAAGCGCGCGCGCAACATCGCGCTCTTGCCCTTCACCGTGACGAGCTGAGCCATGCCCGCGACGATTCAAGTCATCCTCCAGCACGACGTGCAGAACGTCGGGAAATCCGGCGAGCTCGTTCGCGTGCGCCCGGGCTTCGCGCGTAACTTTTTGATTCCGCGCGATCTCGCGGTGCCGGCGACGGCCGCCGCGGTCAACCGCATCGGCCACGAAAAAGCCGTCGCGGTCGCCAAGGCCGAGAAGGCGAAGAAAGAGGCGCGCGAGCTCGCCGCCAAGCTCGACGGCCTCAAGATCGAAATCGCGCGCCCGGTCGGCGAAGAGGATCGCCTCTTCGGATCGGTCACGAGCAAAGACGTCCACGCGGCCGTCAAAGCCAAAGGCTTCGATCTCGACCGCAAGCAGATGCACCTCGCCGAGCCGATCAAAGCGCTCGGCAGCTACGAAGTTCCGGTGAAGCTGCTCGGCGACATCGGCGCGACGATCAAAGTCGAAGTCGTCAAAAAGTAATGCGATGAAGGCGACGCGCGCGCTCGTGACTGGCGCGGGGGGCGTCGGGTGCGGGCGCGCGATCGCGCGGCGGTTCGCGCGAGACGGCGCGGTGGTCGTGTGTGCCGATCTCGACGAGCTCGGCGCGCACGAGACCGCGCGTTTGATCGCGAAGGACGGCGGGCGCGCGATCGTGCGCGGCTGCGACGTGCGCGTCGCGGCCGACGTCGAAGAGACGGTCGCGTTCGCCGCGCGTGAGCTCGGCGGGCTCGACGTGCTCGTGAACGACGCGTCGGCGCCGTATCGCCCGAGCGCGCCGCTCGACAATTGGGTCGACACGGTCGCGACCGATTTGATCGGCGCGATGACCGCGACGCGCGCGGCGATCGAAATCATGAAGAGCCGCGGCGGCGCGATCGTGAACATGGGCTCCACGAGCGCCTTGGGGCACGGCCGCACGAAAGCGGGCGGTTCGCCGGCGTACGACGTCGCGAAGGCGGGCGTGATGCGACTCACGACGATGCTCGCGTGGCTCGGCGAGAAAGAGAACATTCGGGTCAATTGTCTTTTGCCCGATTGGGTCGCGACGCCCGAGATCGAGGAGTACGTCGAGTCGGTGCCGGCCGAGGAGCGCGCTGCGCTCGGGATCCCTGCGAAGCTGACGACGCTCGAGCAGATCGCGGAGGCGGTTCGGGTGCTCGCGACGGACGAGACGCTCGCGGGGCGGGTGATGGTGTGGTGGTCGGAGGATGAGGAGCCGCGGATGATTCCGTTTGGGGATCGCGGGTACGCGGGGCTCGAAGAAGTGTGAGCGGTGGCCGTGGCCGTGGCCGTGGCCGTGGCCGTGGCCGTCGCCGGTGATGGCCCGAAGGGCGGGGCGAGGCTGCAGCGTTGGGGCTCGCTCGGCTGGTCTCATTTTCATCCCGTGCTCGCGGCCGTCAAGGACGACGCCTGCGGCGTCGCCGCCTTCGGCGGTGCTTCGCATCCTTGACTGCCGCTCCGCGCGGGATGTTGCGGGCTTCGCCTCTCGCGAGTGAGGGGCGAAGGAGACTGCCATGACACTTCACATCTACGCGTTCGTGATCGAAACGATTCGGCTCTTTGCTCCGGTGATTCGCGAGATCGAAAAGCGCGACCGGAGCTTGGCCGACCAGTTGCGGCGTGCGCTTGCGAGCATCGCTTTGAATCTGAGTGAAGGCGCGGGCAATCGGCGCGGCAATCGAAGACTGCGATTCGAGACCTCGTGCGGATCGGCGAAGGAGTCGCGCGCGGCATACGAGGTCGCGGGAGCATTTGGATACGTCGTGCTCGATGTCGCGCTGCTCGATCGACTCGACCGAATCGCCGCAACGACGTGGCGCCTCGGCCGCCCCGCTCCATAGCGGTGACGGCCACATCGACGGCGACGGCATCCGCCACCGCCACGGCCACGGCTCCGGCCACGGCCACCGCCACCGCCACGGCCACGGCCACGGCCACGGCCACGGCAACGGCATCGGCCACGTTCACGGCCACGCGCCTTCGCTTCGCGACGTCGCGTCTCGCGGTCGCGACTGCTCGTCTCCCGCTTGCGATCGCGCGCATCCCATCGGATGCCGCTCGCCTCCCGCGCGATGACGCGCGCCTTTGGAATCCGACTGCGCGCCTTGCGATTTTGATCGCGCGCCTCCTGCATTAACCGGCTATGTTTCGGCCTCGAAAGAGGAGGGCAGGGGATGAATCACGTGCATGACCGCAGCAATGCGGAGCAGGCGACGCTCGACGATGTCGATGCGATGCTCGCGGCGGCGCAAGCGGACGCGGCAGTGAAGGGGAAGCTCGGCGCGGGGTATCTCGCGACGGTGACGAAGGCCATCGCGCACGCGCGCGGGCTCGCGGGGGACAGCGCGCCCGATGCGGCCGCGCAGATCGCCGAGAGCGAGCACGTGAAAGAGATCGCGCACGCGCTCGTTCAGACGATGCGCGACATTCGCGACGCGGGGAAGCTCGCGGAGCTCTCGCCCGCGACGATGAAGACGCTCGGCGAGGGCGCCGCGTGGCACGAGAATCGTCCGGCGGAGCTCCAGATCGCCGCGACCGAGCTCGCGTCGAGCCTCGCGAAGAATCCGAAGCTCGCTGCCGCGGCGCACGTCGACAAGCAGCATCGTCACGATCTCGTGCAGGGCGCAGCCGCGCTCCTCGAGGCGCATCACGCGCACGGTCACGCGCGCGCCGATCGCAAGGATCACTCGCACGCGCGCGAGGCGGCGTTCGACGCGCTCCGCGCGATGGCGCATCACATCCGTCTCGCCGCGCGCCTCGCGCACCGCGGCGACGAGGCCGCGCTCGAGCGCTTCGAGTCGCCGGTCCCGGTGCACAAGATCGTGACCCGCGCGAAGCCGGCCCCCGCCCCGAGCCCGGCCTCGTGAGGCGAGCGGTAATTATTCTCGTCGCGGGTGCCGCGCCGCTCCTCGCGCGCTGTGTCGGCGACAGTTCCTCCACCGCTCAAGACGGCGGGCCGGACGCGACAACGGACGCAGTCCCGGCGCAGGATGCATCGAATGACGTGTCCGATGCCGGCGGTCCGACAAGCTGCGACGTCGATAGCTCGTTCGGATCTGCCAGCTTGGTCGCGGGTCTACCCGCGGGAAGCACGTATCTGCGCTTAACGCCGGACCACTTGACGGGCTACTTTCAGCTGGCGAACGATGCAGGGACGAACAACGTTTACGTCGCGCAGCGGACCGACGAATCGGCTCCCTTCGGGAGCGCGGCGGTTGCGATCGGAGACGACGACGCGCGCCAGCCGGCTGTCACCGGCGACGGTCTTGCGATCTATTTTTGGGGGTATCGTCCGACGACCGATCCCGGTCACGGCGATGACATATTCTACGCCTCGCGTGCGACGACAGCCGTACCGTTCGGATCGCCGACACGCCTGACGACCGTCGATTCCGACTCGGATGATTCGTCACCATTTATTCGTGAGGATGGGAAAGTCCTCTATCTCGTCAGCGATACGGTGGGCACCGGCTTCGCGCGAAGCGTCAACACGGGCGCGGGCTTCGGCGCGCCGACCCCCGTCACGGAGCTGTCGAGTGGCGTTGGCGACATCGACCCGGCAGTTACGCCCGACGATCTCGTCGTTTATTGGTCCTCGAAGCGAACGGGTGGGGGCGGCGGCGATTATGACATCTGGGTAGCAACGAGGCAGCAGGCGGGGGACGTGTTCAGCAATCTGCGGCCCGTGTCCGAGCTCAATAGCGCGAGCGCCGAGCACGTCGATTTCATCACCGAAGACCGTTGTTCGATCTATTTTCATCGCCCAGGCGTTGGGATTTTTGTTGCCAGCAAGTGAAGCCCCGCGCGCCCGGACGCGTTCAAAGAGCGCGACGTCCGCTCCCTTGGTCGCGATGAAACCGTCGAGCGCGATGACCACAGCGTGAGCTCGCCGAGCTAGGCCATCACCTCACGACGATGACTTAGTCGGTGTCGATGCAGTCGGCAGAACGGACGATGTCCACGGAGGTAGGCTCGCGACCCAGGTCGCCATCGTTCGCGCATGCTGCCTCGCTCGGTGGAGCGGCGACGCGTTCGAGCGCGGCGGCCGTCCGTGTCTCGGACGTCATCGCGTCCCTCCCAACCACAACAAATCTTCTCCTTCCTTCCAATCTTTCCGATCTTCCTGTTGCTCTCCTCTTCGCTCTCGACGCGCGCGACGGATCTCGCTATCGAGAAATGTTCGCCCCGAGGCGCTCGCGCGCGGAGGGGCGTCGGCATTTCAGCATCCTGGGGAAAACATGCGAGAAGCACGCGCAAAAGTCGTGGAGCCCCTGATCGTCGAGGGGCGTGTTCCGCCTCACGATCTCGACGCCGAGGCGGCGGTTTTGTCGGCGGTCATGCTCGACACGAGCGCGCTCGACAAGGTCCTCGAGTTTTTGAAGCCGGAGCATTTTTATTCGGAGGCGCATCGGCGCGTGTTCGAGGCGGCGATCGAGCTGCGCACGGTCGGGCAGCCGGTCGACGTCGTGCAAGTGGGCACGTGGCTCAAAAATCGCGACCGCATCGCGCAGGTCGGCGGCATGGCGTACCTGACCGAGCTGCTCAACGCGGCGCCGGCCGTCTCGAACGTCGCGGCGTACGGGCGGACCATTCACGAAAAGTTTCGCGTGAGGCAGCTCATCGCGACGTGCCAGCGCGTCGCGGCGACGGGCTACCTCGATTACGGCGAGGCGCAGCAGTACATCGACGGCGCCGAGCAAGACATCTACCAAATCGCGCGCACGCCCGAGTCGAGCAGCGTCGAGAAGCTCCTCGACGTGATGAAGAAGTCGTTCAAAGCGCTCACCGAGGCGATGCAGCGCGGCGATCGCATCACCGGAACCCCAACGGGATTCGATCGCTACGACCGGCTCACCGCGGGCCTTCACCCGGGCGATTTGTCGATCGTCGCGGCGCGCCCCGGCATGGGCAAGACGAGCTTCGTGCTCAACGTCGCGACCAACGTCGCCTCGCCGCGCGGGCGCGAGACGGCGGGCGAAGCGCCGGGCCAAGACAAGCGCTGGGACGAGCCGGGCGTGGGCGTCGCGGTCTTTTCGCTCGAGATGCCGCGCGAACAAATCGCGAACCGCATGCTCTGCAGCGAGGCGCGCGTCGACGTCGGCAAGCTCCGGCAAGGACATCTCTCGCCGCAAGATTGGAGCAAGCTCACGCAAGCTGCGTCGTACCTCGGGAGCTTGCCGATTTGGATCGACGACACGCCGTCGCTCTCGATCCTCGAGCTTCGCGCGAAGGTGCGGCGTCTCCAAGCCGAGTTCGACCGGCCGGACCCGAACGGCGGGCGCGCGCAAAAGCGCATCGGCCTCGTCATCGTCGACTATTTGCAGCTCATGAAAGGCCGCGACGGGGCGCAGTCGCGCGAGCAAGAAATCAGCGAGATTTCCCGCGGATTGAAGGGCCTCGCGAAAGAGCTCTACTTGCCGGTGATCGCGCTCTCGCAGCTCAATCGCGCCGTCGAGACGCGAAGCGAAAAGAGCAAGCGGCCGCAGCTCAGCGACTTGCGCGAGTCGGGCGCCATCGAGCAGGACGCCGACAACATCGTCTTCATTTATCGCGACGAGTATTACAACCGCGAGGCGACGACCGAGCCGAACGTCGCCGAGCTCATCATCGCCAAACAACGTAACGGCCCGACGGGCACCGCGAAGTGCCGGTTCGATCACGCGTACACGCGCTTCGACAACTTGGCCGACGGCGAATTCGAAGAGTGATTACGGCGCGAGCGTGACGAAGACGATCGCGTCGTCGCGCATTCCCACGAGGACGACGCGTCCGCGCGCGTCGAAGCTCACGCGCTGGAGCGACGACCGGATTCCGCCGGCGAGCTCGTAGGTCCAGCGAATCGTGCCGCTCGGCGAGAGCGCGACG
The DNA here is from genome assembly GCA_036488725.1 of Polyangiaceae bacterium. Taxonomy (GTDB): domain Bacteria; phylum Myxococcota_A; class Polyangia; order Polyangiales; family Polyangiaceae; genus DASXHD01. The sequence continues at coordinate 56,440 of DASXHD010000086.1, read as the reverse complement.
GCGATTCCGCGCGACGCGTTGGCGCGCAGAATCTCGCCGACGACGATCGTGTCGCCGCGGGCATCGACGGCGAGCGCCTCGACCCGAGCGAGGAGGCCGCCGAACGGCTGCGCGCGCCACGCGAGCGTTCCGGCTGCGTCGAAGCGCGCGACGTGGACGTCGACGTGCCCGGGAGCAGGCTGGAGGCCGTCACCGAAGTCGACCGCTCCGAGCGTCGCAGCGGCGAAACGGAGCGACCCGTCCGGCGCGAGCGCGAGCGCGGTCGTCATGTTGTTCGCGCCGCCCCCGAAGCGTTTGGTCGAGACGATCACGCCGTGGTCGTCGAGCTCGAGCAGGACTGGGCCGAGATCGTAATGGTCGCGGGGACCCCCGCCGGGAACGAGCTCGCTCGTGCCGTCCGAGCCGCCGCTCACGAAGACGTGACCGCGCGCGTCGATGACGGCGTCGGTCTCGGCGAAGTCGAAGCGGTGGCCGAATGCGCGCGCCCAAAGCGCTCGACCGCTCCCGTCGATGCGCGCGACGTACGATGCTCTCGCGTCGACGCCGCGCACCGGGCCCGACCCGAAATCCAGCGTGCCGTCGAACCATCCCGTCGCGATGACGCCGCCGTCCGGGTGCGCGCGAAGGCGCATCGAGCCTTGGTCGAGCGCGTCGCCGTAGCGTTTCGCCCAAAGGAGCTTGCCGTCGAAGTCGTACTTCGCGAGAAACAAGTCGCGGCCGCCCGCGTTTGCGAGCGGACCGCCTCCGAGATCGATCGAAGGGCTCGCGAACACGCCGCTCACGTAGACGCCCGTCGCGTCGACCGCCACGTCGTCGCCCTCGTCCACGCCACGGCCGCCGAAGTGTTTGGTCCAGAGCGGTTCGTGCTTGGCGTCGAGCGCCAGCACGTACGCATCCGATAGCCGCTTGTCGATCGAGCCGACGATGAACGCGCGCCCGCGGGCGTCGGTGACCGCCGCCGCGCTCGAGACGTCAGCGACCGCGCGGATCGTTTGGAGGTCGATGACTTCGCCGCTCGCAGCCGATTTCGGCGAGCTCACGAGCGCTGGCGCCGCCGCGGTCGTCGTCGTCGGACTCGATGCACACGAGAGGAGCAAAAAGGCGAGGAGAGCTCGGCGCACGACGCGACCTACGGAGGACCCAGGAAGAAGCTTCCGTGGGTGTCCAACGTAAGAGGTTGGCCCCGATGCGTGTCGCATTTTTTCTGCCGGCGATGCTCGCGTGCGCATCTGCGCCGCAGGTGCGCGTCGCGCGTCCCGTCGTGCCTTCGCCGCCCCAGACGCGCGTCGTGACCGGGCTCGAGGACGCGACCGACGTCGTGAAGATCTACGAGCACGACACCGTCGACCCCGACAATGACATGCCGACCGTGGGCGGATACGTCCGCGTGCACGCGCCGCTCTCGGTCGCATATGCCGTCGCGACGCGGTTCGGCGATTACCAAGATCTCAACCCCGAGTACATCGAGCAGAGCACGGTCGTCGACCGGCAACCGGACCTCGACGTGACCGATCTCTACTTGAAGGTGCCGACCGTCATCCACGATTACGTCTGGGCGGTCGTTCGTTTTCGACCCGTGCGCAAAGACGCGGGCGGCTACGCGTACCGCGGCGACGAGGTGCGCGGGAACCTCGACGACCTCCGGATTTTTTGGCGCATCGTCCCCGCCGGCGCCGACACGATCGCCCAGTTCGAATTTCTCGCTGACCCGCACCTGCCATTGCCGCGCGCCTGGATTTTGCCCGAGCTCCGCGAAGGCGTGCGCATCATCCTGAATCGGTATCGCCAAAAAACCGAAGCCGCCGCCGTGACGTCGCGCTAAAAGCTTGGCGGGATGGCGGCCGCCAAACTGGATCAGCTCATCCGAACGCGCCGCGTGCTCATCACGGTGGGCGCGGGCGGCGTCGGCAAGACGACCACCGCCGCAGCGCTCGCGGTCGCCGCCGCGCGCGAGGGCAAGCGCGTCCTCTGCCTCACGATCGATCCCGCCAAGCGCCTCGCCGAGAGCCTCGGCTTGCGAACCATCGAGACCGAAGCGGCGAAAATCGACAAGCGCCGCTTCGAAGACGCGGGCGTGCCGATGAAGGGCGAGCTCACCGTGATGATGCTCGACACGAAGACGACCTTCGACGAGCTCGTGAACAAATATTCTTCGTCGCCCGACAAAGCGAAGAAGCTCCTCGACAACAAGCTCTACAAATACGTCTCGACGTCGCTCGCCGGCACGCAGGAGTACATGGCGGTCGAGAAGCTCGTCGCGGTCAAAGACGATCCGAAATGGGATCTCGTCGTGCTCGACACGCCGCCCACGGCGAACGCGCTCGATTTTCTCGACGCGCCCGAGCGGCTGATGGACGCGCTCGACTCGGCGACGATGAAATGGTTCGTGCAAGCGTTCGAGAAGAGTGGGCGCCTCTCGCTCAACATTCTCGCGAAGAGCGCGGCGGTCGTCTTGCGCGGCATCGGAAAAATCACCGGCGGCGGGTTCCTCGAAGCGATGGCCGAGCTCATCACCGAGCTGAACGATCTCTTCGGCGGCTTCAAACAGCGCGCCGCGATCGTGCACGAGACTTTGCGCTCGAACGACGTCGCGTTCGTGCTGGTCACGTCGCCGGCGCCGATGAGTCTCCGCGAGGTGCGCTATTTCGCCGAGCGTTTGATCGAGCACGAGATGCCGCTCGGCGCGTTCGTCGTGAATCGGCTTCACGTTCCGCCGCGCGGCGCGAGCGCGCCTGCGACCGCCGAGCAAGCGGCCGCCGCGATTCGCGCGGCCGGGCTCGAACCCGTGCTCGGCGAAGACGGCGGCTCACGCGTGGCCCGCGCTCACGCCGACGCGTTCGCTCTCGCCGCGCTCGACGCGCGCAACGTCAAAGTCATCGACGAGTTCAAATCCCGCGCGCCCCTCGTCTCGGTTCCCGAGCTCGCATCGGACGTGCACGACCTCGCCCTCCTCGCCCAACTCGCCGACACCCTCACGGCTTGAGAGGAGAAACAGGAAGTTCAGGAGATCAGAAGGAGAGATTTGTTTGTTTGTATTTTACAAATAAATCTTTTGAGCTTCTGGGCTTCCTGTTTATTCCCTCTTCTCTTCGCCACGGCGGCGTTTTTGGCGGTAGTGCACGCGGATGGGGGAGCCGACGAAACCGAAGCGCTTGCGTAGCTGGTTTTGGACGTAGCGCTGGTAGGAAAAGTGGATCGAGTCGGGGGCGTTCGACATCGCGACGAACGTGGGGGGCGCGACGCTCGTTTGCGTGATGAAATAGAGGCGAGGGGAGCGGCCGCCCATCGTGGGCGGCGGGCGCGTGTCGAGGACTTGCTCGAAGAAGCGATTGAGCTCACCGGTCGTCGCACGGTGGAAATATCCCTGGCGCACTTCGTCGATCGTTCGAAAGAGCTCGGCGATGCCGCGGCCGTTTTTTACCGACATCGGCACGATCGGGACGTACGACACGAACGCGAGCTTTTCTTTCGCGCGCTCTTCGGCCTTCGCCATTTCTTTCTTGTCGAGCAGGTCCGTTTTGTTGAGCACGACGATCATCGCGCGCAAACGGTCGTCGGCGAGGCCGAGGATTTTCGCGTCTTGCTCGGAGACGCCTTCGTTTGCGTCGCACATGAGGACGACGACGTGCGCGCGCTCGATCGAGCGAATCGCCGAGAGGACGCCGAGCGCTTCGACCGTGTCCTCGGCTTTGTTCACCTTGGATTTGCGGCGGATGCCGGCGGTGTCGATGAGGACGTATTTCTTGTCGTCGCGCGTGACGAGCGCGTCGATCGCGTCGCGCGTCGTGCCGGGCCGATCGTCGACGAGCATGCGCGTCTCGCCGAGCACGCGATTGAGGAGCGAGGATTTTCCGGCGTTCGGACGCCCGACGATCGCGACGCGGAGGAGCGGCTCGCCGTCTTGCTCGGGCACCTCCTCGGCGGGCGGAAGGCGCTCGAGGATCGCCGATTCGAGCTCGCCGATTCCGCGCCCGTGGAGCGCGCTCACCGGCAAGACTTCTTTCACGCCGAGGCGATAGAGCTCGAACGCTTCGGCGTCGCGCCGCGGCGAGTCGGCTTTGTTCGCGACGTACACGACCGGCTTCTTCGAGCGCCGCAAAAGATCGACGCCCGCGCGATCGGCCGCGGTCATCTCGGCGCTCGCGTCGCTCACGAAGACGACGACGTCGGCCTCCGAGATCGCCGCGCGCACGTGGTCGGTGATGCCCGCCTTCATCGGGTCTTCGGACTCGGGATCGAACCCGCCGGTGTCGACGAGCGCGTAGGGTCGACCGAAAGCGGTCGTCGTCGCGTAGTGCCGATCGCGCGTGACGCCCGGCTCGTCGTGCACGATCGCGAGCTTGCGCCGCGCGAGACGGTTGAAGAGCGTCGACTTGCCGACGTTGGGCCGTCCGACGACCGCGACGAGCGGAAGCGGCGCGTCCTCGGCGACCGGAAAATCGTCGTCGTGTCCTCGAAAATGTTTGGTCATGACTCGTACCCGAGATCGCCGAGCGCCTTCGGATCGTCGACCCAATCCGGCGTGACGCGCACCCAAATCGCCAAATGCACCGGCGTGTCGAGCAGGCGCGAGAGCTCGCGCCGCGCGGCAGTTCCTACGGCTTTCAGCATCTCGCCGCCTTTGCCGACGACGATTTTCTTGTGGCTGTCTTTCGGCACGTGCACCGTGAGCGCGACGCGCACGCCGCGTTTTTTTCCGAGCTCGTCGAAGCGGTCGACGGTGACGGCGATGCCGTGCGGAACTTCTTGGCGCGTGCGCACCAGAATTTGTTCGCGCACGAACTCGGCGACCATGAAGCGGACGGGCTTGTCGGTGAGCGTGTCGTCCTCGAACATCGGGTCGCCTTCGGGGAGCCGCTCGCGGAGCTCTTTCACGAGCCGCTCGACGCCGCTCTTCGTCTTGGCGCTGATGGGGACGATGGCGGCGAAGTCGTGCGCCTTACCCCACGCTTCGAGCCGCGGCAGGAGATCGCTGCGCGGTTTCACGAGGTCGACTTTGTTGAGCGCGAGGATCGCGCCCTTGGGTGCGCTCGCGAGAAGCTCGGCGTCGGGCTCGGTTCGGGCGTCGGCGACCACGAGCACGAGGTCGGCGTCACGCAGCGCCTCGAGCGCTTCGTTTTGCATTCGAACGCCGAGCCGATGCCGCGGCGGAGCCTTCCCGAGCTGAAGCCCCGGCGCGTCCACGAATACGATTTGCGAGTCGGGCGCGGTCAAAACGCCGAGTAGCCTCTGCCGCGTGGTCTGCGGGTGCTGCGATACGATCGCGATCTTTTCCCCGATGGCGACGTTAAGGAGGGTGCTCTTGCCGACATTGGGCCGCCCGACGAGCGCCACGCGCCCTGCGTGGAAAGCTCTTCCGCTGGTGCTTTTGGCGGCCATGGGCGCTTCCTAGCACGATGGACACCTCGAAAGCTTCCCTCTAAGGTCCCCGCCGACATGTCCGAAGACGCGAAAAAAGAGCCCGAAGCCGAAGAGCCGGCCGAGAAGGCCGCGGAGAAAACGCCGGAGAAGACGCCGGAGGAAAAGCCGGCGGCCGCGGCGCCGCGCGATTTGCCGGCGGGCGTGAGCCTCGCTGTCGCCGCGATTTTGCCGGCGCTCTTTTTTCTGATTCTGCCGCCGCTCTCGAAGAGCGGGCTCTGGGACCCGTACGAGCTGAACGTCGCCGATTTGGCGCGCCGCCTCGCGCTGAATCTGTTTCACGCCGGCGGGCTCGCGCTCGCGGGCGCCGACAACTCGCTCCCGCACTTGAACGATCTCGGCCGGCCCGAGCTGCCGTTCACGTCGATGGCGCTCGGCTTCAAGCTGTTCGGCCTGCACGAGTGGGCGGGGCGGCTTCCGCTCGCGATTTGGGGCATCGTCGGCGTCGTCGCGACGTACGGGTTCGTCGCGCGTCTCGTCGATCGTCGCGCGGGGCTTTTTTCGGCCATCGCGCTCTCGACCATGCCGCTCTTTTTCGTGCAAGCGCGCACGATGCTCGGCGACATCGTCACGATGACGAGCGTCGCGATCGCGTTCGGCGGGCTCGCCGTCGGCGCGTTCGAGCGAACCGAAGAAGATCGCGGGCCATCGATGGCCCGCGTCGCGTGGACCGTCTTCGGCGTCGCGGGTCTCGTCACGGGCTTCTATTCGCGCGGCGCGATCCTCGGCTTGGCCGTTCCGCTTTTGTCGGTCGGCATCGCGTGGGGCATCACGTGGTCCGCCGGCCGTCGCAGGTTCGAGCTCTACGGCGACGTGGTCGGCGCGGTCGCGCTGCTCGCGGGCGCCGCGACGCTTTATTGGGGCATCGGCGCGGTCAGCAAGCCGAGCGCGAACCTCATCGTCGCGGCCGGCGCGCTCATCAAGGCGCCGCCGAAGTATCCGACTTACGACGTCGTCATCGGCACGATTGGTCACGCGCTCGCGCCGTGGAGCGCGTTCGCGCCGTTCGCGCTCGGCCGCCTCTTGCTCGCGCCCGTCGGCCGCACCGGGGTCCTCCAGACGCGCGAGAGCTACGCGCGCACCGCGCTCGTCGTGGGCGTCTCGGTCGCGTTCGCCGCGCACGCGTACCTCGGCGCGAAGACCGAGCTCATCCCGTTCTGCGCGCCCGCGCTCGTCGCGGCGGCGTGCGGCATCGCGCTTCGCGATCTCGATCGCGGCGCGCACCCGTCGGTCGCGGTCGGCGTCGGCATCGCCGTCTTCCTCGGCATCCTCCACCACGACTTCCACGAGATGCCCGAAAAAGCGTACGCCGCGTTCGGCATCAAGTCGGCGTCGTTCCCCGAGAGCTTCAAGGACACGTCGCTCGCGCTCTGGACGGTCGCGCTCGTCAGCTTCGCGCTGCTCGGCATGCTCCTCTGGACCGAAGGCGACGAGACGACCGAGGAACAGCCAAAACCGAAGGCGGTCGTCCCGGCCAGAAAATTCAAACCGTTCGATCCGGACCGCTACCTCGATCTCCTCGACAAGCTCCGCGAAGCTTGGGACGGCTGGCTCGCGATGGCCTATTTCGCGCTCGTCGCGGGCGCGTCGATCGCGGGCCTCGCGATTTGGGTCGGCGTGCGCTTCCACATGGGCTGGGTCGCGTCAGTGTCGCTCCAAGTGCGCGACGCGCTCCTCAACGCATGGTGGGTCGCCGCGTTCTTGCCGTTCGCGATCGTGTTCGGCGTCGTCTTCGCGCTCGACACGTGGCGCTGGGCGTTCGACAACACGCGCCGCTCGTTCAGCTCAGCGTCACTCACGCGCGGCTTCGAGCCGTTCGAAGAGCTCTTTGCGCGCCTGCGCGAAGGCTACGAAAAAGACGAAGACGAAAAGAAGAACCGCTGGATCATTTCGGCGGTCGTGCTCGTGCCGCTGATGGTGCTCGTCGTCCCCGGCGGCATCTTCGCCTACCTCTACTCGCACAACACGCGGCTTCCGGTCGCGCTCGCGCTCGCGGTCCCGTCGGGCATCGCGCTCTTTCTCGCGATCGGCTTTCTCGGCGATCTCCTCGGCGGCAGCCGGACCGCGGGCTTCTCGGTGCTCTCGGCCGTGCCCGGTTTCGTTCTGTGCTTCGGATTTTATCCGGCGCTCGCGAATCAGCTCTCGCCGAAAGAAGTCTTCGAGACGTACGCGCACATTCATCATCAAGGCGAGCCGCTCGCGCTCCTCGGCGTCGGCGGTCGCACCGCGGCGTATTACGCCGGCGGCCAAGTCGAGACGCTCTCGGATACGCAGCGCGCGTTCGCGTGGCTCGTCGAGGGCACGCCGAGCGCGCGCCGCTACCTCGCGACGCGCTCCGAGGAGCTGCCGAAGCTCAACCAGCTCTACCGCGAGCGAACACACAGCCACGGCGAGCCGGCGCAAAACCTCCCGATCCTAGACGCGCGCTCGAGCCAAATTCTGCTCGCCGCGTCGTCGCTCGAGCCGAGCGAAAAAAATCAGAACCCGCTCTCGAAGATCCTCCTGTCGTCGCCGCCGCACCCGCACCACGAGCTCGACGTCAACATGGACAACAAGCTCCAAGTGCTCGGCTACGACATCGTGGACACCAAAGGCAAACGCGTCGACTCGGTCGCGCCCGGACGCAAGTACCGCATGCGCACGTACTATCGCGTGCTCGCGCCGGTCACGACCGAGTGGGAAGCGTTCATCCACATCGACGGCTACCGCCGCCGCCACAACGGCGACCACAAGCCGCTCGACGGCAAGTACCCATTCTCGCTCTGGCTCAAAGACGATCTCATCGTCGACGACTACGAGTTTTCGCTCGAGCCGAATTTCTCGCCCGGCACCTACACCGTATTTTTCGGCCTATTCGTGGGCGAGACGCGCATGAAAGTGGTCAGCGGACCGAACGATCACGACAACCGCATCGACGGCGGCCCGCTCCGCGTGCAATAAGCCGCACACCGTGCCCGGCGACGACCACGATGAGCGACGAACCGCAGACCGAGTTGTCGTGAGCTGGAACGTCGACTGCGTCGCGGAGGACACGTTCCTCTACGCGTCGATCACCAACATCAGCGCGATGGGCATCTTCATCCGCACCGACGAGCCGCTGCCCATCGGGACGCCGATGGACTTGGCGTTCGCGCCGCCCGGCCACGAGCCGTTCCGACTCCACGGCAGCGTCGCATGGGTGAATCCGCTTCGCCCCAACGGCGACAACCCGAACCCCGGCATGGGCGTCCGCTTCACCGAGCTCTCGAGCGAAGCTCGCGAACGCCTCGTCGACGTGATTCACGCCATCACGTACGTCCGCGACCCCAACTAATTTTTGATCTACTGCTGGGGGAGCGGGAAGCGCCGCGCCCAGATGCCGGGCGACGGGTCGTCATCCTCCCACGCGATCGACACGAACGCGCCTGCGCCGCCGACGACCGCGACCGGGGTGTTGCGCTGGTGGCCGTCGACCGTGCTCACTTGGAAGTCGCCGTTCTGGCCGGTGACCCAGTTGTAGAGGAAGCCGCCCGCGCCATCGAGGAAGCGCGCGCGGACGTGGCCGCTCGCGCTGTCGACCCAGGTCGCGACGAAGAAGTTCGTCCCGGCGGCGACCGACGGCGCGGTTTGATTTCCGCCGAGGCTCGCGGCCTCGAGGAAGTTGGTTTGATCGCCCGCGATCTTGTTGGCCGACGCGTCGAAGCGCTGCGTGACGATGTGGCCGTTTCCATCGAGCCAGACGACGGCGACGTTCGCGCCGAACGCGGCGACGCTCGCGTGCGTCGCGCCGGCGGCGTCGTTGACCTTCGTCGCTGCGCCGGGCGCGCCGGACGCGTCGATATGGGACATCTCGACGTCGGTTCCGTTTTGCCAAACCGCGACCCACCCACTCGACGTCGCGGCGACGCTCACCGCAGTGCCGGTTCCGAGCGAAGCTTGCGTGCCGGGCGTGAGCGCGCTGTCGACGGTCTTGCCGAAAATCGATCCCTGGCTCTCCCAAGCGACGAAGAGCTTGTTGCCGTTCGCCGCCATCGACGGAACGGTCTGCGCGTTCGACGACGCGTCGCTCACGGCGACCGGGCTCGTCTGCTGCGTCAGCAAGAGGCTGTCGAGCGTTCGGATCTTGATGGCCGTTGGACCGGTCGACGTGTCCTCGAACGCGACGTAGTAGCTGCCGTTGATCGAAGCCGCGGTCGGATTGAACTGGCCGCACGGCCCGCCTCCGGCGCCAGGCGCGTTGCCCATGATCGTCGGCATGCGAAACGATCCTTGCTGCACCTCGAGGCTGCCGCCGGTGTACGGCTCCATGTGGTCGTCGAGCACGCGCATCGAGACCTCGTTGCCGCAGCCGACTTTCTCGCCCCAAAACGCGAGCATGCGGCCGCCGTCGCCGCTCGCCGCGGGCCACGCGAGCTCGGGTCGCGTCTTCGGGCTCGCGTCGCTCGTCGTCGTGCCGTCGCCTTTCGAGAGATAGTCCTCGAGGCTCTGGCAGCTCGCGTCGCAGACCGGATCGCTCGGGCCGCCGGTGTCGCACTGCGTGATGATCGTGCTCGGCGTCCCGTTGCACGTCTGCGGCGGCAGCGTGCGGAGCATCGTGATCTTCACGAGGAGCGCGTCTTGGTTCGGCGTCGCCTTGGTGCAGCCGCTCGCGCGAGGCGCCGAATCGTTTCCGACGAACGCTTGCGCGGCGAAGAGGCGAGGGGAGTCGCTCTTGTTGATCGAAATGTTGCCGCAGAACTTCGCGCCGCCGGCGCAGTTCGACGTGCCGAGATCGGTCGTCGCCAGCGGGACGTCGCCGTTCAGACCCTTCACCGTGCCGTCGTTGTCGTTGCAGTCGAGCGAGCCGGACCCGTCGTAGACCGAGATCTTGAGCTCGGTCACGCCGTCGAGCAGCCCCGCGGGAAAGACGATCGAGGGCGCGAGCGCAATCGGTCCATCGCTCGAAGAAGAACAAGCCAGCCCGAGTGCTGCGAGCGGCACCCACCGAAGCCAACGCATGTGGCCATTCTATCAGAAGTCACTTCGACGAAGCGCCGCGCGCGCGGTGCTCGACGCCGACCGCGGCGAGCGCGCTCTCGAGCGCGGCGCGTGCCCGAGGCGAGCCGTCCGAGAAGACGCGGCGGATGCCCATCTTCGCGAGCGCGGCGGCGACCTCGTCGGCCCATCGCGAGAGCTCGTCGGAGTCGTCGTCGGGGAAACCGGCGGCGACGGCCGCGGTCGTCTCGTCGAGCCGGACGACGCATTTCGGAAATCGCCAGGACGCGAACGCGCGTTTGTCGGCGAGCTCGCGCTGCGCGGCGACGAACGCCTCGACCAGCGCGGCGCGCGCGGAAGCCGCCCAGCCCTCGAACGATTTCTGCCCTTCGACCTGGGCGAGCGTGTCGACGACCTGCGCGGCGAGCGTCGGCGAAGCGCCCGCATCGGCGAGCACGCGACCGAGCAGCGTCCAGCCGTGGAGCGCGTCGCGATCTTCGAACGCGCGCTCGGCGCTCTCTCCGCGGTGCGCGTCGAGCCGCTCGAGAACCATCTCGCGCGCCGATTCGCTCGCGGCGACCGCGCGCCGATCGACCTCGGAGATCGCCGCGCGCGAGAGGCGTTCCGTCCACGCGTCGAGCGTGCCCATCAGTAGCTCGAGCCCTGCGCGGGTTGGACCGGTCGCGCAACCGGCGCGGGCGACATGTGCGCCGCCTTGTGCGCGACGGCGGAGGGCGAGAGCTGGTCGAGCTCGTTCTGCGCGTTCGCCGCGTAGCCGGGTTGACTGAGCAGCGACGAGAGCCGTGCGCGCGCGAGATCGATGTTGCCGTTCGCGCGATAGCAGTGCGCAGCTTCGAGCGTCGCGTCGTTGGCGATCGCCGACCCGCTCGGCGCGTGCGTGCGCGCCGACTCGAAGCGTTGAATCGCCGCGGCCGTGCAGGCCCCGCCGTTTTTCGCTCTCTCCGCACGGCCCGCCCAGAGCGCCGCGTTCGGATCGGCGCCGGAGAGTTGGTCCCACTGCGTGCGCGCGTCGTCGTAACGGTGGGCGTCGTAGGCTTGTCTCGCCGCGCCGAAGGTCGGCGCCGCCGCCTGGGCTTGAGCTCGGACCTCGGTCTTGGTCGCGTCCGACGCGCTCGGCTCGGAGGTGATGGCCATCGGCCTGCGCGCACCGGCGACCGGAGCGGCGTTTGCGATCTCTCGATCTTGCTGCTCCGCGCTGCCCCCGGTACCCCCGCCGCCGCGACCGCGGTTGTCGAGGAAGCCGTCGCCATCGCTGCCGGCTTTGTCCTTCGCGAGGCCATTCGCCGGCTCGTTGGCCGCGAGCGTGGCCGGGGCCGTCGTCGCCATCGGCTGGTCGTTCAGCTTTTTCTCTTCGACGCCGTGCGCGAACGACGACTCCTTCGTCTCGAGCGCGTACGCCGACGCCATCGCGCCCGGAGGCGCTGCCTGCGCCGCGACGGGCGCGCCTTCCGCGTTGGAGGCCGCTTTCATCATACCGGGCGCGCTCTGACGGCTCTGCACGAGCACGAAGCTCGTCCCGATCACGACCAGAAACACCGCGGCCATCGCAGTCTGCGGCCGCATCGCCCACGCGCCGGCCCGCGAAAGCGCGACCGCGAAACGCGCGCGGAGCGGCAGCACCTTCTGCTGCTCGCGCACCGCCGAAAGAATTCGATCCTCGAGATCGCTCGACGGCTCCTCGACGGGCAAGGCCGCGACCTTCCGCGTGGCGCGCAAACCCGAGAGCAGCGCGCCGCAGCGCGCGCACCCCGCCGCGTGACGGCGCACCGCGGCGCTCGTCACCTCGTCGAGCTCTCCGTAGAGCTCGTCGATCAGCAGGTTCTCGAATTTCTCGCAGTCCACGACAGTCACCTTTTCCTCATTAAAATAGGCACGATCTCACTTCAGCGCACGGGCGTATTCCTCGTATTCGCTCAGCGCGGCCTGGAGCCGTTCGAGCGCGTAACGCATTCGACTTTTCACCGTATTTTCCGGCACCCCGGTGATGTCGGCAATTTCCTTGAAGGGGAGGTTCGCGACCTCGCGCATCAAAAAGACCTCGCGCTGGTCGTCCGGGAGCGTCTCGACGGCGCTCGCGATGCGGGTCCGGAGCTCGTCCGACGTGGCTTCACGTTCCACGTTCGCACGCGCGTCGGCCGTCTGCTCGCCGAGCGTCGGGCCGCCATCGTCCTGGGAGGTTCGCGAATCGAGCGACGGATGCTTTCGCAGCGCGCCCTTGCGCAGCTGGTCGATGCAGAGATTGCGAGCGATCGTGTAAAGCCACGTCGAAAATCTCGCCTCGTGCTTGAAGTCCGCCGCGTTCTGCACGACGCGCACGAACGCTTCTTGAACCACGTCCTCCGCGGTTTGGCGTACCCGCAGCTGCCGCAACGCAAAATTGAACAGCGGGGTCTTGTGCTTTCGGACGAGCGCCGCGAACGCCGCACGATCGCCTTGTTGAAAGCGAATCATGAGCGCTTCGTCGGTCACGTGCGGATCGATCATCCGTGTCCGTGACAACGTACCCGCCGGAACGTTTCCCGGCGAGAGTTTCGCGAGGTTGCCGTAACACCGCCGTCCTCCTTTCCTTGGGGGATCGGACGTTCCAGCCGGCGCGAAGATCTCTTTGAATTTGGGTCGTTGCGGCTGGGCTGGGCGGAAGTAGACTCTGCGAGCCGGGTTCCGTGGGAGGTTGCAAGCTCGTGGGACGCCAAACTACACTCCGCGCCGTTCGCAACGATTGGGAAGGGAAAATATGAATACGGCCTCTCGGTCCTGGGCACTCGCGTTCGTCGTTCCGGTCTTCGTCTCTGCCGTCGCTTTCGCGCAGACTCATCCGACCAACGCGACCACGACGAAGGACGCCGGCGCGCACGCCGTGGCGAGCAGCACCGCCGCGCCCGCGACGAGCGCCGCGCCGACCGCGTCGGTCGCCGCCGCGACGAGCAGCGCCACGCCGACGCCGACCGCGACGGGCAGCGCAGTCGCGATGGACGGCGCGACCTACAACGTTCGCCTCCGCGATCTCGAAGCGCGCGTCGACGAGCTCAAAGATCAAATCCGCCGGAGCCACACGCGCCTCGCGCTTCTTTCTGACACGATTCTTTCAGGCGGCGCCGCCGGCTCGCGCAGCGAGATCAACTTCCACAACGAGATGTCGAGCGCGTTCCGTCTCGTGCGCGCGCTCTTCGTTCTCGACGGCGCGGTTCAATACAATCGCCAGGACGACACCGGCGCGCTCGCGGATCAAAAAGACATCCCGATCTACTCGGGCTCGATCACGCCGGGCGATCACACGCTCTCGGCGCTCCTCACGTTCCAAGGAAACGGCTACGGCGTCTTCACGTACCTCCGCGGTTACAAGTTCGAGGTGAAGTCGAGCCACTCGTTCACCGCGGTCGAAGGCAAGACGCTCAGTGTGACCGCGACGTCGTACGAGTCCGGCGGCGTGACGACGCCGCTCGGCGATCGCCCGAAGATCGAGTGGAAAGAAAAAGTCCAAGCCCTCGGCGCGGGCGCGGCGAGCGCGGGCACGGGCGGAGGCCACAAGTGAGGAGTCGCCTCGCGGCAGCGGTTTCGCTCGCCGCGGTCTGCGTGGGCTTTCCGGCTCACGCGGGCAGCGACGATCGCATCTCGAAGGCCCAACAAGAAATCTCCGCGATCACGCAAGACGCGAAGAACGTCGACGCGACGATCCAAAAAGCGAAAGAGGACGTGCGCAGCCCCGAGTCGCGCGTCGCCAACGGCGAGCTCCTCTTCCGCATGAAGGATTACGACCGCGCGCTCGTCGTTTTGAGCGAGGTCATCGAGGGCTTTCCCGAGACGCCGTCGATGGTGGACGCGCTCTACTGGCGCGGCGAGACGTTCTACGCGGCGAAAGATTATCTCGCGGCGCGCCGCGATTACCGCGCGATCGTGAAACGCGGAAACGAACCGCGCTTTCAACCGTATGTCTCGAAGGCGCTCACGCGTCTCGTCGACGTCTCGTTCCGCACGGGCGACGTCGCGTCGCTCGACGAAGTCTTCGCGAACTTGAACCTCGTCCCGCCGACGCAAGTCGACGCCGCGCTCACGTACGCGAAGGGCAAGGCCTACTTCGCGAAGAAAGACTACGGCGACGCGCAATCGCAGTTTTCGGCGGTCCCGAACGGCACGCCCTTCACGCATCAAGCGCGCTACTTCCAGGGCCTCATCGCGCTGAAGCAAGTGCAAGCGGGGCTCCCTCCGCCGTCGACCGATCCCAACGCGCCGCCGCCGCCGAAGGCTTCGTACAAAGCGGCGATCGACGCGTTCAAACAAGTGACCGTGCTGCCGCCCGACACCGACGATCACCGCCACGTGATCGATCTCGCGTGGATGGCGATCGGCCGCATGGCCTACGAGCAAGAGCAATTTCAGCTCGCGCGCGAGGCGTACAGCAAAGTCGGCCGCGACTCGCCCGAGTTCGACACGATGCTCTACGAGCTCGCGTGGGTCTACGTTCGTCTCGGCGACGTGCAGCGCGCCGAGCGCGCCCTCGAGGTCCTCTCGATCGCCGACCCGGATTCGACCTACCTCGCCGACGGCACGCTCCTCCGCGCGGATCTCTTGCTCCGCGCCGGCGCGTTCGACAAAGCCCTCGAGCTCTACACGACCATCAGGACGCAATACGATCCGATCCGCCAGAAGGTCGAAGACTTCCTCGGGTCGACCTCGGATGTAGCTGTATTCTACAACAAATTGTCGGCGCACATGCTCGACGAGCTCGACACGAACTCGGAAATCCCGCCGATCGCGGTGCGCTGGGCGCGCGAGATGGAAGACGGGCCGCTCGCGTTCGCCGTCATCAAAGACGTGAACGAGTGCAAGACCCTCATCAAGCAGTCTGAGGATTTGATCCGCCGGCTGAACGCGCTCATCGGCGCGTCGAACCGCGTGCGCGCGTTCCCCGAGCTCCTCGCGGGCGAGGAGATGGCGCTCGGTCTCTTGAACCGCCTCTCGAAATCGCGCCTCGAGCTCGCCAAGGGTCTCGACGACGAAGAGCCCGGCAGCTTGAGCGGCGACATCGCGACGGTCCACGACCAACGCAAACAGCTCGAAGCCGCGATCACCGGCTTGCCCGTCAGCGCCGCTGATTTCGCCGAGCGCGACCAGCAGGGCAAGGCGCAGTGGAACAGCGTCTCGCAGTCGCTCTCGCGCAACCAGCTCGAGATCGATCAGCTCCAGGCCGTCGTGAACGCGCTCCGCCGCGTCATCAAGGATGGTCCCGCGCAAGGCGTCACGCGCGATCCGTCGAGCATCAAACAATTCCAAACCGAGATCGACGAGAACGAGCGCCTCCTCCGCCAATACCGCGACCAAGCCGACGTGCTGCGCAAGCAGATCGAGGTCGGCCGCGCGCAAATCGGTCTCGGCGACGCGCGCTACCAAGCCGACGCGCAGTCGCGCGCGAGCTACCGCGACACCGTCGATCGCGAGGTCCAGCTCGCCGGCAGCGGCGGCGGCGGTCGCGACGCGCAGGTCTACGCCGGCAAAGTGACCGGCATCCTCGTTCAGATTCGCGCACAAGAAGACCAGCTCACGAGCGCCTTCATGCGCCTCGAGCAGCAAGTCGGCGGTCGCGTCGGCGATCTCCAAAAGAAGGTCGACGCCGAGGCGGCGAACATTGCAAACTACAAGGATCAGCTCGGCAAGCTCGACGGCGAAGCGCAGGATCTCGTCGGCCACGTCGCGCAGCGCAACTTCGGGCTCGTGCGCGACAAGCTGAAGAACATCGTCCTCCGCGCCGACGTCGGCATCACCGAGCAAGCGTGGGAGGTTCGCGAAGAGGAGCTCGACCGCGTGCGAAATCTCCAGACGGAGCGTTCGCGCCAGGAGCAGCTCCTCGACGAAGAGCTCAAAGAGGTCCTCGATGACAGCGGGGACCAAAACGGCAGCGGCCAGGGAGGGTCGAAGTAGCGCCCATGAGATTCCGTTTACTCTCCGCCGCGATCGTCACCGTCTCGGTGTGCGCCGCGTTGCCGGGCTTCGCGCAGCAGCAAACGTCGACGACGGACGCCGGCGCGCAGCCTCAGCCGCAACCTCAAGCGACGACCGATGCGGGCCCGGCGACGCCGACGCTCGCTTCGCCGCTCCTCACGCAGCGCAAACAATTTCCGCCGCCCCCTCCGCCAACGCCGCAACAAGTCGAAGCGCTCAACCGTCTCGAGGACGAAGCGAAAGCCTACGCCGAGGGCGCGAAGGACTACCGCGACACGGTCACGACGATCATCAAGCTCCACTACGAGGAGAAGAAGAAGTCGATCCTCAGCGGTCTCGACAAAGAGATCACGACCGAAAAAGAGGAGCTCCGCAAAGCGCGCGAGACGGCCATCCAACGTCTCGAAGATTTCATCGCGCGTTACCCGGGCGAGCCCGAGGCGACGCCGGATGCGATGTACCGCCTCGCGGCCCTCTACGAAGAGCGCGCCCGCTCCGACGAAGCGAAAGACGATCTTTCGATCGGCCTCAAGCCCGCCGTCGCCCTCTACAAACGCGTCATCAAAGAGTTCCCGAAGTACAAGCACCTCGCGGCGATTTATTACTACCTCGGCCACGCGCTGAACGACTCGTCGCGCATCGAGGAGGCCCAGCAAGTCTGGCGCTCGCTCGTCTGCCACAACAAGTTCCCGTATCCGACGCCGACCGATCCGAAGAACAGCGACGTCGACGCGATCATCCCGCTGCCGCAAGATCAGCCGCCGGATTATTGGAATAGCTGGCGCCAGCGCTATCAGCTGCCGAAGCAGATCAGCCACTCGAACCCCGAGACGGTCTACGTCGATCCGTATCCGAACGACTGCGAGTCGATCCCGCAGCCGGCGCTCCGCCCGGGCGAGGACCCGAAGTACGTCGCCGAGATCTGGTGGCAGATTGGAAACTGGGAGTTCGACCAGCTCGACACGCGCGGCGGCGTCGTCGGCGACGAGCCGATCGCCGTGTGGGATTTGAACCGCGCCAACAGCGCCTACGTCCACTCGCTCCAATTCAAGAAGCCGCCGCTCTACGGCGTCGCCCTCTACAAAGAGGCTTGGACGCTCTTCAAACAGCAGCGCTACAAAGGCGCGACGCAAGAGTTCGTGAAGCTCCTGCTCCACACGGACGACCTCGAGAAACAAGGCGAGACGAACGTCGGCGACTTCCGCAGCGAGGCGTACACGTACATCGCCGGCTCGCTCACCAACATCGACTTCGACGGTCCGCAGCCGTGGGAGCCGTTCATCCAGCGCCCGGACATCGTCGACACCGAGCCCAACCCGGACATCGCCGAGCGGAAGCTCCACATCGCGATCGATCGCGTCAAAGATCCGACGCTCATCCCGCAAGACAAACCGTGGACGATCGAGATCTACAAATCGCTCGCCGGTGAGTTCCGCGGCCTCAACCAGTTCAACAACGCGGTCGAGACGTACAATTTGATTCTGCAGAAGTGGCCGATGGATCCCACCGCGCCCGACGTGCAGAACGAGATCGCGCTCACCTACGACCAGATGGGCGTCACGAAAAAGCCGGGCACCCCCGAGCACGACGCCGTCGCCGCCAAGGCGCTCCAAGCGCGCACCGCGCTCGCGAACTACATCGGCAACACGCCCTGGGTCGACGCGAACAAAGAGAATCCCGGCGCGATCCAGAACGCCGAGCGGCTCGTGAAGGGTGGCCTCCGGCAAGCGGCCGCGACGCACACGAACCTCGGCAAGCAATATCTCGTGGCCGCGACGCAAGCGCCGAGCGACAAAGAACAGCTCGACGATCTCACGCGCGCCGCCGCCGAGTACAAGCTCGCCGCCCTCGGCTGGCAGGGCTACTTGAAGCAGGACGAAAACGCGCCGGACGCTTACGAGAGCCGCTTCTGGCTCGCCGACGCGCGCAACAAATCGCTCCGCATCAAGACCATCCTCCACGCGAAGAAGAAGGATCAGTTCCCCGAGCCTTCGACGCAGGAAATCGACGAAGCGAAGGCCGCCGCGGTCGACGTGCGCGACTCGAACGAGGACGACAAGTACCTCGACGTGGCCGCGCAGTTCGTCGTCGAAGAGAGCGACGTCGGTCGCGACCTCGCTTACCAGCTCTACGCCGATACCGGAGGCACCCAGGGCGTCCAAAAACGCACCGAGCTCGAGATGGTCGGCTCGGGCGACGAGGCCAAGCCGAAGAAGGTGGAGATCCCGCCGGTCGTCCTCGCGTCGATGAAGGCGCGCGACGAATACGTGCAGCGCGTGCCGCCGGAGAAAGACCCGACGCACAACGCGCTCATGTACCAGTTCGACGTCGGCGACGTGTACTTCGTCTACGGTCAGTTCGACCAAGCGAAGGCGCGCTTCGAGCCGCTCTACAAAGAGCACTGCGGCAAAGACGAGTACGGCCAGAAAGCCTGGACCAAGCTCATCACGATGGCCGCGAAATCGAACGACACCGCGCGCGCGCGCGAGCTCGCCGAAGCCGACAAAGCGCACAGCTGCTCGGTCGGCGGCGCGGTGGGCAAGGTCTGCACGAAGAAGGCGGAGTGCGGCCCCGACGAAGACTGCATCGACGCGCACTGCAAGAACACGCTGACGGTCGACATCTTCGCCGCCGCCGGTTACCAGGACGCCGACAAGAAATTCATCGAAGCGTGCGGCCGCGATCTCAAGAGCGACAGCGACCGCTGCGATCCGGTGACGCCCGACCGCGCCAAAAAATGGCAAGAGGCCGGCGCGCTCTACGAATCCGCGCTGAACAACGCGCCGTCACGCCGCGAGGCGCCCCGAGGCGCGATGCGTGCGGCCTACTGCTTCAAGCAAGTCGGCGACTCGAACCGCGCGATCAAGAACTACGAGCGCTTCATCTCCGAGTACGGCAAAGAGGACATCCTCTCGAAGCTTCAAAAAGAGGACCCGAAGCAGTACCACGAGCGCCTCACGTTCTTGCAGCAGGCCTACGACGAAGAGGGCACGACGTACTACGCCTTCTTCTCGTATCCGCAGGCCGCGTCGATTTACGAGAAGGTCGCGAACATCACGCGCTTCGAAACGCCCAAGCGCAAAGAAGCGGCGAAGAACGCGATGATCCTCGAGAACGCGATCGGCCAGCGCGACCGCATGCTCGCGATGTATCGCATCGTGACCTCGCTCGGCCCGAGCGCCGACGAGAAGGCGAACTACGACTACCTCGTCGCGAGCTTCGACTTCCAGCAGTGGAACCCGAACGGCTCGGACAGCGGCAGCAATCGCCAGTCGCGTCTCAACGCCGAGAGCGCGCTCTCCAACTTCTACCGCACCAACAAAGGCAACGCGGCCGCGGCGAAGTACGCGCTCGAAGCCGCGTGGCGCGTCGCGCACATGAAGAAGCTCGGCTCCGACGCGAGCTACCACGACTGGTACAAGAACACGGTCTCCGCGTGGGACTTCTTCCACACCGTCAACTCGACCGAAGCGGGCAAACTTCCGTTCGTCGACTACGGCGCCGAAGCGGCCTTCGTCCCGATGGACGAAGAGATCCACGACAAGTTCGACTACGACACCGACCACCACCGCTACGTCAAGCTCCACGCCCAGGACATCATGGGCAAGATCGATCAGAAGACCGGCAAGTTCATCACCGAGGGTCTCTATCGAAAAGACGCGAAGACGGCGGACGACTACGACCAAAAGCTCGCGGCGATCGCGACCAAGTACTCGACGTCGCTCGAGTGGATCCCGGCCGTCCTCGAACGCCGCGGCTCGCTCTACGACTCGCTCCGGACGGGCCTTTATTACTGCGGCGGCAGCGCGTTCAAGCTCTTCACGCCGCAGCAAGAGACGACGCTCAAGCAAATGCGCAACAGCGGTCGCGACGACCTCGTCGACCTCGCCGACGACATCGAAGGCAAAGTGAAGAAGGGCTGGCGCGACAAGCGCGACCAAGAGATCGACGGCGCCGACACGATCATGATCCGCTACTACGCTCAGGCCGCTGCGCTGCAGAAGGCGTACAACGTCCGCAACACGTGGACGGCCCGCGCGATCGCGCGCCTCGCGTCGCTCACCGATCTCATCGGCGATCCGAAGATGGCGACCTACGTGAACCAAACCAACGACCCGACCGACCCGAGCCACTCGCGCAAGCTGACGTACACGAACGGCATGTATCCGCAGATGCGGTCGGGCTTGCCGCTCACGCTCGGCGCGAACGGAACGGCCGAACCGCTCCCGGTGGCGCCGTGAAGAAGCTAGCCTTCCTCGCATTCGCGGCGCTCGCGGCCGCGCCCTTCGTCGTCATCGCTTGCGGCGGCGACGACTCGAAGAACCCGAAGTACCCCTCGAAAGACGGAGGCGCCGCGTCGACCGCGACGGAGGCGACGACGGCGGAAGAGTCCGACGCCGCCGTCACCGGCGTGAACGACAACTCCGCCGGCGAGGTCAGCGGCGCGGCCAAAGGCGCGTACGACGACGGCTTCAAAGCGTGGGCGAGCGGAGACCTCGCGACCGCGAAACAGAAATTCCGCGAAGCGACGACCAACGACCCGAAGAACTCGGCGGCGTACTACTCGCTCGGCTGCGTGCTCGAGCGCCTCGGCGACAACACCGGCGCGCAGAACGCGTATCGCCAAGCGTTCTCGGCGAAGAGCGACAACGAGGTCGCGATGGGCGCGTACGCGCTCAACCTCGCGCACACCGGCCACCAGAGCGACGCCGACTCGTTCTTGACGCAGAAGTTCCAGAGCCGGCCGAAATCGGCGCGTCTCGAGAGCTACCTCGCCGAGGTGAAGTCGCTCGAGAAGGACAGCGCCGACGCCCAGCGCATGGCGCAGGACGCGCTCCGCCTCGACCCCAACGACAAAGAAGCGATGGTCGTCATCGCGCGCGATCACTATCGCGCCGGCCGTACCGACCTCGCGAAGTACGCGCTCACCGCGATCCTCGACGGCTTCGGTCAAGCGAGCCCGGCGCGCGATCCCGGCAACGCCGAAGCGCTCCTCTTGCGCGGGCTCATCGAACGCGAAGACGGCCGCCGCATCGCCGCGATGAAAGACTTCGACGCGGCGCGCCTCAAGCGGCCCGATCTCGTCGAAGCGACCATCCAAGTCGCCGCGATGAAGCTCGAAGCCGGAAACGCGACCGAAGCGCAGCCGCTCCTCGAAAGCGCGGTGAAGTACGCGCCCGAAAACGCGATCGCGCACATGAACCTCGGCGACTGCTATCGCCTCCAGCAGCGCTACGCCGACGCGAAGCGCGAGCTCGATCGCGCGCTCTCGCTCGACTCGACGCTCCTCGGCGCGCACTACGCGCTCGGCCTCATGTACTTGAACGCGCCGAGCTATCCGGGCATGGACCAAAAGGCGCAAGTCGCCGCGGCCATCCGCGAGCTCGAGCAATACAAGTCGATGCGCGGCCCGCACGCGCCGCCCGGCACGAGCGACGACATCGACGATCTCGTCGCGCGCGCCCACGACAAACAAAACCAGATGAACATGCCCGCCGTCGCGCCCGCCCCGGCCGCCACGAAGAAACCGTAGGAGGACCCCGCATGAAATACGTGCAGAGTGCAACAATCGCCGCCGTCTTTGCGGTCCTCTCGGTCGCGCCGAGCGCGCACGCGCAAAAGAAAGAGCGCGTCATCACGATCAGCGAGGTCACCATCGTCGGTCGCGTGCAGAAGCCGATCGCCTCGGTCGACGTGAACAAGATTCAACCCAAGCTCACGCTCGCCGAGCTCCGCCAGCCGTTCCTCGACCGCATCGAAGCCGCGACGTCGAAAGATCCGTTCTGATCTTTCTGCTGGTCGCCGCCGCGCTCGTTTGCGTCGGGTGCGCCGCCGCGTGCGCGCGAAGGTTGTATTTTGCAACCAATCCGGTCGTGTTTCACCCGGCGATTTGGCTGTCGTACGAAAAGAGCGGGCAGGGGGAGCGGGTGCGCCGCGCCATCGCGGCCGCGCCGCGCGCCGATTGGGAGCGCGACTTGCTCGAAGCGCTCGCCGAAAAAAACGACGAGCTGCGCGCCGGCCGCATCAACGAGCAAATCAGCGAGCTCGACTTTCGCGTGACACGCTGGTCGCGCGTGCCCCGCGTGTGCGCCAGCATCGCGAGCTCGGCGGGCTTCCTCTTCGGCAGCCTCGTCGTGCGTTTCGGCCTCGCGCATGCAGCTGAGGCGTCGCGCGATACGATCGATACGTTGGTCTTGCAGGCGGTCAACGTCGCCGTCCTCGGCATGGCCGGTGCAAGCTTTGCCATCGCCGCGCAATACCGCGCGCGCAAGGCCGCGAAAGCCTTTCAGCGCGACGCCGACGCGCTCGTGGAATTCGTCGAGGCTTCCGCCAAAGGCGCGGCCGCGCAGAAAACCTAGAGGAGCACGGAACTTTTGCGGTACGCTGACGTCGAAGCCCTCAGAGGTATGCCCGCATGAATCCTAACGCAGGACCGGGACAGCAGCCGGGACGACCCGGACAGATGACCGCCGTGATGCGGGCCGTCGCGACGCAGACGGGCCCGAAGGTCCTCCGCATCGGTCTCGTCCAAGCCGGCCGCGTCATCGAAGAGCGCATCATCAAGCAGCGCACGAGCGTCTCGGTCGGGCAGAGCGAAAAGAGCACGTTCGTCGTGCCGACGCCGAACATCCCGCCGCAGTTCAAGCTCTTCGAGCTGATCGGCAGCGACTACTACCTGAACTTCGTCGACGGCATGAACGGCCGCGTCGCCCTCGCGACCGGCATCAGCGATCTCGCGGCGCTCCGCGGCCAAGCCAAGCGCGTCGGCCCGGCTTACCAAGTTCGGCTCACCGACGAAGCGCGCGGCAAAGTCATCATCGGCGACGTCACGTTCCTCTTTCAGTTCGTCGCGCCGCCGCCTCCGCAGCCGCGCCCGCAGCTGCCGCTCTCGGTCAAAGGCGGCCTCGCGTCGCAGATCGACTGGACACTCACGATCATCGCAGCGTTCAGCTTCATGTTCCACTTCGGTTTCATCGGCGCGATGTACTCCGACTGGCTCGACCCGGTCGTCAACGAGGACAACATCGCGAGCCTCATCGACATGACCAAAAACCTCCCGCCGCCGCCGGCGGAGGACAAGCCCGATCAGGCGTCGGACCAAACGTCGAACCAGCCGTCGAAGCAAGAATCGAAGAAGCCCGACAGCGGCCAGAAGACGAACGCGACGCCAGGCAAAATCAGCGATCAAAGAGCCGCTGCGCTCGCGAACGAAGCGCAGGCGATGCAAATGCAAATGCTCGCCGCATTCGGCGGGACGACCGCCGTCCAAGGCGCGCTCAATCGAAGCGACGTTCCGGTCGGCGACCTCAGCGCGGTCGCGCAGTCGGCCGCGGGCGTCACCAACACCGGCGGCGATCTGCATCTCGCGGCCGGCGGCGGCGCGACGATTCCCGGCCAACACGGCAGCTTGAATCAACTCGGCTCCGGCACCGGCGGCGGCGGCGGCACGGCCGGCAACGAGCGCGTCGTCCAAGGCCCGAAAGGCGACGCGCAGACCGGCAGCATCTCGACGTCCGCGCCGGTCGCGAACGCCGAGGCGACCATCGCCCGTCTTCGCCCAGGCTTCCGCTCTTGCTACAACAAAGGCCTCTCGAACGATCCGTCGATGGCCGGCAAGCTCGTGCTCGCGATCAAGATCGCGCCCAACGGCGACGTGACCAGCGTCACCAAGGCGGGCGGCTCGGGCCTCTCGTCCGACGTCGAGCAGTGCATCATCCGCAAGGCGAAGAACGCGACGTTCGACGCGCCCGGCGGCAGCGGCTCCACGGTCCAGGTCCCGGTCACGTTCGTCAAGCAGTAGGCTTGAATGGCCGCGCTGCCACGCGCACCTGAGTCTCGGACGCGCACGTTTTGTGCTGAATTAACCGCCGGATACCGGGTTTGACACCCCAGGTTCGCGGAAGTAGATTGCAGAGCCGAGGACCAAAGGAACGCGCATGCGGCTTAGCTCGAAACTGAAATGGATTGGCGCGGTCGTCGCGGTCGCGGCGCTCACGGTGCCTGCGCTCGCGCAGACCGACAGCGCCGGCGCGGGACAGCTGTCCTTTCAAAAGCAGCAGCAGCTGACGCCTCAACAGCAGCTCGTGGAAGCCGATTCGCAAATCGCCCGCATGGAGCAAGCTTCGAGCAGCGTGCGTCGTCAGCTCGAAGCTGCGCGCGCCGCACGCGACGTCGTCAAGACGCTTTGCCTCAACGACAAGCTCTCGCAGATCGACGTCGCGACACGCTCGGCGAAAGATCGCCGGCAGTCGCTCCAGCTCGCCATCGGCCGAAACGACACCGAGCTCGGCGGCCACGAGTTCACGATTCTCACCGTGCTGCGCCAGCGCGTCGAGCAGCTCACCGCCGAAGCGAATCAGTGCATCGGCGAAGAAGCCACACTGATCGGCGAATCCAAGGTGACCACCACGGTCGATCCCACCCTGCCTCCCGACGACGACACGAATTACACAGCACCCGATCCGAACGTCGTCATCAATCCCCCTAGTTGCACTTCCTGCTCGGATTAGCTAAGCCGGGTTCCCACATTGTTGATGAGCCGGCCTAGGCAGCGGTAGTAGACGCGCCGGACGCCAGCGTACCCATGCGCCGACGACTCCTCTCTACCTTCCTACTCGCTTCGAGCCTTGTCGCTCCGCTGCTCGTCAGTCGTGCCGCGCACGCGCAAGGCTGGCTCGCGGACAGGCGGTACACCGAGGGTATCGGCATCAAGGCGGGCGACTTCGAGATCCACCCGGGGATCGGGATCATCGCCGGCGTCGATTCGAACTATTTCAACCGCACGTACAACTCCGGCTTCGTCAACTCGAACCCGGTCGCCGCGGGCGTGTTCGGCGTCACGCCGTCGCTCTACCTGTCGACGCTCGGGGCGCAGCGCAAAGAGGGCGACGTCAACGCGGCGCCGCCGACGGTCGATTTTCGTCTCGGCGCCGACCTCACGTATCGCGCATTCGTCGGCGATCAGGAGATCCTGAACGAGAACGGCTTGAATGGCCTCTCGGCCGACTTGAACGCGCGCATGGTGGTGCTGCCGAAGCGACCGTTCAGCTTCGGCCTCCAGGCCGGCTACAACCGCACGCTCGCGCCGAACGCCATCGGCAACCCGGACGCGAACTTCAATCAGAACCTCCTCAACGTCGGCGCCGATTTCACGATCACGCCGGGCAGCGGGACGCTCGATTGGAAGTTCGGTTACAACGGCAACTTCGACTTCTTCGACGCGTCGGGCGGGCAGGCGCCGTTCAACAACTTCCAGAACACGATTTTCACGCGCGGGCAGTGGAAGTTCACGCCGAAGACCGCGGTCATCTACGACGGCAACTTCGCGTTCGTGAACTATCAGCAGCAAAGCACCGCGTTCAACGGGCTCCAGAACTCGACGCCGCTTCGTTCACGCCTCGGCATGAACGGTTTGATCGGCTCGCGCTTCGGCCTCTCGGCGTTCGCCGGCTACGGCGGCAGCTTCGCGCAGACGCCCGCCGGCTGGGCGGCGACGGCGGTGCCGCAATACGACAGCGTGATCGGGCAGGTCGAGGCGAAGTTCTTCCTCACGGCGAATCCGGGCACCACCGAAGACCCGAACAGCGTGGGCCTCTCGGTCTCGTCGCTCGCGATTGGGTACAACCGCGATTTTTCGCAGAGCTACCTCGGCAGCTACTACGGGTCGGACCGCGGGTATTTGAAGTTCTCGTTCTTCTTCGGCGGTCGCGTGCTTCTCTCGCTCGAGGGCGGCGGCGGCGCGCGCGAGTACCCGAACATCTTCGATCACACCGGCACGCAGATTCACGCGGGCTTCACCGACGGCGCCGTCGACGCGACGCTCTTCGCCGAGTACCGGTTCACCAACACGCTCGGGATCAACCTCACGGGCAAGTACACCGAAGAGATCAGCAGCGTGTCGATCCCGTCCGATGCGAACGGCGACCCGTACCACATGGCGTATCGCAAGTTCGAAGCGTACCTCGGCTTCCGTTGGTTCATGTGAGCGATGCGGCTCAGCCGCGTAGTACCGACTTGAACGTGCGCAGCCGGGCGCGCCACACTACGGGCGCCATGCGTCGTTTCATGCTCGTGCCGGCGGTTCTGTTTGCGTGCTCCGCGTGCTCGATCGGCGCGCCGCCGCCTCGCAATTTGCCGCCTGCCAAACCGAGCACGACGCTCGGGCCGGGCGATCTGTTCGAGGTGAGCGTCCTCGGCGAAAAAGATCTGCCGAAGGAATTTCGAATTCAGCCGGATTGCACGATCGATTTTCCGTACATCGACCGCGTGACGGGCGTCTGCGGGCTCGAGCCGCAGGAGCTCGTCGACAAGCTGAAGGCGACGCTGAAAGAACGGCAGATCCTCACCAACCCGCAGCTGACGCTCGTCGTGAAGCAGTACGCGTCGAAGAAGATCAGCGTGATCGGCCAGGTGAACAAGCCGGGCAGCTTGCCGTGGACCGAGGGGCTGCGGCTCTTCGACGTGATTTCGCAGTCGGGCGGGTTCACGTCGATCGCCGACAGCAAGCACGTCGTCTTGACGCGGCAGCTCCCCGGCGGAAAATCGATCACGGTGAACGTGAACGTCGACGGCATCGGCGACGGCACGCAGCCGGACATCCCGGTGCAAGCGGGCGACACGATCAAGGTCGATAGCCGCGTATTTTGAAATGACCGAGCGCGCATGAAGCGGCTGCTCTTTCTCCTGACGGGCGGGACGCTCCTCATGCGCGAGAGCGCGTCGTCGCGGGTGCTCGCGGTGGGCGAAGGCAACACCGATCTCGTAGCGGAGGTCCCCGCGCTCGCGCGCATCGCGAGCATCGAGACCAAGCGGCTCTTCGCGATGGACTCGAGCGACATGCAGCCGAGCGACTGGGTCGCGCTCGCGCGCGAGGTGCACGCGGCCCTCACCGCGTACGACGGCGTCGTCGTCGTGCACGGGACCGACACGATGGCGTACACCGCGAGCGCGCTCGCGCTCCTTCTCGGGCCGTTGCCGAAGCCCGTCGTGGTGACGGGCGCGCAGCGGCCGCTCGCCGAGGCGCGCACCGACGCGCGCGAGAACTTGGTCGACGCGGCGATCGTCGCGACGATGGATGTGCCCGAAGTGGTGATCGCGTTCGCATCACGGGTCTTGCGCGGGACGCGCTCGACCAAACGCGACGCGCTCGCGTTCGACGCGTTCGTGTCGCCGAACGAAGGGCCGCTCGCCGAGCTCGGGGTGCAGACGAAAATCGCGTCGCACGTGCGCAAGGCCGGCCTGCTCGCGCCGTTCGACGATCGCATCGAGCCGAGCGTCATCGCGGTGCGCATTTTCCCCGGCCTCGACCCAGCGCTGGTCATCGGGGCCGTGCGCGCCGGCGTGAAGGGCGTCGTGCTCGAAGGCTACGGCACCGGCAACGTGCCGCTCCGCATCGGGCGCTCGCTCGTTCCGGCGATCGAGCAGGCGCGCGACGCGCAGGTCCCCGTGGTCGTCGTCTCGCAGTGTCTACGGGGCTACGTCGATCTCTCGCGTTACGCCGGCGGCGCCGCGGCGGAAGCTGCCGGCGCCATCTCCGGCGGCGACATGACACCCGAAGCCGCGCTCGCGAAGCTCATGATCGGCCTCGGCCGCTTCGGCCCCGGCGACGCCCTCCGCGACTACTTCGCCTCGAACGTGATCGGAGAAAGGACATAAAGAGTGAAAGAGTAGAAGGCGAGAGAAGTTTATTTGTATTATACAAATAAACTCCTTCGAATCTTCCAATCTTTATGTTTCTCTCTCTCTTCGTCAGTGGCCTTGGAATTGGGGCTCCCGTTTTTGCATGAACGCGAGGACGCCTTCCATGACGTCGCCCGTCTTCAGTAGGCGCAGTTGGTTGGTGCGTTCGCGCGTGAGGGCGGCTTCGAGATCGCCCCAGCTCGCGTAGAGCGATTCTTTGATCGCGGCGTACGCGAGCGGCGGGCCTTTTTCGAGGCGCGCGCAGAGCTCGAGCGTGCGCTCGCGGAGCTTGTCGGCGGGGACGGCGGCGACGGCGACGCCGAGCGACGCGAGCTCCTTGCCTTCGACTTTGTCGGCGAGGAGGCACATTTGCATCGCGCGCGCCGTGCCGAGCAGACGCGGCAGCCAGAACGTGCCGCCGCCGTCGGGCATGAGGCCGATTCCGACGAATTTTTCCTGCACGTAAGATCGATCGCTGACGACGCGTAAATCACAGGCGAGCGCGATGTCCGCGCCGAAGCCGACGGCGGCGCCGTCCAGCATCGCGACCGTCGGCTTGGGGCAGCGGACGATCGCCCGGACGAGGCCGTGGAAGTCGTTCATGTACTCGTCGACGTTGGCCATCATCTCCGGGTCGGCCATGTTCGCGCGGAGGTCGGCGCCCGCGCAGAAGTGCCCGCCTGCGCCCGTGAGCACGACGCAGCGGAGCGATTCGTCTTTCGCGGCGGCGAGCAGCGCGTCGCGCGTCGCGCGAACGAGCGGCACGGTCAGCGCGTTGCGCGCTTCGGGGCGCGCGAGGGTCACGACGAGCGTCTTGCCGACGCGCTCGGTGGTCATCTCTTCGGTCACGGCACGTTCCTCATTTTCGTGGGTGTGGGCGCGGCGGTTTTCTCGGACATCGTGACGACTTTTTGGGCCTGCGCGGCTTCCGCCTCCGCAGGCCGCTCGGTGCGCGCGTAGAAGTCGGAAGCCAAATACACCTTCACGATGCGCTGGAGGAGAATCTTCACGACCGCGCCGAGCGGCACGGCGAGGAGGACGCCGAAAAATCCGAGCAGCGAGCCCGCGGCCATCATCGTGAGGAGCACCTCGAGCGGCGCGAGGCCGACCGATTTTCCGACGATGCGCGGCGTGATGATCGTTCCGTCGAGGATCTGCACGCTTCCCATGACGAGAAGGACGCCGACGACCGGGCCGACGCCGTGCCAATCGAGGATCGACATCGCCAACGCGAGGAGGAGCCCGAGGCTGAAGCCGACGTATGGCACGAAGGCGAGCATCCCGGTGAGGACGCCGATGGGGACCGCGAGACGGATGTCGACGATGCGGAGGCCGGTCGCGTAGAGCGCGCCGAGGACGAAGCACGCGGTCAGCTGGCCGCGCACGTAGCCGCCGAGGGTGCGGTGGATTTGGATCGCGACCGAGGTCGACGTCCGCAGCCAGCGCCGCGGCACGAGCTTGCCCATGTAGCGGACGATGCGATCGAAATCGATGAGCAGATAGAGCGCGAAGACCGGCACGATGAACGCGCTCAAGACGACCGCGACGTAGCTCAGCGTGCCGAACGCCCACTCGCTCAGCGTCGTCGGCGTCGGCAAATACGGCCGCATCTCGGCCCACGTGTGCGGCAGCTTGATGTTGAACGTCTGCTGCAAGAACGGCTCGACGCGCGCGCGGAGATCGTCGACTTGCGCGTGGAGATCGCTCGCGGCCGCGCGAAGCTCCTCGGCGAAATACGGCACCGCGAACGTCAAGAAGACCGCGAGCAGGCCGAAGAGCGAGAGCATCACGACGATCGCGCCGAGCGCGCGCGGCACCTTCCAACGCTCGAGGCGATCGACGAACGGGTCGAGCGCGTACGCGAGGAGGAACGCGAAGAGCAGCGGCACGAGCACGCCGCGAAGGAGGTACGCGAGCGCGAGCGCGGCGACGATGCCGGTCACGGTGGCCGCGCGTCGCCAGAACGCGCTCAGGTTGCCCGCGGACTCCATCTCTTTATGGTACATCGACGCCATGTTCGACGCATCGTTCGACGAAGCCTACTTCGAGCGTTTTTACGAGCGGCGCGCGACGCGCGTCTACGACGCCGAGCAGGTGGCGCACCTCGCGCGGGGCGTCGTTTCGATGATTCGCTGGCTCGGCGGGCCCGTCGAGACGGTGCTCGACGTCGGCGCCGGCGCCGGTTTTTGGCGCGACTACCTCGCCAAGGAAGAGCCGGACGTTCGCTACACGTCCATCGACGCGAGCCCCTACGCGTGCGAGCGCTACGGGCACGAGCATCGCGACATCACGCGCTGGCGCGCGGGAGAGAAGTTCGATCTCGTCGTTTGCCAGGGGGTCCTCCCGTACATCGACGACGACGGCGCGCGCCGCGCGATCGAAAACCTCGGCGCGATGACGCGCGGATTTCTCTATCTCGAGGCCATCACCGCGCGGGACGTGCGCGAGGTGTGCGATCTCGACAAGACCGACGTCGCGGTCCACGTGCGCGGCGGCGCGTTCTACACACGCGCGCTCGCGTCGCACTTCACGCGCGTCGGCTGCGGACTTTGGTGCGCCAAGCGCGGTCCGCTTCGGTTCTACGAGCTCGAGGCCGCGTCGTGATCGCGCGCTTCGACGAAAAAGCTCCGCGTCCGGTGCCTCCGCTCGAGGAGCAAGACGGGACGACGCTCGCGCGTCTCGTCGCGGTCATGCGCCGTCTCCTCGCAGACGACGGCTGCCCGTGGGATCGCGAGCAGAGCCTCGAGTCGCTGCGAAAATACGTGCTCGAAGAAGCATGCGAGGTGATCGACGCCATCGACTCGGGCGATCGAGAGGCCGTGCGCGAAGAGCTCGGCGACTTGTTGCTGCAGGTCGTGTTTCAAGCGGAGCTCCTTCGCAAAGAGGGACGCTTCGCGATCGACGACGTCGTCTCGGGCATCGTCGAGAAGCTCGTCTCGCGTCACCCGCACGTCTTCGGCGACGTGAAAGCGGACACGGCCGACGAGGTGCTCACCAACTGGGAGAAGCTCAAAGCCAAGGAAAAGAAGGGTCGCGCGATCCTCGCGGGCGTCCCGCGCAGCTTGCCCGCGCTCGTTCGCGCGCAGCGAATCGGCGAGAAGGTTTCGCGCGTCGGGTTCGATTGGCAAGACTCGAAAGGCTCGATGACCAAGGTGCACGAGGAGATCGGCGAGCTCGAGCACGCCATTTCTTCCGGCGACGCGAAGGCGAAGGAAGAAGAGCTCGGCGACGCGCTCTTCGCGCTCGTGAACCTCGCGCGTCACCTCGACGTCGATGCCGAGGGCGCGCTGCGCCGCACGATCGACAAGTTCACCAAACGCTTCGCCCATGTCGAAGAGCGCGTGCGCGAAAACCACGGCGGCTGGGGAGACACGTCGAAAGACAAGCTCCCGCTCGAGACGCTCGATCGTTATTGGGAAGAAGCCAAGGCGCGCGAGTAGCTCTGCTATCGTCTGCGGCGGATGGCCGAGGAGAGTTTCGTCGCGCGCGCGCTTCGGCTCGGGGAGGGGGAGTCACCGCGCGCGGTGCGGCTCGTCGCGCTGATTTTTTCGGTGTCGGCCGTGCTCGTCATGATCAAGTCCGCGCAGAGCGGAATTTTTCTCATGGCGTATCCGAAGACGATGATCCCGTGGGCGTTCCTCGCTTCGGCGATCGCGCTCTCGGCGGCGTCGCTCTCGACCGTGCCGCTCGCGTCGCGGCTCGGGGCAGCGCGTTTGCTTCGCGTCATCCTCTTCGCGTGTGCGATCGCGCT
Organism: Polyangiaceae bacterium; assembly: GCA_036488725.1. GTDB lineage: Bacteria > Myxococcota_A > Polyangia > Polyangiales > Polyangiaceae > DASXHD01. The sequence continues at coordinate 24,681 of DASXHD010000086.1, read as the reverse complement.
CCTCGGCGTGCGGGCGCTCGTCGCGGCGCATTTGCCGGGCGCGCCGTTCATTCTCTACGTCGTCATCGAGGCGTCGTCGGGGCTGCTCTTGATTCACGGGTGGGCGGTCGTCTCGCAAGCGACGACCGCGCGCAGCGCCAAACGTCTTCTTCCGGTCGTGGGCGCGGGCGCGACCCTCGCGTGGACGTTCGTCGGCTTGGCCGTCGTGCCGCTCTCGCACGTCTTCGGGACGCCGTCGCTCTTGATCCTCGCGGCCGTCGTGCTGGTCGGGCTCGTGCCGCTCGTGGGCACGATCCGCGGGCGCGATCTCGCGCCGCACGTGCCGACGAGACGTGCCGGGACGATCGCCGAGTGGAAAAAGTCGCTCGCGTATCTGCGCGCTGTGCCGCTCCTGCGCGTGATGGCGTCGCTCTCGATCCTCGCGCTCGTGACCGAGCAGTTCATGGACTACGTGCTGATGACCGCGGCGCACGAGCGCTACGCGACCGAGGCGTCGTGCGCGAGTTTTTTTGGGCGTTATTACGGCATCACGAGCGCGGTCACGCTCGCGTTTTTGCTGCTCGTCTCGAGCCGCATCATGCTCGGGCTCGGGACGTCGCGCACGCTCCTCCTCACGCCGGTCACGACGATTGGCGTCGCGGCGGTCGCGGCGCTCGCGCCGAGCTTCGGCACCGCCGTCGCGCTTCGCAGCGTCGATCGCATCTTGAAGCAGTCGATCTGGAGCTCGGCGAGCGAGCAGACGCAGACGCCGATTCCGCCGATCGAGCGCGTGCAGTCACGGGCGCTCGTGCGCGGCGTGCTCGCGCCGGGCGCGTATGCGCTCACGGCTGCGGTGCTCGCGTTCATGCCGCGCGTCAGCGCGCGCTCGCTCGCCGCGGCGACGGCGCTCGGCGTGATGATCATGGCGGTCGTCTGCACGCGGAGCGTCCGGCGCGCGTACCGCGAGGCGCTGCGTCGCGCGATCGACGAGCGAACGCTCGACCTCGACGAGATCGAGCCGAAGAGCTTCGACGCCGACACGCGCGCGACGCTTCTCGCCGAGCTGCGCTCGTCTGACGAGCGCCGCGCGGGTCTCGCCGCAGAGCTCTTGTGCGAAGGCTCGCTCGCGCCCGACGACGAGGTGCTCTCGGTCGCGATCAGGAGCCCGAGCGCGCTCGTTCGAGCCGCGGCGTTACGCGCGATCGCGAGGCACGGGCGCGCGCGCTTCGCGTTCGACGTGGCCAAGCTCCTCGACGCGGACGACGACGCGACGTGCCGCGCCGAGGCGGCCCGCGTGATCGTGCAGCTCGGCGTCGCGCCGGACGAAGCGCGCGCGTCGCTCGCGCGGATGGAGTCGAAGGGCGACCCCTACGAGCGCGCCGCCGCGAAGGTCGCGCTCCGCGTGCTCGCGGGCGAAACGGACCCGGTCGAGCTCCTCGCGCGCTTCGATGACGAGTCGGCCGCGATCGTGCTCGATTTGAGAGTCGCGCCCGGCGTCCCGACTCCAGATGCGCTTCACCGCGAGATGCGCCGCATCATGCGCCGCGGCACCGACTCGGCGCGTCTCGCCGCCGTCAGCGCGGCCGCACGCCTGCGAGCCGCCGAGCTCTTGCCCGACGTCGTCGCGCTTCTCCAAGATCGTCTCGGTCCCGAGGTCGCGACGCGCATCGTCGACTGGGGCGAGGACGCGCTCGCGTACGTGCAGGATCTCGTCGACAGCGCGAGCGCCGAGAGCGTGCGTCACGTCGCGAGCGCACTCACTCAAGTGTCACGCCGCGAAACCGGCGAAGCGGCAGGTCCGATCCTTCAGCGCCTCCTCGCGCACGCCGACGCCGAGGTGCGCGATCGCGCCGTCCGTTCGCTTTCGTACGCGGTCGCGCGTGGCACGCTCGCGCGCCCGCCCGATTCGGAGATCGCGCCGCTTCTCTCGCGCGAGCTCGTCGCGGCGTACAAGATGTACGCGATCCTCGCGGGTCTCTCGAAAGACGACGGCATCCCGGACTGGAAGATCGACGCGCCTTACGATCAGCTCGGCGCCGAAATCGAAAACGAGATCGGCGCGGCGCGCGAGCGCGTGCTTCATCTCCTCGCGCTCACGGGCAAGCACAAGCTCGCGAGCGCCGTGCAGGCCGGCTTGCGCCGTCGCAGCGCCGAGGTCGACGCCAAGATCGCCGAGCTCGTCGACACGACCCTCGAGCGCGATCTCGCGTCGCGCGTCGTCCCGCTCTTCGAGCACCTCTCGCTTCGCGAGCGCGCGCAGGCGGCGCGTCTTTTCGCCGATGGGGTCTCGCAAATCGAGCGCGATCCGCTCGCGGCGATCGTCGAGCTCGGCGACGACACGATCCTCGGCCGCGCCATGCTGGTATACAAAGACCGTTTCCGCGATCGCTACCCGCGCATCTGGGAGGAAAATTCTCGCTTGATCCCGCTCTTCGAGCGCATGGCGTTTCTACGCACCGTCCCGATCTTCGAAGACATGCCCGGCCAAGAGCTGCGGCGTGTCGCCGAAATCCTCGGGGGCGTCGAGGTCGCGTCGGCCGAGATCATCTTCAAGAAAGGCGACCCGGGCGACGCGCTCTACATCGTTCGGCGCGGGGGCGTTTCGATCAAAGACGGCGCGGTCGAGCTCTCGCTCGCGAAGGCCGGCGACTTTTTCGGCGAGCTCGCGCTGCTCGACAACGAGCCGCGGAGCGCCGACGCGATCGCCGCCGAAGACACGTCGCTCGCGAAGCTCCCCGGCGCCGATTTCCGCGAGCTCATGGCGCGCCGTCCGCAGATTCAGGAGCGCGTCCTTCGCGTCATCGTCCGCCGCTTGCGCGCGGCATCGACGCGCATCACCCGGCCGAGCTGAGCCTCAGGCGCGCACGGGGATCGACTGCGCGCCCCGCGCCGGGTCGGTCCTTCAAGAACATCACTTCGTCCCATGCTTTGCTGAACGCGATGTCGTGCTGACGTGGGCTGCAGAATGATTTCGGCCGCGCTCGCCATCGACCTGCTCCAACGGGTTCGAGCAGCGCGAGAGTTGACGCGCTTCGTCGAGCGTCTCGGGAGCGTCGTGCCAATCGAGCTTCTCGCCTTGGCTCGCGGCGCCGGACTGGGCTGCGCGGTGGGTGGCTCAGCGATGCAGGAGGTCGCTGCGATGGCCCCCGTCGAACATCGCGCGTGCTAAACCGTTGGGTCATGCATCCGCCGCTCGCGCGAACGCCCGAAGAGTGGACCGAGGCTGCGCTCGGCGCGGGCGGACGTGCGTTTCACGGCAAGCAGCTCTTCCGGTGGATTCAAGCGCGCAGCGTGCTCGCGACCGACAAGATGAGCGACCTTCCGGCCGCGCTGCGCGAAAAGCTCGCCGATCTCGGCCCCGGCTCGCGCGCGACCGTCTCGCAAGAGCGCGTCGCGACCGACGGCACGCGCAAGCTGCTCCTCGCGCTCGAGGGCGGCGCGACGATCGAGACCGTTCTCATCCCTGGCGTGAGCGGTCCGAAGGGGGACCTGCCGAATCCAGTCGAAGAGGACGCCGACGCGTCGGCGGGCGACGACGAAGACGAAGAGGGCGAAGCGCCGGAGTCGTGGGTCCGCGTCACCCAATGCATCTCGACGCAGGTCGGCTGCGCGATGGGTTGCGTGTTCTGCGCGAGCGGCGTCGCTGGGCTCAAACGAAACCTCGGCGCCGACGAGATCATCGCGCAAGTGCTCCTCGGTCGCGCGCGGCTCGCCGAAAATCAGCGCCTCCGAAACGTCGTCTACATGGGCATGGGCGAGCCGCTCGCCAACTACGACGCGACCGTGCGCTCGCTGCGACTGCTCACGCATCCGGAGGGCATCGGGCTCTCCGCGCGCCGCGTGACCGTCTCGACGAGCGGGCTCGTGCCGGAGATCGCGCGCCTCGGCGAAGATTTCGGCGGCAACATCGGGCTCGCCGTTTCGCTCCACGCGGCGGACGACGAGGCGCGGACGCGCCTCATGCCGATCAACAAAAAATACCCGCTCGCGAAGCTGATGCAGGCGCTCCGCGCGTACCCGCTCCCGCGGCGCCGCCGCATTACGATCGAATACACGCTCGTCGCGGGCAAAAACGATTCGTTGCAGGATGCACACAAAGTCGCGCGCCTCTTGCGCGGCTTGCCGGTGAAGATAAACCTCATCCCGATGAATCCCATCGAAGCGGCCGCGCTGACCGCGCCGCAGATGAGCGGCGTCTTCGCGTTTCAGAAAGTGCTCTGCGACGCGGGGTACTCGTGCTTCATTCGCCGGCGTCGCGGCGACGACGTGAGCGCCGCGTGCGGACAGCTCGCGCTCCTCGGGGCGAAGCCCAAAGTGCGGGTGAATCGCGCGTGAAGTGCCGCGGGCTCGCGGTGCTCGTGCTTCTCGCCGCGCCCGCCGTGCGGGCTGACGATTTCGTGCCCGAGCCCGCGCCGGCGCACGGGCTGCCGTTCACCGTGCATGCCGCCGCATTCGTCGGCGATGGTTTGAGGTTCAACGATCCCTATCGTCTCGCGACCGTGCTCGGCGCGTCCGCCGAGGAGGTCTCGCGCACGGCCTCCTATGTCGATCTCGCCGCCGGCGTGACGCTCGGCGATCCACGTGCGTTTCAAAATGGTTTTTCGCTGCATTTGTCGATCGCCGCCGAGGGCATTCAGCAGACGATCCTCGCGCCTTCGTACGTGCTCTATCGCCGCTTTCGCGACGTCGCCGCGTACGGGCGCGTGGCGACGCCGATCGTTTGCACGCCCGACGTGACGTGGGGCGTCGAGGGCGCGCTCGGCGGGATCTGGTTCGTGCGCGCCGGTCTCGGACTCACCGCCGAGCTCGTCGGCGATCTCTTTTACGGCGCCGGCACGCGCGAGGTCTCGGCCGCTGCATACCCGGTTTTATCCGCGCAAATCGGAATCGCGCTCGCCTACGAGGTGATCCCGTGACTCGTCGGCTGGCCGTCACGTCCGTGATCGCGCTCGTCTTCGGCGTCGGCGCGAGCGTCGGCGACATCGGGAGCTGCGGCGAGTCTCCCGACGATCTCGACGCCGCGGTCTTCGCGAGCGCACGAAAGAGCGTCGACTGCGAGCGCTGCACCGAATGCGCCCTCACGACCGCGCGATGCGCAGCCGCGTGCGGCGACGCCGGCCCGACCGAAACGTTCCCGCCGAATTGCGAGCCGCTCTACCAAGACGGCATCGTCTGTCTCCGCGCGCTCCTCGCGGCGCCCTGCACCGACTACGCGACTTACGTGAGCGACTCGGAGCGGCTCGTGCCGACCGAGTGCGAATTTTGTCGCGGGGACGCGGCGCCGTGAGACGCGCCATTTCGATATTTGCAGGATGCACGCTTCTGTCTTGCGGCGTCACGCGGCCCGTGACCGCGTCCGATGGCGACGCGGCCGACCATCGCGCGTACGCGCTCGCGCGCGTCGAGGGCGAGCGGCTTCGTCTCGCGTCGCAATATCTCGAACGTCATCCGAACGGAGCTTGGGCGGCCGACGTGCGGGCCGCGTTCGACGCGGAAGAGCCGCGTTATTACGCGTGGTCCGAGAAGAGCCGAGCGGCCGCCGTGGATTATCTCGCGTGGCTGCCGAAGGGGCCGCACGCGGACGCTGCGGTTGCGCTCGTCATCAGCTTCGACGAGCCGATGCCCGAGGACGAAGCCTCGCGCATGGTGGCCGCCGCGCACGCCAACGAGGCCCGCCTCGAGCGCGCGGCCGAAGCGCGCGAGGACGCCGAAGAGACCGCGCTCGAGTCGCTGCGCGTCGGGATCGACGCGAGCATCTACGGCAAGAAGCTCGACGACGACGGCGACCTCGCGCGCTTTCTCCTCGCGGGCCGCAGCGTCGGCAAGACACCCGATCGTCGCACGCGCTACCGGGAATTCACGATTCCGGCGCGAAACGGCCCGATCCCGCGCACGCTCGAGCTCACCGTCCAAGTCGAGGAAACGGGCGGTCTCGTCACCGGCGTGGTCGTCTTCGGCCCGCAGCTCTTCGCGCGCATGGCCGAGGCGTCGCTCCTCCGCGAGGTCGCGCCGGCCGAAGCCGAACGTTATGTGCGCGACGCGGTCGACGCGATCGTGCGTGCGCGCGGTCCGGGCCTGCACGTTCGAATCGCAGAGGACGCGGTGCGAATCGGGCCCGAAAAGTAGCGTTACTCGACAATCGCCTCACGGCGGCCTATAGCGGGTCCAGCGTCGCGACCATGATCCCGTACGTTCACGTCTCCGACCCCGGATTCATTCATCCGTTCGGCCTTCTGGTCGCGACCGGCGTGCTCATCGGCATCTGGCTGGCGACCAAGCGCGCAAAAAATCTCGGCTACGACGTCGACCGCCTCAACACGTTCATCACCTGGATGCTCGTCTGCGGATTCATCGGCGGCCACGTGCTCGACGAAATTTTTTATCACCCGAGCGAGGTGATGAAGGATCCGATCTCGCTGATCGAGCTCTGGAAGAGCCTCTCGAGCTTCGGCGGATTCGTCGGCGCGTTCGCCGGCATCATCCTCTGGAAGTATTACTGGTTCGACTCGAAGTATCCCGGGCACCCGTGGCTCAGCTGGGTCGGACGCGTGCGCCGTCGCACGACGGTGCAGCCGATTCTGCCGTTCGCCGACTTGATCCTCAGCGTGTTTCCGGTCGCGTGGGTTTTTGGGCGCAGCGGCTGCTCGTCGGTTCACGATCACCCCGGCGCGCTCGCGCATCATGGCGCGCTCCTCGCGGTCGAATATCCGCGCGGTTTTCCGGCCGACGCGAGCCCCGAGTACGTCGCCAAGATGTTCACCGGGCCGCGCACGCACTTCGGGCCGTTCATCGAATTTTTGCACGGGGACCTGCCGCGCTACGACCTCGGCCTGCTCGAGATGCTCTTCACGGTGTGTCTCGCGGCGCTCCTCGCGCTCACGTGGAAGAAGAAGGTGCCCGTCGGATCGTACGTCGTCGCGACGACCTGCGCGTACGCGCCGGTCCGCTTCGCGATGGACAACCTTCGCATCACCGACGGCATCAACGCCGACCCGCGCTACGGCGGTCTCACGCCGGCGCAGTGGTGCTGCATCGCGCTCTTCGTGTTCGGGCTCGCGATGCTCGGCCTCGTCTTGCGCAACCGCGCGCGCGGCATCGACTTGAGCCAAGCGGTGCTCGCCGGCTCGCTGAGCGGCGAGGAGATCATCGCGGCCAAGCAGAAGCAAGCGATCGAGACCGCGGACAAAGCCGAAGAAGAAGAAGAAGAAGCCGAGGAAGCCGCGCCCGCAAAAAAGGCGGAGCCCGAGGCGGTCGACGAAAAGCCGGCCAAAGACGAAGCCGACGCGCCCAAGTCGGCTTGAGGTTCAGCGCGGGCAGCGCGCTCCGCCGATGAGGCCGCAGTAGAGCACCGCGTTGAAGGCGGCGGCCGGGAGCTCGTCTTCGCGATCGAAGCGCATGCCGCGCGTCGCGCGCTCCCACGTGCCCGCCGTGCCCCGCGGCGTCGTCGCGTGCTCGCCCGGCTTGGGCGCGGGCAAGGGGAGCTTCGTCGCGCGGAGCACGTCGGGCACGACGGCGACGAACGGCGAGTCGTCGACGCTCTCGCTGAGCGCATCGGCGATCGGCGGCGCCACCGCGTCACGGCGCCCGAGCGGCGGAACGCCGAGCAAGAGCTCGATCGTCCGAAGCACGCTCGGCGTCGCGTAGCGCGCGTGCGAGACGACGCCTGCCGCCGCGTGCCCGCCGGCGAAAAACAAAACGCTCCGATGCGCGTCGACGTGATCCGCGCCGTCCTGCGCGTCGTCCTCGAGCGCGATCAAGATCGTGTCGTCCCAAAAACGGGATCGCGAGAGCGCCTCGACGATCACACCGAGCGCGTAATCGTGATCGGCCATTTGCGTATCGGGCGTGTCGACGCCGTCGAGCGCGCGCCCGAAGCCGCCCAGATGATCGTGCGGAAGCCGAACGAACGAGAGCGCCGGCAGATCCTCTTTCGAAGCGGCGATCGCGTCGAGCTCGCGCTTCCACTCGCGCGCGCGCCAGAAATCCGAAAACGTCACGTCGAACCCGCGAAAATACGGGTCGGTGTCGTCGGCGAGGCCGAGCGCGGTCGTGTATGCGACGCGCGTCTTCGATTCGAACGGTTCGCGCACGGGCCGGATCGCCGCCGGATCTTTGTTCGGCAAGTTGTAGCGCGAGTCGTCGATGAAAAATCCGTAGTTGCGCACGCGAAGCCCGGCACGTTTGGCGGCGTCCCAGAGGTAGCCGCGTCCGCCCTCGACGGGCCGATCGACGGCGGCGACGTCGGCGGTGCCGGGCAAGAGATCGTCGTCGTCCGGTGCGCTCGGGTTTTGCGCGCGCCGCTCGGCGCTCGTCGGGAGCGACACGTTGATGCCGCGATTCTTTCCTTCCCAGTCGTAGCTGTGCACGCCGCGGCTCGCGTACATGAGCGGAATTTCTTTTTCGGCGACGTCGGTCGCGCGGCCCGCGGTGCTCCATTGCCAGCCGTCGCCCGAGACGCCGCCGGAGTCGAAGAAACGATCGAAGCCCGTGAAGCGCGCCGCGAGCGCGTGCTGATTCGGCGTGATCGCGTGGCCCCAATGAACGAGCGTCGGGTCGCCGTCGAGCCCGGGCTGGTCGCCGAGGATCTGGTCGAACGTTCGGTTCTCCGCGATCAGATAAATGACGTGGCGAACCTTGCCGCGGAGCGCCGCGAAAATCGGCGGCAGGGCCGGCGGCTGATCGAGCCGTTCGTTTCGAAGCGCGCGCGCCGTGAGGAGCGCGAGCACGTCGCTGCTCGGCAGCGGAATCGCGTGGAGGCCCCCGTGATTGAGCTGCAAGCTGAACTCGTTTCCGCCGAGCCCGCCGAATGGCTTCTTGTGCACGCGCGCATCGTCGAACCACGGGCCCTTCGGGTTCGGGCCGGCGTGGCTCTTGCCGTACGCGCACCAGAGCATTTTTCCGTCGCGCGCGACGGCGACGTCGTTCGGGTAAAAGCCGGTCGGGATCAGGCCGACGAGCTCGCGTGACGCGAGCGACACGACGGCGATCGCGTTGGCGCCGCCGAGCGTCACGTAGAGCGTTTTTTCGTCGGGCGAGAGCGCGAGGGCGTTCGGGCTCGCGCCGCGAAGCGAGGCGGCGAGCGTTCCGCGTGGGCCGCCGACGGGGATGCGCGACTCGATCGTCATGTGCTCGCGATCGACGATCGCGACGTCGTCGGTGTTCGCGTTCGCGACGAAGAGACGTTTGCCGTCGCGCGACGCGAGCACGCGAACCGGTTGGCCGCCGACGGCGACGCGACGGACGACGCGGCCCGCGCCGAGGTCGACCTCGTCGAGCTCGCGATCGCGCTGCGCCGCGACGTACGCTTTCACGCCCACGATCGCCAAACCCAGCGGAAACTCGCCGCCGGCGACGCCGCCGCCCGGACGAAGCGAGATCTCGCGCGAGGCCGACGTCGCAGGATCGACGAGTGTGATCGAATCGTTTTCGTGGTTCGCGACGACGACGGTTCCATCGATGGCCACGGCGAGCCCCGCCGCGAGCGGCCCTTGCGAGACGCCGAGGCCCGAGCCGTGCCCGAGCGCGATCGTTCGCGCGATTTTCCACGCGGTCACTTCGTGATGAATCACGACGAGCGTGTCGTCCGGCCCGCCGCTCGCGTAGAGCGTGTCGCCGGACAGCGCGAACGCGAGCCCGACGAACGCATTCGGAATCGCGAGGACCTGCGTCTGGACGATGCCGTGCGCGTCTCGTGATCGCGCCGTCCCGCCTGCGGCGGATCCGGCGACATCGTAAAAGAACACGTACTCGGAGCGCGCGTCGCCGAGCGGCTTGCCTTGCGCGTCGGTGAGCTGGTTGTAGCCCGACGTGAGAAGGGCGAGTGTCCGGCCGTCGGGCGAGAGCGCGAGGCTCACCGCGTACCCCGCGCGAAACTCGGGATGCGCTTCGAGGTGCGGATCGAGATCGAGGATGCGCGAGCCCGGCGCAGCGGTCGGCGTCACGTCCGCGCCGGTCGGCAAATGCGTCACCGTGAATGCACCGAGCGACGGCGGCGCGGGCTCGTTCGCCGCGACCGTCCGCGGCACCGGCGCGCTCGGCGAGCACGCGCACAAAACGGCGACCGCGATCGCCGCGCGCGTCCTCACCGACATTTCTCGAGAAGCGCGCGCACGTCGTCGGGCACCGCGATGGCGCGCATCGCGTCGAGATCGGTCACCGCGCAGACGTGCTCGACGGTCGCGACGTGCGTGCCGTCGTGCTTGCGAAAAAATTCGTAGCGAAACGTGACCGACTTGTTCCCGATGCGGCTCGCGCGCGTCTCGATGCGCGCGACGTCGCCGAACCGCAGCGGCGCGCGAAAGTCGCACGACACGTGGACCGCCGGCATCCCGATGCGTCGCTCGTTCACGAGGCGCACGTACCCTCCGTCGAGCCCGCCGAGCAGCGCTTCCATCGCCTCGTGCGCGTAGTTCAAAAATCGCGCGAAAAACACGATGCGCGCAGCGTCCACTTCTTCGAAGCGAATCGGGCGCTCGTAGCTGAACGTCATTCGAGATCCTCGCCGAGCGCCCTGACGAGCGCCGGCGGAAGCACGACACGCGCGCGATACGCCGCGTGCTCGACTGCGAGCTCGGCGGTCTCGCCTTTCTTCAGCGCCGCGACGGCACGCTCGCCGAGCGCGAATTTGAGGTAAATCACGGCCGATGCGCGATCGGGCAAGAGCCGGTCCGGGGTCGTCTTTCCCGCGCACGTCTCGCCGCCGCACGTCACGGTGAACGCGTCCTCGATCCCGCGCGCCTCGAGCAGGAGCTTCTCGCGTTCTTCTTTTTCGTCGATCTCGATCATCACCGTGCACGAGAGCTCGCGCGCGCCCGGCACGAACGCGTTGTAGGTGTCGATCTCGTGCTGGATGCCCGCGTCGCGCGTAATCCGCTCGGTGCGGAGCATCTCCTGAATCTGCAGCAGCACGGTGTCGCGATTCTCGAAGAGCGCCGTCGCGCGCGGTCCGAGCGCGACACGCCGCTGCTTCTTCTCCTCGATGACACGCGCGCGAAAGTGCGGCCGAATCGCTTCGTACTCGCCGAGCCCGAGGATTTCGTTTCGCTGGATCGGTTTCATTCGACTCCAACCTCGATTCCGTACGCGTGCGCGAGCGCCTCGACGGGATGGCGCACTCTCACCATGTTTTCTTTCGAGATGCGGAGCCCGGCGAGCGGGCAGTCGCTGACGACGTGCTTGGCGCCGACCTCGGCGACGCCGCGAACGAGCTTCTGGGCGTATTTTCGGCCCATCTCGTAGTGCTGCGCCTTCATCCCCCAAGTGCCGTCGACCGCCGAGCACTCTTGCACGATCTCGACTTCGGTCTCTGGCGCGAGGCCGAGCACGCGCGCCGCGGGGAACCCAATCTTCTGCGCGCGAAGGTGACAGGGCGCGTGGTACGCGATCTTGCCGAGCGAATTCTTGAAGTCGCGGACGAGCGTCTTTTCTTTGCGGAGCTTGTCGAGAAACTCCATCAAGTCGAACGTGCGCGACGCGACGCGCTCGGCTTCGGGCGTCCCGAGCAAGCGCGGGTACTCCTTGCGAATCGTGTAGCTGCACGACGGCCCGGGCACGACGACGTCGCGGCCCGCGTCGATCTCCGCGAGGAGCGTGCGCACGTTCGTCCGCGCTTTTTCGCGCGCGGCCGCGAGATCGCCGCCGTCGAGGTTCGGGATGCCGCAGCAGACTTGCTCGGGCCGCACGACCGAAAACCCGTTCTTCTCGAGGACGCGCACCGCGTTCGCCGCGGTCGTCGGGAAATTGTAATCGCCCTGGCACGTCGCGAAGATCGCGACGGTGCCGCGCGTCCCGGCTTCGGGCAGCGGATCGTGCGCCTTCAGCCATTTCGCGAACGTCGTGGTCGCGAACGGCGGGAGCGGAAACTCGGCCGAAATGCCCGCCGCCTTCTCCTCGACTTTTCGAACGAGCCGATTCTCGTTCACGAAGTTCGCGACGCGCGCCATTGGCCCCGCGGTCATCGCGCCGAGGAGCCCCGGCTCGCCGAGCGCGCGATCCTGAATCGAGAGCCCGTCGCGCGCGGTGCGCTGCACTTTCTCGCGCGTGAGCATGCGCGGCAGATCCACTTGCCACGGGTGGCCCTCGTCCGGCGTGTACGGACACTTGATGTAACAAATCTTGCACTGCCAGCAGAGATCGGTGACCGCCTCGAAGTCGGCGATCTGCAAACGCTCGGCGCCCTCCGCGCCGCGCGCGATGTCACGGTCGACGCGCGCGAACATCTCCGGGAACGACCCGCAGTAGTTCACGCACATCCGGCAGTTGTGACAAATCTCGAACACACGCCGCAGCTCGCGCTCCAGATCGCGCGGATCTTCGTAACGCGAATCCGTCGGATCGAACGCCGGAGCGCGAGCGGGCGTGGGCTCTACTTTCACTTGATGATGTCGAGCATCTTCTGGAAGCGACCCGCGTGGCTCTTTTCGGCCTTCGCGAGCGTCTCGAACCATTCGGCGATGTCGTCGAACCCTTCGTCGCGCGCCGCCTTGGCCATGCTCGGGTACATCGTCTCGTACTCGTGCGTCTCGCCGGCGATCGCCGCCTTCAGGTTCTTCTCGGTGTTGCCGATCGGAAGCCCCGTCGCCGGGTCGCCGACCTGCTTGATGTAATCGAGGTGACCGTGCGCGTGCCCGGTCTCACCGTCCGCCGTCTCTTTGAAATTGCCGGCGACCTCCGGGTAACCCTCCACGTCGGCGACCTTTGCAAAATACAAGTAACGCCGATTCGCCTGCGACTCGCCGGCGAACGCATCTTTCAGATTTTGAAGCGTCTTGGTTCCCGAGAGCGATTTGCCCATTTCAATTCTCCTTTTTCCGTTTCGAACGCGTGCACGCGGCGCAGGTGCCGCGAAATGTTTTTTCGACCCGCGCGAGCGTGAAGCCGGGCGCCGCGTCGTGGACGCGCTCGGCGTCGCGTGCCTCGGGCGCGAGCGCCTTCGCGGGGACGTCGGCGATCGCCCCGCAGACGTCGCAGACCGCGTGATGATGCGGCGTCGCGTTCGGATCGAAGCGCGCCGCGCCGCCGAGCTCGAGCGTGCTCGAGAGCCCCGCGTGCGCGAGGACGTCGAGCGTGTTGTAGACGGTCGCAAAGCTCATGGACGGAAAGCTCGGCCGGAGCCGCTCGAAGAGCTCTTGTGCCGTCGGATGCGTGGGATCGCTCGCGAACGTCTCGACGAGCGCGATGCGCTGGGCGGTCATGCGCAGGCCACGCGCGCGCAGCGTCTCGATCATCGCGCGTGCTTTTTCGGACGTCCGCTTCATCGGCGCGCCGAAACCTTAATGAGAATACTTCTAAAGTGCAACCCGGCCGTTTCGCCGGGCTCTTCTCAGCGGCCGGGCGGCTTGAGCGGCAGCACGGGCGACGAGATCGGCGCCGGGGGAACCTTCGCGCTCTCGAGCTTGATCGCGCTGCCCGGGGCGTCCGGGATCGCTTCGAGCGTGATGAGCGCGTTGATCAGTCGGTCCATGCCGAACTCGAGCGCGGCTTCTTTCAAGAAGATCTGCGTCATGCGCACGAGGCGTAGGCTCGTCGTCTTGCCGAGGTCCATCTCGCGCTCGAGGAACGCTTCGAACGAGCCGAACCCCTTCGCGAGATAGAGCTGCCGCGCCTGCACGTCGCGCAAGATGACGCCGATGTCGTAAAACGACTTCGCGAGGTTCTTGCGGAGCGCTTTGATCTGCGTGAGCGCCTGGTGGAGCTCGGCGATTTTTTGCTTGATGTCCTCCGCGCCCATGGGCGTGCGGATGGTCGCCCGTGCGCTGCCGGGAAGCGGCGGCTCGGCGGCGCGTGCGCGCGCCTCGGCGGCGTGCTTGGCGGCGTGACGCGCGGCCCACGGCGCAGCGCCGCGGAGACCGAGCCGACGCTTTGCGAGCTTCGGGTCGGCGGCCGCAGCCGCCGGTGCGGCGGCAGCCTTCTTGGCCGCCTTCACGGCGGGTTTCGCGTGGTTCTTGCCAACCGGCTTCGGCACCGGACGGCCACCCTTCTTTTTGTTCTTATTTCCCATCGCTTCCAAGGACGACTGACCAGGTGCGGCTCTAGCAGACCCCGCGCCAATCCGTCCACAAATCCGTGGCTCCGATGGAGATCGTTCGGATCCGAACGATCTCCATTATTCTCCTCGCGTGGCGGCGTTCACCAAACCCACGGCCGACGAGCTCGCCTTCTTCGTTCGCTCGGTTGGTCTTGGCAAAATTGATGAATTCCGGGTGGTTGAAGCGGGAAGCGTCAACAGTAACTTCAGCCTGATTTGCGACGGAAAGCGGTTCTTCCTCCGCATTTTCGAGGAGCAAGGAGAAGCAGGCGCGGCCGACGAGATCGTTCGGATCCGAACGATCTCCGCTCGGGGCGTCCTCACGCCGGCGGCCGTCGGGCAGGGGACCCTCGCGGGGAAGCCCGCCGCCCTTTTTCCGTGGGTCGACGGAGGCATCTCCTGCCAGCGGGCCGTCAGCCCCGCGCGAGCCTTCGCCCTCGGGCGGGCGCTCGCCGACGTTCATCGCGCCGGCGCCGATCTCCCCGCGAGCCCGAACCGCTTCGACGCCGAAGCCCTTCGCGCGCGCCTCGGCCGCATCGAGCGCGCGTATCCCGTGGTGCGCCTTCGCGCGGCTCTCGACGCCGCCGAAGCGGCCCGCGATCCGAACATTCCGCGCGGGTTCGTCCACGGCGATCTCTTTCGCGACAACGTCCTCTGGGCTGCGCCGGGCTCGGATCGTCTCGTCGCGCTGCTCGACTTCGAGAGCGCGTCGCACGGCCCGCTCGCGTTCGATCTCGCCGTCACCCTGCTCGCGTGGTGCTACGGCGACGCCTTCGAGCCTAGCCTCGCGCGAGCCCTGGTTGCCGGCTACGAAGCCGCGCGCCCGATGGGCATCGACGAAAAGCGTGCACTCTACACGGAATCGCTCTTCGGCGCGATTCGCTTCACGATCACGCGCATCACCGACTACGCGATGCGCGGCGGAGAAAATCGCGTGATGAAAGACTGGCGACGCTTTCTCGCGCGGCTCGACGCGCTCGAAGCCATGGGCCCGTCCGGCTTCGAAGCGCTGATTACGTAGGCGGCGCGGCCGCGGCCGCTTCGGCTGCAACGCGGACCTTCTCGGCCGGCGCCCAGAGCCCCGCACGAAGCTCTTCGATGCGCGATTTCGCCGAGCCGATTTGCTCGGTCTGCTGTTCGACGTCTTTCTTCGCCGCGGCTTCGTCGCTGAGCGCGCCGGCGCGCGCGTCCTTGGCGGCGCGCAAGACCTCGAGGACCTCCCGGTGGAGCTCCTCGCTCGCCGAGACGACCCAGGCGTCGAGCTTCTTTGCGAAGTCGTCGATCATTTCGTCGAGCTTGGGCCCGACTTTTTGACCGACTTGGCGAATCACGTCGGGCGCCATTTCTTTCGCGCGCTTCTTGTATTCGCCTTCGACGCGGCCCTTGAGCATGTACGCGACGACCGGCGCCGCCGCGAGGAGCACGCCGCCCACCATCAAATTGAAGAGGAGCGTGCCGAGGCCGACCGCGACGAGCGCGGTCACGCCGACGTCGTATTGGAACGTGTCGACCTGCACGTCGAGGCGCTTCATGTCGGTGCCGAGCGTCTCGCCGACACGCTGAGTCGCGTCGTGCGCGTCCTCGCGGACGAGCGCGATCGTTCGCTCGGCGAGGTCTTCGAGCCGGCCGGCGATCTCTTTGCTCTCTTCCTCGGCCCACTTGCGGAAGGTCTCTTCGAGGAACGCGGGGAGATATTTCTTGAGCTCGTCGGCCTTCGCTTCGTCGATGACGGTCGGGAGCTTCTGGACGACCTCGTCGACGAAACGATCGAGATCTTTGCGCGCGCCCACTTTGAGGCCGCTGATTTCCTCGCGGATGTGCATGCGGCGCTGCTCGAGCGTGCCGGCCTGGCCCGCGAGATCTTTTTCGAGGAGACCGATGCGCCGCTCGATTTCTTCGGCGGTCATCGCGAGCGCGCGGCGTCGCGCGTCGGCGCCTTTTTCGAGCAAGCCGACGACCGAGAGGCCCTCGCCGAGCGCGTTGTCGAGCAAGATCCGCCCGCGCTCCTCGGCCAAAAATCGCGTGAGGTGCGCGACGAGCTCGGGCAGTCCGCTCTCCGCGGCTTTGCCGCCGAGCGCAAGCTCCGACGAAACCGGAAACACGATCGGATCGCGAACGAGCCGCGCGAGCTGGCCCTTCGCATAAGCGAGCGCCTCGGCTCGCTCCGACGGCGAGAGCAAATCCCACTTCGTGATGACGAAGACGATCTTGTCGCGCGACGCCTTGAGGAGCTTGTCCTCGAGAAAGACACGCTCGCTCTCTTTCAAAATTTGCCCCGCATCGAGCAGAAAGAGAACCGCGTCGGCGCGCGGGATGTAGCTGTACGTGATGTCCGCGCGCTGGAGCGAGAGATCGTTCACGCCTGGCGTGTCGACGAGCAAGATGCGCTCTTTGAGGAGCGCCGCCGGGTAACCGACCTCGACGTAATCGACTTGCTCCTCGCCGCCGCGCGAGCCGCCGACGGCGAAATCGCGCACGGCCGCGAACGGAAGCGACTCGCGCTTGCCGGACGTCATCACGACGGTCGCCTCGGGTTTTTCGGCGTAGCGAATGTGGTGAATCGCGGCCGTCGTCGGCGTCACGCCGACCGGAAGCGCCGTCTCGCCGAGGAGCGCGTTCACGAACGTGCTCTTGCCGTGGTTGAACTCGCCGACCACGACGAGGTGGAAGCGATCTTCTTCGAGCTTTCGAACCAAGTCTTTGTCGACGCGCTCGCCGAGCGATTTCGCGCCGAGGCCGCGCGCGATTTCCGAGAGGGACTGCAGCGCGACGGTGACGTCGACCTTGCGCTCGCGAAACCCGGCGAGCCCGTCGGTCGTGATGGGCGCTGCGATTTCAGTGAGGCTCATCAGGCATCCCCCTTCAGGAGCGCGCGGACGCGGTCGTCGACTTCTTGCATCGAGAGGCCCGTCTCGCCGAGGTTCGCCGCCTTGCGGTAGAGCGAGCTCTCGCCGAAGACGCGCATCGCGAGCACGCGCTTCGGCAGGTACGGGTGCGACGCGAACGCTTCCATGTATTTTCCAATCCCGTCTCGGCCTTCGCTGTACTGATCGAGAAACGCCTCGAGGTTGAACTCCTCGTAGAGCTTGCGCGAGCCGAGGGCGAGCTTCGTGAGCGCGCGGCTCGACACGTCGCCGTTCTTGCTGCAGAGCATGCCCGCGCGGTCGCACGTGATCTCGGCGCGGCGCGACCACGCGAGGAGCGCGACGATCGCCGGCTGCGCGGCCCACTGGACGATCGCCCCCGCGACGCGCGTGAGCACGTGGAGCGCGGTGAGATAGACGACGTGCGAGTTGTGGATGTGGCCGCACTCGTGGCCGATGACCGTGAGCAGCTCTTCGTCCGAGTAATGATCGACGAGCGCCGAGTGCACCATGATGAACGCCTCGTCCGGCGTTCCGTAGGTCGCCGCGTTCAAGTGCGGCTCGTTCACGATGTAGATTTGCGGGGTCGCGATCTGGAGCGTGTCGGCGCAGTGCTGCGCGATGCGCTGGATGCGGGGGAACTGCCGCTCCGAAACTTTGACCGCGCTGCCGAGCAGCTGGTTTCGCAAGACCTGCTTCCACATGCGAACCGTCGCCGCGACGGCCAGCTCGACCGGCTTCGCGCGCTCGAACGCCGCGCGCGTTTGCTTGTCCGAGATGTACGCGTATTCGTGGCCGGAGCTCTCGGCGAGACCGCCGGTGGTGACGCGCTCCGTCTGTTTGCGCGCGACGAAAGCGTCGAAATCGAGGCCGGTGAGTTGCGCCATGGTCCGTAAGGTAACGACGGAGCGCCGGCCGAGCAATGCGGCTCCGAAACTTCCTTCAGTGGGGCGGCGGGCTTGGCTGGAAGACCGTCTTCACCGTCGTGGGAAGCGCGGCCCACCCGATCGCGCCGGCGCCGATCCCCGCGAGAATCACGCCCGCCGAGACGAGCGTGACGGTCGCCCACGTCGGCAAACCGTGGCGAACGGACACGTCGTGGTGTTCTGGCTGCGGGGTCAGCGCGCCCACGACGAGCTCCGGGCCGCAGCCGCTTCCCGCTGCGCAAACGCGGACGGTGAACGCGCCGTGCGAGCCTGCGCGCGCCGTCACCCATGTCGCGCACATGGGCGCGGCCGACGCGAGATCGGCGCGCGAGCACGGCTCGGCGGAAGGAAGCGCGACGGCGATGTTGGCGTCGGGCGCGATCTCGATCCACTCGGCGAAGACCGGCGCGGCTCCGGCGAGCGCCACGAGCTGATGGGTTCCGGCGCGCGTTTCGTTGCGACCGGCGGCGACCGGCGCGCCGTCGAGCAGGAGGGCGATCGTCGGAGCACCGGTGATGGCGAGCGTCCAAGGAACTGCCGCTTCCGCCGAAGCGCTCGGCTCGCCGAGCCCCGCCGCGCGACCTCCGTCGAGCGCCGCCGCCGCACGCCACGCACGCGCCGCGCGCGCGGTGTCGACTGGATCGAGCCGCGCGAACCGCGTCGCCCACCCGCGATCGACCTCGGCCAAAAGCCAAGCCGCTTGCGGCAGCTCCGGATGCGCCCTCAAGAGCCCTTCCGCGCGCGCGAGCGCTCGCTCGGCCCCGTCCGCGTCGTGCTGCGTGACGAGATCGCGCGCGACACGCAGCGACTCTTCGACGCGCGTCGCGACGCTCGGGTCGATCGGAATCGTCCGAAGCCCGCCGGCGCTCGGCGCGACCAACCGAAGCCCCCGCGAAGCCGCCCAGGTCTGGAGCACGTTCGGAGCAGACTGCTCCGCCGTCGGCGTCTCGGCGCCGGACCAGACGACTGGCGCGTCGATCACGCGTCGAGCGCTTTCACCGCTTCGAGCACCGACTCGGCGTGCCCGTCGACCTTCACGCTCGACCACGCCCGCGCGATCTTGCCTTTGCCGTCGATCAAGAAGGTGCTTCGGATGACGCCGACCGTCTTTTTCCCGTAGAGCACTTTCTCGCCGTACGCGCCGTACGCCTTGTGAACGTCGAGGCCGGGGTCCGAAAGCAGCGGGATCTTGAGCTTGAGCTTGTCGCGAAATCCGCAGTGGGAGTCGACCGAGTCTTTCGACACGCCGAGGACCGTCGCGCCCGCCTTCTTGAAAGCCGGGGCGAGCTTGGTGAACGCCTGGGCCTCGCGCGTGCAGCCGGGCGTGTTGTCCTTCGGATAGAAATAGAGGACGACCGGGTGACCTTTGAAGTCCCCGAGCTTCACGTTCTCTCCGGAATCGGACGGAAGGTCGAATGCGGGGGCCGAATCGCCCGCCGCGAGCTTTTTGCCGAGCTGCTTGCCCATGTTCTTGCTTGTATGTATCGCTTGAGTTCGGGGTCGAGAAGGGTCGAACCGAGTGCAGCTCAACTTCGCAGGTCGCGAGATAACGATCAAGCTCGTCTACTACGGGCCCGCGCTCTCCGGGAAGACGACGAATCTCCGCGCACTCCACGAGCTCACGGCGGATGACAGCCACGGACGCCTGATGACGCTGGAGACGCGCGACGATCGCACGCTCTTCTTCGACATGCTGCCGCTCCTCTTTCGTGCAGGCGATGCGCCGCGCAAACCCGGCGATCGCAGCTACACGCCCGTCGACCCGACGATGGGCATGAGCCTCCGCATCAAAGTGTTCACCGTGCCGGGACAAGTCCTCCACGGCGCGACGCGACGGCTCGTCTTGCAAGGCGCCGATGGCGTCGCGTTCATCGCCGACTCGCAGCTCACCGAGACCGAGAACAACGCCGCGTCGTTTCTCGATCTGCGATCGAACCTGAAAGAGCTGAACGTCTCCGTCAAAGAGATGCCGATCGTCATTCAGTTCAACAAGCGAGATCTTCCGAACATCCGCACCGACGAGGAAATCAAAAAGCTCGCGCAGCAAGGCCGCGAGCCCGTTTTTCGCGCGTCCGCGCTGACCGGCGAGGGCGTCATCGAGTCGTTCTTCGGACTCCTGAACCTCACGTGGAGCAAGCTCGAAGCCGAGCACCAGCTCTCGCGCATCATCGGCATCGAGCCGCAGGAGTTCGTGCCTGTCGCCGCGCGCAAGATGGGCATCAAGCGCGAAGTTTCGGTCATGCTCCAGAGCTGCCTCGGCGGAAACCTCCAATACAAGCCGGTCGAGAAGGCATGAACGAGGCGAAGCCCACCGACGCGATCGCGACGATCGACATCGACGCGACCTTGCGGCTCGAAGACCTCGTCGACCGCGAGGCGCTCGTCGAGCTGTGCGACAGCTTCTTCACGCTCTTCGGCATCCCGGTGCGCGTGCTCTCGAAGGACGGGACGCTGCTCGCCGACGCGACGCGCGAGCAAGAGGTCTGCGGCTACATCAACACGTTCGCGTCGGGCCGCGCGGCCTGCGGCGCGACCGTCGGCGCGGTGAAGATCAAAGATCCGGACGAAGAAGGCACCCTCATCCACCCGTGTTTTTCGGGCCTTCAATACCGCATCGTCGCGATCGATTACGAAGCGCGCCGCATCGGCCGCTTCATCCTCGGCCCGTATTTGCCCGCCGAAGTGAGCGACGTGCCGAGCTCGCTCCTCGACATCGACGAGGCCGTCGACCGCGAAAAAGCCAAGTCGCTCCTCTTCAAAGTCCCGCGCGCCAAGCCCGAGACCGTCCAGCGCGTCGCGCGCCATCTCAAAGCCGCGCTCGATTTGATTCTCTTCAGCGGCCACAAAACGCTCCTCACGAGCCAGATGCACCTCGTCAGCGTGCGCGAGAGCTTCCGCGAGCTCACCGAGCGACAGAACCGCCTTCAAGAGGCCTACGACCGCCTGCGCGAGCTCGATCGTTTGAAGTCCAACTTTCTCGCGACCGTGAGCCACGAGCTCCGCACGCCTCTCACGTCGATCATCGGCTACGGCGAGATGCTCGCCGAGGGCATCGCCGGCCCGCTGAACGACGAGCAAAAAGAGTTCGTCGGCACCATCCGCGAAAAAGGCGAGCAGCTCCTCCAGCTCATTCAGAGCCTGCTCGACATGAGCAAGCTCGAGAGCGGCACGATGAGCGTGCGCAAAGAAAAGATTCGCCTCGAGGACGTGCTCTCCGAGGTCGTGAAGACGCTCACGCCGAACGCCCGGAAAAAAGGCGTCGTGCTGCGTCTCGAGTGCGACGCGAGCCTGCCGGGCCTGCGCGCCGACCCGGAGCGTTTGCGCCAAGTCTTCATCAACCTCGGCGACAACGCGATCAAGTTCACGCCGAGCGGGGGCACCGTCACGTACCGCGCGACGCCGCTCGAGCAAGGCCGCGTCGGACGCGAGAGCGATTTCGGCTTCGCGCTCCTCGCCCCGTCGCGCTCGCAGCTCGAGGTGCGCGTCATCGACACCGGCATCGGCATCCCGCTCGCCGAGCGCGAGAAAGTCTTCGACCCGTTCTACCAAGTCGACTCGTCGTCGACGCGCGAGTACGGCGGCACCGGCCTCGGCCTCTCGATCGTGAAGCGCCTCGTCGAAGCGCACGACGGCACCATCCACGTCGAAGAGGGCTCGCCGCGCGGCGCGGTCTTCGTGGTCACGCTGCCGGTCGCCGGATCCGCCGAAGCCGGATGAGCCGCGAGGACGAGCGCATCGCGCGAATCGCCGCGATCCTCGGCATTCCGCGCGCGCAGCTCGACGACGCCGCCGTGCTCGCTCCACCGTCGACGAACCTCGTGCTCACGGTCGACGAGCAGGTCGAGGGTACGCATTTCACCCGAGACCTGCTGTCGCTCGAGGACGTCGGGTATCGCGCGACGATGGCCGCCGCGAGCGATCTCGCCGCGATGGGCGCGACGCCGCTCGCCGCGCTCGCCGCGTGGGTGCTGCCGAAAGACCTCGCCGAAGACGACGCCGACCGCATCGCGCGCGGTCAAGCCGAAGCTTGCGCGGCGCTCGGCGCATCCGTGCTTGGCGGCAACCTCTCGCGGGGACCGGCCATCTCGATCGCGACGACGTGGATCGGCACCGCGGCGCGCCCTCTCGCGCGGAGCGGCGCCAAGCCGGGCGACGCGCTCCTCGTCTGCGGCCCGCTCGGCCTCGCGACCGCGGGTTTTCGCGCTTTGGGACGCGGCCTCGACACGCCCGACGCCGCCGCTGCCTGGCGCCGCCCGGTCGCCCGCATCGCCGACGGCTCCCGCATGGCCGCCCTCGCGCACGCCGCGATCGACGTCTCCGACGGACTCGCGATCGACGCCGGTCGCCTCGCGAGCGCGAGCGGCGTGCGGGCCGTCCTCGACGAGACCGCGCTCCGCAACTCGTTGCATTCTGCAACCATTGCCGTCGCCCGCGTGATCGGCGTGGACCCGCTCGATTTCGCGCTCTCCGGCGGCGAGGACTACGCGCTCCTCTGCGCGAGCGACGTCCCGATCGAAGGCTTCGTCCGTGTCGGCTCGATCGAAGCAGGCGAGGGCTGCGTCGCGCGAGGTCCGCGCGGCGAGCGACCCGTCTCGGGCGGCTTCGATCACTTCGATCCTCAGAGCCCCTGACAAACCGGCGGGAGCTGCGCGCCCGCGAGCATCGCCTTCACGCCGTCGAGCTGTGGCATCGTCGGCGCGTCGGCCATCGCGGCCACGAGCCCATCGCAGATCGTCGCGGCTTGCTGGAGCTGCATTCCCTGACTCGGATCATGCTGCGCCTGCTTTCGAATCGCCGAGCAGCACTGGCGAAGCTGCGCCTGAGCGCTCGGCGTGGCCGGCTTGGCGCTCGACGCGGTCGCGGTCGCGGCCGGCTTGACGGTGGCGGTCGAGGCCGCATGCGTGACCGCCGGGAGCGGCGCCGAATCGAGCGGCGAGGTCGCGGTCTCGTCGAGCGGAGCGAGCGTCACCTGGGATGCAACGGGATTCACCGACACGCTCGGCGCCGGCGCGCCCGCATCGACCGCCTCGTTCGACTTCGGGCAAGCGGTCAGAGAAAACACCAAAAGCGCGCCTGCCGACACTTGACTACGACGTAGGCTGAGGTAGGAGCAGACGGTCATGAACAAGCTGCTTATCGCTGGTTGGGTCGTGTTGACAAGCGCGTGCGCGGTCGACGCGACGTCGCGTTCTTCCGAAGCGACGAGCACCACGCAATACGTCGACATCGGCGACTTCGGCGGCGTCGACCAAGGCGCTTGGTACGATCTGCGCGACAAGCTCGCGGGCGCGTTCGGCGGCGACGCGCTCCATCAGTCGCTCGGTTTGTTCTGCTCGGTGACGAGCAAGCTCGGCGACGTTCACGATTGCGTGTGGACGTTCGCGGGTGCCGAAGCGGTCGTCGATCCGAAGACGGCGGCGATCGCCGTCGACTCGCCGGAGTTTCAGTGTCACTTCGGCGCGAAGACGACCGGGCCCAAGCTCATCGCGCTTCTTTCGGCCTCGGCCGATCCGCTCCACGAGCCGCTGCCGGGCACGAACGCGACGATTCGAGACGCGCTCGACACGTGCTTTCAGCACCCGATCGACGAGACGCCGGTCACGACGCCCAGCGATCCTGCGCCGACGTACGTCGAAGCGAGCGATTACTACACGAGCGCGACTTGGTCGGCGAAGTGGACGCAGGCGAAGGCCGCGCTCACGCTCGGCTTCGAACAAGTTTGCGGCGACACGTTTTGCGGCGGCGACTACGGCGACATCACGTCGCTCGCGTTCGTTTGCTCGGTCACGCGCTCGACGGGCAACGTCAAAGAGTGTGCGTGGATGTTCGGCGGGAGCTACGCGCTCCCCACGAAGACGGGCGCCGAAGGCGTGAGCCAAGAGAAATGGCGTTGCGACGTGCCGGTGAAGGGCACGGTCTCGCAGCTCATCTCGGTGGTGAACGCGACCGACGTGCCCGACGACGTCTTGCATCGCACGCTGCCCGGCACGACCGCGACGGCGTACGACGCGCTCCTCAACTGCCTTTGAAGATCGCTTCCGCCTCTGCCAGGCGAGATGCGAGTCGTTTGTCGTGCTCTTCGAGCGTCGCGTCGGTCGACGCGAGGCGTGCGAGCGCGGCGCGTTCGGCCTCGATGGCGTTGCGCTCGACCGTCATGAGGCGCGTGATCGCGTCGTTCAAACGCTCGAGCGTCTCGCCGAGCGCGGCGTCGAGCGCGCTGCGGATCCCATTCTCGACGTCCGCGCGTTTTTGATCGACGAGCCCGCACGACGCGCGCGTCACCTCGGCAGCGTAGCGTTGAATGCTCGCGAGGCAGTCGGCGCGTAACGACGTGGTCGGCTTGAGCCACGACGTGGCTACACCGAGACCGAGACCGACGAACGCTCCGACCGCCGCGGCGACGTGACCGCCCGCGACGACGCCGGCGCCCGTCCCCGCGGCCGCGAGCGACACGCCCCCGGCGACCGCGATGCGCACGCGCTGTTTGCGAAACGTCGCGAGCGCAGTCGGGATCGGCACGCGCGGCGCGATCTCGCCCGCGAGATCCTCGCCGGTGATCTCGCTCGCGACGGGCGCGAGCGACTCGGCGCGAACTTTCTTGGACGTCTTGTAGCTCGACTGCACCTCGTCGAGCGCCCAGCGCTCGAGCGACTCGGACGCGCTCTGCATTTCGCGCGCGACGTGCTCGCTGACCGACTCGAGCAGCTCGAGCACGCGCATCTTGCCGCGTTGGTTGACGTCGCGCGTTGCGGTTTCGATCGCGCGCTTGCCGCGCGCACGCGCGATGGCGTCGGTCCATTCCTTCGCGAGTGACTCGATTCCTGCGCGCAGCTTTTCGCGCTACGAGTCGACGACCTCGGCCGCGCTCTTCACGATCGATGGCTCG
>DASXHD010000073.1:0-25077 GCA_036488725.1 Polyangiaceae bacterium | reverse complement strand
CAGTCCGTCGGCTCGAAGTCGTTGTCCGTCACGCGCTTGAACGAGAGACGGAGCGTGACCTCGGTCGGCGAGCAGTTCGACACCGGATAGTTTCCGCCCCAGTCGCCCGGGAGGAAGCACGCGGGGAACGAACCGAACGGCGTATCGACGGTGCTGGGCGTCGCGAACGCTTTGGTCGTGATGTCGAAGTAACCGGTGTCCATGTCGAACGCGGGCGCGTTCGGATCGTTCGGATCGGTGACCTCGTAGCTCTCCGGGTCGAACTTCACGCCGCCGAAGATGCCGATCTGCGACAAGCTGTCGAAGTCGTAGCCGTCGGTGACGAGGTTCTTCGACCAGTCGACGCGCATGTACTCGCGCTGGTACCAGGGACGGTCCGTCGAGTTCTCGACGATGACGTTGTATTCCTCGCCGGTCTGCGGGTTGTACGAACGGCGGATGTCGAAGTGGCTCTGGATGTTGAACATCGCGACCACCTGACCCTGCGTGGTCGCGGTGGCGCCGGTGCCGTCGGGCGGGAACTGCCCGTTGGTCATGGCGGCCGTCGACTCGGGGCCGGTGTTCTGGATGCGATCGTACGTGAGACGCGCGATGAGCACGTTCTCGTCGATCTCCCAGCGGATGCGCGACAGCGGCTGCGCGTACGACGCGGTGAACAGACCTTCTTGGTCCGCACCGTACGGTACGTCGATGACCGTGTTGCGCATGTAGAACTGCGGGTCGTCGCCCGGGTCCGACAGGTCCGCACCGACGAAGAAGTGCTTCGACAGCGCGTTCGGCTGGACCTGATTGTTCGCTGGCCTCTCTTGGGCACAGCCGACCGATGTCCACGCGATTGCGCCGACGAGCCCTGCGAGCCCTAAGCGCCGTTTCCACTTCGGTTGCATCCGAACCTCCTTAAAAATCCCTTCGGCCCCGCCTAACGGGATGAGCCGCGCTGGTCCAAGCAAGTTTCAATCCAGACCTAGTTTTAGAATCATTTCAGTGAGTTGAGTTTATTCGCGTCGGTCTATGCACGGTCGTGCGTTAGTGTCGTGACGTACGCGCTTCCACCGCACGGGCGTGGGCTTCGAGGCCTTCGAGGCGCGCGAGCTCCACGATGGTCTGCCGGTGCGCTTCGAGCGCCGCGGCGGAATACGAGATGACGGATCCGTGCGCGAAAAAATCGAGAATCGAGAGGGGCGACCCGTAACGCACGGTTCCCCCCGTGGGAAGTACGTGAGACGGGCCGGCGACATAGTCACCAGCGGCTTCCGGCGTCAAGGGTCCCAAAAATGCCGCTCCTACTGAATCGACGCCGGCGAGAAAGGCCTCGGGCTCGCGCGTCTGCACGCTCAAATGCTCGGGGGCGATGCGGTTGGCGAGCTCGGCGAGGCGCGCGCGCGAGCGGGCGACGATGGCGACGCCGTTTCGCCGGAGCGACTCGGCGGCGATGGTGTGGCGCGGAAGTGTCTCGAGCTGCGCGGCGAGCTCCTCGTCGACCGCTTCGGCCATCGAGGGCGACGCGCAGACGAGGAGCGGGTACGCGGCTTCGTCGTGCTCGGCTTGCGAGAGGAGATCGGCGGCGATGAAACGCGGGTCGGCTTCGTCGTCGGCGACGACGAGGATTTCGCTGGGACCTGCAATCGAATCGATCGCGACGGCGCCGAAGACGAATCGCTTCGCGCACGCGACGTAGAGGTTTCCGGGGCCGACGATTTTGTCGACGCGCGGGATCGTTTGCGTGCCGTACGCGAGCGCGGCGATCGCTTGCGCGCCGCCGGCGTCGACGATCGACGTGACGCCCGAGAGCGCGGCGGCCGCGAGGATCGCGTCGTCGGACGCATCGCCCGCGAGCGGCGTGGCGAGGACGATTTCGCGGACGCCGGCGACTTGCGCCGGGATCGCGCTCATGAGGACGCTCGACGGGTAGCGCGCTTTTCCGCCGGGCGCGTAGACGCCCACGCGCGCGAGCGGACGCGAGCGCCAGCCGAGCGTGACGCCGTCGTGATCGACGTGCTCGAAGCGTTTTTGCGAGATGAAATGCGCGAGCTGTTTTTCGTGGAACGCGCGAATGCGTTCGGCGGCGCGTTTCATCGCGTCGCTCGCGTTTTGCGGAAGACGATCGAGCGCGCCGCGATCGTACGCAGCGTGGTGGAGCGGCTCGGGGCGGCGCTTGTCGAATTTTTCGGCAAAGCGAAGGACTGCGGCGTCGCCGTCGGCGCGGACCGCCGCGAGGATCTCGCGGACGACGGGCTCGACGCGCGCGAAATCGGACTCGCCGCGCGCGTCGAGTCGCGCGAGCTCGCTCTCGGACTCCGCGGTGCCGTCATTCACGATTCGCAGCCGCGACGTCATTCGGGGAAAAAAGGGTTATCACGCGAGCGTGGTAGCGTCTCGGAAGATGAAAACGGCTGCGCTGCTTTCCATTGCTGCGCTCGCCGCGTGTACGCGCGGCGCGCCGGCGCGTTCCGATGCGAACGCTTGTGGCGACGGCCTCACGGTCGCGCTCGGCGCGTGCGTTTCGTACCGGATGGCGGACGCGTTTTGCGGCGCGGCGGCGAAGCCCGAAGCGGGCGGTTGCGTTCGTCGCGCGTGCGGCCCCGGCGAGGCGCTCGAGTTGGATCACGGCATCTGCATTCCTGAGGTGGCGGTCGGCACGACGCTCCTTCATGGGCAACCGGCCGAACAAGACGACAAACGCGAGCCGACCTGCCTGACCGGCGTCTTGACGAGCCGCAAGGGAAAGCTCGATTGCGCCGACGGGCCGCTCTCGTGCCGGCGAGGCGAGCGCTTCGTGAAGACGGGCGACGGGGGCGTCGCGGGGAAGTGCGAGCCGATTCCTCCGTGCGGGCCGGGCGAGCTTTTCGACCTAGAAACAGCCAAATGCGACGAGATCGTTCGGCACCGAACGATCGACGTGGGCACCTGGGCACGCCTGGCGCTCGGGCCGGACGGCGGCGAGGGGGCAAACGCCTTTTGCGCGCCCGTCCGCGCGGCAGGGCCCGGAAAAGCCCGCTTTCAAGTCCAAATCGACGTGCCCGACAACGACGTCACCCGGGCCAGCGCTCGGCTCGTCGCCCGCCCGCCGGCGGCCACCTCCCAGGCCGACGCCGCCGAGCGTTCCATCGAGGAGCTCGTGCGAATCCTGCATTTTTACGGGGGATCGGCGCTGGCGGCGTCGGTTTCGCTCGACGTCGTCTGCACCTCGCCCCTCGAGTCGGAGCCGACGCTCGAGCTGCCACCCGAAAAATGAACATGGCTTTGCCTTTGCGGCGACGCCCGCACTGTGTAGACTCGCGGATCGCGAAAGCCGTACGGCCCAAGGGCAAGGTGCTCGGTGGATAGCGATCTCGCAGACGCGGTAGAAGGCCTCAAAACGGTATTCGCTCGACGGAAGATCGCGGCAAGCTTTGGAAAAGCGCCGGCGGATCGGGTCGAAGCGTTGAAGAAGCAGCTGCGCGTGCCGTCGCGCTATCGGGCGTTTCTTCTGGGCGCCGATCCGACGAAGGTCGAAACGGTGACGCCGGTCGAGCGCGTGCGGCTCATTCCGAGCGACGAGCTCGTGAAGGCGCAAACCTCGGTCGCCGGGGCGGAGTGGAAGACGTCGTGGGTCGTCGTCGGCGAGAGCTCGCTGCTCGGCGATCCGTATTTCCTCGACGTGTCGAAGCCCGACCCCGAGGGCGATTGCCCCGTCTACACGGCGATGAGCGGACAAGATCGCTGGGTGCCGACGCTCGCTGCGTCGAGCTTCGCTCAGTTCTTGAGAATCCTCGCGACCGCGATGGAGATCGCCGCGGGCTTCGGCGACGCGATCATGGACGACGAAGACGAGGACAGCTTTCGCGAGGCCCTCGGGCCGAAAGTGAAAGTGATCGACGCGGCCGCGCTCCGGGCGGGCCACTGGACTTGAGCGCTCACGCTCTTCGCGGGTTGTGCTTGCCGACCATCGCGATGTAGTCCGGCGGCTCGAATTCGAGCGGACCCTGGGCGCGGGCGAGCTCGGCGTGGGCGGGGAGGACTTCGAGCATGCGGCGCAATTCGGCGGCGCTCGGGACGGGCTCGCGCTCGGTCCACGCGTCGAGCGCTTTGGCGAGCTCGGGGACGCGCGCGCCGCGGAGGTGACCGCGCTTGGCGAGATCGAGGTAGCTCCGCGCGAGGGCGTCGCCGTCGAAGCGATGCATCACGACGAGCTCGACCGCGACGCGCAAAACCGACTCGGCGGGGATGCGATCGTCCTCGAACAAAACGAATGCAGACTGCAAGTAATTGTAGAAGGGCACGAGACGCGAGCCGTAGATGCGAAAGTCGCTCGGGGCCGTTTGGCGTTCGAGGTGGATGAAGATGCGCTGGACGGCGTCGCGGTGATCGATGCGTGACGCGAAGGAGACGAGCTCCTCGGCGACGTCTTCGTAGACGCGGCCGCGGCGGCACACTTCGAGGAGCGCGCGCGCGTCGACGCGGCCCGCGACCACGTCGGCGTAGAGCGAATAGACGTAGGCGTCGGCTTCGGCGTCGTCGCCGAAGAGCGATTCGCGCGGGAGCTCGGCGCTCGCGTCGGTGGCGCGCATCGCGGCGCGCGAGCGGAGGAGCGCGGGGAGCTTGTAGCCGAGCTGATCTTTGACGGCGCGAAAGCGGAGACGAAGGACGTTGCTCAAGTTCGGCTTGAGCGTGAACGTGTCCCACGTGATGCCGTCGAGGCGGAGCTTGTCCTCGAGGCGCTTTCGCATTTGCTCGGGCGAGCCCGAGAGAATGTGGACGCTCGTTCCGGCGCGGACCATTTCGCGCAAGAGCGTGGAGGCCCCGGGGTTCGTGCGTTTTTCGTCGGGGCGCTCGAGCGCGGTCTTCACGAGATCGCGGATCGTGTCGAACTCGGTGCGGAGATAGGTCTTGTCGAGATCCCAGCGCGCGATGTGACGGGCCGCGGTCATTTGCAGAGGGCCTCGCCGCCGCCGCCGGATGGGTCGCACGCGGCGAAGCCGAGGTGCTTGCAAGATACACGGAATCGATCGCCGCCCGCGCAGAATCGGAGATCGTCGCCGTCGCACGTCGCGGGATCGGGCGCGCACGCGGGAGGACCCCGGTGCACGCACGAGACTCGTCCCGCGCGCACCGCGCACGCGAGGCCGAGCGCGCCGCAGTCGGCGGAGTGCATGCCGGTGAAGCGGCCGTTTTGGACGCAGACGTACGCGACGTCGCCTTCGCAAAACGCGGCGCCGCCGAGCGTGCAGTCGCGGCTGGCGGCGGACTCGCAGCGCGCGGTGACTGCGCCGCTCTCGTCGTGGCCCGCCGTGCAGTGAAAGCCGGCAGGGCATGCGTTGCGCTCGGCGATGCCGTCTTGGCAATCGACGATCGCGTCGCCGTCGCAGCGATGCTCGGGCGCGCCGGCGGGACATAGCTTCGGCGCGACGCATCCGCGGACGACGAGCTCGCCCGAACGTCTTTCGGCGCACGCGCCGCCGAGCTTCGCGCAGTCGACCGCGGTGCTCTCGATGCCGTCATCGCCTTGGCACGTCAGAAGATCGCTTCCGTCGCACGCGCTGAGGACGCCGGGGTGCGCTTTGCAGAAAGTCGTGGCGCGCGCGTCGACGCGCGGGTGCGTGCATGCGTTCACGTCGGCGCACGATTTCGCGTGGATCAGGCAGTCGGCGAGCGGCGCTTCGGCGCGCGCGTTGACGATGTACCAATCGACGCATGATTGCGGCGTTCGAAATGCGCTCGCGTCGTGCTCGTCAGCGCAGCTCGCGACGAGCGCACACTGACTCGCGATTGGCGCCAGCGTCGCGTTGGTCGATTCCGCCAGCGTCTCGGGCCTCGCACGCGGCGCGCCCGCGCACGCGACGATCGCGACGATCGATCCAGCGAGGGCGCGGCGCATGACGCGGAGAATAGCCGAATCCAGGGCGTCGCTATTTCGCGTCCGCGAGGATCGCGTCGGTCGCCTTCTCGGCGAGCATGTAAACCGAGGCGACGACGAAGAAGCCGGGGATGCGCGGGAAGACCGACGCGTCGACGACGCGCAAACCGCTCACGCCGTGGACGCGGAAGTTTTGATCGACGACTGCGGTCGCGTCGCTCACCGGGCCCATCTTGTTCGTGCACGACGCGTGATGACCCCACGCGTTGTCGCGGACGTACGCTGCGATTTCGCGGCGGGTGCCCACGTGATGCGTCGGGCGCACCTCACGCGCGGCGTCGCCGACTCGACGCATGATGCGCCGGGCGGTGAGCACGCCGTCGACGACGGCGTCGAGATCGGCCTCGGAGCCGGGCGAGCCTTCGTCGAAGTAACGAAAATTCACCTCCGGTGGATCGCGCGGATCGGGCGAGCGCAAACGCACCGCGCCCGCGCGGTTCACCGTGTGCGCTTTGAGAACGCCCCACGAAAAGTGACGATGGTCGGCGGTGAGCTCGCGCGAATAGCCCGGAAAATAGCCGTGAAAGTTGCCGACGATGCCGAAGACGAACAAGTCGGGCACCGGACGCGAAGGCTCGGATTTTTTGACGAGCGCGCCGACGACGCCGTTGGTCGCGTAGGGTCCGTTGCGACCGGCGAGCCACCGCGCGAGCGCCGGGTCCGGGCCGCTCGCGCCGGGCGCGCGAAACGTCATCCCGCGCTGCGCGTCGAGATCGCCGTCGAGCTCGTAGACGACGCTCATCTCGTACCGGTCTTGGAGATTTTTGCCGACGCCGGGACGATCGACGCGCACCTCGATGCCGTGCGCGCGAAGGTGATCGGCCGGGCCGATGCCGGAGAGCATGAGGAGCTGAGGGCTGTTGAAGACGCCGCCGCAGAGAATCACTTCGCGCTTCGCGTGGATCTCGCGGCGCTCGCCAGCGTTGGCGGTTGGCGACGCGCTCGCGCGGTAGAGACGCTCGCCCGAGAGGTATTCGACGCCGACGGCGCGCTCGCCATCGAAGAGCACGCGCGTCGCCAGCGCGTGGAGCTCGACGTGGAGGTTGTTCGGACAGCTCGCGGCGGTCGCGTGGACGTAATCGCGCGTGCTCTCGCGCGTGCCGCCGTTCATGTGGAGCGGGACAAAGACCATTCCCTCGGCGGCGGCGCGAACGACGCGCTCGTCGTTCGGGTCCCAGAGCGCGCCGCCGGCGAGCGTCGTGCGAACGGCGTCGAGATAAAGATCCGGATCGAGCGACTGAGCTTCGGCGAGCGCTGCGACCACGATGGCGCGCAGACGCTCGTCGTCGAACGCGAGCGCGGGTCGCGCGACGTCGGTGTGCAGCCATCCGGCGTGGCCGTGCGCCGAGCGCGCAGAGCTCGGCGCGTAATCGCAATGTTCGAGGCGCGTCCAATAGCGACGCATGTTCGCCGCGCGCCAGCTCGCGTCGCCGAACGTCTCGGCGATCGAATCCCAGTCGCCGTCGTGCGGGCGCATCGTGATCATCGCGTTGTGCGCCGTGCAGCCGCCGAGCGTGCCCGCGCGCGGATAGAGGACGCCGCCTCGGTTCGCGACGAAGCGCTCGTTGCGTCGCTGGCGCGCGTCGTCGGCATACGTGCGAACGAAGAAGTCCCAGCTCATCGCGGGGTCTTCGGCCGCTTGCGCGTGGAGCGCGGGGACGTCGCGCGTCCACGAGCGCGGATCGCCGCCTGCTTCGAGGAGCGCCACGCGATGACCCGCGCGCGAGGTTGCAAGCGAGCGGGCCGCCGCCCGCGCCGGAGCCGACGACGACGTAGTCGAACTCGCGCGAGGTCGCCGGCGCGCACGTCGCGTCGAGCGGCGCCGGCAGCGGGCGCTTCGGATCGAAACAACCCGCGAGGAGCGACGCGCCGAGCGCGAGCTCGAGCGACTCGCGGCGCGTGTACCGGCGCGCCATCGTCAGTACCGGCGCGGGTAGGCGCGAAACGTCTCGGGTTGCAGCCGGCCGCCTCGGACGAGCAAAATGTTTTCGAATTGGAAGATCGCGTCGGCGACGCGCGGCTGGTGGAAGATCCAATCGCCCGGCGCGATCGTGATGTCGCCCGGCGCGACGACGAGCGTCTGATTCGGAACGAGGTTCATGTTCTCGGGGTCGTTGACGAGCGGCGCGAGCGAGCAGTTGCGCGGCCACACGAAGACCGCCGCCCAGCCGCCGCCGTACATGCTGAACGACTGATTGCCGTCCTCGACCGACTGTCCGACGTCGTCGACGAACGGCAGCTCCACGGCGTCGAAGCGCGCGATGACCGGCGCGGCGAGGAAGAGCGCCGGCTGAAGCGCGCCGGTGAACATGTCGGAGTACGAATTCGGTCGCAGCATGCCGCCGCCGGTCGCGACGTCGTTGACGACGCCGCCGTGGTGCAGCGGGAACGTGTTGGTGCCGCCGCTGTTGAAGACGAGATCCGATCGCCAGAGCGAGGGGAATTGCGACTGGATGATGTCGACGCTCGCGCGGAACGTGGCTTCGACGGACTGATACGCGGCGACGACCGATTTTTTCTCGAGGCCGGGCGCCGCCGGCGCGCCGATGATGTGACCGTCGTAGCCGAGGATTCCGATGAAGCGAACGCGATCGGCGTGCGCGGCGAATCCGGCGAGGACCGGCGGGAGATCGCTCGGGCGGCGGACGCCACCGCGATGAAGGCCGACGTCGAGCTCGATGCCGACTTGAAGCACGAGCGACATCGCGGTCGCGAGCGCGACGAGCTCGCCGAGACGCGCGCTGCCGTCGACGAGGAACTGCACGCGCGCGGCGGCGTCGGCGCGATCGGCGTCGCTCGCGAGGCCGTCGAAGAACGATTTCACCGCCGCGATCGGCTGATTTTTGCCGACGAGGACTTGCGCCGTCGGAAACGCAGCGAGCAGCGCGGGCAGAAACGGCAAATGAAGAAGAAGGAAGCGTTCGACGCCGGTGCGCTTGCTGATGTACCCGAGCAGATCGAGCGACGGCAGCGACTTCTCGACGATGCGGTAGCGATCGCTTCCGATCTCGCCGACGATCGCGTCGGCGTTGGCGTCGAGACGATCGAGATCGATGACGATCTGCGGTGTGCCGAAGCCGGCGGCGGTGAGATCGGCGCCGAGCTGGCGGAAGTAATCGCCGTCCGGCAGTCCCGGCGCGAGCGGCGCGGCGTCGTCACCCGCGCCCGACACGCCGCAACCGTTCGTGGCGACGGTCGCGACGAGACCGGCGGCCGCGCGCCACGCGCCTGCGGCGGCCGTCCACGTGAGGAGCTCTCTTCGAAGGAGCGCCATCTCAGAAGGTCCCGGCGACGCCGACGAAGCGCGGACCGAGCGTCGGAATGAAGCTCACCGCCGAAGCCGCGTGCGCGGCGTGCTTCACGTGCGACGAAAGCTCGAACGCCAAAATCGAGAGCGACACGGGGATCGTGCCGCCGAGGAAGAGCATGCCGGGTCGCGAGTCGAAGGCGAGCATCGACGCGGAGATCGCGGTGCCGACGGCGCTGCCGAGGAGGGTCCATCCGAAGGAGCCGTCGCCGCCCATCATGCGCCCGCCGAGCCACACGCCGGGCGCGACGCCGAGCGCGACGCCGAACGACGCGCCGAGACCGAGGCCCGCGCCGGCCTCGTTGCCCGCGACGAGATCCGCGTTGAGCCCCGCGTATGCGCCGAGCGCGCCAAGGCCCGCGCCGAAGAGCGTCGCGAGCACGAGCTCGACGCCGACGCGCGCGACGCGGATTGCGGTCGCGCGACCGGTGGACATCGCGCACTCGGAGCCGGGTTGCGGAAGCACCGTGCACGCAGTCGGCGCGGGCTTGGGTTGCGATTGCGCCGACGCGATCGACGAGACACCGAGGACGCCGAGGAATGCGGTGATCCGAACGAAGTGCATTGCCGTGCCATCGAGCAAGGTACATGCCGCGACGAAGGTGGCCGAATTCTCGGCGTTCGCTCGTCGCGTGAGCAACGCGATGCTCCGCGCGGGCAACGCGCTGCACAACTAAACGGCGATCGCGCGCTTCAGATCTTGGAGCGACGTCACGAGCTCGTGCGCGCCCGAGCGGGTCGCGAGGTCGAGCGCTTCGCGCAAGTAGGCTTCGGCTTCGCGCCGTCGGTCGCGGCCGTGGGCGACGTGGGCGAGCGCGGCGAGGACGCGCGCGCGGTCTTGTCCGCCGGGGCCGGCCATGTCGAGCGCTTCGCGCAGCACGCCTTCGGCGTCGGTGAAGTCGCCGATGTGCGCGAGCGCTTCGCCGAGCTTGCGCGCGAAGATGAGGACGGCGCGCTCCGGATCGTCGAGCTCGCCGCGGAAGAGCTCACGCCGCGCGAGCTCGAGGCCACGTCGCAACGCGAGCGCGCTGCCGGGGACGTCGCCGCGCGCGGTCGCGAGCGCGCTCATGCGCTCGAGCAAGAGGAGCGCTTCGAACGCGTTCTGCGCGTAAAACTGGTGGAGCGCGCGCACTTCGATCGGCGCGCCGAGCATCTCGCAAACTTCGGCGGCCTTCGAGTGGAGCTCGCGGCGCGCAGCCGCGGGGATCGTGGCGAGGACGATTTCGCGAAGGAGCGGGTGGGCGACGCGCCAGCGATCGCCCTCTTGATCGATCATGCCGCCTTGGCGGAGCGTCGCGCTCGCGCCGGCGACGTCGGTCTCTTCGGGCAGGAGCGCGCGCACGGTATCTTCGGTCGCGTCGTCGCCGGTGACGGCAATGGCTTGCAAGAGACGGCGCGCGTCGGCTTCGAGGCGCTCGACGCGCAGCGCGAGCAAGTCGGGCAAGCGCGGCGGCGCGGCGGTTCCGTGCTCGCGCATGAAGCGAATCACTTGCTCGATGTAGAGCGGGACGACGCCGCGGCTCGAGCTGATGACCGGCGCGCCCGTTCCCGCGCTCGCGACGATGCGCGAGACGGCAGGTCCCTGCAGCGGCGCGAGCGCGCGGAGCGGAGAGCCTTCCCACTTCGGATCGAAGTTCGACGCGTGCGCGGCGACGACGAGCACCGGCGCGAGCGGCGGCTCCGCGACGACATCGGCGAAGGCGTTGCGGCTCGCGCCATCGACCGCGTGCAAGTCGTCGATCGCGAGGACGACGCGCCGCCCGCCGACGCGTCCGTTCGCGCGCAAGATGGCCCAGCGCAGCGCTTCGGCCGCGGTGAAGCGTCGCTGGTCGGGCGAGAGCGTCGCGCCGCGCGAATCGCTCTTTCCGAAAATCTGCGCGAGACCCGAGCGCGCCTCGGCGCTCGCCGCGGACCAATCGGAGAGCGCGCCGCCGTCGTTCGGGAGCTCGGCGAGCTGCACGATCGCATTCCGCAGCGTGTAGTAACCGACCTCGGCCCAGACCGGGTCCGGCCCGACGGTGATCACCGTGTCGCCCGCGACCTTCGCAGCTTGCGCGAGCTCGCGCAGGATGCGCGACTTTCCGATGCCCGCCTCGCCGGCGACGCGCACCGACCAGAGACCCGTCTTCGCGCGCGTGCGGTGCTCCTCGAGCCACGAGAGATCGTCGTCGCGACCGAAGAACGGAAGCGGGAAGACGTCGCGTTGCGCTTCGCCGTTCGCGCGCCGATCGATCTGCGTCGTGATCGCGCCGTCGGGCGACGACCGCGGCATCTGCGTGAGCGTCGGCGCCGACGTGAGCAGCGGCGTGCCGCACTCGCCGCAGAACTTTTGCTTCGCGTCGTTGACCGTGCCGCACTTCATGCAGCGGTTGCGACCGGTCTCGCGCGCGGCCGCTTCGATCCTCGCCATCGCTTCGCCGAGCGCGCCCGCGAACTCTTCGGCGCTCTGGTAACGATCGGCCGCCTCTTTCGCGAGCGACTTTGTCGTGATCTCGATGAGCGGTTTCGGGATCATCCGCTCGGGCGCGACGGCGTTCGGATCCGGCGGCGTCTTCGAGAGGTGCATCAAGACGACTTGCGTCGGCGTCTCGGCTTCGAACGGCAAGCGTCCGGTGAGGAGCTGATAGAGGATGACGCCGACCGCGTAGAGATCGCTGCGGGGATCGAGCGGATCGCCGCGCCCTTGCTCGGGCGACATGTACTCGGGCGTGCCGCACACGATGCCGGGCGACGTGATCGACGGCTGCGATTTTTCGACCTGCATCTTCGCGAGGCCGAAGTCGACGACCTTCACGAAGTCGCCGCCGCCGCGCACCGGCTCGAGGATGATGTTCTCGGGTTTGAGATCGCGGTGGATGATGTCGAAGTGATGCGCTTCGGCGAGCGCGGCGAGCGTCTGGCGCAAGACGTCGACGACGCGGCGGAACGGGAGCGGCCCGTCCTCGTAAGCGACGCGCGCGAGATCCTTCCCGCGCAAGTACTCCATGACGAGATAGAGCTGGCCGTCGTTGGTCTTGCCGAAGTCGATGACCGCGACCGAGTTCGGGTGATTCAATCGGCTCGCCGCGCGCGCTTCGGTGATGAAGCGCGCGACCGCGTTTTCTTCGCCCGCGAGGTGCGGGTGGACGATCTTCACGGCGACGGTGCGACCGAGGTTCGTTTGCTCGGCGCGATACACGCGGCCCATGCCACCGACGCCGATGAGCTCGAGGATGACGAACCCGCCCGGCAGCGTGCGACCGATCAGCGGATCGTCGCCGTTGTTCTGCGAAACTTTGCCGATGGGAAACCCGCAGCTCGGGCAGAACTGATGCGTCGAGTCACAGACGCTGCTGCACTGCGGGCAAGGACGCATGCCGAAGATGGGAACGTAACACGCGCGTTTTGAGGGGGAAACAGCGGCCGGTAAGTTGGCCGCCGGCGACGGGGCCCGTACGATTTCGGCAGCAACATGGCATCACGCATGCGAATCGGCGAGCTTCTCGTCGCGGCGAACGTCATCACCCCCGAGCAGCTCGCCCACGCCCTTTCGCAGCCGCGAAAAGACGGGGAAAAGCTCGGCGACGTCCTCGTGCGGCTCGAAATGGTGAGCGAAACGCAGCTGACGCAGGCGCTCTCGCAGCAGCTCGCGGTGCCGTGGGTGTCGCTCTATCACGTAGATTTTTCGCGACAGCTGCTGAACTTCGTGCCCCACACGATCGCCGAAAAATACTGCCTCGTGCCCGTGCTCCACCGAAAGTCGAAGAAAGGCGGCGAGCAGCTCTTCGTCGCGATGGACGATCCGACCAACGACGCGGCGCTCGGTGAGGTCTCGCAGGCGTGCGGCGGGATGACGGTGAAGCCGATGATCGCCGCGCGGAGCGACATTCGGGCCGCGATTCGCGTTTACTATCACGGCGAGGCGCCGCAGCCCGTGGTCCCGCCCGCGCCGCCGAGCCCGAAGCCCGCGCCGCCTCCGAAACCGCAGGCGCAGCAGCCGCGAACGATTCCGCCGGAGGAGCTGCTCGAGGACCTCTCTTCCCTTCCCCCGAGCGCCGACAGCCCGGACGCGAGCCCCGAAATCGAGGCCAAAGAAATCACGCCGAAGAAGCGAACGCCGTCGATCCCGATGGTCGAGGTCACGCTGCTCGACGGAACGACGATTCAGCTCCCCGCGCGCCGCGGCCGCGCGCCGACCGAGCCCGCGCCCGCCGAAACCGAGCTCACCGCGCGCGATCTCGTGAGCGCCCTGCGCGCCGTGGCGCACGGCGCCGACGCGTCCGAAATCCTCGGCGAAGCGCCGCAGTGGGAGCCGCTCGTCGCCGCGATTTTGTCGGTCCTTTTGCGCAAAGGGCTCGTCGCGGACTGGGAGTTCTTGGAGGAGCTCCGGAAGATTTGAAACTCACTTGACGGCCCCACTCGCCCGCAACGCGGCGATCTCCTCCCCCGAAAGTCCCGCCTCCCGCAAAATCTCATCGGTATGCTCGCCCTTTTTCGGCGGCGGCCGTGACGCGACGCGCTCGGCGATGGGCAGCTTGAGCTGCGGGAGCGCGCCCCAAGGCGAATCGATTTCGTAGAACATGCCGCGCGACGCGAGATGCGCGTCCGTTCGCAGCTCTTCGGGCGCGAGGACCGGCTCGAGGCAGCAGTCGTGCGTGCGCGAGAACTCTTCCCACTCCGCGCGGGTTTTTGTCGCGAAGATGGCGGCGACTTTTTTCTTCAGCGCCGGTTGATGCTCGCCCGGCACGATGCCGGTCATGTCCGCCTCGAGGCCGACGCCGCCGGCGAACGCGAGCCAGAACTTCGGCTCGAGCGCGCCGAGCGCGACGTATTTTCCGTCTTTCGTTTCGTAGGTGCCGTACGCCGCGATGCCGCCGGTCAGCGGCTCGCGCCCGCGATGAAGCGTTTGGTCCGCGAACATTCCGGCGAGCGACACGATGCCGAACGGCATCGAGGCTTCGGTCATCGAGACGTCGACGACGCGTCCCTTGTCGGTGCGCCTTCGCTCGGCGAGCGCGGCGAGAATTCCGATGACCGACCAAAGCCCGCCGCTCACGTCGGCGAGCTGAAATCCCGGCGGCTGCGGCGGCGCGCCCTCGGGCCCTTGAAAGCCCAAAATTCCCGCGCGCGCGAGATAATCGATGTCGTGCCCGGCGCGCATCGCGAGCGGCCCGGTCTGCCCGTAGCCGGTGAGCGCGCAAATCACGAGGCGCGGATTTCGTTCGAGCAAAGTCGCGTGCGAGAGGCCGAGTCGGTCGAGCACCTTCGGACGAAACTGCTCGAGGACGACGTCGTACTTTTCGACGAGCTTCAAAAAAACGTCGCGCGCCTCCGGCTTTTTCAAGTCGAGGCACGCGCTGCGTTTGCCGCGATTGAGCGCGAGGAACATCGCGCTCGTATCGTTTTGAACGAGCGGCGGCATGTGCCGCAAATAATCGCCCGCGTCGGTGTCCTCGATTTTGTCGACCTCGGCGCCGAGATCGGCGAGCACGAGCGACGCGAACGGGCCGGGCAAGAGCCGGCTCAAATCGAGGACACGAACGCCGCGAAGCGGCACGTCAGCCTCTCACTTGTACGAGAAGAGCTTCTGCAGCTTCATCGCGAGCGTCGGGTTGCCGCTCACTTTGAGCTTGCCCGAGAAGAACAGCTGCATGCCGTTCGCCTGCGGGTTTTCGACGAGCTTCTGGAAATCGTCGGCCGCGATCGTGATGGTGCAATCGGCGGTGCCGGTGCCCGGCTTGCACGACGGACCGGTGGAGGAGACGTCGATGAACCACTCGCCTTCACCGGTGACGTTCATCTGGTACTTCGCGCCGATGGTCTTCGCATCTTCGGCGTTGTTGGCGAGACCTTGCGGGAGCTGCTCGTTGAAGAGCTTTTTGACGTCGACGGCCATCGGGAGATCCTCCTAGGGTGGCCGGAATCGCTAACACAGCCACGCGATGCGTCAAGGTGTCGGGTCGGGGAGCGGCGGCGCGATCAGCGAATCACCGCGCAGCGTGTAGCGGACGGCGCGGGTCCGGTGGGTCGTCTTTTGCGTCGAATCGGACGTGAAGTGCCAGCGCTCGCTGACGACCAGACCGCTCGCGTCGCCCGCGATCGTCGAGTCCATTTTTCGCGTGGTGCCGGCGATCGCGTGCGTCCAAGTTTCTTCGAACGTTCGGCGCACGCTGCCCGCGCGTTTCCAGCGCGCGCCGGAGACGAGCCAGATGCGATTCGTTTGCTCGCTCGCGCCGTCCTCGCCGGAGCTGCCGTCCTCCTCCAAAAGAAGCCCGCGCCCCGCGGCGGTCACGAAGCTCGCGCGATACGGCGTCGCGCACGAGCCTTCCCATGGCGCGATCGCGAGCACGCGTTTTTCTTGGAGCAGTGCGAGGAAGCCTTGGCCGACGCTGCACAGGCCGGGCTGCGTGCCGACGACGACCCACGCGACCAAGTCGCCGCTCGCCCAGCCTTCGCCGCGGAGCTCTTCGACGTGGACGCCGCCTTTGCCGAGCGTCGCGTCGACGTAGGTGTGCATCACGTCGCCGTTCGATGCGGTGACGTCGATCGCCTGCAACACGTCGACCCCGCCGTCGCCGACCGACTTCGTTTTCACGCGATGCGACGCGCTGTCGTAATCGCGCAGGACGAGCTCGGCGACCTCGTCATGGGAGAGCTTGGTCACCGGCGGCGGCGCCGGAGGCGGAGCTTCGGCAACGGAGACGGTGGCCGACGCCGTCACGGTCGCCGTTGCCGTTGCCGTTGCGATCGGCCGGGCGTCCTCGTGAATCGCGTTCGTCCGACACGCCGCCGCGAGGAGAAAAAGCACGCCGGCGATTCGCATGCTCATGCAACGCACGCCGGGACGACCCGATTCACTCCACGCAAACGCGGTTTCGGCCGGTTTGTTTCGCGCGGTAAAGACGCTCGTCGGCGAGGGCCACGAGCAGATCGCCGGTCGCGTGCGCGTCGCATTCTTCGAGCGTCGCGATGCCGACGCTGATCGTGGCGCTCACTTTGGTGCCCGAGTGATCGAAGTGCGTTTCGGCGACCGCGCGGCGGATGCGCTCGCCGAGCACCTCGAGGCCGGGCTTCGGGACGCCGCGCACGATGATGGCGAGCTCTTCGCCGCCGTAGCGCGCGAGCACGTCCTCGGTGCGAATCGCGGCGACGATTTTTTTGGCGATGCCCGCGAGGAGCGTGTCGCCGACTTGGTGGCCGTGCGTGTCGTTGACGCGCTTGAAATGATCGACGTCGAACATCAAGAGACCGAGCCAGCCTTTGTGACGATGCGCGAACGAGACCTCGGCGGCGAGGCGCTCGTCGAAGTAGCGGCGGTTGTAGATGCCCATCAAGGCGTCGCGCGTCGAGGCCTCGAAGAGCTGGCGCGCGACGCGCTCTTCGATCTCGTCCACCAAGTTGAAGCGGATGACGACGCCGGCGCAGAGCGCGATGCGCGCGCCGTCGCGGAGCTCCGCGCGATCGACGCGGCGGCCGTCGACCCACGTTCCGTTTTGCGAGCCGAGATCTTCGATGACCCACGCGGCGCCGTCGTTGAAGATGCGCGCGTGGCGACGGCTGAGGCCTTTGTCGTCCCAGCGAATGTCGGCTGTCTTGTCGCGGCCGATCGTCGTCGGTCCGTCGCCGAGCGCGTGCATGCGGCCGACCTCGGGCCCACGAAGGACGACGATGACGCCGCGGCGATTTTTCTCCATCGGCGGAGAGATCTCGCTGTCGCGGACGCGATGCGTGACGTCGGTCGTCTCGTCGTCGTAGTCGAGGTCTTTGAGCGCCGGGATGTCGACGGCTGTGACTTTGGTATTCACTGGCAGGTCACCGCCGGCGTGCCGTACGGAGGCATCGCGTCGAGGGTTTGTTTCTGGACTGCGCTCGCTTGGATGATCGACGCGTACGTCTGCGCGCTCGCGCGAAGCGTCCTCGCCTTCGTAGTCGGGTCGTACGCCGCGAGGCCAAACTTCGGGCAGAAGCCGTTCGCCCATTCGAAATTGTCGACCAGCGCCCAATGGAAATATCCCCTCAAATCCACGCCGCGCTGGATGGCCCAGCCGGCTTGATACAAATGCTCCGCGATGAACCGTGCTCGCATGGTGTCGCCCGAATCAGCGATGCCATTTTCAGCAATTACGACCGGTAGGCCATAGGGTTTAACCTCGTCGAGGACGGTTCCGAGACCTTCGGGGTAGATGTCCC
This sequence comes from Polyangiaceae bacterium, assembly GCA_036488725.1. Classification (GTDB taxonomy): domain Bacteria; phylum Myxococcota_A; class Polyangia; order Polyangiales; family Polyangiaceae; genus DASXHD01. The sequence continues at coordinate 7,705 of DASXHD010000073.1, read as the reverse complement.
ACCCGAAATCGGTCTTCGGACGCGTCGTCGGCAAGAACGCTTCGTAGACGGCCGCGTTGATGACCGGGATGATGATGCCGCGCGACGCGCTGATGAGCGTGTCGGAGTAGTAGTTCACGCCGACGAAATCGGCGCGGCCGACGAGGGTCGGGTCGGCCGTGACGTCGGCAGGCGAGCTCGTCAGCGTACCGTCGAGGTCGTCGTCCCAATCGCCGCGGACGATCGCGTTCAAGAACCACTCGTTATAGATGTAGCGAACGCGGTCGGCGGCGGTTTGGTCGTCCGGGTCGGTGTCGTCGTACGCGTGGAACGTACGCATGTGCTTGGCGACCGAGACCATCGCCTTCGCGTCGGCCGCGTGAATCGCGTCGAAGCACGCGGCGTGGGCGCGCACCTCGGCCTTGGCGACGGCGAAGCCGCGATCGGTGTTCAGCACCAATCCGGGCGGGAAGCTTCCCTGGACGTAGCCGCCAAGGACGACGTTGAGCGGCTCGTTGATCGTGATCCACCAATCGACGCGGTCGCCGAACCGGCTCGCCATGCGCGAGCAGAAGGTCGCGAATTGATCGACGACGCCGGTGCGCTCCCAGCCTTGCGGCTGATCCGGCGCGGTGACGTCGGAGAGCCAATCGGGAAACGCGAAGTGATGCAGGGTGACCATCGGCGTGATGTGCGCGGCGACGAGCTTGTCGAGGAGCGTCGAGTACGCGGCGATCGCGGTCGGGTCGGGCGTGTCGTTGGTGAAGTCGTCGAGCGTCGGATAGATGCGGCCCCACTCGATCGAAAGGCGATACGCGTTTTGATGCGTCGCCGTGAGGAGCGCGATGTCCTCGTCGACGTGGTTCAGCGCGTCAGGGCCGTTCGGGTCGGGCGTGTCGCCGTTTTTGATTTTGCCGGGGATGGCCGTCCAGTGGCTCCAGTCGGTGTGGACGTCGTTCGCTTCGACTTGGAACGCGGCGGTCGACGAGCCGAACATGAAGCCCGGCGGAAACGTGACGACGTCCGGCGGCGGCGTGGCCGCGGGGGTCGAATCGCACGCGATCGCGAAGAGGGCGATGGCGAGCCGGCGGCGCATGCGAAGCATGCTATCACGCGCGACACATGGGACTCCTCGACGGAAAAGTCGGCATCGTCACCGGCGCGGGCGGCGGCATCGGTCGCTCGCACGCGCTCCTCTTCGCGCGCGAAGGCGCGAAGGTCCTCGTCAACGATCTCGGTGGCCCGCGCGACGGCAGCGGCGAGGATTCGAGCGCGGCGGAAAAAGTCGTCGCCGAAATCCGCGCGGCCGGAGGACAAGCGGCGGCCAATCACGACAACGTCGCGACGCACGAAGGCGCCGCCGGCATCGTGAAGAGCGCGGTCGACGCGTTCGGCCGCGTCGACGTGCTCGTCAACAACGCGGGCATCCTGCGCGACAAAACTTTTTTGAAGCTCGAGGAATCGAACTTCGACGCCGTCATCGCGGTGCACTTGAAAGGCACGTTCCTCGTCTCGCAAGCCGTCGTGAAACAGATGGTCCAGCAGGGCGAAGGCGGCCGGGTCGTCAATACGACGAGCGTGAGCGGCATGATGGGAAACTTCGGCCAAGCCAACTACGCCGCCGCAAAGGCCGGGATTTACGGGCTGACGCGCACGATGAGCATCGAGCTCCAGAAACATCGCATCACGGTGAACGCGCTCGCGCCGATCGCCAAGACGCGCATGACCGAGGATCTGCCAATGTTCCAGCACGGACGCGACGCGCTGACGCCGGACCACATCGCGCCCGCCGCGCTCTTTTTGGCGAGCCCGCTCTGCGGCGACCGCACCGGTTACGTGCTCGCCGTCGCCGGCGCGCGGATGTATGCGTTCAAAGTCGTCGAGACCGCCGGAAAATTCAAAGACGACGCAGCCGGCGTTTGGACGCCGCAAGAGATCGCCGAAAATTGGGAGGCGATCGTCAAGTAGGTGTCGATCGGTTCCGGGCTCGTTCGTCGTCTGGGTAAGGAGAACGAGCTATGCGAAAAATCATCTTGAGAATGCAGACGAGCGTCGACGCGATCATCGAGGGGCCCAAGGGCGTCGATTGGATCCAGCGGAGCGAAGGCGATCAGTGGAAGGATTTATTCGCTGAGCTGCGCGACGCGGACACGTTTCTTCTCGGGCGCGTGATGTATCCGGGCTACGCGGAACATTGGCGCGCGGTCCTCGCCGGGACGCGGCCGGGCTCGGCCGACGAAGTCGCGTTTGCGCAGCATGCGGAGACGACGAAGCACGTCGTCGTGTCGCGCACGATGAGCACGTCCGACTGGAAGAACACGACCTTCGTGCGCGATCTCGACGCGGTCGCCGCGATGAAAAAAGAGTCGGGCAAGAACATCATCGTCTGGGGCGGCGCGACGCTCGCTTCGGCGTTGCTCGACGCGGGGCTCCTCGACGAGTGTCAGCTCACGGTGAATCCCGTCGTGCTCGGAAGCGGCAAGCCGCTCTTGGCGAAAGTGACCGAGAGGCGCGGCCTCCGGTTGATCGGCACGAAGACATTTTCGGCGGGGCTCGTGCAGCTCCGTTACGCGACGGTCAGTTCGGGTTGATCGTTCCGCCGCCGTCTGCGCATCCGTTCGCAGAGTCTTGGATCGCGGCGAGCGCGGCGATGAACGCTTGCGGGTTTCCGTCGCCGACGTTCCAGTGGCGGCACGGCGGCGCCGTCGTGCCGCACGCGCCGGTGAGCGCGCCGACGGTCGAGTCGTGGAGCGGCGCGTTTCCGCCCTGCGCGATCTTCTCGAGGTTGCCGTCGTCCGCGCCGGTCATGCCGATGACGTACGTGCGAAGCGTCGTCGCCGTGTAGTGCGCTTGGAGGAGATTCGACAAGTCGCCGAGGTTCTCGTCGCAACCGTTCGGATCGCCGTCGGTGACGAGGATTCCGATCGTCACGCGACCGCCGCGACGGTTGGCCGCCGTGAACGACGTGAGCCCGCGAATTGCGGCTTCCGTCGGCGTGCCGCCGCCGCCGTTGTCGTTTTGCGAGTTCAAGAGCGAGTCGAACGTGTTGGTCGGGAGCGTCGTGTACGCGGGCGGCGGCGTCGGGAGCGCGGCGACGTCGTAGCCGGTGCCGGTCGAGCACTGCGACTGGCTCGTGTTCGGCAGCGGGAAGAACTGAAGCGCGGCGGCGTTGCCCGCGGCGTTCGGCGAGTTGAAGTAACCCGAGAGCGCGTTGATCGCGTGGCACCACTTCGAGTTGACCGTCTGGCCGATGTTGCAGTCGTTGCCCATGCTGCCCGACCGGTCTTGCATGATGTACATGTCGACCGGCGCGTAGCAGCCGGCGTCGCTGCCGCTGCCGTCGCCGCCGCTCGTGGCGTCGAGGCCGCCGAACGGGCTGTCGCCCGAGGACGTCGCGTCGTTGCCGGTCCCGCCGTCGCTCCCGTTTCCGCTGTCGTCGCTACCGCACGCGACGAGCCCCAGCGCCGCCACCACGAAACAAGCCCCTAGCGCTTTCATCCCGGCCTCCATGGGTGAAGCGTAGCGCTACTGGTAACGAAAGACGACGTTGTCGACGCGCATCGAGGTCGACTGGTTGCCGGGGTCGATGAAGACCTCGCCCGCCAAGAGCGTCGGCACGCCGAACGCGCTGGTCGGATCGAGCGCAGTCGGCGCCAGGACGACGTTTCCGTCGAAGAGCACAGTCACGGTCACGTCGTTTTGCGCGAGCGTCCAATCGAGCTCGACGTGGACCCACTGACCGAGCACCGGGCTCTGCGAAAGCGCGAAGGTCGGAAAAATATTTCCGGCGTCGGTCGGGACGGTTTGCTCGAGCTGCGAATTCGTCTGACGCAAACGCAACGTCGTCGCCGACGCGCCGCTCGCGAGGTTCACTTGCGCCACGTTGAGGCCCGCGGTCGACGGCGTGGGCCAGGCGTCGACGCGGAGATCGAACGCGAGCGTCGCGCTCGACGTGATCGGGTCGGTGAATTTTTTCTTCAAGACGGCGAGCGGCGAGCCCGCGTCCGAGCCGAACGCGTCGAAGCGCGCGGCGAACGGAGGCGACGCGTCGGAGTCGTCGCGTGTGATCGTCGCGCCGTGGGCCGTCGGAGCCGACGTCCAGCGCATGAACGTCGAGCCGTCTTCATCGTCGAAGTCGTCGCACAGCGCGGCGTCGACGCTCGCGCAAAAGAACGTCGTGTTCGAGATGGCGTCGCTCGGCGCATCGACCGACGCGTCGCGCGGCGCCGCGTCTCCCGCGTCGGCGGCGGAGGTCGCGTCGGCGGCGTCGACACCCGCGTCGCTCGAGCCCGTGAGACCGTCGAGCGACGGAAAGATGCACGCGCCGAGCAAGGCGGCGGCGATCGCGAGCGCGGCTCTCGTCTTCGTCGTCTTCATTCGATCAAAATCGGTTGGCTGCCGATGGGTGCTCGATGATTGGCGATCGTGTGCGAAGCGCCTGCGAGATCGCGCCACGTCGTGAACGACGCGTCGACCGAGGTCGGCGTCGTCGGACACGCGCTCGTCGTGCACGTCGCCGACGCGTCCCAAATCGCGAGCGCCGCTTTGTGATCCGGCGTCGTCACCGGGCAGCTCCACACGCTCCCGCTCGACGTGCACGCGGCGATCGATCCGCCGACGAGCCAATCGTAGAGCGCGTTGTACGCGACGCCCGCCGGGTCGAGGGTCAGATCAGGATTCACGAGCGGCGCCCAATCGTCCTGCGCGTAATAGTAAACGCGCGCGACGCCGGCGCCCGCTTGCAGCAAATACCAGCGCCCGAGATACGCGACCTCTTCCTGCGCGTCGGGCAAGTCTTCGGTCTTGTTGAAGCCGCCTTCGGTCGCGTACATCGGCTTGCCCGCGAGGCCGTGCGCGTCGAACACCGAGCGCATCAAACCGATTTGCTCGACGATCGAGTGACGGCACTCCGCGTTCGGGACGAACGCCGCTTTGCACGTGCACGTCGCCTTGTCTTGATTCGCCGGGCACGTATCCCACGTCGAGACGTTCGTCTCGGGCATCGGGCTCGGCGAGACGTTGGTGTGCGACGGATACGCGTGCCACGCGCCTGCGTCGGGCATGTGACCGAGCTTCTGCCAAGCGTCGAGGTACGCGGCCATGTAGAGATCGCATTTTCCGGCGTCGCCGTTGGTGCGATAGCCGTCGCCGCCGCAGCTCGTGTCGGCGCTGAGCACGACGCAGGTCGGGCACTCTTGTTTGATGATCGTCGCCGCGTCGGCGCTCATCCGCGCGAGCTGCGCGTAGGTGCCGGTGAAGAACAAGTCGGTGTTCGGCTCGTTCCACATTTCGAAATATTTGATCGGGTCGCAAGTCTTCTGGCCCGACGCGCCGGTGCACATCGTCGCCATGAACTGCGTCCAGAACGCTTTGACGTAGGCGTCGGTGCCCGTCCCGTCGTCGGCGACGTCGGTCGGCGGATCGGCGCTATCGTTTTTGTTCTTCGTGATCGACGGCGGCGTGTGGCCGAACGTGTAGAGCACGTCGAAGCCGTATTTGTTCGCCTCGGCGACGCGCGATTTCAGGAGCGTGAAATCGAACGTCGTCGGCCCGGTCTGCAGCGCGTACCACGAGACGCCCGCGTCCCAGACGCGCTCGCTCCCGAAGTGGAGCGGCGTTCCGTATTTGTTCAGATGCATCCCGAAGAAGCCGGCGTCGATCGGGCGCTCCGCGACTCCCGCGTCGACGTCCGGCGCGGCGTCGGTCGAAGCTTCGATCGGCGCGACGACGTCGGGCGTGACGCCGCCGTCGTTCGGCGCCGGAGGTTGCGCGGTTTCACCGCACGCGACCGATGCGAACAACAGCAGCGCCAGCGCGCGATACATTCCTTCGGAATATCACACGCGCAACGTCACGCGTGCGCGCGGCGGCGCCGGGTCTGCGCGCCCTTGCGTGCAGCGGCCTTGCGCTGCGTCGGGCTGCGGCGCGCGGCGGCCGTTTTTGCGTGACGCGAGAGCGCACCGGGCGACGCGGCGCTGTGCCCCTCGTGCTCGAGCGCGCGATGCGTGGCGCGAGCTCGACGCGGCGAACTCTTGCGTTTGGCGGCCGCGCCATGACCGCGCGCGTACGCGCGCTCGGCGCTGCGACGCGTCTTCGGCTTCGCCTTGCCGCGCTTCGGCGGCGGAAGATCGACGCCCGCGCGGCGCGCCTTCGAGAGCCCGATCGCGATCGCCTGCTGAGGTGATCGCGCACCGTGCTTGCCTTCTCGCACGTGGTGAATTTCCTCGCGCACGAATTCGCCCGCTTGCGTGGAAGCGCTTTTTCCCTGGGCTTTGTCGCGACGCGCGCGTTTTTTGGTTTTCTCGGTGGGCATGCGCGACGCGAGCTGCAAATCGAAGACCAGCGTCACTCTTTCCATTGCACGTCGAAGCCGGTGAGAACGGTCGGCGGGCCCGGCACGCCCTGGTTGCACGTGTCCTCGAGCATGCCGGCGACGAACATCTGCGCGGCGCCGCTCGCGGTGAGCGGAAGCGTGATCGATGCGACGATCGTCTGCGGGTCGCCGGCCGGCGTGCCGATGATCTCGGTGCCGTCGGGCTCGTACGTCCGAACCTGCGCGCCGTTGCCGCCCGCGTTTGCCGTCGCGTAAAGGCCTTCGTCGATCTCGAGCAGCGAAACGGCGTGGCAGTCGGTCAGCGTGCTCGCGTTCTCGATCGGGATGCGCCCCCACACGTAGACCTCGCTCGGCGTGCACCACACTTGCCATTCGCCGCCGCCGACCGTCAGCGCGTCGCACGCGCGCGGCATCGAGCCGTTGCCGCCATCGAAGAGCGGGACGTCGTCGAGAACGAACGACGGCTCCATGCACGCCGAATGCGATGACGACGCGGAAATCGTGCCGGATCCGCATTCGGTCGCGCCGTCGGGCGGGTGCGGGACGAACGGGTCGACCGCCGCGTCGCCGGCGTCGGCCCCGGCATCCGTGACGGTGAGCGGCGCGTCCGGCGCGGCGGCGTCGACCGGGGCATCGGCGCTCGCGTCGTCGCCCGCGGGGCGAGCTGGCGAGCTCGAACAAGCGAAGAGCAAAGGAAGCAGCCAAGCAAGCCGCGTCATGCGTACCTGAGTTGTCGCGCGGCGCCTCGCATTCAGAGCCGGCGCGAATTATGTTCACCGCGTGGGCCACGGGCACGCGCACGACCATCATCACGAGCACGGACACGGGCACGGCGACCACCGCCGAGCGTTCGCGATCGGCGTCACGCTCAACTTCGCGTTCGTCGTCGCGGAGGTCGTCGCCGGTCTCGCGTCGCACTCGATGGCGCTCCTCGCCGACGCGGGACACAACCTCGGCGACGTCCTCGGTCTCGCGCTCGCGTGGGGCGCGACGGTGCTCGTGCAGCGCAAGCCGTCCAAGCGGCGCACCTACGGCATGAAGAAGGCGTCGGTGCTGACCGCGCTCGTCAACGGGCTTCTGCTCGTCGCGGCGACCGGCGGCGTCGCGACCGAATCGATTCGGCGCCTTCGCGAGCCGGCGGCGGTCGACGGCGGGCTCTTGATGACGATGGCGCTCGTCGGCGTCGTCGTGAACGGCGGCTCGGCGCTCCTCTTCATGCGATCGAGAGAGCGCGATCTCAACGTGCGGAGCGCGTTCGTACACCTCGCGGGCGACGCGGCGATCGCCGTGGGCGTCGCGGTGGCCGGCGGCATCATCCTAGCGACGCACTGGTACGCGCTCGACCCGATCGTGAGCCTCGTCGTTTCGGCGCTCGTCGTCGTGAGCGCGCTC